>JAFSTC010000109.1 GCA_017450705.1 Lentisphaeria bacterium | reverse complement strand
TCCTTTCTAATTGAGTGTGATTTCTGTTGCGAGACGTCTCCAGCCGCCGTCGCCCTATCTACAGTAACACACTTTTTAAGGTTCAGCCACTTTTTTTACTCCCGGTTGCTGCTTTTCTTTTACCATAGCAACTCATCTCTTATACCTCATACCTCCCTTAGCGGGCGCAGAGATTTTTGAGGTAGGCGAAGACGCAGTCGCCCATCTGGGCGTAACCGGAGGGGTTGGGGTGCATGGCGTTGATCTGACGCGAAACGGTCTCCTCGCTGCACTGATTGACCTTTTCCGCTTCCTCGGGAAATCCGTGGGCTCCGTCGACGACGGCGTGCAGGGGGATGAGTCCCACGTGGAATTTCTTTGCGGCGTCCGCAAGTTTTCCGTAAAACCTGAGATGATTGAGCCGCCACCGCCACAGGGTGTAACTGCATTGATAGCTGCTGCCGAAAGCGTCCTGAGACCACGCGCCGGGCGTCAGTGTGCAGAAGGCGATGTGAACTTGCGGATTGCACCTTCTGAATTCGGAAACCATCTTTTTCATGTAGGGATAGATCTCTTTCCGCCACGCCGCGTCGACTTCCCCGTCGGATTTCGCGCAGAAAATATTGTTGATCCCCAGGGTGATGACGATGGTGTCGGGATATTTTCCCTGATTGTATTTTCGACAGTACTGTGCGAAATCGAATTTGAAGCCGTCGCCGTCGGGAAAGAGGAAGCGGCTGTTGCGGATCCAGGGGCGGCGGGGGTGCAGTCCGTCGTTGTCCCGGGATTCGTCGATGCCCCAGCTGGTGAAAAAGGTGTTCCAGCCCCAGCCGCCGTACCCCTCGTGGGCGACGCCTCCCGGAACGGGATCGGCGTAGCCGCCGGAATTGGTGCCGACCATGGAAAATCTTATGTTTTCTTCCTTCATCATGAGCTCATGGACCCGTTCGGGATATCCCACCGCCGCCGTCTGACTTGCGCCGATGAGAAGCAGAGAAAGCTCCCGCTCCTTTTTCACGGGAGCGGCGACGGTGACGGTGGTGACGCCCTCGGCGGCGAGGCCGTTTTCATCGTAGACGCGGACCGTGAGCCGATGGTCGCCGACGTCTTTTTCCTCCGGCACGGCCCGCCAGCGGTCGGCGTCTGTGCGCCCTATGTCGCAGACGACTTCGAAGGCGTAGTTCCGGACGTTGACCGTGGTGACGATGTTGTTGAAATAGAGGTTGCATTCCAGTCCCGGCGCGGCGTAAATGCGTTCCGTGAGGAGCAGAGGGATCTTCTTCCGGGGCGCGGGATCGTTTATGAGCAGCGCCAGCGCGATCATCAGGATCGCCAGCGCGATGAGCAGTGTCGTCATGCGTCGCCGCCTTTCTTTTTTTCCGGTTTCGGGAGCGTCATGGCGAAGAGCGTGTTGCAGACCGCCATGACCGCCGAGAAGGTGAAGAGGTATCCGATGCCGAACCTCATCCAGATCCAGCCGCCGATGGGGGCGGAGAGGATGGCGATGAGGTGGTTGATGGAGATGCCCGTGGAGAGGGTCGAGGTGAGTTCATCCTGATCCGAGGCCAGTTCCCGCACGTAGATGTTGGTGGCCAGAGCCGTGGTGCTGATCACCGCGTCGAGGATGAAGTTGAGGCAGACCACGGCCAGCGCCGCCCGGGGCGGAAAGATGTCTCCCGCGAAGCCGTATAGCAGGCAGACGAAAAACAGGATGACCGTGTCCCAGATCATGGTGTTGCGGTAGCCCCAGCGGTCGGTGAGTCTCCCGATGGCGGGGGCGGCGAAGATGTTGATGAAGGCGCAGACCCCAAGCAGAAACGCCATGGCCGCCGTGGAAAATCCGTACTCGCGGATGAGCACGTAGGGCGCGAAGGTCATGAAGATCTGCTTCCGGGCCCCGTAAAACAGCTCCAGCGCGTAGAATTTGTTGAATTTCCTGTTGAAATAAAGCCGCGGCCGTTTCGAGGGATGATCGGGCGCGTCTTTTGTGAAGGTGCTGACCGTGCTGGCGAGCATGAGGAAAATGATCAGTCCCCAGAGCACGTTGAAGAGGAAATGCTCCGTCAGTTGAAAATACCGCGTCCCGGTGTAGAAGATGGCGGCGACCAGCAGGCTCCCCGCCACGGCTCCGAAGTTCATGATGCCGGTGAGAAATCCCAGGGACTGTCCCGCGAACCCGGGCCGGGCCACCTGCATGGCGATGCCCTGACGGATGGGCATGATCAGATGTTCGCCCAGACTCCAGATCATGATGAAGCCGATGATCGCGGCCTTGCCCGCGGGGATGAGCAGCAGCGCCGCGCCGATCATGGAGATCAATGTCCCGATGCGCAGGATCTTCCAGTCGCAGGTCTTGTGGAGCAGCGCCAGCAGAAACACCAGCGCCAGCCCCGGCATCTCCCGGAAGAACTCCAGCCATCCGCGGTCGAAACTGTTCATGTTGTGAACGTTCGAGAGATAATTGTTGAGCGCGGCGGCAAAACAGCCCACGCCCACGCCCCACACGAGGATGCTGAAGAAAAACGCCCCCGCGCCGGAACGCTCCTCGAAGATCTCTTTGAATTTCATTTTTTACGCTCTCAACTGTCCGCTGCCGATGGCGACCCACTTGTAGGTGCAAAGTTCCGCGGGCCCAACGGGACCCCGGGCATGGAGTCTGTCCGTGCTGATGCCGACCACCGCGCCCATGCCGTAGTCGCCGCCGCCCGAGAGGCGCGTGGAGGCGTTGACCAGCACCGAGGCGGAGTCCACCCCCGCGATGAAGCGTTCGGCAAGATCGAGGGAGTTGGTGATGATGCCGTCGGTATGGCCCGAACCGTGCTGCGCGATGTGCGCCATGGCTTCGTCGATGCCGCGGACGATCCTGACGGAGAGGATGGGGGCCAGATACTCCGTGTCCCAGTCCTCCTCCGTCGCGGGAACGCAGCCGGGGAGAAATTTTTTCGTCTCTCCGCAGCCCCGCAGCTCCACGCCCTTCTGCGTCAGCGCTTCCGCCACGGCGGGCAGAACGCGCGCCGCCGCCTCGGCGTCCACGAGGAGCGTCTCCAGTGCGTTGCACACCTCCACCCGCTGGCACTTGGAGTTGACCACCAGTTTGACCGCCATTTCCGTCGGCGCGTCCCTGGCGATGTACTGGTGGCAGATGCCGTCGTAGTGCTTGAGCACGGGGATCCGCGTCCCCTCGGCGATGGCTCTGATGAGGCTTTTGCCGCCCCGGGGAATGACCAGATCGATGGATTTTTCCTGCTTGAGCAGTTCGCTCACGGCGGCGTGATCTGTGCTGTCGATGAGCTGGATGACATCTTCCGGCAGGCCCGCTTCGGCGGCGGCGCTTCTCATGGCCCGGGCCAGCACCCGGTTGGTGCGGATCGATTCCGAACCGCCCTTGAGGATGACCGCGTTGCCGCTCTTGAGCGCCACCGCCGCCGCGTCGGTGGTGACGTTGGGCCGGGCCTCGTAGATCATGGCGATGACGCCGATGGGGACAGCGATGCGGCGCACCTCCAGCCCGGAGGGCATGGTGCGGCCTTCGAGGATCCTCCCCACGGGATCGGGGAGCGCGGCGGCCTCCCGCAGACGGTTGAGCATGTAGTCGAAGATCTTGTCCGTGACGGCCAGTCTTTTTTTGAAAGCCTCCGAAAGATCCGGCGCGGCGGCCAGATCCTCCGCGTTGGCGGCAAACACTTCCTCGCGGCAGGCGAGCAGTTTCCCCGCCATGCGGTCCAGGGCGTCGGCCCGGCATTTTCCCGAGAGGGTCTTCAAAATCTGCGAAGCGGCTTTCGCCCGGCGGGCGATATCGGAAACCTGTGTCATATCTTTCCCCGTTCCTTTTTTCGTGAAGTCATATTATTATAAAGTCATATTATTATAATGCGGATTCGAAAAAAAGCAAACACGAAAAAAACGCGTCACCGGAGCTGTTCCAGCACCTTCCGGTTGCAGGGTGCCGGGAGCCCGTGCTTCGAGGCGAGGGCGCAGACGGCTCCGGCAAAGGCTTCGACTTCGGTGGGGCGTCCGGCCAGCACGTCCTGAAGCATGGAGGTCTTCGCATCCGGGGGTACGGAAAGGATGAACTTCATGGCTTCCTCCGCCATCGTCTCCGTCCCCGCAACGCCCTCGGCGGCGGCCGCGGCGGCGGCTTCGGACATGAGGCGGCGGGCGAAATCGAGCATTTCCGGACTTTTCTGCATTTCCCCGTAATCCGCCCGGTACACGGCCTGGGTTTGATTGACGCCCACGTTGAGCACGAATTTTTTCCACAGGGCCGAGGTCATGTCGGCGGGGACGTCCACCTCTATCCCCGCGCGCCGGAAAAGGGCTTCCGTTTCGCGCACGGCGGCTTTTTCCCCCCCGATGCAGATCGTGCCCGCGCCGTCGTGGCGGATATGATTCCCCTCGCGCACGCTGGCGTGGCCGAGGAAAAATCCCTCCAGCACCGTATTGCGGGGGAAGCGTTTCGAAATGACCTCTTTTGCCGTGATGCCGTTGAGCAGCGGCAGAAAGACCGTTTTCTCCGCGGTCAGGGGAGCAACATTTCCCAGCGCCGCCGGCAGATCCGGATTTTTTGTCGCTGCGATGACCAGGTCGGCGGGGGGCATGGTCCCCATCTCCTCCGGCGCGGCGAAGTCGAGGGGGAGTTTTTCCCCGTTGAGATAGATCCCCTCCCGGCGGCAGCGCGCGACGCGTCCGGCGTCCGCCGCCGCGGTGAGCCGCACCTCCGGCAGACGCAGCAGTTTCGCCGCGGGCAGGACGCCGACGGCTCCCGCGCCCAGCAGAACGATGTGTTTCTTCGAATCCATAGGATGCTCCTGTCATCGCCATAAATTACAGCACATCCGTCCAAAGTCAAATCGAGCGCCGGATTTTTACGCCGACGCGGCCCGAACGCCGCCCCGGTCCGCGCCGCCCTTTACGGGACCGGCTGGTAGTAGATGAACAGATTCTGAGGGTACATGTCCTGTTTCGCCATCGTGGGCAGCGAGCCGCAGTGCATGTCGGCGAAGAGCACATTGGTGACGCCCTGCGTACGGTCGTAAGGAGAACCGCTGCTGTGGGGCGAAAGGACCTGCGACCAGTAGGTGTCGCCCAGCTTCCCCAGTTTGTTGCAGGATGCTCCGCCCCATTTGCCGTTGCTGTTGAGATATCCGGAATCCGTGATGCACGGTTTCCGGGAGGGCATCACCACCTTGCCGAACTTGGCCACTCCCTGGGTGACCCGCGCGGGCGACCTCGTGTACCCGCCGTAATAGGTCACGTAACCGTAGTTGAGTGTCCCGAAAGCTCCCTCGTCGACTTCGCCCGCGAGAAATTTATTGGCGGTCGTCAGGCAGTCCTTGAGCGTTGGACAGACGTAGAGTTTGTGGGTTGTGATGTAGTTTTTCGCCCGCAATGTGTACGCCCATGTGGCGTAATTGCCGTCGCCGTCCACCAGCGTGTAATAGGTTTTGGACGCAATGGGGTAAAAATCGTTGCTGTCGCCGCCGTACTGGGCCACGGCCAGCCCCATCTGCTTGAGATTGCTCACGCAGTTGGAGGCCTTGGCCCGCTCCCGGGCCTGCTGGAGCGCCGGCATCAGCATCGCCGCCAGTATGGCGATGATTGCGATGACGACAAGAAGTTCGATCAGTGTAAAGCGGATGCGCCTTGCTCCCGCGGATTGACGGGAAAAAATGTTTCCCTTTCGGCCGTTCGGTGTTTCAGAGTTGTTCATTTTCCGATCCTTTCCTTTTGAATTGGGGGAAGATTTTCGCAGTAAATCTGCGGTTTGACAGAAATCCGGCCCACATCGGTCCCGTTGTTTCGCAGGGTTTCCAGGAGCCTGTGCACAGCTTCGCGGGCGAAAGCCTCCTCGTCGAGGACCCATGTGCGCATCTCCGGGACGGGGGGGTAGGTGAGCCAGGTGTCCTTGCGGCAGATCATCATGACGGAGGGCAGTTTCTCCCCCGGCAGGGCCAGCGCCAGCTGAAAGAGCAGGGCGTTGACCAGTCCGGTGCTGAAGGAGATCACAAGATCCGGCCGCTGGTCGGCAGGCAGGGAAACGATTTTTTCCACGGCCGTCCGGCTGGGCAGAACGGTCCCCCGCTCCAGCAGACGGGGCAGGGGGATTACCATGAAAGGCTTTCCCTTCGACCTTTTTTTCATCACTTCGAGAAGGACTTTTTCCGCCGACGGCGGCGGGAAGATCACGGGCCTCTTCGCGGTCCGGAAGACGTCGCTGTCGCACATTTCGTTCAGGATCTGCTCGTAGTCCCAGACCGCGCAGTTTTTGTTCCCGCGGGCGAGGAAGCCCGCGAAAAGCTCCGGCATGCGGTGCTCCCGCAGAAAGTCCATGGATTTTTTGTCGAAACGCCCCAAATGGATCAGCGCATCGATGGATCTCGTCTCCACCGCGTTCCGCAGTCCGGGGAAGGAAAAGAGCGAGAACTCGTATTCGTTTTCCACCAGCTCGCAGGGGCAGACGAAAAGCCGCGTGCCGCAGCCGTGGATATTGAGCTCGAGCTCGAGGGCGCTCAGGATGGAACTGTTGCTGGCCAGCGCGTCGGGATGGTAAATGCTTATCCCCACCGTCCGCCCGAAATTTCCCCCCACGTAGGGATCCTCGACAAAGACGCCGACCCGGTTCCGGATCCGCACGACCCCTTCGTCCCGCAGTTCGTTGATCGCCCGCGACACCGTCGTGGTCCCGCAGTCGAACTTCTCGCGGAAAAACTCGATGGAGGGCAGGGCATCGCCTGCAACGAGAAAATTATCCCTGATATGCCGCACGATGAGCTGCTTTACGATCCCCGTTTTATTCTGAGTGACCAAGTCCGCTTCCCCCTGTTTCGGCTTCTGTACCATATATAGTATACAGCGCCGGGAGCGAATTGTCAAGACTGCTCTTCGCCGCGCCCTTGAAAAAAACGCCGCCGCGTATATATTTTCCGTGCGTACGACAAACGATAACCGGGTTCGGGAGGCCGTGTTTTTATGGATATGTTCCGGGATTTCATCCCCAGCGGGAGCGTCCGGCTGGATCAGCTGCTCAAGTTCAGCATCACCATCGACAAGATGACTTCGGTGCTGAGGCGCAATCTTTTGATCGACCGCAGCCGCAGGGAGAACGACGCCGAGCATTCCTGGCATATTTCGGTCATGGCGCTCATTTTTGCGGAGTTCGCCGTGGAAAAGGTCGATCCGCTCCACGCTGTCGAAATGCTGCTCGTGCACGATCTGGTGGAGATCTACGCCGGCGACACCTTCGCCTACGACGTGGAGGGCTACAAGACCAAGGCCGAGCGCGAGAGAAAGGCCGCGGACAAACTCTTTTCCACCCTGCCGCCCGAGCAGGAAGAACACATCCGCTCCCTGTGGCAGGAGTTCGAGTCGCGTACCACGCCCGACGCTCGCTATGCCGACTGTCTCGACAAACTCCAGCCTTTTCTCCACAACACCATGACCGAGGGCCACACGTGGCGCGCGACGGACATCCGCACGGTCCGCGCGCAGGTCGAGAAGCGCATGTCGGCGCTCGAGGATTTCATGCCCGAAGTCCACAAGTGGGTCGTGAAGAATATCGAAAACGCCGTTTCCCGCAACTGGCTCAGGAAATAGGCGTTTTTCCCCGGTGCACTTTGCAATCGGGAATATTGGGTGCTATATTAGCGGAAAGACTGCTCACGCAAACAGGGAGGTTCCTCATGGCCGTCATCGATATCAACAACAAGACCAGAAAAGATTTCGAAATTTCATCGGAAGACACTGCATTGGTCCACAACAACGGTATGGCGGACGTGGTGGAGGTGCACGGCGAAGCTTCCGCCTATGACAACGGATTGGTGAGATCGGGCGCCGTCATCGGGGGACGTGTCGTCGCATACGGTTACGGTTCGGCAATCTTGACCACCGTGAACAATACCGGCGAGTTGTACGTTTCCCAGGGCGGTTACGCGGCGGACATCACCGTCGCCGATCAGGGGAACATAGCTGTTTTCGACGGCGGCTGGACAGAACGTGTCACGATAAGCAATGCCGGCAGTATGTTCGTTCTAAAGGGCGGTTTGGCGCAGGACAATCATGTGTCCGGCGGCACCGCATTCATCGCAAGCGGCGGCACGGCGAATTGGAATCATCTGTCCGGCGGCGGATCGCTGACCGTCATGAACGGCGGTTCGGCGATGAACAATCATGTGTCCGGCGGCGGATCGCTGCTCGTGGTGAGCGGCGGAAGGGCCTCCTCGACCACCGTGAGCAGCGGCGGCAGTTTGACGATCGATCCCGGCGGCAAGGCGAATGTCATTACTGTGAATTCCGGTGGACGCGTACTCATTTCCAGCGGCGGCACTGCGAATGATGTTACTCTGACCTCCTCCGCCCGTGTGGACGTTTCCATAGGAGCTGTCGTGAACCGGGCCGCCGTCAACATCAACGGCATCTTGGTCGTTTCCGACGGCGGACTGGTCGATTCGACCACGGTGAATTGGAAGGGCAGTCTGCGTGTCAATCAGGGCGGTGTTGTAAAAGACAGCGTTGTGAACTCGAACGGATATATGCACGTCTCCGGCGGCGGTACAGCGAGCGACACGATTGTGAATTCCGGCGGTGAACTGCGCGTCTCCGGCGGCGGTATTGCGCGCAGCACCGCCGTGTCGAGCGGCGGCTCGATGATCGTCTTCTCCTCCGGCGCGGCCGATGACACCGTTATTTTCGGCGGCGGCAAAGTGGTCCTCTCCGCCGGCGGATCGGCGGATCAGGTCATTGTTTCCTCGGGCGGCGCTCTGCACGTCTCGGGGGGCGCGGTGGCGGATTCCCTTGCCGTCAGACGCTACGGCAGCGCATACATCGAGGCGGGTGCCAAAATCACGGGGACCGTAAGCATCGTCCGCGATGCGGTCGTGTCCGCTTATGAGGGCTCCGTCGTCGATGCGGATATTTCGACCTTTGCTCCGGGCGCGGCGGCACGGATCGCCGGGATTTCGTTCATCTCCGGTACCCCGAACCTCACGATCACCGTCAGCACGTCGCAGACCATGGGAGATTACGCCATCGCCACCGGCGCCTCCTCGACCTTCAGCAAAAATTTCACCGTGGTGACCGACGCCGGAGCGACGCTGGGCACGGTCTCTGTCGGTGGCGTCCTCAACGCGGGCGGGTACTCCTACGGTTTGAACCTCGCTTCCAACGCTCTGACTCTCACTGTTTCCGAAGCCGCTTCGGGCGTCACTGGTGATTTGAATGCGGACGGGCGGGCGGATATCGTGATGACGATCGATCAGTCCAGCCATCCCGCCGACGGCGCGACCGGCGCGTGGCTCATCCAGAACGATCAGACCGCTTCCTGGGACGACCTTTCGACCCGTAATGCGGGCTGGGTGATCTTCGGCACGGGCAAAACTGCATCAGGCAAGAGCACCGATGACGTTTACATCCGCAGCGCCGACAATGTGATCGGCGCGTGGACCACGGGCGATTCCGGCCAGGTCACGGGCTGGGAGACTGTGGGCCAGTTCGATGCGAATACGCAGATCCTCGGCCTCGGCGACTTCAACGGCAACGGACAAACCGACTTGCTTCTGCGCAACGTCAACGGCGCCGTGGGGTGTTTCTTCACCGGCGGTGAAAAGACCGGCTGGAACTACTTCCAGAGCCTCGGGGACGAGTGGCAGATCTCCGCCGTGGGCGACTTCAACGGCGATGGAAGAGACGACTTGGTCCTCGTCCACGACGCGGGCTTTGCGGGCACCTGGCTCACGCAAGAAAACGGGACCATGGTATGGGCCGATCTCGACACCGTGAGCGACGGTTTCTCTGTCGTCGGCGCGGGCGACTTCGACGGGGACGGCGTGGACGACGTGCTTCTCAAAACCGGCAATTACTATGGCGCATGGCTGGTCCAGAACGGCAATGCCGCGGGCTGGATGGGCCTCGGCGACTTGGGAAGTGTGACCGTGGAGCAGATCTCCGACTTCGACGGCGACGGCAAAGACGACCTCCGCATCCGCACTTCCGCGGGCGACCTCGGCGCCCAGCTCGTCAAGGCCGCCGACACCCTCCAGTGGCGCTACTACGGTTCCGTCGGAGCCGAGTGGAGCACCCGCCTCGCCGCTATCTGAGCATCTAAGCACGTGGGAGGCAGGGAGGCGCTTGCACCGCCCTCCCTGCACCCTCCCGGTGCCCGGTGCGACCGGGAGCGGAATAGGCCGGTGGCACGCGGGCCGCGGACAGAAAGACGTGTTGCAAAATAAATGCGCGGTCTTCCCGTTTTTCTACGGAAAGACCGCGCACATATTTTGCAACGGCTTGCCGGAAGGGGCAAGACAACCGCGTCGTACCTCCGCGATTTTCTTTCCCCCTTCACCCCCTATCTTCTCTGTTACTCGTGCAAGGCCCGTATGGTGACGATCGTGCCGCAGCGGTTTTATTTGCCGCTGGGGCCGGCTGACAGCGGCCCTCTCTGCGATTTCGTTGCCCGCGGGCCGCGGTAATATCCCCCTCGGCCTGTCTCCGGCCATCTCATCTCTCATCCCTCATCCCTCATCCCGTCCTCTGCCCTGAGGTGAAAAAAGTCGAAAAATTTTTTGAATTCGATTTGACAAAGAGAAAATCGATGCTACATCAAGTAGCGTTTCACCTCCTGCGGGCGAGAATCCCGGGGGAGGGGGCTGATAAAAAATTTTGAAAAATCTTCGAAAATCGGCTTGCAATGGCCGAAAATCGGTGATACATTATAAGACGCGCCAAAAAACGGGGCGTCGGCTGATTGAAAATTGAATAGTGCGATGTAACCTTGAAAATTCATTTTGAGACACCCGCAAGGGTGGAGTCAAAAACACAAAAATGCTTGAATCGGATTTTCCGATAAAATAGGATTTGTTTTACGGAGGGTTTGATCCTGGCTCAGAACGAACGCTGGCGGCATGGATTAGGCATGCAAGTCGAACGAGGCAGCAATGCCGAGTGGCGGAAGGGTGAGGAACGCGTGAGTAATCTGCCCTCAAGTTGGGAATAACAGCTGGAAACGGCTG
>JAFSTC010000108.1 GCA_017450705.1 Lentisphaeria bacterium | reverse complement strand
CACCGTGCTCAATCCGAAGTACATCAAAGAGATGATGAAGGAGGGAGCTCCCGCGACCGGCGCTTTCACGGAGGTTTTCCGCAATACGCTCGGCTGGGAGGTCATGAAACCCGACATGCTTGAGGATCACCTGTGGCAGGCTTACAAGGAGGTCTACGTCGACGACAAGCTCGAACTCAACGTCAGGGATTTCTTCGAAAAGAACAATCCCGCCGCGCTCCACGAGATGACGGGGATCATGCTGGAAGCCGTCCGCAAGGATTTCTGGAAGGCCGATCACGATGCGGTCCGGCAGATCGCGCGGACCCACGCGGAACTGATGATAAAATTCGATCTGCCTCCCGTGCGCAACGAAAAACTCCGGGAGATGATCGAAAAGAACCTCTCCGACCCCGAACTTGAAGCCGCCTACCGCCGTCAGGTGAAAAAAGCCGCCGACTTCGCAAAACGCCGCGCCGAAGAACGGAAAAAGGCGGAGGAGGTCTCGGGACAGACGCTCAAAAAGGAGACTGCGGATCCCGCCCCGAAAGGGGACCACGGCACGGCGGTGAAGATCATCATCCTCATCGCGGGATGCGTGCTGGCCGTCCTCATCATCGGCAGCCGGAAACACGCGAAACTCCGGTGACCGTCCGGATCAACTTTGACGGAGGAGAGGCGGCCGTTCCGCAAGCAGCCAAACGGGACACCGCTTCTTCCTCCGTCAATTTTCGGTATTGCGGGATCCGGACTTGCAAAACCCGCGGCGACGTGGTATCTTTTGAAAACCGTTTCAAAAGATATCCAGGGGAAATTCGTCATGAAAATACCGGAACTTGCGGCGCTGCTGCTTTATTTTGTGTTCGTGCTCGGCATCGGGCTGTACTTTTTTCTCAAGGACAGGAAAAAATCCGCGGGGGAAAAGGATTATTTTCTCGGCGGACGGCAGATGAACGGCTGGGTCACGGCCCTCTCGGCCGGCGCATCCGACATGAGCGCCTGGGTGCTCATGGGACTGCCCGGCTCCATCTACCTTCTGGGCATGGGACAGGTCTGGATCGCCATCGGGCTCCTGCTGGGGACCGTCGCCGCGTGGCTGACCGTCGCCCCGGTGCTGCGCAGAAGCTCCATCGCCGCCGGTGACGCCATCACCATCCCCCAGTTCCTGACCCGGCGATTCTGCACGAAGCGGCGGGAGATCATGGTGATCTCCGCCGTCGTCTTCGTCGTCACCTACTGCATCTACACCGCCGCAAGTTTGTATGCCTGCGGGACGCTCTTCAACACCGTGCTGGGCATGGATCCCCATACGGCCATGCTCATCGCAAGCATCGTCATCGTCGTCTACACCTTCCTCGGCGGCTTCAACGCCGTCTGCTGGACGGACTTCTTTCAGGGACTGCTCATGCTGGGGGCGCTGCTGTTCGTTCCCCTCCTCGCCGTCGTCATGATGGAGAGCGCCTCCTGGGTCCCCAAACCGGTGAAACTGCCCGAAAACTACTACGATCTCCTCTCCGGCGGGACAGGCTGGAAAAGCTTTGCCGACATCGTCTCCGGTCTCGGCTGGGGCCTGGGCTACTTCGGCATGCCCCACATCCTCATCCGGTATTTCTCCGTCAAAAGCGAGAAGGAGATGCGCAGATCCCAGGTCATCGGGTGCATCTGGATCCTGCTCATCCTCGCCGCCGCGTCGGCGGTGGGACTGGTCGGACGGAGATTCCTCGGCGACGCCCTCACGGGATCGCAGGACGGCAACACCCTCGTCTTCATCGACATGGTCCGCGCGGTCTTCGGCTGGATCGGGTCGGGAACGGGACTTGTGACGGTCTCGGTGTTCTGCGCCGGGATCCTGCTTTCGGCCATCCTCGCCGCCGCCATGAGCACGGCGGACTCCCAGCTTCTGGCCTCCGCGTCGGCTTTCGCGTCGGACCTCTACAAGCCGCTTCTCCGTCCCCGCGCCTCCGACAGGGAAATGCTGTGGGCGGGCCGTCTCGTCGTCGTCGGCATCGCCGCGGCGGCCTATTTTATCGCAGGAAATCCCCACTGCAAGGGACTGATGAGTCTGGTTTCGTGCGCGTGGGGGGCTTTCGGTTCGGCCTTCGGCCCCGCCGTGATCCTCGCGCTCTTCTGGAAACGCCTGACCTACGCCGGGACCGCGGCCGGGATCGTCGCGGGATTCGCCGCCGACGTGCTGTGGTACAATTTTCTCCAGAAGACGATGATCTACGAGATCGTTCCGGGATTTCTCGCGGGCCTCGCCGCCGCCGTCGTCGTTTCTCTGCTCACGCCGAAGCCGGGGCGGGACGTCATCGCTCTTTTCGAGCGCTCCCGTCTGCCGCAGGAGAACTGACGGTCTTCCCCTTCCCGCCCGTCTCCCTGATGTGCAGCGCCCACCAGAGCACGCCCGCGGCAAAGAAAAGCATGACGCCGAACACGGCAAGATAAGCCTCGCGCGAATACACCAGTTTGTTCCCGGCGTGCTCGGGCGCGAAAAGGTTCAGCACGCCGCCGATGAGATTGCCGAAAATGGCGACGAGGATGTAGGCCATGAAGTTCGAGAAGGCAACGGCGCTTCCCGTGTTCTGACTGTCATTGGTCTCTTTGATGATCGGAATGACGATGCTCGACAGACTTGCCGTCGAGGCCAGCCCGAAAAGCAGCAGCACCGGAAGAGCGCTGCGGATATCCAGCGCCGTCAGCAGAACCAGGATCAGAAAGACGGAAAACGTCATGGCCCCCGTGAGGAGGCAGAAGGGACGGCGGCGGTCGCCCATTTTTCTGCTGCCGACGGCGTACACGAAACCGGCGACGGAGGATATGACGCTGGTCACCGAAAGGACTACCGCCGCCGTCTCCGTCGAAATGCGGCAGTAATCCTCGAGAAACTTTTTGCCGATCACGGTCTGGACCGAGTAGTACAGTCCCCAGTTGAAGCCCGAAAAGCAGAAAACATGCCAGTTGCTGCGGCTTTTCATGATTTCCAGAAACTTTTGGGGAGAAAAGGACACATCCCGGCGGATCGGCGGCTTGCGCACTTCGCGGAACGCGGCCAGATAGAGCAGATACGCGGCCAGCGTGAACACGGCGACGCCGGCCAGCACCGTGCGCAGGTTCGACATCCTGACGGCAAAGGAGAACGGCGCGTTGGCGACGATGCCGCCCGCATATCCCGTCATGACGATGATCGAGATGATGATGGCGTAATTCTTTTTGAAGAACCGGATGGATTCGGCCACGAGTCCCAAGTAGAACGCGCTGGCGCCCAGCCCGGTCAGCAGACGGCCGAGGCAGAGCAGATAATAATTGTCAGAGAACGCGAAGAGAAAACCGCCGAAGACGAAAACCAGTCCGCCCGCGGCCATGACCCGCGCGCCGCCGTAGCGGTCGCTGAAAAGGCCGACGAAAAGCTGAAAAACAGCGTAAATGTACATGAAGCAGGCGCCGAACGACGTCACCTGCGAAGCGGAGAGATGCCACTTCATCTGCAGTTCGTCGAACACCGCTCCGGGAATGGCCACCCGCTGGACGTTGGCGCAGAAATAAAGAACCGTTCCGAAAATGAACAGCAGCGGGATGCGGTACTTTTTGAGCAGTTCCGGCATAAGCTCCTCCTCAGTAGATGATGTCGGGCGCAACGGGGTCGTAGCGCGGATGCGGGACCGCGGGCGTGCGCATGCCGCCCGTGCGCAGAACGGCCGGCGGGGCGTCGCAGACCACCCGGAGCACCGGCACGAAACGCTCCCGGAGACCTTCCGGCAGGGAGATGACGACTTTTCCCCCGGTCTGGGTGAAGGGCAGAGCGCCCGTCTCCCCCGACGTGACGGCAAGGACTTTGTTCTGAAGTCCGGTCAGCGTGTAAACCTCTCCCGGGCGGTAGAGCAAAGAGATGTAAAGCACGTTCCCGGAAGCGGTGAAGCGGGCCTGGGGATCCCAGTCGCCCCGCTCCCCCGGACCGGGCAGTCCGGGACTCATGGGCATGGGATCGCAGCTTTCGACGGCCTCCCGGCCACCCTCCCGCAGCCACTGCCCCACCCGGCGGATGATGCGGACTGACTCTTCGGGGATCGACCCGTCGCCCCGGGGACCGATATTGAGCAGAAGATTTCCCCGGTTCGCCCCCACGGTCAAAAGCATTTTCACGATCTCGAGGGGAGATTTCCAGTTATCGTCTCCGGCGTGGAATCCCCAGTGGTCGTTGAGCGTCACGCAGGCCTCCCAGGGACGCCACGGGACGGGCGCGGAAAGATGCTGCTCCGGCGTGCCGAAATCTCCCGGCAGACCGTTCCGCCCGTTGAACAGCAGATGAGGCTGGATTTGCCGCATCTCTTCGTTCATCCGAAGGGCCTGCCACTGCTCGCTGTTGAAGGGCCACCAGCCGTCGTACCAGAGGATATCCACGGGATCGAATTTTTTCACCAGTTCCGCAAGACGGGCAAAGGTGTTGGCGATGAATTTCGCGTAATCCCGGGGATCCTCCAGCGCGGCAACGGCGTCGGGGCTGTCGAACCAGTTGTTGAGGCTGTGATAGAGTCCTGTTTTGAGCCCGTGCTTCCGCGCCGAGGCGACGATCTCGGCAACGAGATCGCGGCCGCACGTTCTGACGGCGTTGAAGTCCGAGAGGGCCGTGTCGTAGAGGCGGAAGCCCTCATGGTGCATGGTGGTGAAGACGATGTATTTCATGCCGCCTTCGACGGCCAGCCGGCAGACGGCGTCGGCGTCGAAGACCCGCGCCGTGAAACGGGGAGCCAGTTTGCGCATTTCCTCAGGAGGGATCTGCTCCCGGTTCATGACCCACTCGCCGCGGGCAAGAAGGCTGTACAGCCCGAAATGGACGAAGAGACCGTAACGCAGTTCCGAAAACTCGAGCGCCGTCATGAAAGTGCCCTCCCCTCCGGGAACGGAAAGATCCGCTCAGTCGTTTCCGATCGCCCGAAGCCGGGTGACCCGCATCTTGTAGGGATGGGAAATGTTGACGGGATCTTTGCTCAAAAGACCCGTGACGCAGACCCGCCCGGACACATTTTCCGTCTTCTCCGGGAGATCGAGGCGGATCCGCGCGCCCTTGGGACCGGCGAGAAAGACCTCATCCTTCTCCCGGACAAGATCCCCGGTGAGTTCCCCCTCGAACGCCTTCGCCCGGGGAACGTATCCCGAGCCCGCGGCGAGTTTGGCAAACGTGATCTTGTGGTCCGGCATGTACGGGGCGAAAAAGAGCAGAGCGCCGACGGCGATGACCCCGGAGACCGCCGTGCAGAACAGACCGATCCTGAACCACTGGAGAAAGGTGATCCGGGCGCCGCAGTGCTTTTCGACCATGCCGAGGGCGACGATGTTGGCCGTACTGCCGATCATGGTGATGTTGCCGCCGAAGCACGCGCCGAAGAGCAGGGCCCACCACAGGGGACAATCTTTCAGCGTGACGGACAGCTGTTCGATCACGGGGCTGAACGCCGCGACGAAGATCACGTTGTCCACGAAGGCTGATCCGAAGGCGGACACGGTGAAGATGAAGGGGACAAGCGTCTCGGTGGATTTGCCGGCGATCCGCGAAAATCCGTCGGCCAGCACCCGGTCGACATGGGTGTGCTCAAGGGTTCCGGCCACGGCGAAGAGGAGCATGAAGAAGACGAGAGTCCACCAGTCCACCTCCTTCTCGATGTAGTGCCGGGCCCTGTCGGGCTTGAGGATCATCACGATCCCCGCGCAGATGAGGGGCATGACCAGAAGCACGCTGTTCTTCTCGAGCCCCAGCAGCTCCTCGGTCTGGTGATGGGAGGCGATGGCGATCACCGTCAGGGCGATCAGGATGAGTCCGCGCATATAGGGGACCTTGACCACGGGGGCGATGGAGAGCCCGCGGGCCAGGCGCGCGGCGAGGTTTTCGTCGAATTTCGCCAGATCCCGGCGGAAAACGAAAAGCAGAAGTCCGATGGTACAGAAGAGGGAAACGAGCATCAGGGGGAAGGCCCAAACCATGAAGTCGCCGAAAGTCAGCTGTCCCTTGGTGCCGATGAAGATCCCCACGGGGTTGCCCATCATCGTCCCGGAGCTGCCGATGTTGGTCGCCAGCACGCAGATGAGGATGTAGGGGGTGGGGTTGAGCTTCAGCCGGTCGCAGACCTGAAAGATCAGCGTGGCGATGAAGATGATCGACGTCACCTCATCCACGGCGCAGGCCAGGAGCGCGCTGGCGGCGGCGGTCACGAAAATGAACTTTTTCCCGCTCAGATGCGGC
The DNA here is from genome assembly GCA_017450705.1 of Lentisphaeria bacterium. Classification (GTDB taxonomy): domain Bacteria; phylum Verrucomicrobiota; class Lentisphaeria; order Victivallales; family Victivallaceae; genus UBA1784. The sequence continues at coordinate 33,861 of JAFSTC010000108.1, read as the reverse complement.
ATGGAAACGATGAGCTGGACGATCCAGGTGAAGAACCCCAGGTCACGCAAGGCACCGACGATGACCATCATACCGACGAGGAAGAGGATCACTTCCAGCGACGACGACGCCACGAAAGTGGGGATGTCCAGGGACTTGCTGAAGATCAGAACGGCCAGGCCGAGGAAGGCGATGGCCAGCCGGAACCCCCAGAAAAAGAGGGTCCCGAAGATGATGGAAATGAACACCGCGCAGGCGGCGGACTGCGTCCCTGTCATGGCTCCCGAAACGACGCCGCCGAAACCGACCAGCGCCGCGGCCGCCAGCATGACGGCGAAGCGCACGACCATATCTCTCACCGGCATCCTGCCGGCATCGGAAGATTCATTCATGATACCTCAATCCCAGAAAAGTTTGGCGGAAAAATGCTCCAGCGTGACCACGCCGGCGGGCTTGCCGGACTCGTCGACGATCAGCAGACGCGGGACTTTTTCCATCAGAAAAACCTTGGCCAGTTTCACCGCGGGATCCCCGGTCTCCGCCCGGATGAACTCCTCGCGCATGACGTCCGCCACCTTCGTCTCCCCCGCCGTCTTGAGCATGTCCGAGAAGGGCTGGAGCCTGTACATCGGCGACAGGTCCTCCAGCCACAGGAGATGGGCCGGCAGACTGTATTCGAGCAGATCCGTCAGCGAGAGCACGCCGCGCAGATCCCCCGTGTTGTCGATCACCGGAAGCTCCTCGCTCCGGGTCGTGGCGAACTTGCCGATCGCATCGAGGAGCGAATCGGTCTCCTGCAGGAGCGCGGGAAAGGGCTCCATCAGATCCTTTGCCGTCAGGAAATCGGGGATGTCGGAGGAACCGTCGGAAAAGAACGACAGGAATTCGTTGGGCGTGGCGGCCCGAGAGAGTTTCTCGGTGACCGAATCCTCCTCGAAGGCCTTGGCCAGCGCCGAGAGCAGCTGGAGATGGAGATTGGGGTCGTCCACCGGCGTCAAAAGCAGCACCATGACCTTGGCGGGGGAACTGCCGCCGAAATCGCATCCAGAGGGGATGCAGGCGACGGCCGTCAGAGGCTCGGCCAGTCCGCTGATGCGGGCGTGGGGGACGGCCAGTCCCGGCGCGACCATGGTGGGAAACAGCGCTTCGCGGCTCTCCACCTCGCGTTTGGCTCCTTCTACGTCCAGATCGGGGAAGTGCTTCTTGAGCAGTTCCATGAGCCCGGCAAGAACAACCTTGCCGTCCGGCTCGTCGATGCCGCACAGGATATTGTTGAGTTGAAGGAAGTCGCAGAAACTGCGGCGCACGTCTTTCATCATGCCCTCCCTTTCGATTTTCCGGTCCCTCAAAAAGTTTTCCGCATAATATAACGTCACAAAGGCGATTTGGCAAATCTTTCAAGCAAAAAAAACGTTTTTTTTTACCGGTTCCGGCAATCGGCAACGCTTTCGCGTTCGATAAGGGCGTAGGGGGTGAAGGCCTCGCGTTTCGCCACCGGGAAACCGAACCAGCTTCCGGAGTCGAACAATCTCTCCAGCGCCAGCCGGGCGCACTCCTTGAGCCGGGTGTCGATGGTCGTGAGCGGAGGCGTGAGCAGCTGTCCCCCGGGGTAGTTGGAGTACCCCATGACGGAAACGTCTTCGGGCACACGGAGCTTCAGGGAACGCAGCACGGCGTATACCCGCATGGCGACCCGGTCGGAGTGACACAAAATGGCTGTGGGAGGCGCGGGGGAGCGGAACCAGATCTCGAGCTGACGCCGGATATCCTCCTGCGTGTTGGGCACGAGGGCGACCGAATCGAGGGAGGAGGCCAGTCCGTTTTCCTTTAGAAAAGCGCGGAGAGTATCGGGAGTGAAACCGCGCAGTTCGCCGGGATTTTCCTCCGGCATCCGCAGGAAGAGGGAGGCGATGTGCCGGTGCCCGTGCTTCGCCAAATAGAGATAGGCGTCGCCGAAAGCCCGTTTTTCATCGGTGCGGAGCAGGAAAAAACCGAAGGTGCCGTCGCCGCTCAACCCGTGGGGGACGACTACCGGCAGACCCAGTTTTTTCACCTCGCAGGCGAGTTTTTCGGGAATGTGCCGGTGCCCCGTTTCGAGGATCACGCCGCTGATGCTCCGGGAGCGGATGATCGCCCGCCGCTCTTCTTCGGAGAAGGAGACGAAGAGGCTCTCGGGACAGACCTCGATGGTCACCGCCCGCTTCTCAGCCTCCTCTTCGAGCCCGGCGGCAATGTAGCGGCTGGGGGTCTCGAGGGTCTCGGTCCCGTCCGGCTGGATCAGAAGGAAGGTCCGCCTGCGGCTGCGCCCCGTGACAAAGGTGCCGCGGCTGCGGATGCGCTCGACGAGCCCCTCCGCCTCCAGACGGGCCAGGGCGCTGCGCAGCGTCACCTGACCGACGGCGAGACTTCTGGCCAGACGGATCTCCGTCGGCAGACGGCTGCCGGGCGGCAGGGTCTCGTCCATGATCGCCCGCTTGAGCTGGCCGTAGACCTGATCCTTTTTGCGTTCCAAAACGACCTCCCGCTCTGAAAATGTTCCTTTAATATATCGTAAATACGCTTTTTTTTCAAACCGCTCTTGCTTTTTCCCGCCGGATGTGCTAAAATATAAAGATATGGAAACAAATGGAAACAAACAGCGGAGTGCCCGAAGGGCACGGCGCTTTTTGGGGAAGAGTCGGGGATCGGACGATATGAGCCGCGATATTTACAGAGGCGTCACCCTCGGCGGGGACGCCGTGGAACTGACCGTTTCGGGGAGCGTCGTTTCTTCGGTCCGCGGGACGGAAAAGGTCCCCGGACTGCCCCGGCTGCTGCCCGCCTTGGTCGATGTGCAGCACAACGGAGCCCTCACCTGCGCCTACAACAACCTGACGGAAGACTCGGAGGAAGAACTCCGGAAGATCGCCTCGCATCTGCGCAAAAACTGCGTCGGGAGAGTCCTTGCCACCTTCACCACCGCCGACTACCCGCGGCTCTGCCGGGCGGCGGGGGCTTTGAAGAAACTGCTCGACGAGGACCGCGATGCAAACGCGCTCTTTCCGGGGATATTCCACGAAGGCGTGTTCATCTCTCCCGACGCGGGCTGGCGCGGGGGACACGATCCGGCCTTCATCCTCAGGCCCGACTGGGAAAATTTCGAGCGCCTCAACGCGCTTTCGGGCGGACGGGTCAAAATGGTCAACGTCGCCCCCGAGGTCGACGGCGCCATGGATTTCATCGCCCGGGCCGTCTCTTCCGGGATCAAAGTCGCCCTCGGACACTGCCACCCGGGAACGGAGATCATCCGCCGGGCGGCGGCGCTGGGCGCGACGGCGGTCACCCATTTCGCCAACGGCGCGGCGCCGGAGATCCACCGGTTCAGGAATCCCTTCTGGGGCTTCCTCGACACGGAGGAGCTGGCCCTCGGTCTGGTGGGCGACGGCTTCCATCTGCCCCCCGAGGTCGTTCACGTCGCGCTGAAATGCAAGACGCCCGAAAAATGCTTCATGGTCTCAGACGCCAACATCTACTCCGGCTGCGGACCGGGACTGTACCACCGGATCGGCGGCCTGGACTGCGTCATAGAAGAGAACGGCTTCATCCATGTGGCGGGTCAGGAGATCCTCGCAGGCGCCTGGTTCCAGCAGAACCGCAGCGTGAAATTCCTCACGGAGAGGTGCGGCGTCGACTTCGACACCGCGTGGAAGATGTGCTCCATCAATCCGGCGAAAGTCGCCGGGATCGATCTGCCCCTGCTCCGGGAAGGCGACGAGGCGACCTTCGTCGTTTACCCCGAAGCCGGAGAGCCGAAACTTGTTTTCAGGGGGAATCTGTAAAGGGGATAATGAAATGAAACGGAACTTCAGCATGAAACACCATCCGCTGCCCGCGGTCTGGCGCGACCGGCGCGACGCGGGACGCTTCACCGAACTTACGACCTTCCCCGACGACTGGGCCGGATACGCCCCGGTCCTGCGGGCGAAATTGCGGGAACTCATGGGCGTGACCTACGACCCCGCCCTGCCTCTGGACAGCCGCGTCATCAACAGTTTCACCCACGAGGGGATCACCGTCCGCAACGTGATCTATCAGACCCGCCCGGGCCTTTACACGACGGCGACGCTTTATCTGCCGAAGGGCAAGGGGCCCTTCCCCGGGGTCATCAACATGCACGGTCACTGGCAGCAGGGCCGTCTGGCCGCCCGGGTCCAGTCAAGAGGGATCATGCTGGCGAAATCGGGGTACGTCGTCCTGTCTCCGGACACCTTCGGCCAGGGGGAGCGCTGCACGGTCCACGGGAAATTCGAGTACCACGGCCGGACGCTGGGCGGACACGTTTTCGATCTGGGCGAGACCCTCATGGGCTGTCAGCTCGTCGACAACATGCGGGGCGTGGACTTGCTCGCCTCCCTGCCTGAAGTCGACGCTTCCCGCCTCGGCGCCACGGGAGCCTCCGGCGGCGGCAATCAGACCATGTATCTTGCCGCCATGGACGAGCGGATCAAGGCCGCCGTCCCCGTATGCAGCGTGGGCTCCTTCGACAGCTATCTCGGGCAGGCCAACTGCGTCTGCGAGACACTTCCCGGCGGCCTGCTGGTGACGGAAATGGCGGGGATCCTCGCCCTGACCGCGCCCCGGGCCATGCTCATCTGCACGGGGTTGTACGACGTCAAGACTTTCTCTCCGCAGGAGATGCTGCGCAGTTTCGACGCCGCCATGCCGGTCTTCAAAAAGTTGGGCGCGGCCGAAAATTTCACCTACCGGATCTTCAATCAGGGTCACGCCTACTCCCCCGCGGCGCGGGAGGCGATGCTGGGATTTTTCGAATTCCACCTCAAAGGTCTCGGTCACGGCATGCCCAAGGAGGAGCCCGCCTTCACGACGATCGGCGAAGACAAACTCATGGCGTTTTCTCCGGGGAAGCGTCCCGAAAAGGTGTGTTCGCTCGTCCGCTATCTGCAGAAGCGTGGGGAAGAGCTTCTCGACGCTCTCGAAGCACGCAAAACATTTCTGCCGGCCGCGGAACGGAAAAAACTCGCGGAGGTCCTGAAACTCGACGGTTCGCTGAAGATCTCCTCCGCCGTGGAACTTGCGCCCGAAAAAGGGTGGCGGCGGTTCCAGCTCTCGTTCACGGACGGGAGGATGCTGCCTCTTCTCGTGTTCGACGGCGAAGGGGAAATAACGCTCCTCACCCACGTCTCCGGCACGGCGGGCATCCCGGCGGAGGCCGTCGAAAAGGCCGTCCGGGCGGGAGGTGCCGCAGCGCTCATCGACCTTTCACATCAGAGCGAAAACGTGACGGAGCCCGAGCGGGTCATGCCCTACCACCAGACGGCGCGCAGCCTCATGTGGCTGGGACGCACCCTCATCGGAGAATGGACATCGGAACTCTGCGCCGTGACGGATTTCCTCACCGGAAAGTTCCCCGGAAAAAAGATCGTCCTTCACGGTTATCGCGAGGCGGCCGCCGCCGCGCTCTTTTCCTCCGTTTTCTCCGACAGGATCGCCAAGGTCGTTCCGGAGGAGGCTCCTGTCTCCTTTGCCTTCACGAAACAAAGCGATTTTTACGGGATGGCGTTCTTCATCCCGGGCCTCCTCAAGTGGGGCGACGTGCCGCTGGCCGCCGCGCTCAGTCAGGCCGAGGTCGTCTGGATCTCGCCCCGGCACGCCGACGGGTCGCCCGCCGCCGCGCCGAAAGAAAAAACGGCTTCACTCAAGTCGAAATTCAAACGAAAGGGGTAAAAGTGAAGATCCGACAGTTTCAGGGAAAAACGTTCCGCATGCCCTCCCCGCTCCGGGCAGTGCTGACCGCTGCCGCCGTCTTTTCCGTACTTTCCGTCTTTGCCGCGAGCCCGATGGAAAAGATCCGGGCCCGGGAAAGGAAAGAGGCGGCCGCGGCGGCGGCGATCATCAAACTGACCGGCCCCAAAACGCTGACCGTTCCCAACGAGCGCCACACCGCGTTCATCAATAATATCGAAAAACGCCGGGAACTCAAGGACCAGTCCCCCGAGGACATAACGGCGCCGGGCCGGCTCGGACACGAGGACTCGCTTCCCTGTCAGGCGGTCTTCAAGTGGACCACGCCTCCCGACGCGGTCCGCGGCGTCTTCGTCGTTTCCGGCGACCGGGAGATCTTCCGTTTCGACATCACGGGGAAAGACAGCATCACCGTCGACAACCTCAAAGCGGGGATCCGTTATTCCTGTTCCGCGGAGTTCATGCTCAAATCGGGCAAGACGCTCCGGCAGATGACGGTTCTCACGACGGCGGATGCGCTTCCCAGATGGATCCGTCTGCCCGGCGCCTCCAACGTCCGCGACGTCGGCGGCTGGAAGACCGCCGACGGGAAATACCGCGTCCGGCAGGGACTGCTCTACCGGGGCGGTGAGTTCGACCGGAGGACCCGTCTCACACCGGAAGGCCGGCAGATTTTCCTCAAGATCCTCCGGATAAGGACGGACCTCGACCTGCGGTCTCACGCGGGCCTCGAACCGGCCGCCCCCGAATATCTCTTCGAGAAGGAGGGTGTCCGGCAGGTGCTTCTGCCCTACTCCTCCGTCAAACTCGGTCAGCCCGCCGGAAGACGCGTCGTCGCCGAGCTCTTCCACGAGCTCGCGAAAAACGAGACCTTCCCGGCCTACATCCACTGCGCCGGAGGAGCCGACCGCACGGGCTCGGCCATATTCCTGCTCCTCGGCGTCCTGGGCCTGGAGGACGAGGAAATGCTCACCGAGTTCGAGCTGACCTCCTTCAGCGTCTACGGCAAACGCTCCCGGAAGGGCTGGGTCTTCAAATGCACGCTGGATGAACTTGCCAAGTACGGCAGCAAGGGGGATCCGCTCCGGCGGAAAGCCGAACTTTTCCTGCTGGACTGCGGCGTTTCTCAGGCGGACATCGCCGCCATACGCAATATCTTTCTGGAAAAGATCCTGTCCGACGCGCCCGCTCCGAAAAAGGCGGCCGCCGGGAAAAAGTGAAAAAAAACAAGCGCAAGTCATGGAAATACCGATCAAAATCATCCACACGGGAGGAATGAAATGAAAGGACAATGCAACTGCGGTGCCAAAGCGTTCACGCTGATCGAGCTCCTGGTCGTGATCGCCATCATTGCGATCCTCGCGGCCATGCTGCTGCCCGCGCTCCAGAAGGCCCGGGACCGTGCCAAAACCGCCACATGCGCGGCCAACCTCAATCAGCTGGGGAAATATTTTGCCGGCTACGCCAACGACTTCGGGGGCATGGTCCTGCCCACCTACTACAAGGACGGAACCTCGACGGTGCCCTGGTCGCTGCTCATGCAGAAAACCGGATATATCAGTTCCGTCAACAACAAATACCTGCGGTGTCCCCTCGTGGTTGCCTCCAAGGCCGACTCATCGGCCACTCAGGAGACCTACGGCATGCCGGACAACTTCGGCGGTTCCTTCGACAGCGCCAAGATCTACAAGATCGACCGGCCGCGGTACCGGCTGAGCACGAAGATACTTTCTCCGTCGAAGTTCATCATGCTGACCGACACCTGTCTCAAGACCGCCACCCAATTCAGGCAGACCTTCTACATCTCCTGGGCCGGATACGATCAGGCCAACAGTTCCAACCGTTACATCCACACCCGGCACGGGGGCATCGCCAACGTCGTCTGCCCCGCGGGGAACATTCTGGTCGTCAACAGGGGACTCGCCGAGTCGAAGCTCGAGTGGGGCGTCGACACCCTGGCGAATCTGTCGTCGTATTTCTACGGTGCGGAGAATATCCAGAGGCTGTAGGATCCGCGTATGAAAAGGGCGTTTCTCCCATTGCTGCTGACGGCCGCCGTCTCCGCGTCGCCGGCATCGGCGGACAGGCAGCTGCTGCTGAAGACGGGCTTCACCGGCGGCGTGCTGAGCGTTCCCGCCGCGGAAACGCCGCCTGTCATCGACGGGACCTGCGGTTCGGACTGGCGCGTTTTCACGGAACTCCGCGGCTTCTCGGGGGGGAAACGCCTGCTGCTTGCGGGACGGCAGGGCAAGGTCCGGCTGTGCCGCGACGACAAACACCTTTACCTTGCGGTCATCACGTCCACGCCCTCCAACGATCCGGGGGGGAGTCTTTTGACTTCGGCCCGCGGGCGGGACAGCGCTGTCTACGGCGACGACTCCGTCGAGATCTACCTCAAAAACGGAAAAACCGGTCACATCCTGATCGCGAACGCGGCGAACGCCGTATACGATGCAAAATACGAGGATGATGGGAAAAACAAAAACGCCGCATGGGATTTCAAGGACGTCAGGATCGCGAGCCAGGTCGAATTCGGCTGGTGGACGTTGGAACTGGCCATCCCCCTCCGGGAGATCGGCAGTCCGGAAGAGATCAAAATGAACGTCATGCGCAACTGGAGCGGCCTCGGCGCAAGTTCCCTCAATTACACCCCCCGCTATCTGAACGAAAAATACATGTTCACGGCGAAACTGACAGGCAAGTCCCCCGCCGTCAGGGAGCTTGCCTGGGGAGAACCGGAAAACGGCCGCTGGAGTTTTGCCGCGCAGACGGACGATCCCGCAGAGGAGCCCCTCGTTTTTTCGGTGCTTCTGCATCATAACGAAAAGAAGGGCGTCGTGACGGACGGAGAGTCCTCGGCGGTCATCCCGTCCGGAGGACAGGGCAAGGTCTCCTTCGACGCCGAAGTCAAAAGCGGCAATATCCGCATGCTGACGCTCCTGCTCCGGGGAAAAGACTCCGGCAGGATCTTCCATGCGCGCCGGGTCATGGTCCAGAAGGGAGCCGCCCTGGGCCGCCGCCCGGTCACGGGAACATTTTCCGTTCCCGGTCTCGGTTCCGGCCAGATGTATCTGCTCCCCGGGTACGGCAAACTCGCAGTCGAGTTCCGCCCCGCCGCCGGCAAGGGACTGAAAGGCGTTGCCGGAAACATCAGGGGGAGCCGCACTGTACCGTTCACCTCCGTCCGGGGCCTTTGGACCGCCCGGCTGCCGATCCCGGAAAAACCGGGAACGTATCCGCTTGACATGACCTTTTCGACCGGCGGCGCAGAAGTCCGCGTGGAAAAAGGCGCAAGTTCTGTCACGATCCGCCGGTTCGGATGGGAGAAAAACGATATCGGCAAAGCCAGAATCATCCTGCCGCCCTTCACGCCGCTGGAAACCACGCAGGATACGGTCAAAAATCTCACCTCCCTGCGCAAGATCTCTCCGCAGGGACTCTACAGTTCGCTCGTGACGGAAGGCCGCGAAATGCTGGCCGGACCGATGACGTTCTCCCTCACCGTCGACGGGAAGCCGGAAGTTCTGCGGGCTGGAAACAGCCGCCTCGACAGGGATGCCACGGGGTACGCGGCGACATCCGTCTGCGTCTCGAAGACGGATTCCGACGTTTCGCTGACGACGCGGGGACATTTCGAATACGACGGCTTCCACTGGCTCGCCGTCGATCTCGAAGCCCCCCGGAAATGCACGGTCGACCGCCTGACGATCACACTCCCCCTGAAGGATGCGGAGGTGCCGTTTTTCCACGCCGTCGCCAACGAACTGCGCACGAATCCCGCGGGCGCGCTGCCGCGGGGAGAGGGTCTGCTCTGGGGCGGGAGCAAACTGCCGCGGAAAAAACACTTCGGCGAGGAACTCCTGCACCCGCAGATGGTCCCCTATCTGTGGCTGGGCGCGGAAAGCCGGGGGCTCTCGTGGTTCATGGATTCCACCTTCGGATGCAAACTCGACCGCACGAAGGATGCCGTCAGGATCCTGCGGAGAAACGGCGTCGTCTCCGTCGAGATCGATCTTGTCAACCGTCCCGTCGTCCTGGACGGCAAAAAGCGGACGATCGAATTCGGTTTCCATCCGACGCCGGTCAAACCCGTCACGGGCGATCTCCGGAAAGTTTTTTACGATTGCGAGGGGAAATCCATTCCGGGTGCTTACCGGGCGCAGTTCATCCTGCCCGACTGCACGGTCAATTTCCCCTCGCGGTGGAGCAAATATCCCCTCAACAAGGATTATTCGCATCTGACCGCCTTTACGGACATCCTCAAAAACGGGGAGCAACTGCCGCCCTCCTACAGACAGGGTCTCACGGCGTCCGCGCCGGAGATCGAAAAACTGCTGAAAAAATTTCCGGGCGGCCGGGAGTACGCCCCGCGTCAGCAGAAACAGATCACGGCGTTCCTCAAACTTTACACGGCAAGCCGATACCGGGGAAAGACCCTCCCCTTCGCCTACTTCGACCACCGGCTGGAATTTCTGGGCGATCCCGAGCCGGAGTACTACAAAAGCGAGTGGTGGAACCCCGCCGGACACAGTTATTTCGCGGCCTTGCGGACCACCATGACGCCCTCGAATGTGGACTATCTGGTCTATTATCTCTCGAAAGCCGTTGAGGCGGGACTGCACGGGATCAACCTCGACGACGCCTATCTGATGCCGGACACGAACGTGCATACCGTCGGCCGCATCGACGACGAGGGAGAGATCCACGCTTCGGCGGGGATCCTCGCTCTTCGCGAACTTCTCAACCGGCTGGCGGTCGTGCTCCATGAAAAAAACAAATATCCCATGGTGCTCAACGTCCACATGACGGACGCGCTGCTGGTGCCCTGTTTCGCCAAAGTGACGGTTCAGACGGGTTTCGAGCTCAAATACGGCGAAAATCCCCATCAGGAGCGTTTCACGCCGGAATACATCCGCACCGTCGGACTGGGAACCAAGATCGGGGCCGAATCCCTGATGCTCCGGGGGATCCTCCGGAAAAAGACCCCCATCGACCAGTGGAAGAAAAAGGAAAACGCCCTGCTCCGCAATCTCTGGGGCGTGATGCTGCCCCACGGCATCCGTCACGCCAACAGCCAGACCGATGAGATCCTGATGCTTTACCGCAAGCTGGTCGATTTCGGCATCTGCGAGGAGGACTGCACCTTCGTCCCCTACTGGGAAAAGAAAAACGATCTGAAGGCCGGGGGCGTCCTGGTCAGCAGTTACAGACGGCCGGGCAAAACGCTCGTCATCCTCTCGAATTACTTCGACAGCAAGGCAAGAAGCGTCAAGCTGGACATCGACCGCGGCGCGCCCGGTCTGAAAAACAAACCGGCCGCCGCCGACCTCGAGACCGGACGGCCGGTCGATTTGGAAAAAGAGATCAACATACAAGGCTATGATTTCCGTCTGATCCAACTCACCCATAACACAGGAGGTACGAAATGAGAAAAGACAGAATGACGGGGCAGAAGGGACATCTTACCATCGGCGAAACTCGGAGGACGCGTTCGGGCTTCACGTTGATCGAGCTGCTGGTCGTGATCGCCATCATCGCGATCCTTGCGGCCATGCTGATGCCCGCGCTGCAGAAGGCCCGGATGTCCGGACAGAAGGCGTCGTGCATGAGCAACATCAAAAATCTGGGCAGCGTGTTCGTCATGTACACCGATCAGAACGACGCCCTGTTCCCCAGCGACTGGCAGAGCGAAGCCTACCGGAACCCGGCGTTCCCAACCAAGGACACCGGCTACGGCTGGTCCTGGACCAGTCTGCTCATGGGGGCCAAACTGATCCCGAAGCAGTGGGCCAACAAGGGCGGGATCCTCAACTGCCCCTCCGTCCCCGGAAACTCCAACAGGTACACCCACTTCGGCATCAACCGGGGACTCGGCATCCAGGCGAAGAACTCCAGCTACAAGAACAAAGGCGTCTGGAAGCTCGACGCGACACTGCTGTTCTTCAAGAGCACGACCATCAAGGCTCCCTCCCGGATCGCGCTCGCGGGCGACTGCACCGCGTTCCAGATCGATCCCTCCGGCACGAACAGCAACGGCATCGGCCCCACGGGAAGCGACTTCGTCCGCCACGGGGAAGTCATCAACATGGTCTTCACCGACGCCCACGCGGAAACGATGCCGCTCTCGATCATGCCGGGGATCTGGACCAGCGCCAGCCGCGGAAGGAAACCCTGGTTCTACAATTGATCCCGCCCCCAACACTTGAGGATAACGGCATGAAAAGCAAAATCGCAATTCTCCTCGCGCTCTCCGGGATCGCCCTCGCGGCGGCGGAACCGAAACTGGTCGCCACGCCCGCGCGCTCGGCCGCCGTGGAGCGAAAGCAGTTCGACATCAACGGCCGCGACTACTGGTATCTCCTGAAAGACACCTGGTACACCATCGACGACCTCAAAAACGAGCCCTTCGTCCGCGAATCGGGGGCTTTGAGCGTCAAATGGGGCGTCAAGTGGGAGAACAACAACCCGCCGCGGACGCTGTTCCTCCGGAGCCTCAAGGTGACAGGGAACGGTTCGGTGCAGAACTTCGACCTCAAGATAACGCCCCGGGAGGACGACACCAAAATCTACAACACGGCGCATCTCGCCGACGGGGACGAAAAGACCGTCTGCGCAGTGAGCGGCAGCGTCGCCTCGTCGAAAAACCGCTACCTGCCGGTGGAGGCAGAGATCGCCCTCGCCTTTCCCGAGCCCGTTGCCGTCTCGAAGCTCACCCTCGCCTACGGGGCGGGCCGGAGCAAGGAGATCGGACGTGTCCGCTTCGTGTGCGCCGGGAAGGAACTGCGCCCCGCGTCGCTCCGGAAAGAGAACGGCCTTCTGACCGCCGTTTTCCGCAACGCGCCCCGGTCGCGGGAGCTCACCCTTCTCTGCGGGTCCGCCGTTCCGCGGATCGTTCTGCAGGACTTTCCCGCCGACCAGCAGGCGCGTCTGCTCAAATATCCCTTCGTGAGCCACCTCATGCGGCCCGTCCCCTTCGGCCTCGAGCCCGGCAATTTCGACAAGGCCGCCGCCGCGCAGCTTCTGAGCAAGTACAAAAAGACCCACAAGGGCATCTGCTTCGCCGAATGGGACTCTCAGGCCTTCTTCCAGTCCCTGAACGAAAACAACCGTCTCTTCGTCGAAACGGTGACCCAGTTCGGGAAGAAACCCGACGACAGGGGGGGGTTCGCCGACTACATGAAACGCTTCTGGAACTGGCACAAGGCCATTTTCTTCGACGACATCTTCGGCATGAGCGGCGCCTTCGGCACCGTTCACTACGGCATGGAGTGGGGCGGCAAGATCGCGGCCATGGAGCTCACCAACCACACCTCCACCATTCCCCACCGGACACTTCTGCGCTACACCGCAGGCGCGGGACGGCAGTACGGCCGCCCGTGGATGCTGTATCTGGCCTACTATCTGGGCAAGTTTTCGCCCAACTCCACCAGCGTCATGGCGCCGAAAAACGCGAAGACCTGGGTCAGCGGACCGGATGCGGGCATCTCCCCCTCCTATTCGAGGAGGATATTCCTCTCGGCCTACTTCATGGGCGCCAACTACCAGAGCTTCGAAGCCCAGCCCTGGGGACAGGCGGAGAAGTCCGGCGGCAAGGTCGTGCTCAACGCCAACGGAAAAGTTCTCAAGGAGTTTTACGAATTCACCCGCTCTCCCGAGGGGAAGCGCGGCACGTGGTACACCCCGATCCTGCTGGCCGTCGACTATCTCCACGGCATGACCCGCGACGGCGACGTCTGGACCTGGAGCGGCGTCAAAGTCCCGCAGACCAAGGGCGACCTGATGGGGAAACACTTCAACCGCGCCATCGATCCCTGGGACGGACAGCGGGAAGCGTGGAACAAGCCGCCCTACAGCCACAACATGCACAACTCCCCCCTCGGCGACATCTTCGACACCGCCATCGGCAATCCCCCCTCGGGGAAATATCCCCGTTTCGAGGACTACGCCGTGGTCGTTCTGCCGGACGGCATCGCCGTCGACGGCATGCTGAGACTCAAGCTCGAGTCCTACGTCTCCTCGGGCGGTACGCTGGTCATCAACAGCATCCATCAGAAAAGCCTGCCGGAGAAGATGATGTCGGCCAAGATCCTGCCCCAGACCGTGACGGACTCCGGGCTTGTCATCCCCAAGGTGAGGCTGGTCCGCGCCAAGCCCGCCCTGCGTACCGAAAAAGGCACGATCTTCGCCGTTCAGCAGAAGTACGGCCTCGGGCATGTCATCATGACGCTGCCGGAGTATCTCATCGGCGAGGATAAGGAACAGCCCAATGTCTGCATCACCCGGCTGCTGGAAAAACTTCAGAGCGAAGTGCTGCCCTTCAGCGTTTCCGGCGACTGTCAGTTCATCGTGAGCCGTCTGGCCGACGATCACTGGAAGGTCGCCGTCATCAACAACAAGGGCGTGCTCAAGGAGCCCTGGGAACGCAAGGAGCGGTACGATGAAAAGTACACGTCAGAGGTCACCCTCAAGCTCCCGGAAAGCGCTGAAGTCAGCTCCGTCTACCGGAAAAAAGAACTTTCCCGTTCGGGCGGGGAAGTGCGCTTTTCCCTCCCGCCGGGAGAGGTGACGGTCCTCGAGATCAAAAACCTGAAAATGAGCGAAAAGTCCAGCCTGCCCCTGCTGGCGGAGTGGCCCCTCGACGGCTCGAAAGGCAAGGCCTATACGGGACGGATGAAGGACGCGGAGTATGACATGAAGTACGCCGCCCTGCCCTCGGGAAGGAAGGTCTACGACGCCTCCAATCCCAAGACCGCCGTCATCGTGAATTACATGCCGGGCTTCGAACTCAACAAGGGCAGTTTCGAGTTCTGGGCCGCGCCGGATTTCAGCGCGAAACTCAGCGACCGGGGCGGTTATCCGCTGGCCGCGCGCTTTTTCCGGATCCAGTTTTACAGACAGAGGTGGAACTACACGCTCTACGACGCCGTCACCATGCCCGGCCCCGCCGCCGAGGACGGCCGCTGGGATCACATCGTCTTCACCTGGGACGGTTCCGAGAGCCGCTTCTTCGTCAACGGCAGGGAGTACACCGACAACGGTGTCCCGCTCAAAACCTATCTGCCCATCTGGGACGGCAAATTCGACATCGCCACGCTCCACCGGGGCCGCCGCACCTTCGGCGGCAAGATCAGCGCCGTGAAGCTCTACGCCAAAGCGCTCACCCCCGAGGAGATCCGCGAGCTGTACGAGAGATCGGCTCCCGATTACAGGAAATAAAATTTCGGAAAGGAAAAAGTCTTCATGAAAACGATCTGTTCTTTGCTGTGTCTCGCCGCCGCTTTCGCGGTCTCGGCGGATATCACGCTCTACAACGACACCTTCAAACGCAAAGCTCCCGGAAAAAGCAAGGCCTGGCGGATGATCAACACGAGAAATTACGCCGACCTCGAAAACAACGCCCTGGTCCTCAAGGAGGATAAGCGCTACATCACCAACGCCACGATCATCCGGGGCGAACAGCCCTTCGGCGGCAAGTTTCTCTTCACCATCGAAAAGACCGACCCGGGCAGCTACAAGATGGGCATCCTGCTGCGGGGGAACGATCAGAAGGACTCCTTCCTCTACAGCGAACCCCAGCAGGGTAAGGGCCGTTACGAAGTTATCCTGCCCCGGGGCGCGCGGCGCATCGAACTGGTGCTGGAGGGCAAGGGGCAGTACAAGGACGCCAAATTCGTGCGTCTTGTCGACAACACCTGCCATCTCGAAGCCTATCCCGCCTACCAGCTGGTGAAGGGCGAGCCCGAGAAAGTGACCTTCAAACTCTTCCGCAACGAGAAGGAGGTCCCCGGAGCGGAGATCAAAACGGACGGCCTGGAAGCAGCTTATCCCGAATCCGGCGCGACCGTCCGGGCCTATGTGGAAAAGGGCGATCCCGCGCCCTTCGACGCCGTGGCGCAGAAGATCAAACTCGAAAAACCGGTCAGCATCCTCTACATCGGCGACTCCCTGACCCATTTCGACATCGGCCACAACCACGTGGACAAGGTGGGCTATTTCCTCAACAAGTTCAATCCCGGCAAAGCGAAGGTCTGGAACTACGCCTGCGGCGGCGACGAGATCCAGCGGATCGTGGAGCGGCTCAACGGCAAGAAATCCGGCCGCTGGGGATTCCGCTACGACGACATCTGGAACCACACCTACGACTGGGCCATCGTCTTCCTCGGCCACAACGACACCAAGGCCAGCAGCAAGGACAATTACAAAATTGCGGTCATTCCGCCGGAGAAACAGCGCGTCCTCTATGAAGAGCTGATCAAAAAGCTTCAGGCCAAGGGCATCAAGCGCATCATCCTCATGAGCTCC
The DNA here is from genome assembly GCA_017450705.1 of Lentisphaeria bacterium. GTDB lineage: Bacteria > Verrucomicrobiota > Lentisphaeria > Victivallales > Victivallaceae > UBA1784. The sequence continues at coordinate 17,838 of JAFSTC010000108.1, read as the reverse complement.
AGCTCCTCCAATTTCGAAGTCTGCAAGGCCAACTCCGACAAGTTGAAGAGGGTCCACAACCGCTTCGGCGACCCCGTCCATCAGGAGGCCTTCAACGAAGTGTTGAAAGAACTGGCCAAAAAGCACGGTCTCGAGTACATGGACCTCTACACGCCCATGAAGGCCCGGCCGGACAAGGCGAAACTGCTCAAGGCCACCGACGGCGTCCACCTGAGCCCCGAGGGCCATGACTTCGTCGCGCTGGAAACGCTGAAATATCTCTCGACAACCAACAAATAAGCCCCCTCTTTTCCCCGGAGAACGTCATCTATGAAAAAGGTCGTCATCGTCGGCTGCGGTCTGAGGCTTCTGGCCTTTGCGAAAGCGCTGAAAAACACCTACAGTCGAACGCACCATCTCGCGGCGCTCATGGATATCGATCCGGGGAAAATGCGCGGGTTCGCCCGGTGGATGGAGCTTGACGTGCCATTGTACACCGATTTCGACAGGATGTGTGAAGAGATCGCTCCCGATCTTGTCATCATCGGCACGGTGGACGTGTTTCACGCCGAGTACATCCGCCGGGCGCTGGACAAGAAGATCGGCGTCATCTCGGAAAAGCCCCTCTGCGTCAACCGGGAGCAGTGCCTCGAGATCCGGGAAGCCTGCCGGCGCAATCCCGAGGTCTTCGCCGTCACCAGCCACAACTCCCGCTACCGCCCCGTGGCGCAGACGCTGAAAAAGCTCCTCGACGCGGGGACCGTGGGAAAAGTGCTCTCCCTCGAATATCACGAGATGCTCGATCGGGTCCACGGGAAAAGTTATTTCCGGCGCTGGAACTCCCGGAGGAAATACTCCAACGGGCTGGAACTGCACAAAAGTTCCCACCACTTCGACAAGATGAATTTTCTGCTCAACTCCCGGGCCGTGGAGGTCTCCGCCGCGGGCGGGCTTCTGGCCTACGGGGCGAAAGCGCCCCACAAGTACGAAGGGATCCACTGCCACAACTGTCCGCACAAGGACGTGTGCCCGGACTTTTTCGCCTACGAGAAAAAACTCTTCGACTCCGACATGTACACGCCCGACATGTGCATCTGGTCGCCGGAGATCGATATCGAGGACACCTTCTCGGCCTCGATCCTCTTCGAGAACGGCGTGCGGGCCTCCTACAGCCTCTGCGCCTACGCCGATTACGAGGGGGAGATCATCAATATCCAAGGCACAACGGGCCGTCTGGAGGCCCGGCAGCTCACCTACAAATCGAACGTCGACGACGTGCACAACATGACCTCCGTGCCCGTGGAGAGCATCAAACTTTTCCGCTTCGGCGCAAAAGAGCCCGAAGAGATGCCCATCGTCCGGGGCGAAGGCGCCCACGGCGGCGCGGATGCGAAGATATTTTCGGAGCTTTTCGCCGTTCCCCCCGCCCCTTCCCTGCCCTCCATCGAGGACGGGATCCAGGCGGTGCTCACCGGCGACGCCCTCGTCCGGAGCATCCGGGAGAAGCGCACGGTCCGCGTTCAGACGGAAGACTGACCGGTCAGCGCCGTTCGAGGATCACCACGCTGAACACGCGGTGGTTGGCGATCGTCAGCGTCACCGTGTCGTTCTCTTTGGAAAATCCGGCTTCCGCCGTTCCGTCCACAGAGTGGTTCACCGCGCGGAAAACACTCCGCGCGGCGGGACATTTCACCGCGGCCCGGAAGGGCGCGTCGGGGCCCCGGGCGGGTCGCAGCAGCGTGTCGTGACGACTGGTGACCGCAAGCGCGAGGCGTCCGTCAGGCAGTTCGTAAAGATTGCCCTCGTATTCCTCCGGCAGAGAAAAGGGCTCCGGATCGAGGACCCAGACGCACCCGGCCAGAAGATCGGCGAGAGGCCCGCAGAGATGGAAAAGCGTTTCGACGTTTTCGGGGTACGGCTCGGGAACGGGACGGGCCACGTCGCCGCTTACGGACCAGCTGCCGCCGCAGACGAGGCAGAGACGGAACATGGACTCCACGTCGGCGGGGCCGGACGCGTAGGAGTGGATGAGCAGCCCCTTGCTCCCGCAGGTCATGTACTGATAAGTCCGGGCAAGATCACCCGTTCCCTCGGACATCATGCCGTCCACGCATCCGGCAACTTCGATGCTGAAGGGTCCGTTGGCCCACAGCGACTTCCCTGACGCATGGAGGATCTCCGCGATGCGCTCCAGGGGCTCCAGACAGGCGTCGCCGTAGCGGGAAACCTCCCGTGTGCCGACGGCGCTCCTGCCGTCCGCGTGGGCATAGTCCATCATGTGGTAGCAGAGCTGATCGAGAAACACGCCGTCAAGGTCGGGATACAGGGCGAAGAACCGGTCGATCTGCGCCATGAGGTGCTCGTGGAAAGAGATCCCCGCACCGGGCGTGACGAAACAGCAGTTTTTCCACGTCGGAACGATGTGCCCCGCGGCGTCCCGGACGACGGCGTCGGGGAAGCATTTTTCCGCATCGGGGATGAAGCAGTCCCCGTAGGCCTGAAAATAGACCAGCGCGCGGATATTCCGCTTGCGGAGTTCGGCGATGTGCGCGTTGACCCGCTCCGGCGTGAACTTCTCCGGACAGGGGACCTCGGGATAGTCGTGGCGGATGACGGACTCCCACGCGGGCGCTTCGGGCGCGTACTCGCCGTAGCGGGGAAAGTGATTGTGCACCTCGGCCCACAGGGGAGCGTATTTTTTCCGGACCTCGTCGAGGTATCCCGTCTCCATCTGGGGATTGGTGATGAGAAACGGTCCGACGCCCCGGGGAAGCTCCGGGTTCGGCGCGGCGAAAAACGCGGGGAATTCCTCCTTCCAGAAGGCCAGCGCCGGGCGGAAACAGCCCGCCGTCGCGGCGTACCACAGCTCGCAGGAGGCGGGACGTCCCTCCCCCAGCAGCAGGCAGGAGAACTCCACGTCGACGCCCTCGCCGTGGTAGTCGCGGAAGACAAAGGCCAGACGGCCGCCCCGGGGACCGCCCAGAGGCGCGCCGAAAACCAGTCCGGAATCCTCCTTCGGCGCGTAAAGGGCCACAGCGGGGATGACCGTTCCGTAGCAGACGTCCTCGTAAAAGAGCTTGAGCCCGCCGAGATCCGGCAGATCCCGGGGAAAAGCCCGATGAGCCGACCAGACTTTCAGCGGATACACGTTTTCCGGGTAGGAGACGGGGATGCGGAATGTCACGGCGCGCACGGCGGCTCCCGGCGCGGGTTCGGCCCGCAGGCGGCGCACGATCTTTTTTCCTTCAGCGGAGAAGGTTTCGAAAACAGTGAAATCGCAGTCCGGCCAGCGGTAGACGAAAGCCCCCTCCCCGCGGCGCTCCGCGGCGGCCTCTTGCGCAACATAAATCCTGTGCCGGAGATCGTCCTGAACTTCGAAGTCCAGAGGAAAAGCGTCGAAAGCGAGTTTTCCGGCCGCAAGCCGGGTCACCCGGCCCCGGTCGTCGAGAGTGAGGTCAAGCGCCGTTCCGCCGTTGACGGCGCGCAGGGAAAAAGCCATACGCCACCTTTCAAAAAAATCAGATGTTTTCCAGTTCCTTCCGGAAGGGGGACATCACCCGGTCGAACACGCCTTTCGCATACGAAATGCACATGCCGTAATTGGTCACGGGGACCCCGGCCCCCGCGGCCGCCTGCAGACGGGTGAGCATCTCCCGGCGGTTGAGCATGCATCCGCCGCATTGGACGATGAGTTTGTACCGGGAAAGATCCTCCGGAAAATCCCGGCCGGAAGACACGTCGAAATCGAGACGCGCCCCGGTACATTCCCGGAGCCACCGGGGGATCTTCACCCGGCCGATGTCGTCATCGGACGCGTGATGGGTACAGGCTTCCGCGATGAGGATCCTGTCGCCGTCCTCGAGCTTTCCGATGGCCTTCGTCCCGGCGGCGAGAAGCCGCATGTCCCCCTTGAGCCGGGCGAAGAGAATGGAAAAAGTGGTGCAGGGCACTTCCTGCGGCGTCTCGCGCACGACGAGGTCGACCGCCTGGGAGTCGCAGACGACGAGATTCGGCTCCCGGCGCAGGAGCCGGAGGGATTCCGCATAAGCGTTTTCCTTGACGGTCAGGACGATCGAATCCCGGTCGAGGGCATCCCGGAGCGTCTGCACCTGTGGCATGATGAGCCGCCCCTTGGGCGCTTCGATGTCGATGGGCACGACGAGGACGGCCAGACCTCCCGGGGGAAGCACGCCGCCCAGCAGGGGCGGCGGGGAGATGTGATCCTCGGGCAGGACCCCGATCAGGGCTTTTTTGAAGTCGGCCAGATACTTTTCGCGCCGGTCCCGGTCGGTCCCGGAAACGGCGGCGACGGCCGACGCGCCCCGCGCCTTCAAATTCTCAAGGAAAGCACCGTCGGGGGGCGCGGCGTCGCTTTTCGTGACGGCGGCGATGACGGGGATCCCGCGTCTGCGGGCTTCGGAGAGCAGGTCCTCTTCGGTCTCTCCCCACACGCCGGCTTCGCAGAGGACGACGGCGACGTCGGTCCTGTCGAAGACCTTCCAGCTGCGCCGGATGCGCTCCGTGCCCAGCGCGGAACAGTCGTCCAGTCCCGCCGTGTCGATGAGGACCACGGGCCCCACGGGGCGGAGCTCCATGGTCTTCTCCACGGCGTCGGTGGTGGTGCCGGGCAGAGGAGAGGTGATGGCCACGTCCTGACCGGAAAGCATGTTGAGAAACGTGGACTTGCCCACATTCGTCCTGCCGAAGAGGGCGATGTGCAGACGCAGGGATCTCGGCGTTTTTTCCATTTTACCGAAAGGGATCCCGCCTCAACGCTGCCGACCGAAATAGGCATCCTCGACGGTCTTTGCGCTGAACTCGGTCGTCCGGGGCGCGACCAGACCCTCGGCGGGTTCGGCGCGCTCCACATACTCCCGGCGGATGACGGCGGGAGACACGGTCAGCGGCTTGATCCGGCCCTCCTTGAATTTCTGGATCGCCTCGAAGGTCTTTTCCCGCAGGCGCTTCTCGGCGTCGGCGGGGGACAGCAAAATGCAGCCCTGCTGGTGCGTGGAGGTCTTCACCTGACAGGTGACGACCTCGGGGGAGAACTCCCGGGCCTCTTTGCAGAGTTTGTCGCAGCCGCTGGTCATGATGACGGGCAGGCCCTTTTCGCCCGCGATGAGCGTGTCGATGCCGAATTCGCCGATGAGCTTGCCGTTGAGCCACATGTTCTGGATGCTCTTCGAGGAATACGAGTGTTCCAGCAGAGCCCGGGTGGTCCCCGCCATGGCGTGATAGCCCAGCAGGATCACGGCGTCGGCACCCTCGATGCCGGGGAAACGGACTCCCGCGGCGGTCCCCTGCATCAATTCGACGCCGGGGATGAGATCGTGCCACTGGATGCTCGTGCCAGCCCCGTGGCCGTCCCGGATGGTGACGGCGTCGGCTCCGGCATCGAAACAGGCCTGCGCGCAGATGTTGACGTCGCGGGTGATGTACCGACACCCCAGCGCATATTTGGCACCGTCCGCGGTGACGAAAGAGGAGTTGCTCACGCCGCTGATGCCTTCCAGATCGGCGAAAATGTAGATTTTCATGTCATGCCTTTCAAATATCAATCCAGTTGGAAAGTGAATTCACTGCGCTCGTCGTGCTTCCAGGCGAGATGGCGCGTGGAGGGCGAGATCCAGAAGAGCGGCGAGAACGTCGTGGCCTTGACCGTCTTGCGGTCGGGCATGAATTCCAGCAGCCGCAGCCAGCCGTCGCCGCCGTTGCCGTGGAAACCGCCGCCGATGGCCTGGGTGTTGAAGGCCATCTGGGCGACGGACTTGCCCGAAGCGTTTTTATCCATCGAAAAGGCGATGCCCCGCTCCCACTTGTCGGGCGCGGCGATATGACCGCAGATCACCAGCCGGATATTTTTCGCGGGCTGGACGAGCTTCGTGAAAATGCCCTCCCCTGCGTTGCCGCCCTTTTTGTTCAGTTTATACTTTTCGCTCTGGAACCGCTGGCCGGTCCAGGCGAGGTAGGAGTGGGTGAGGACGATCCCGATATGATCAGCATACTGGGGCGTATCCGCCAGTTTCTTCGCCCACGCGAGGTCGGCGTCAGAGGGGGCGAAGGGAAGCGTGATCACCAGAAATTTCCGGTTGTCCGGATGAGGCGCCGTGAACTCGTAGGCGGAGGCTTCGAGACTTACGACGTCGAAAGCATTGCAGTTGCACGCCACCAGATGTTTGCGGGTCTGCGGATTGCGGTCGGTGGGAAAAAACTCGTTGAACCACGTCGCACGGCTCTCCGCCGAATAGTGGCCGTAGTCATGATTGCCGGTGCAGAGGATGTAGGAGATCCTTCCGTCAAGACGCTCCATCAGGCGGGAGAAGGCCTTCCACTGCTCCTTGGCCATCAGGGAATTGCGGCCTGGCGTAGGCGATTTTTGATCATTGCGGTAAACGAGGTCGCCCGTGAAGAGCACCTGCTGGATTTTGAGGGGGTCCTGATGGTCGAGGATCCAGGTGTTCATGATATCGACGATCCCGTGGTTGCGCGGCCGCTCCACATAGGCCTGCACGTCGGGAACGACGACCAGGGTCCACGAATCGGGGTGGCTGAGCTGCGGCGCCTGAAAAGTTTTTGCCGCGGCCGCTTCCGGAGCCTTGGGTGCGGCGGCGGGTTCCGCAAAAGCGAACGCGGCGCAGAAAAGAACGACCGAAATGAAAAGAAATCTTCCGTTTATCATATTGCGAACTCCCTTCCTGTGTTTTTACCCGGATTTAATATAACCCGTCTTCTGCCCCGGGGCAATACTCGGCACAGCGTTTTTCGCAAAAAAAGGGGCAATTACTGCAGTCAATACATCATCCCGTCGAGGAAGCGGACGATATTGCCGCCGAGAAAGCAGGACGGGGGCTGTTCACAACATATTCCGATTGTTGGTCTCCACGCGCTCCTCGTAGTCGGGATGACGAAATTCCCAGTAAAAGGCATTCAGGAAGGACGCCAGGTATTCCCAGCGCCGCATGACATCGTAGTCGGCGACGCCCCGCAGGATGCGCGCGATCTCCGCGACCGCCGCCGGAATACGGACGGGATCTCTGTGCAGCACGCCGAATTCCAGATATTTTTCCGCCTGAAGTTTGCCCCCCAGCAAGGGGGCCATGACGTCCCCGGCAAAATCTCCGATCGAATTTTCGGGATGATCGGAAAAATACGCCAGAGCCAGGTAGTTCATCTCGACATTCGTGTGAAAAACGGATCCCTCGCCGAAAATCGACACGCCCTGAAGACCGGACCGGCTGCTCAGCAGACACTGGCGCCGTATCTCGTCCACGGCCAGCGTGTGCCGTCCGCCCCACCACTGCGTGCCGGAATGCGCCCGCATGATGTGGCGGAATTTCCGCAGGGACTCCGGTACGGGTTCACCCGCCCAGTCACCGGACTTCAACCGCCGGTCGCATTTCCACTGCCAGAAGGTTTTCTCCGGCAGATCAAGCAGTTCCCGAAGTTCGGGAGACGGCGTGTCGGATGAGAAAAAGCGGCATTCCTTATCCAGAAAATGGCGGTAGGTCTCACAAATGACCCAGGCGTCCGGATTTCTGTTCCAAACCGTCTTCGCGCATTTTGCGTAGATGCGCGCCATATCATTGAAGGACATTTCCGCCGGCGCTTCGCCGGAACCGGCCTCCCGCCGGGACCGGCATCGATCACATTGGCAGATGCCGACGTCGCCCGACTCCATCTGGATGCCTCCCAGTTCCGGGATCGCGCCGAACAGCCAATCGAGAGAATCCAAAACGTACCTGTTCAGTTCAGGACTGGAGGGGCAGCCGGTGAGGATCGGCCTGTTGCCGCCGTAGCCGACCATGTGCCGGCACAGAGGAGAACCGTCTTCGCCGCGCCCCATGCATTCCGGATGATCCGTGAGAAAACGGTCCAGGGACCACCGTGAGGCCCCCTCGTAATAGATGCCTCCGTAGGAAAACAATCCGGCGATCATGTACATCCTGACACCCCGTTCGCGGGCATAGGCGCAGATCTCGCGGACCGAATCGACGCCCCCGTGGATGTCCCGCAGCAATCCCGCGGCCCCCATGGCACTCATCTTGTGGGCGGCACACCAGTCGATCGCCCGCTTGTAATCCCGGACGAAGAACTTCGGATCTTTCGTGTAGCAGTTCGCAACGCCGGTGTTCTGAGCCCCCCGCACATTCAGACACCAGTTGGTCGAGTGATCCCAGGTCCAGAAAAACCGGAAGGGCAGTCCGCTCATATACGCTCCTCCTGAAGCCGGCCGTTGAAGATCAGATCAGGTTCCCGTGTGATGATGACGGACCGCACTTTCAGACGCGACTTCCGGTCCCCCTCCACCCTGATCCGGCAGCTGCCGGGCTCCAACTGCAGGCGCAGAAGCCTTCCCGTCCTCCTGTCGCAGAGACGGATGATCTCGACGCCGTCCCGCAGGTACGGCTGGAGACGAACTTCGAACTTTCGCCGACCGACTTCCAGCACGCCCTGACCATTCCACGAGGTGCCTTTGAGAAATATGAACCAGGCATCCGCAGCCGGAAGCGAGACGGTGCCGCCGTTGGATATTTCCATTCCCGAGACGGGATTGTTTCTCCGATCGAAGGCAAAACCCAGCGGCAGTGAAAATCCGTCGTCCCGGCGGATGAAGAAAACGCCCCGATAGATCCGGCGCAGCGGCGTTTTTTCCGCATCGGCACGCACCGTGAACGTTTGAGAGACTCCGGCCTTCAAAGTCCCGGACATGGGATGGACCGTAAAGAAATCATCATTGGTCACGACGCGGAAAGGCGTATCCGCAACCGCACGCACGGTAAAGGAAAGCTCTTTCCCCGGCGTGCTCGAATATGCCGCATCGGCGGTGAAGAAAAGTTTTCTGCCCAGCAGAGCGTGAACATCCTTTTCCTGGCAGGCGCCGGCATGCCGGACGCCTTCGAGAAACCCCTTTTCGGCGAAATTCCGTCCGCAGGACCCTTCGGCCAGGGTATAAATCCCCTTGGCCGGGTCGACAAAGCGCACATTTCCCCAGAGAGCATTTTTTTCCTGTCCGTTCCGGTTCAGGAAATCCCGGAAATCCTGCGAACCGAAAGAAAAAACATCCCTGTCGTAATCGCCGGGCCACAGAAAAAAATTGTCGGGAAAGACATTCTGCCGTCCGCAGAAAACGTTGCCCCGGGAAACGCCCTTGTATTTCGGGAGAGGAATGATCGGCCGGGCGGAATGAAAACTGTGAAAAATCCAGCTGGGTCCGCCGTGTGCGGCCGCGATCGTGTTGTAGAGGAAAAACACCGTCCCCTTGCCCTGGATCTGCATCCCGTTTTTCAGCATGGGGCCGAAGTGGCCGTGCTGATCTCCCGCGTTGACCAGCAGATTCCGGAAGATGTAGACGGGGCCGAAAGAACAGCGCCCGGTACTGACGCCGGCATAGGTCTGCTCTATGCGGTTGCGGTAAAAACGCAGATTTCTGCCGGCCCCTTCCAGTTCACAGGCATCGTCATTGGAAAAAGCGAAATAGTTGCCGTACACATCTCCGTTTTCACCGAACCCGCCGTTATTGCAGCCGTTGCCTATGCCGGTGACGGGATCATCCCAGCGGAGGAGATCGGAAGCGGCAAAATCATTGTAACGGATGACAACGCCGCCTTTTGCGCAGTCCATCACGATCGCCTCCGACCCGGTCGGATGGCTGTAATACCAGGAATTCGCCCCCGTGGACGGATGGTGGAAGAAACAGCGCTCGATCAACACGTTTTCACACTCCGAGATCCGCAGTCCTCCGCCGCCGTACAACGACTTTACGGGCGGCTTCGGCATGACTCTGCCGAAAGCCGCCGGATCCCAGCTCCGGAATGCGGGGGAACCGAAATTCGATATGTCGCAGTTCCGAACCGCCACATGACTGCACTTGTTCAGATGGAGTCCCACAAAACTGCGGTCGCAGTCCAGTTTCAGTCCGTCGAGAATGACATACCGGAGCCCCTCCAGTTTGAGATGTCCCTTCAGCGGTTTTTCCGCGACATACCGGACATAGGCGCCCGGTTTTCCCGATTCGGTGACCCGAAAAGGCAATCGGGGAATGACAATGGTTCTGGCGACGGGAAGATCGGGATCCCATGTGCGGAAAGATCCCGCAATTTCCTGATCCGGAAGTTTCAGTCTAACTTCATACTTCGTATTTTCCCGAAGCTGGAGAAACGCGCCGCGCCAGCACCTTTCGTCGGGAAACCAGACGGGAGGCGGGGCCTGACGCCATGATCCGCCGACTGCGCGGTATTCCGCCATGCACGCTTTACCCTCGTGATCGGGCAGTTCGAAGGAACAGTTTTCGAAAGTCGGCTTGAGCCGCAAAATCCTCCGAGGTATCTCCGGCTGCGTGGAGAACCCGCAGACGATCACACGTCCCTGCGAGGGTTTCGCCCGCAATTCGTACCTTTGCCCCGCTTTCAGACCGAGGATGGTTCCCCGCCAGAAACGGGATTCCACCGGCGACTTTTCACACAGCGGGATCTCCTGCCAGACGCCACCCGCGGGACGGATCTCCAACTTCGACATCGGTCGCCGGTACGCCAGTCGGCAATCGGTCACGCCCGGTTCGAATTCGATCTCGGATATGCCACCGACAGCGGGCATGGTCGAAACAAGCGCCGATGCGGCAAGCACACCCCCGAGCACGGTTTTCATCATCTTTTGTCCCCTTCCGGATCAGTCGAGATTGTAAAGATCGACGTGGGCATGGCCCCAGAAACGGTATTTCGCCCAGTCCGAGTTGGGATGGGAGAGTTTGTTCGGGATCTGATTGAACAGACGGTTTTCGGCATGACCGTCAAGGAAAGAATAATTTCCCGAAGCGTTGTGCCGCTGGGAACGCAGAAGTTCGTCCGCGCCGGCCGAGAAATACTAAACGTCTCCGGGAGCCTTGTCACCGGCGAAACAGGTTTTGTTCGGCTTTCTGATTTGCGTCAGCTTCTGGAAAAAACGGTTTTTCTTATCGTCGGAAGAACTGAAATATCCCCCTATGTATTCCGTCTGTCCGTAGTGGGAACCGCGCCAGCTTTTCCAGCGTGTCACCCCCGGGAGAGTTTCCTGCCCTTCCGTGGGGCATTTGAACATCCCCGCGGGATAGGAATTATTGTTGTTCGCCGGATCCCAGACACCCGATCTCAGGTAATTCAAATGCCAGAATGAAAAGGTCCAGTCCCTGTTGTTCGCGAGCCCCGCAAGCGGCAGGACGCGCGGGATCAGGAAATCACTGTTGTCATGAAGATAACTCAAATTCGCGGTGCCGATCTCCCGCGTATTGCCGAGACAGGAAATCGATCGTCCTCTCTCGCGGGCCTGCTGCAGCGCAGGCATCAGCATGGCCGCCAGAATCGCGATGATGGCGATAACAACAAGAAGTTCGATAAGCGTGAATTGGGCGCCCCGGGACACGGCAAACTTCTCCCGGCCCGATCGAATCTTCCGGCTGTTTGCTGGATTGAAAAACTTCTTCATTGCGGATCTCCTCCTTTAAAGTTGTGGCAGACAGCCAGGTTCGGCGGATGACATCGAAAGTCCCCCGGATGGCTGTCGCCGTTCCATTCTGATATATCCGAAATCGTCCGAAATATGGGTCCTCCGCGGTGCAGACACCCGCGCACGCCGTCAAAACAGATATCATTCTGGCCCGTACAGTGTTCTTTCTCATGTGATATTGCCTCATTTTTCGCGCAACCGCATCAAAAAACGCAATGTCGTCGCCATGTCACGGAGCACCTTTTCCACATCCTCCGGCTTTCCTGTGTTAAGGAGCTTGCTCGCCCGCATCACGACAGAACCTGTTTCCTCGGAGTCGATGTTGTAATCGGAACAGAGATTCGGCAGCTGCTTCAAAAACAGAGAATCGGGTGACTTCCCCGGATCCAGACTCTTCTGCGCGGCGGAACGGAGAATGGGGATCCCGCAGTCATCGCGGCCGAGCGATTCCTGCACCTCTTCGGACAGCCAGAATTTGAGCATCCGTTTTACGGTGTCCCTGCTGTTGAACTTCCTGAAGGCAATGAGCATGACCCCCTGATAATTCACCGCGCCTCCCAGCCGCGGCATATAGACCGCCGCCCGGACGAAATCGGGATCATGCTTTTTGAACAGTTTGGCATTGTCCTTGAAGCCGACGAACATCGGCATTTTCCCCTGGGCAAACGCGGCGATGGCATTGGAATTGAATTTCCGGTCAAGTCCGAATTCTTTCAGCAGCTCGACATAAGTTCGGCTGATGGAAATCGTTGCAGGCGAGTCTACTTGGACCGGTTCCTGGCCGGGCAGACCGAATATGCGCCCTCCCGCACTGTGGAGAAATCCCATCCATTGATAGAACGAAGGAGAGTAATTGACGATATTTCGACCGGGGAGGTGTCCCTTGAAACTCCTCAGCGCCTCAAAAAATTCCTTTTTCCCCCAATCCATCCGTGGCAGAGGAACGTTGTACTTTTTAAAAAAGACCGGATTGTACCACAGCAGCTGAGGGGAGAAAACAAGGGGGACTGCATAGAGTCTGCCATTTCTCTTGAAGGGCTCAAGGGACTGCATGTAAAATTTTTCCCTGTAGTCCGGGAAGCATTCTTCGAAAACGGAATTCACGTCCAGAAAATTCTGCTGCCTGATCTGGATATCGAGCGAAGGAGCGATTTCCACACCTCCCTGGGAAAATTTGGAGGAAACATGCATTGAAGGAAACTCCCTCTGAAGCGTTTTCAGCTGTTCTTCAGAGAGAGAACTCACCATGCGGTAACAGGCGATGTTACACGGAAGCAGGCGTTGACCGAACCCCTCCCGAACATAAGTACCGCTGCGCTCCCGGCATTCCACGACACCGCTTTGCTCGAGAGAGTTCAGAACAGCCTGGACCTTGGGCAGCGCGCAGGAAAACAACTTCGCTATCTGCCGCGCGCCGGGGAGCCTGTCTCCCGCTTCAAATTCATTCTCGATAAGATCAAGTATGTAGTTGTAAATTTTCTGATACATCGCCGTCTTCCGCTCCTCCGACGATCCGCGGCGGTCCCGAACGCCGCAAACCAATATTATCAGATATCAAAAGAAGCCAACAGAAACCCTTTGGAGAGAATATAGCACAGATTTTCCTCTTTTCAACTGATACTATCAGTTTTTTGCATTTTTTCAAACGTTTTCCTCCTCAGCGTCAATGCCGGAGGGCGCTCCGGGCAAGACCGTTTTCGGGGCGAGCAAAGCATCGGCGGAATTTTGGCAGTGCCGTCCTCCGGGTCCCATGGTCGTTCCGATGCCGCCCGATCCCGCGGATCGATATTACAGGCGCTCACGGGACGGGATCATCCCGTACCGCCCCGCAGATACCGGACCGCATACGGTCATCACCGTCCGATCCGATTTCATTTCGCGTCATTCTCCTTCGGCGTGACTTCCACAGCGCACATGCCGCGGTTGGCAGTAGTACGCACCGTCATTGAGTTTTCCGTCAGGTTCCGCGGATAGAACGGATACGAACCGGTGATCCGACCGTTCCTGAAGGGTTTTGAATACCGCAGGGTCACCGGCAGGTTGCGGATCCCAAGGTTTTCCACGATCGTCTCCAGCCGGCCGCCTGTGTACTCGCGCGTCAGCAGCTGGCATTCTCCGGTCGGCTCGACCACTTCCGGCACGAAGCGGCCGGCGCCTTTCTTCCAGGAGGTCAGCACGCTCCGCACCGCGGCAAACACATCCTGCCACAGCTGCGGATCAAATCCCATCTGCGGCGGGACCGTCGTAAAGGAATTGACCTCAAGGAAATTGGACCCGCCTTCGTTGACCGCCGGACGGGCAGCCTGCGGCATATAGGTCTTTTCCGCCGGTTCGACTCCGGGATCGAGGATCAGCACCATGATCCGGGAGTCCTTGAATGACAGGCCTTTCGGCGCGAACTCCTCAAGAAACTCCTGCCGACCGACCAGAACCACTGGTTCGGGCCGATCGATCAGCTTCGTCACAGCATCGCGTCCCAGCAGATGCGCCGTCGGAACGATCAGCGGTTCGTGAACGCCGGTCAGTTCGTCCGACCGGGCGGTCGATTGAATGGCAAAACCTTCATATTTGAATCTGTAGATCGTGTCATACGCGGTCGGGAAGTAATCGAAGAAATAATCTTCCACCCCGTCGGAAACCATCTTGTCGTCCCAGACGAATACCATTTCCCCCGCTCGAACGAGCTCATCCGGGCGGATCGCCGACTTCCATCTCGCCGAGATAAAATCCCAATCCAAAGCGGAAAAGCCGTCCGCCAGACACGCAGTCAGACCGTCCGCCGCGCGATAAAGTTTCCCCTTTCGGTAATGGCAGAGCGAAGAGAGCGCGAAAAGTTCGCGTTCATACCCGGCCGGGGACTGACGGACGTTGTCCCAGTCCTCCACCACGTCCTTGCAGCCGTGGAGGAACATGATCCGGGTGTCCGGCAGATACGCGCGGATCTCCTGCATCGCGGTGATGCACCAGTTATGGTAATGACGGTGCAGATCGGGAAAAGTCTTCCAGGCGCAGATATCGGCCTGGTTGGACATCGACAACGGCACCGTCTCGCACACCAGCGCGTCGACTCCGGCCTCGACCACGGCTTTGTAGTCGATCCCGAGCCAGGCGGCCGCAGACTGACAGCCGCGGGTGAAGGAGGAGTTCATCAGGCATTGCCCGCCGACGGCATGGACCTGCGACGCGACTTCCTTCCAGAACTCGTTCCAGCGGGTCCGGATGAATTTCGTGACCTCCCGTCGGTGTTCGCCCCAGAGCCAGCTCATCCGTTTTTTCTGCTTCGCCGGATGGCCGTTGCAGGGATCCGTTACGTAATCCGGCGCCTTCAGACCGGTCCGCTGCAGGAAAAGCTTCGTCATCGTGTCGTCCATCACCTTCCGGTACAGCAGTCCTGTCGAATTGAACCGGTCGGCCCCGTGGAATCCGGCGAAACCATAATCCCGGCACAGTTCCGCCACCTTCGGGCCGAAGATCTCTTCACACAGCGTCCCGTCGTCCTTTGCGGAGATAGGATTCAGCCGGCAGCAGTAACCGAAATCTTCGATCATTTCCTCATGGTCACACAACCATTCCGGACCGAATGCGCCCCGGTAATAGCAGGTGAACATCGAGAGATAAGTCGGCACCCCGCGTTTCTTCAGGTTCCCGATCAGTTCGCGCAACTGAAAATTCGTCCATTTCTGGCGCTCCCGCTGTTCGTTCCGCGGATGCGCATTGCGTGAACATACGGCCGGAGAGAGTTCGTATTCTCTCTCCATCCCCTTGTGGCTGAACGGGAAATCGGCTGCGGCAACAAACAGGAAGATCGAATCCGGCTTCCTCGGCAGCGAGTCCAGATAACGTGCCGCGCCCCGGTCCGGATCGTTTTTCTCGAATGCCAGCAGTTCCGTCCACAGATGGTACTCAAATTTTTGTTCCATGATATTTTCCTCTGTCATCTGCCTTTCAAGAGGAGAATATAGTACAGATTTTACCGTTTTCAACTGATACTATCAGTTTTTTTGGCGTTTATCCCGTATTTTTTTCAGAATTGCCGGTTGAAAAAGGAAATGGAAGAAAGACCGTGCGTTCGGTCTGACAAGGAGGGTGGATGCGTCAAGTCTGACAGGGTCAGTACATCATCCAGTCGAGGAAGCGCACGATCTGATCGTCGGGACCGCCGACGGAGAAGCCCTCGAAACTGAAGGAGAGGCGCGCGGAGGACTTCTTCTCCTCCCCCAGTTTGATGTCGACGGTGTAGAAGCCGCTCTCCTTCACCGCCAGATTGGAGAGCCGTTCGGCGATCAGGGGATCCAGCGTCTCGCTCAAAAGCTCCTTGTCCGTCCGCCTTCACTGGCGTTACGGCGTGACAAGACGGCGTGACAAGTCGGGGGAGGCTTATATCGCCGCGAGGCGGGTGTTCCATTCGGTGCCGACGGAACCGTAATAGTGCCACTCGAGGTCGCCTTCGCCGCGGACGAGGAGAGAACCAAGATCGCCCGCGGAAGTGCGGACGCGCAAGTCGTCCACGCCGTCGCCGTCGAAGTCGGAAACCTGTTCCACGGTGACGTCCCCCAGATCGCCGAGACCGAACCACGCCTTGGCGCTGCCGTCCCCGACAAGCCACGCACCGTAGTAATTGCCGGTTTTGAGAAGCACGTCGTCGGTACCGTCGCCGTCAAAATCCCCCGCGCCGACGATGGAAAAACCGTCGGGCAAGGTATCGAGATCGGCCCACGCCATGGTGCCGTTACTTTGGGTGAGCCAGCTTCCCGCAAAGCCGGCGTCGTGCTTGAGCACCAGGTCGTCTCTTCCGTCGCCGTTGAGGTCGCCCACGGCACAGATCTTCCACTCGTCGCCGAGGCTCTGAAAGTAGTTCCAGCCGGTCGTTTCGCCGCCGGTGAAGAAACAACCCACCGCGCCGTTGACGTTGCGCAGAAGAAGATCGGTCTGCCCGTTGCCGTTGAAATCGCCGAGGCCGAGGATCTGCGTATCGGCATCGAACTGGCCAACGGTCACCCAGTTCGTGACCTCTCCCGAATCGCCCGTGGCCCACGCGCCGATGATGTTGTCGGTATTGCGGATATAAACGTCATTTGTACTCTTCCCGGCGGTCGTGACGCCCATGCCGAAGATCTCCCAGCCCGGATTGAGCGTCGAGAGGTCGCCCCACGCGGCAGTCTGATCGCTTTGGATCAGCCACGCCCCCGTGGCGCCCTCGGCGCCGTGTCCCGGCTGGGTGATGGTCATGACGATGTCCGCCCGTCCGTCGCCATTGAGGTCGGCGGCAACCGATTTCTCCGGTGCAGCAGTGATGTTGGAGACCTCGTAAGTCGTGACCTCGGAAACATTGCCCGCAGCGTCGATGCCGCGGAAATAGACGGTGCCGTTGGCGGTCATCACCACCCCGGTCGTGTAGGTGCTCCACGTCGTGCCGTCGAAGCTGTACTGTTTCTGCGCCGAGTCTCCGCTGAAGGTCGCAGTCACGGTGACATTGCCGTTGGTCGGCGCGGTGGTGTTCGCGGTCGCGGTGGGCTTGCCCGGAGCGACTTTGTCGATGTTGCTAACATCGTAACTCGTTACTTTGGAAATGTTTCCGTCCGCGTCGATGCCTCGGAAATACACCGTGCCGTTCTCGGTCATCCGCACTCCCTCCGAGGAGTAGTTTTGCCACAAATTTCCATCGCGGGAATACTGAGTGATCGTTGCATTTTCGCTGAAGGTTGCTTCGACAGTCACATCTTGATACGTCACGTCGGTGATGTCCGCTGTGACAGAAATGACCTTGGGCATGGCAATTTTCACATACAACTTCAGCATTCGATCTTCAACGGACAAATCGGCCAGATCACTGACCGCTGTGTCATTTACGCACAGAGTGTAATCGTCTCGTCCACCTCCGGAGATGGCAACTTTGATCTGATCGAGAAGACCAGCATCGGTAACCTCTTCTCCCGCGGCGAAAAGCACATAAGAGCCGACACTGGCATCGGCTATATCGACACTGACAGAGGCGATATTGAAAACATTTTTGTCGATTCGGGAAAGAGCATGTTTCTCGGCCGCGGAGTTGAGTACGAAACGGAAATCGGATCGCGCATGAAGCATTCCCTCAATCGTACTGGAGCTGTCGATGGTTATGGCGCAGGGCTCAAGACCATAGATGGAACCGCAAAGTCGGGATCTTTGGGTGACGGACACAGTGTCGCTGCCTTCGTTGATATGTACATCGCCCTGCACTTGGGAGTTGTCTGTGATGGTCAGCTTATCGTTGCCGCTGCCGAGGTACACATTGCCGAAAAGCTGAGAGTTGCCGGATACGGTCACCTGATCGTCGCCTTCATTGAGGTAAGAAATACCGGAAACCGCGGAATTTTCCGTAATGGTCAGGCTGTCGTT
>JAFSTC010000107.1 GCA_017450705.1 Lentisphaeria bacterium | reverse complement strand
CGGTCGTAAATTTTCAAATCGTCGTAGGCGGTCTGCCACTCGGGATCGACCTTCCAGCCGCTGAAAAAGTTGATCTGCATCCTCGCCCAGCGGATGGATCCGGGGAATTTCGGATCCTCCTTGAAGATCTTTTCCTGAGTCGATCCCGGTTTGGGCGCTTTTCCGTCCACGTAAAGTTTCATGCTCCGGGCGTCCCACGTGCAGTCGATCTTGTGCCACTCGCCCGGCTGCCATCCGGTCTTGTTGAGGCTTGCGATGCCTCTCCACCGGCCGTTGCCGATGGTGAAGCACAGTTGGTCTCTCTCCACGTTCTTGTTGACGATCAGCCGGTATTTCGTATCGCCGGACCGCAGTTCGAAGAAGGTCTGGAAATAGCCAGCCGCGCTCATTTCCCAGTTGACCGGCTTGACCCAGAAGGAAACGGTCCCCCGGCGGGGATCGAAATTCCCGGTATGGGTGTACTCGACATACTCCCTGTTGTCGAGAAGGACCGCGTTCTTCTTCCCCCCGGGACCCTGACAGAGCCGCTCCCCGAGCCGGGGCCCGACGCCCTTCGTCTGCGTTTTGGGATTTTTTGCGAAGTCGGGGACCGTCGTCTTTTTGTCGAAACCTGCGTGCAGCAGAAGTCCCGGTTCGGCCGCGGACAGAGCCGCCGCCGCCAATGCGAAAACGGATAAAAGTTTTTTCATGTCGTCACCTGTGTATCTGAAAGTTCAACGGAACAGCCAGCAATTCGGACTGGCGTTTTTCGTATGCCGCGTGATATGCACTTCGCTCGCCGCCACATCGGGGTTGACGCGCTCATTCTGACTCTCCACGTGACCGTCGGCCATCAGAAAATTGGCCGACCCGTTGTGCCGCCAGCGGACGCCCCCGCCTCCGGATTCGCTGACGGACCGGAGGAACCACTGGTTGTCGACCTTGGCCCATTTCTTTTCGAGATTGTTGTCCGTCATCAGCATATTGCGCGTGGGCATCTTCAGCATCGTGCTTTTGATGCCGGGCGAGATCGTCAAGTCGGTACTGCTGGCGACGTAGCCCTCGATGGCGCCGTTGGCAAGATAATTGGTATAGCGAGCCGTCAGGCCGCTGTTGACATGCAGAAGGGTCCGGGACTCCGACGGGCACATGAAAAGCATGAGCTTTCTCATTCTCTCGTTGAATAGCGGGATCGTCACGTCGCTTGCGGGAGATTCGGCGAGTGCGCTTTTCATGTCCCGCCAGGTTCCGTTCTGGACGGCGAGGCACAGAATATCCGAGACGACCTTGGTCTGCCCGTCGACATAAGCCGGGCCCGAGTTCATGGGGTAATTTTCCGTATTGGAATCCAGATAGGAATTGAACAGACTGCCGATCTGCTTGAGATTGCTGGTGCAGGTAGCCCCCTTGGCCCGCTCCCGCGCCTGCTGTAATGCGGGCATCAGCATCGCGGCCAGTATGGCGATGATCGCAATGACGACAAGAAGTTCGATCAGTGTAAAAACAGCGTACCGCGGCCGATGTTTTCTTCCTTCTGCGGGAACTTTCAACCCGCAACTCTGCACGTCTTCGAAGAATTTCATGGATTCCTCCTTTTTTTGTTGTTGGTACCGGAAGGTACTTTTGCTTCAAATCCGTTTCGGCGTCCCGTCCGTTCAGGATCGCGGCGCCTCTTTTTTTACCTGTGCCGTCGAATCGCGCAAGACGTACCGGGCGGAAATCGATCTGCTCGGAATATCCCGTCCCTGCCGGAGTTTGTCAAGAAGCAGTTCCACTGCCATCTTGCCGATCTCGAAATAGGGCACATGCACGGTGGAAAGCGGCACGGGGGCCGTCCGGGCCTCGTCGATGTCGTCGAACCCGATGACGGAAACATCCTCCGGGACCTTGAGGCCCCGGGACGCGACCGCCCGCATGACGCCGATGGCCTGTTTGTCGTTGGTGCAGAAAACCGCAGTCGGACGGCGGTCCTCCGGCAAAGCGAGCAGTTCCCCCATGATCGCCGCCGCCTCGTCGTAGGAGACGACGCCCGGACGGCGCACGATCAGCTCGGGCACGGGACTCAGACTGCAGGACTCGAAGGCGATCCGGAACGCCGCGTAACGCTTTTTGACGCTGTCCGACCCGATGTAGGCGATCCGCCGGTGGCCCAGCTGGATCAGGTGGAGCACCGCGTCGATCACGCCCGTCATGTAGTCGGGGCAGACGCAATTTTGAGGCTCGGGCGTGGCGGGCGGCAGAAAGATTTTGACGAAGTTCCGGGTTTTTTCCGGCGGAACGGCGGCGTAATTTTCGATCCGGGGCAGATACAATATCGAGAGCGTCCGGGGATCCTTTTCCGCTTCGGCCAGGATCTCGGGAAAATCGATGATCTTGACCATGCCGGGATAACTGTTGATGATGCCCCGGCGGACCTCCTCCACCACGAACCACGAGGGATCGGATCCGGAAATGCCGTTGATCTCGGCGGCCGCCCGGTTGATGAGAAGAGGCCGGACCATGACGTTCCCCTTCATGGCGGGCGAGGAGAGACAACTGCGGACGACCGTCCCCAGTTTGCGGCGGCGCTCGAAGTACCCCGCCTCGGTCATCTCGCGCATCGCCCGGGGCACCGTCACGCCGCTGACCTTGTAGCGGGCCATGATCTCCTTCTCCGTATAAAAGAGATCCCCCTCCCGGAACCGGCCTGAGGTCAACTCTTTTTTGATCGACTCCTGGAGTTGCGCGTATTTTGTGCGGGACGATATCATAAGACCGATATTAACACTTATATTACATCGATTTTATCTATCGAAAATATATCCCCCCTTGCGCCGAAAGTCAAGAGGAGAAACGGGAAAAAAGGAGTTTTTTTCCTCCGGCAAGACCGCCTCATCTGGAAAACTTTTTGACCCAGTCCGGGTTTTCCGGACCGAAATGCTTGAGCATCACGATGGGATCGCGGTCGGAGCCGTTGACGATCTCGACTCCTTTTTCTGCCGCGGATTCGGAAACGAAATATTCGTCGTTGGTCAACTGCCCGTAACGGATCAGCGCGGGCGT
Source organism: Lentisphaeria bacterium (assembly GCA_017450705.1). Classification (GTDB taxonomy): domain Bacteria; phylum Verrucomicrobiota; class Lentisphaeria; order Victivallales; family Victivallaceae; genus UBA1784. The sequence goes on along the minus strand of JAFSTC010000107.1, from coordinate 23,789 downwards.
TTCCAGCGGCATCCCGTTGATCGAACCGTGCCCCTGCATCATGATCAGCCCGTAGGCGGCGGCGTCGCGGATCACGGCTCTGCGGCCCGGCAGGACGGTCAGCTCCTTCGCGGAGACCGCATTCGTTTTGTAGCAGATCCATTTGTCGATGTACCCCCCGGCGCGCATGGCGTCTTCGGGATCCGCCGGAACGGGCCGCATGAAACGGTGTTTGGCGAATTCCGGATCGACGTTGAGTTCCCAGTCGATGACGTCCATCAGGTAATCGAAATCGCCGATCCGGTCTTTCGGGCAGTCCTTCCAGAGCAGGGATTCGGGCACGATCTGATCGTCGACGAGGCTTTGATACATGGCGTAGACGTCGCTTGCGAACTGCGGCTCGTAGGTACAGAGACTGCCGGGGGCGTGGAGAACGCCGGGCGGGACATCCCATCCGGTGCCGGGTTCCAGCCGGTAGGCTTTGGACAGATTGGTAATTTTGTTGTCGCCTTTGGTGAAATTCACCAGGCATTCCCTGATCTGCTCTCTGGTCGTTCCCGGCTCGAAACCGAAGAACGTGAAGGGGAAATGCCCTCCGTGGTTGTTCAGCTGGGGCGGGAAATAATAACACTCCGGCTTGCCGCGCTGCCCGACCAGCCGGGCATGCTGCTCCCGGTGGTGGATATGATGCGGGAGCGGACCGAGGTTGTCGAAGAACTTGGAGTAGACCGGCCAGCAGTGATACCGGTCCCACAGCCGTTCCCCGATCAGTTCCGCGCCGAGTTCTTCGACGGCTTCGGTCAGGGGGATCAGTTTCCCGTCCGGAGAAACGATATGGCTGATGCCTTCGTTTTTCGCGGTCAGCGGGCCGTTGTCGGCGGGGGTGGTGCACCCCAGCCAGCGCTCGTCGATGCCGCCGCGTTGGCCGCCGAGCGCGTAATAATCGTCGGGATGGAGTTTTATGCGGCGTCCCGGGATGCAGAAACTGCGGGGGACCCAGTTGGGCGCCAGACGGAAAATCCCGTTCCCGGCGGCGAAAAGGTCACGGATCTTACTCATGATACACTCCTTTGCGGTTTGTTTTCCCCTGATATTTTATCGCGATCCGAAATCCCGCAGGACAGATCGGTCGAATACGGCACGTCGTTCCCGGCAAAAATCACTCCAGAAGATAGAATTCCCCGGCATGGATCTCCGGGATCGTGAAACGGACAAGACCGTTTTCGCAAACGAAGCCGACCTCCGAATTATCCGCGACCCGGGTGATCTTCCGGACCGGGAACGGCAGAGCCAGCCGCAGCGACACGTCGCGCAGAGGGATCACGGGCAGTTCGGCCTGGGCGTTGACGATGCAGAAGAGATGACGGGAGTCGTCCCGGGAAGCCAGCAGCGTGACTTCCGCCGATTCCGGAAGGTTCCGGGCGTCGGCGACCGTCCCGGGGAGAAATTCGCCGAACAGCCGTTTGCCGAATTCCTGCTGGGTGTACTGGCGCAGCAGCAAAACGGGAGGAGCGAGGAAAACGCACTTTCCCGCGCCGTACGGGTGGACGGTCAACGCCGGATGATCGGTCCGGTACCCCGGCGGATCGGAGTGGATCGACGCGTAACGGTCGGGATCGTGATAGGGGAAATCGGGGAAGGTCAGGACCGCGCGGACGAGAGTCCCCTCCCCGGCCCTGACCAGCGGGGCCTTCCCGGCGGAGAGGATCAGGTCGTCGCCGAAATAGGTCATGTGATCGGAGTATTCCCCGGTGAAATCGACGCCGAAGACGTCGGCGAGCTGGAAATTCCCGGAAGTCCGTCCGGCTTCGTCGCGCAGGGAAGTCTCCCCCGTGGCGATCAGCGTGCCGCCCTCCCGGACGAACCGCCGCAGCCTTTCGCACTCCTCCGCCGAAAGGTAGGCGGCATTGTTGATGATGATGACGCGGAGACCGGAAAGATCGCTGCCGTTTTTCAGGACCTTGTAGGGGATGTGCATCCGGGTCAGGATCTCCGCCGTCCCGAGCGCTTCGTCGAGGACCGCGTTCTGCCGGACGGCCATATTGTTGCTGTGACTGCTGAACTCGGCCAGTTTCGTGCCGTTGATCTTCGTGTCCACGCAGCAGAGGATGGAAAACCACAATCCGACTTGCGCGGTCAGGCGGAAACGGTATTTTTCCAGACAGTTCCGGAAGGGTCCGAGCCGATCGTTCAGTTGATGGAGCCGGCGGTAGAAAGGCTCCGACAGCGTCCCCGCGGGATCGATGGCGTCGATGAAAAAATAGGCGCCGCCGTTGGCCAGCGTGGTCAGAGCGCTGATGAAAAGCTCCTCCGGACTTTTCGAGGAGGTGTGGTCCCGGAGCGAAACGCAGCGGGAAGTCATGAATTCGAAAGGCGGATTCCGGGTAAAGGCGTCGAACACCTTCGTCGCGAGCCGCTGCTGGAGTTTGCCGCCGTAGAAATCGCCGGAGGCGTAATCCGAAGCCTCCGCGATCCCCTCCGACTGCCCCAGATACCAGCCGTGGAGCACGGGGGAAAATTGATGCGTCACGGTGATGCCGGGTCGGCATTGTTTCGCCCAGGCGGTCAGTTCCCGGGCGAACTCCGCCAGGGAATCCTCCCGGAACCGCTGGAACGATATCCACTCGGGGTCGCTCCAGTCGATCCGTTCGGGAAAGGGCCTGCCGTACTTTTTCCGGCAGGCGTCGCAGAAACAGATCGAGGGCCAGAAGGTCATGTCGATGAAGAGCCCGTCCAGATCATGCTCCAAAATCTCGCGGATCTGCTCCCGGTAGAAGGCCCGGGCCTGCGGCTGGTTCGGGCAGGCGTAATGGTAACGCCCGTTCCGGCTTTCCCCCAGATTGTTGATCAGCCGCGCGGCGGGAAAACGCCTCGCGCAGTCGTTGTTGTAATTGACCGTGTAATAGGCGATGGGGACGATGCCGTTTTTTCTCAGCAGAGCCACGGTCTCGCCGAAGAGATCGCGCCCGTTCAGCCCGCCGTGGGGATGACCGACCTTGGTGGGATAATAGCAGTTGCCGTTGTGGTCGGAGGCATACACCATGGAGCACTCCACGCCGGAGAGTTTCACCATCCGCACATATTCCCCGGGAGAAAATTTGCTCATATACTCCGGTCTCTGATCGGAAATATGGCTGTCGATCAGCAGCCGGGAATAGCAGTTGAAAAGCCTGTTCGTCATGAAAACACCTTCCGCGATTTGATTTCGACCGGGAACGGGATATATTATAGCCCGGCAGGGCGGGAGTTACAACAGGAGCCATCAATCAATCATAGCACGGAACAATCATCTATGACCGAAAATCTGAACATCCGCACCGGTGCGGTCTGGGAAGGCGATTGTCCCAGAGGATGGATCGAACCGAACCGGCGGATCTACGACTACGAAATGGTCTTTTTCTCCGGCGGCAGCTGCCGGGTGATCACCGAGGACCGGACTTTTCTGTGCACGTCCGGAATGGTCATCATCATCCCTCCCTGCCATGAACACTGTTCTATCGCGGACACCGCCTGTAACCGCCGGTGCATCCATTTCGACTGGTTCGGGGACTGCCCCGCGCACCGGGACGGGCGCCGGATCTGGGTCTATCAGGACGAAGCCGCGAAATTCAAGCCGGAGGATGCCGCCCGGCTTTACCCCGGCGACGACATCCGTTTCCCCGCCTGTTTCCGCCTGAACGGGGAAGAGACCGGTCGGCTCCTGACTTTGTTCCGGCAGTTTTTCGAGATCTCTCCGGACACCCTCGGTTCCCGGCTTCAGCGGCTGGGGATATTTCTCCGGATTTTGGGCGCGGTGCTGGATTCCTCGGAGCATTCCGAAGCGAAACGCGAGAGGAACTCGACCTTTTTCCACGGCAAACGCCTGCTGGATCAGGATTTCACCGACTCGGAGATCCAGATCCGGGACATCGCCGCGGAACTGCGGATCACCCCGAACCATTTGAACAAACTGTTCCGGCAGCACCTGGGGACGACGCCGCGGCTCTATCTGCAGAACCGCCGTCTGCTCCACGCGGAGACCCTGCTGAACGAAAGCCGCTGCACCGTCCGGGAGATCGCCTTCCGGAGCGGGTTTTCGGACCCCAACTATTTCATCCGCTGTTTCAAGGCGAAGAACGGCGTGACCCCGGAAAAATTCCGCAGCCGGTGACGCGGCGTCGGATCGGTCCGAACGGACCGTCTACCTCACGGGGTGGTCGAAGTAGGTCCCGGGATAGGGCTCCTTGTCGAGGGTGAAGTGCCACCACTCCTCGGCGATGGGCTTGAAGCCGTGGCGCATCATGACGGAGCGCAGGCGCATCCGGTTGCGGAACTGCGCGGCGTTGATCTTGCCCCCCGCGGGAGGCGTGTCGCCGGAATAGGGTCCCGTGTATTCGAGGATGTCGGGATCGCCGCACCACGCGGGATGACTCTCCTTGCCGAACCAGTCGAAGGTGCCGCCCATGTCCACTTCCTTGCCCGTCGCCATGTCGAAGAGCGTCAGGTCCACCGTGCTGCCCCGGCTGTGTCCGGACTTTTCGGCGATGTAGCCCCGGGGGAAAAGGACCGATTTGTCGAGGTCCGGGTAGAAGAAGGACTTCATGCGCACGTCGTGGGGATCCTTCGCCCAGCGCATGAAGTGGTTGACCGCCCGCTGGGGCCGGTAGGCGTCGTAGATTTTGAGCCGGTAGCCCTGACGCTTGAAATCGTCGCTGGCCGCCTTCAGGGCTTTGGCCGCCTCTTTGGTGAGCAGTGCCGCGGGCCGCTCGTAGCCGTCGATGCGCTCCCCGACGAAATTGTAGGTCGAGTAGTAGCGGATCTCCAGAATCGCGTCGGGAACGGCGTCCGTCACGTAGACGAATCCCGGCGGCGGCGTCTCCGGCGCGGCCGTTTGGCAGGCCGACAGGAGAAGCATCAGCGCCCCCGCCGCCGCAACGGTGAAGAGGTGTCTTGCGCCGTATTTTCGTTTTTCCCTTTTCCCCATGGATCCCATGATATCCTGCCCCCCCCTGAATTGTCGTGTTTCCTGTCCGATGCAAAAATATAACGGCGGAACGGGCTTTTTTCAACCGGGGCCCCCGCCATTTTTTGCATCGTTCTTGAAAAAAGGCCCCTCCTGCGGTATATTGGCGGAAAACGAAAGGACGGGGAACCCATGGAACGCTTTCAGGTGACGCAGGAGGAGGCGGAGTCCCTCTGCCGCAAGGCGCCGGAGTTCCGCAAGATCGTCTCCCGGACGGAACTGCCCTCTTTCGAGCGCTGCGAAGATCTTTTCACCGCGCTGGTGCAGAGCATCGTCTTCCAGCAGCTGGCGGTCAAGGCCGCCGGAGCGATCTATGCCCGCGTGGAAAATCTGCTGGGGGAGATCACGGCGGAAAATCTGCTGGCGGCCCCGGAGGAGGCCCTGAGGTCCTGCGGCCTCTCGGCCCGCAAGACCGCCTATCTGCGGGGCATCGCCGAAGCGCGGCAGTCGGGAAAAATCGACTTTTCCGCCCTGACGCAGATGGACGACGCCGAAGTGACCTCGCAGCTCGTCCAACTCAAGGGCGTCGGTGTCTGGACCGCGGAGATGCTCCTCATCTTTTCCCTCGGCCGCCCCGACGTATTGAGTTTCAACGATCTGGGGATCCGGCGGGGGATCATGATGCTCACGGGGACGGACGTCCTCACCCCCGACGACTTCGACCGCTTCCGCCGCCGCTGCTCCCCCCACGGCACCGCCGCCTCCCTCTACCTCTGGCGCATCAAAGACGGCGGACTGGGCGTGTAGCGTCCGGAGGTTTTCACTTCGCCCTGGCGGTCCAGGTGACGATCTCGGGCTTTTCCGGGATCTCGCCGTGAGTGCTGCCCTGATACCATTTGACGGTCTTGTCGGGCGTGGCGAGGTTGTTGTAGAAGATCGCGATCCCGGAGGGGGGACTGGTGTAATCGCCCAGTCCGGCCCGGGGAATGACCACCTTGGCCTTCTTGATCCGCTTCGCCATGAAGACGGGGTCGTAGTATTCCAGCGCGGGGAAATATTTGACCCGGCCCATGGCGGGGCAGCGGTTCTTCTTTTCGGCCCCGGCGAGGTCGCAGAGCCAGATGATGGAGGCGTAGGCCGCGGTCACGTCTGGATCCAGCGCGGCGACCCACACGGTCTGGAGTCCGCCCTGACTGCCGCCCTTGACGATCAAGTCTTTGCGATTCCATTCGGGAAGGGTCTTCACATACTCCGCCGCGCGGAGATCCCGCAGGGCCATGCCGTTGAAGAAACTCGTCTCCGGATCCTGATTCTGCTTGTGATCGTACGCGTACCCCTTGCCGCCGATGGACTTGAAAAACGCCGTGTAATATTCCGCGCTCTGTTCCAGTTTCTGGCCGTGGGCGTTGACGTGAAAGGCGATGAAGTTCTTCGGATCCTCCGCGGGAGGCCTCTGCGGGTTGATCCCGTAGCCGAAAAAGATCAGGTGGACCGGCAGGGAACCCGGCTTCGCGTTTTTGGGTATCGAAAGGTATCCCGTCGCCGGACGGGGGCCGGGGGCGGGGAGACTGACGGCGTAGACGCGGCAGTTTTTCGTCTCCCTGACCAGTTTTTTCTCGACCTTGCCCGCGAAGGGGACGGCGGCGAGACGCTCTTTCTGCCGCGCCCAGAAGGCGTCGAACCCCGCGAGTTCGCCGCAGTCCTTCAGCGTTTCCGGGCTGACGGCCGCTCCCGCCGAAAAAATGACCCTGCGTTTCAGCCGGGTCCCGTTGGGCCGGAGTTTTTCGCTGAAGACCACCTTGCCGTTTTCATCCTTGAGGATGACCTCCACGTTGACGAATCCGGGGCGGTCGAGGCTGGTCTTGAAGACGAAGGGCCTGTCCGCGGGCGCGGTCCCCTCGAGCGTTTTTTTGTCGTCGCCCCGGCGGAGGTAGTGGAGTTTCCAGTTGCCCTGTTTCGCCTCGCCCGCGTCGAGGGTGAAGGTGAAGACCATCTCCTCCCCCGGCCGGTAAGAGAGGGGGGATTTGTCCGTTTTGCCGACGAGCCGGATGTCGGCCGCCGGCTCCGCGGCCGCAAGGACCGAAAAGAGGGCGAACGCCCAGACGGCGCGCTTCAAAAATGTTTTCATGACGTAGACTCCTTTTTTCTGATTTCAGTCGGTCACCAGGAACACGTAGCTCTGTCCGGCGACGGCCTCCCACGCTTCTCCGGAACGGACCGTCTTCTTCATGGGCCCGAGGATCGGTTTCAGCGCCTTCCCGCGGGGCAGGAAGATCTGCTTTTTCCCGCTTCTTGCCGCATGGAGCGTCACCAGATCGTTGCCGATCCAGAGCGGGTCGTCCAGGGTCTTCACGTACCGGAAGACCCCCGCCGTTTCCACGATTTTCGCGAGCAGGGTCTTGGGAACGTCGGGGAACACGGAGAAGACGTGGACCGCCCCGTCCAGCTTTTTGACGACCGCCGCCGGACGGCCCCTGTCGTCACGGGCGAGGACGGAATCCCAGCCCGAAACGGGGATGAACAAGGGCGAACCCGTGAACTGGCTCTCGAATTTCTCCTTCCCCCACAGAAGCTCCCGGGTCTGAACATCGGTCTCCATGGTGAATTTCAGGCCGAGGAAGTCGCCGCAGTTGTCTCCGGAGGGTCCCTTGTCGGGATAACTGGATCCCGCGGAATAGAGCCACAGCACCGTCGCCTTTTCCTTCGCGAAGCGCTCCGCGAGGGCGCGGCGCTGTTCCTTCGTCAGGACCAGCGTCGGGAGCATGACGTAGAGCTTGTGCGCGGGGATCCGCCCCTTGTCGAAGAGATCGTCGAGCACGATGCTGTGGTAGGGGATCCCGAGGCGGTTGAAGTCGCGGAACAGTCCCTTGATCGCGGGCGGGAAGATCCCGTTCACACCGTCGGCTGAGTAATAGATGCTCTCCACATCCCCCACGACGGCGGTCTCCACGGGGGTCAGGCCCCGGACGGGCGGCAGAGCGGCGAATGCCTTGTACTGTTCGGCCAGGACCGCCACGATGGCCGGTTCGTAGAAACTGCCCGGGGGATTTTCATACCAGTAGTGGGCGACGCCCGCGGCGCAGGCCATGCCGAACTCCCGGTTGATCTGCCCCACCGATTCGATGGGCGTGGAGGGGCGGCCGACGTAGACGTCGACGGAATCCCCCTGACTGGGAGAGTAGGCGGTCCGCTCGTCGTTTTCGATGAACACCACCTTGCCGTGGCTGATGAACGACGTGAACGGGTGCATGAGCCCGTTGGTGTCGCCCGGCCGCCGGAACCCGTAGCTGGAGGGGGCCCGGAAGAAATCGACGGCGTCGCTCCGGAGACAGGTCATGAATCCGTTGTGCCCGGTGATGAGCTGGCTCCGGTAGGCCGATGCGGCAAGCTCCGTCCAGTAGCCGTAGTAGCACCCCACCAGAGGACCGTTGCCGGTGAGGTTCTTGAAACTGCGGCCGAAGAAGTTGATCGCCTCGGCCAGGGATTCGTTGCGGAAGCGGCACCAGTCCATGAGCTGAGCGTCCTTCGTCGGATCGAAGAGGGAGCCCGCGGCGCCCTTCGTGCGCTGCCTGGGATCCGGCATTTTCGCGCCGCCGATGGTGACGCCGGGCATGTTCCACGCCCGGGCCAGCGCTTCGTCGGTCTTGTAGCGTTCCTTGAGCATGGCCCAGAAAGTTTTGTAATCGGCGGGACTGAAGCCGGGATGGGCTTTTTTGCGGTAGAAGTCCGTCCCCGCGGACGCGCCGCCCCAGAACCACTCGCTGCCGCGGCCGTTGGTGAGGTTGAAGGCCCAGATCCGGTCCGCGTAGCCGGTCCGGCGGATGTGGTCGAAAATCGCCTTGACGGGGACGAGGGCGTCGGTCAGCCAGCGTTTCGAGGCCAGCGCCTGAACGTCGTCGTAGGTGTTGCGCCGGGTCCCCTCGAAGTAGGCCGAGGCCTCCTCGGGGTAGGCTTCCAGCCACCACTCGGGCATGTAGAGCCCCACGTCCAGAATGAAGATCGCCTCGGGATCGATGGTGGCCAAAAGTTCCAGCGCGGTGTCGAGCTTTTTGAAATCGTAGCGGCCGAGCCCCTGCCAGATGTCGACCAGTTCGCAGCTTACGGAGTAACTGTGGACACCTATTCTTTGGATCGCCTCCCGGCGCTCCGGGCCCCGGTTGAGATAGAAGGCGGGATTCCAGAGTTTCCCCCTGAATTTCAGCATGGTCCGTCCGCCGATGCCGACGAACTCGGCCTTTTGAAATTCGGTCGGCTCGACGATCCGCGCGGGGAGCTCCGCAAGCGCCCTGCCCCCGGCGATCTCCCAGAAGTCGTCGACAAGATAAGTTTTGCTCGGCTCGGCCACGGGGAGGATCTTGGGATAGGTGACCGTGACCGTGCCGTCGGCGTTCTTGGTCATGCCGGCCGGAAGCAGGAGTTTCGTCTTCTTGCCCGAGGCGGTGCGCCGCTCGAAAAGCAGCGTGCGGAAGAGCGAGATCACCGGACGGTCCAGTTTCGCCGTGAATCTGCCGTTTTCGCTCGAGAGCAGCGTGAAGCGCCCCCGGGGGCCGACGTAGACGAAGCCGATATAGGCGGACCAGGGCGCCGTGTTCGCCGGATCGCCCAGTTCGACGACGGGCGAAGAGATCGCGGCGGGCTTTTCGCCCGATCTGCCGTTTTCATGACAGAGCCACTTCTTGTCCGTCAGGACGTAGCCCTCTTGGCCGTCGACGTTCTTCCAGTAGAGATCGGCGCAGAGCCCCGCCGCAGAATCGAGGTTGTAGACGCGGACGGTGAGTTTGTTCTCGCCTTTTTTCAGGTGATCCGTTATGGTGAAGCGATCGGGGATGCTGTAGCGGAAGGTCGCGCCCACCCGCTCGCCGTTGACGAAGATCTCGGACTTGTCGTCGGCCATGAGCCCCAGAACGGCGTACTCCGGCTTATCCGCAAGCTCGAAGGTGCGCTCGAACCACACGTAGGCGTAATCGGGCCCCTTGCCGAAACGGGACCAGATCCAGCGGCCCTTCCAGAAGACTTCGGGCTTGTAGCGCATGACGTAGCGCAGGCAGTCCAGCTGCGGACGGCCTTCGACCGGCCCCTCACAGACGGCGGCGGCATAGATCATCATTTCGGGCGCGGTGAAGTCGACGCTCTTTTCGCCCTTCCCCAGCGTGACGGCGGTGCCGGGGAGCTCCTCCATCAGGTGGTTGAAGAACGTGATCTTGACGCCGGGACAGGAACCGTCTTCCCAGGTGAAGCGGTATTTGCCCAGCGGGCGCATTTCGTGGAGGAGGGTTTTCTCCCCCGCCTTGACCGACTGCGCGCCGGGGAAGAGGTTTTTGCGGGGCAGGAGCCGCGGATCGCGGATCCCCATGATCCGCCCGTTCTCCCGGTAATCCACGATGCGGATGGTCCAGCCGGTCACGACGGCGGTCTTGTCCCATTGGGCCTGTTCCTGCGGGAAAAAGAGATAGCGCCGGTAGTTCCCGTCGGGGATGACCGTCCGGGTCGGCGTGGTCACGTAAAGGGTCTTGCCGTCGCTTTTTTTGAGGATGAACATCACCCGCACGTGACAGCTGACGTCGGACTTCAGATCGAACTCGAACTGCCCGACGGAGGAAGCGGGGAGATCGAGCCCCCGCAGAGCAGTCCCGGACCAGTAGACCCGCTTGCCCCGGGAGGTGAAGAAGTGATTCGTGAAAACGATCTCGTCCGCCGTTTTCTTCAGCACCTTTTCATACCCGTAGGGGGTCATGCTTTGTTCGGCAACCGGAGCGGCCGGGGCGGACTTCGGGGCAGCTTCGGCTTTTTTCGCCTCGACCGGCAGAAAAGAGCACTTCGTCACCCTGACCGGCTCTTTCGAATCGGTCGAAAGGGCGATCTTGACGAACGCCGCCTTTTGCCAGAGCCTCGCCGGAAGAGCGGCGCCGGAGTCCGCGCTTTCAAGGTGTTTTTTCATGGGAGAAGTCAGGGGCAGAGCCGCCTGACACCCCAGCGGGCCGCCGTCGCGGTGGAGACGCACACCGCAGCCCGCCGGACGGGCAAAGCGCAGCGGGCGGTCGAATTCCACCCGGTACCCCTCGGCGGTCTTTTCGACGGCCGTTATATAGAAACACAGCTTGCGGTTGGGGAGATCGCTCCCGTCTTTTGCCGCATCCAGCGCCAGCAGTTTGCCCTTGCGGGGGAAGTCCCATTTGGACGCGTCCGAAACGACGACCGACTTCTCGCCCCTGACCGCGGGCCGCGCCAGAACGGTGTACGTTTCCGGCGCCCCGCTGACGTTGTGGAAAGCGATCCTCGTGCGGTTCCGGTCGAACTGATGGAGAACTGCCCGGAGTTTTCCCGAACCGCCGGAGGCCTCGCAGAGAAATTCGTAACGTTTGTTCGGCTCGACCGCAACGAGATCCGAAACGTCGACCTGTTTCCCCGGCGCGTCGAGCAGAAGATCCGCCGCCGGCAGGGCGAGGGCGAGCGCGAAAACAGCCGGACACAAAAATTTCTTCGGGATCATGACGACCTCCTGTCGTTGCTTTGGGGTGCCTCGCGGCAAAGATCACTCGGCCTGGACCGGTTTCAAGCTCCACTCCGTGATCGTCACGGGCGTGTCGGCCGTGGGCTGGGCGTAGAGCTGGACGAGTTTCACCCCCGGCGACCAGACGCCGGAATAGGGTCCGAGCCCCTTGGCGGCCCTGATCGTCGCGGTGAAGGGTTTGTCGGCCGGGAGCGGCGCGGTGACGCAGAGGTGTCCCCCGTCGTAGTGCTGGCGGACCAGCGTCCCCGCGGGATGGCTCCGGCGCAGGGGCGTTTTCATCTCGATCTTCCACGTCCCGTCGGCCTGTTTCGTCACGTCCTTGACGTAGTAGTCGATTTTGAGGTTGGGCAGATCGCTGAGATCCGCCTTGGCGTCGAAGGCGACGATGTTCCTTCCCGAGGTCGGCTTTTTCCACTGGGAGGCGTCCTTCACGGTGAACTCCGTCGCGCCGCGGACGGCGGGTCCGACGAGCTCCGTGAGGGAGGCGGCGTTCCCCCAGACATGGGGCGCGCCGATCCGGCGCTGGTCGCCGTTGAACTGGAAGAAATAGATGTGCAGCTTGCCGCTGCCGCCCCTGGTTTTGAGCGTGAGGATATGATCCTTCGTTCCGTCCACGGGGATCTTCTGCGAGACCGGCTGAAGTTTTTTCGCCTTGGCGAGGGTGATCTCCTCCGCCGCGAGGGAAAGAGCGGCCGCGCAGACGGCGGTGAAAAGAAGCCTTTTCATGACAGTTCTCCTTTCGTCAGAGGATGTAGCCGGCGAAAAGCTGGCGCATGTACGCGAGATTCTGGTTCGTCACGGTCTTGGACGACGGCGGGACGTCGGCGGGGCCCTCCATCTGCTCGACGTTCCGGGGCGCGACGTGGCCGTCGACGTAGAGGATGTTGGCGTCGCCCGCCGCGCCGACTTTTGCGTCGGCCCGGACCGCCCGGAGATCTCCGCCGCCGCCGTGACGGAAGCAGAGTTTGCGGATGCTGGCCGCATTGTAGGTGTTGTCGACGTTGCTGTCACCGGCCAGGAACGCGACCGTGGGCTTGACCACCGAGGAGAGCCTGCGGTAGATGATCTGGCCCCGGGTGTAGGTGTGGAGCAGATACCCGTTGGAGGTGTAGTGCGTGTAGTTCCAGCTGATGCGCCGGGCTTCCGAGGGACAGCCGAAGGCGCCCATTTTCGTCGAGCTCTCATACTTGAGGAGCCCGCCGCCCTCGATCTTTTTCGTGCTCAGGTTGTAGCCCGAGAGGATGCCGTACCACGCGGCGCGGACGTCTCCCAGTTCGTTGACGTCGGCGTAACCGCGCACCAGAAAGTCCTCGTTGCTCTGGGAGTAGAGCATGCTGGCGATGCCGATCTGTTTCAAATTGTTCTGACAGGCCGACTTGCGTCCGGCTTCCCTGGCCTGCTGCAACGCGGGCATGAGCATCGCGGCCAAAATCGCGATGATGGCGATCACCACGAGGAGCTCGATCAGGGTGAAGGCCCTGTGTCCGTTCGACCGAAAGACCCGCATTCCGCCGCATTCCGCCGTTGATTTTCCGCTTTTCATTTCGTTCCGTTTCCTTTCCTTTTTTGTGTTTTCGAGGGTCGTCATTTCCGTTTGTATCGGTCCACTTTTGTTTCAAATGTTGAATTCGACGTTGTCGCTGCCGTCCTTCCGGGCCGTTTTCGCGTATTCCCAGGCGAAGGTGCTGAGGAAAGAGGCGAGATACGTCCAGCGGCGGATCGCCCCGGGGTCCCGCAGGGAGCCGATGATCTTCGCAAATTCCGGCAGGGCGGGAAGGATCTTTTCGGGCGTCTTGTTGAGCACGCCGAGCTGGAGATACCGCAGGGCCAGATCGTTCCCTCCCAGCAGGGGGGCCATGACGTCTTGCGCGAAGTCCCCGCAGCTTGCCATGGGGTGGGCGGCAAAGTAGTTCAACGCCTTGTAGTTCATTTCGGCATTGGCGTGGAAATCCGAGCCCTCGCCGAAGATGGAGACGCCCTGGATGCCCGAGGTGAAACTCAAGCGGCACTGGCGGCGGATCTCGTCGACGGCCAGCGTGTGCCGTCCGCCGATCCACTGGGTCCCGTGGTGGGCGCGCATGATGTGGCGGAACTTGCGCATGGGTTCCGGGAGCCGGTCATCTTCGGTCCACGTCCCCGCCTTCAGGCGCTTGTCGCACTTCCACTGCCAGAAGATCTGCTCCGGCATCCCCGTGATGGCCTTGAGCGCGGGGGAGTCCGGATCCTGAAAGAACCGGCAGTCGAGGAAATGGGTGTAGGTCTCGCAGATCACCCAGGCGTCGGGGGTGCGGTCGAAGATGACGCGGGCGGCGTCCGGATAGATCGCGGCCATGTCGCTCATGCTGGTCAGGGGGAGCTGTTCCTCGCCTCCCCGCATGGCGGCCCGCCGTTCGCGGCAGGCGTCGCACATGCAGATGAAGGAGTCCCCGGACTCGATCTGCGCGCCGCCCAGATCGGGGATGGCGTGGAACACGTAATCGAGGGAATCCATGATGAAGTTGTGCAGCGTTTTGCTGGAGGGGCAGCCGATGGGCTGACGCTTGAAGCCGTGGGGATTGCTGAAGGTCCAGTAGAAGGGCTGGCGGTCGACCCAGCGGGCCATGCACTCCGGGTTCTTCTGCAGGAAGCGGTCGAGGGAGAACTCGGAGTCCCCCTCGTAATAGATGCCGCCGTAGGAAAAGAGCCCGGTGATGAGATAGATCCGCACGCCGTGCTCCCGGGCGTAGCCGCAGACGCGCCGGGCGGCCTCGAGACCGCCGTGGCTGTCCCGGAGCAGACCGACGATGCCGATGGCGTCGATCCCGTTGGTCCGGCAGAAATCCACCGCCCGCTTGTAGTCCTCGACGAAGGTCGCGGCCTTTTTCGTGTAGTAGTTGCCGACGCCGGTGTTCTGCTTGCCGACCTGGTTCATGCACCAGTTCGTCGAGTGGTCCCACGTCCAGAAGACCTTGTACCGGAGAGAGTCCGTTTTCTCCATTTTTCCTTTTCCTTCCCGCAAAATTCTGTATCGTTACAGATATTGACAAAAAACGAGTTGCTCAAACATTCCCCATTCGGAAAGACGCCCTTTCGACGTAGGTGAAATCCTCCTCCCGGTCCTCGAAGGAGGTCTTGTGGGCGGCGATCCCCTCGACGATCTCGAGGGCGTTTTTGGAGATGTTGCAGTCGAAAGTGCTCAGGGGCACGCGGAAGCAGCGGCAGCCGTCGTCGTTGCCGAAGCCCAGGACGCCGATGTCCTCCGGGATGCGGAAGCCCCTGTCCAGCAAAGAAGTCATGATCCCGGCCGCGAAACTGTCGTTGCCGACGAAAACCGTGCGGAAGGGCCGGGTCCGGTGCAGAGCGCAGAGACGCTCTCCGAAGAGGATGCCCTCCTCGTAACGGTTGGTCTTGAAATCGGGGTACAATATGTGCTCGGGGCAGGCGAGAAGGCCCTCGCGGAGCATCTCCTCCTCCTCCCCGCACCAGCTGGCGACGACCACGGGCCCCTGCCCCGCGTCGTTGATTTTTCTGATCCACCCCCGCATGAAGCGGCCGATGTCGGTGCCCATGCGGACGAGGCCGGTTTTGACGCCGCCGTCCACGGGGCGGGGGAAGAGGTAGTTGACGGCGTAAAGGGTCATGTCCTGAAGGAGGGCTTCGGTGTATTTCCAGTCGCTGATGAACTGGTCGACCCGGCGGTTGGACTCCTCGTCGATCCGCAGGAAGGCGCTGGGGTGCTTCACGGGGCAGTACTCGAGAAGCGGGCTGAAGGCGATCACGTGCTTCACCTGAAGACCCTTGAGGAGAGTCAGCGCTTCGGCGAGGAAACGGTCTTTGTAGGCGAGCACCTGATAGTTGATTTTGAGCTCCCCGAGCCGGGTCATGATCCGGTTCATGGAGTGGAACTGCCGCTCCATGCCCGCCCGCTCGCGGAAGAGCAGACCGACGGAAAGGACGGCGTCGGGCCGCCTGAGATTCTTGGCGTTGAGGTTGGGGGTGTACCCGTGGTTCCGGGCGTATTCGCGGATCAGTTCCGCCTTGCGGGGCTGGATCCTGTAGCGCGGATCGTTCTCCCGGCGCGCAAGGCAGACCGACACCGTGGTCGTCGAAAACCCGAGCTCAGCCGCTATTTCCCTGATCGTCACGGAACCCCCCGCTCCATCGTCTCTTTATCGTTACAGAGAAAGAATGTAGCACCGTTCCTGCGCCTTGTCAAGCGCCGGGCCGAAAAAAAGCGCGATTCCCCCGGGAGGGACGATCACCCCTTCGGCGGCTCGTACCACGGACGGGGGAGAACGCGGGGCGGGACGGGCGCGGAAAAGAAACGGTAGGAGGCGCGCCGCACCCGCTCGCGGACGGCGGGGACGTCGATCTTGCGGATGTCCCCCGAGGAAATGATTTCCTTTGCGGCGGTCCCGGCGAACTCGCCGATCGCCATGCACGTGGCGTTGATCCGCGTGGAGCTGAAGGCCTCGAAATCGCAGGAGATGGAGCGCCCGGCGACCAGCAGATTGGCGACCCCCTGCGGCGTGATGCAGCGGTAGGGGATGCCGTAGGGAGAGGCCGCCGCCCTCCCCACGCCGGTGTGGACGCCGTCGGGACTGTGGATGTCGATGCTCCACACGCCCAGCGCGATCTCGTCTTCGAACCGGCGGCCCGAAAGCACGTCGTCCGAAGTCAAAACGTAGTCGCCGACGATCCGGCGGCTGTCGCGGACGCCCATCTGGGGCGCGAACTGGCTGATCCACGCGTTTTCGAAGCCGGGGATCTCCGTGCGGAAAAACTCCAGCAGGTATTCCGCCTGTTTCACGCACGTTCTGCGCATGGCGGTAAGTCCCGCCGAAGAGAGCGGATCGGCGTCGACCGCGTGGGTCATGTTGACGGCGATCTCATTGCTGTTCTCCCCGTGGGGCACGAACTGGAACACGCTGTGGTCGATGGGGACCTGCCGGACTTTGGATTTCCAGATCTTCCGGATCTCCATGTACTCGGGCATTCGGGTTTTGTCGATGCCGCCGATGATGAAAATGAGCGTGGCCGACTGGACTTTGCCGTCGGCGGGACGCCCGACGACGAAGGGGCATCCCGACAAAAAGCAACCGTCCGCGTCCCCCGTGGCGTCGATGAAGAGCCGGGCATCGATCCGGCGCAGGCCCTCCTTCATGGAGACCAGCGCGGTCGTGACCCGGGAGCCCTCCTTTTCCATGCCGACGAGCCGGGAGTAGCCGTAAAAGTCGATACCGTAAAACGCCAGCAGATCGAAGAGCTCGGCGGCGAGGGTCGAGGGCGGCAGATTGATGTTGCTCCCGCCGTACTGGATTTTGGCCTTGCCCCGGGCGTCGAGCCGGTCGGCAAAGGCCCGGGGAAAGCCCTCCACGGCGACCTGATCCAGCCGGGTGAAGCCCGAAATGGAACCCAGACGGCCGCTCACGGGGATGCCCCCCGGCTCGCCGAAATACTCGATCATGCCGACGGCGAGGCCGTTCTCCGCCGCGGCCGCCGCCGCGGTGATCCCCGCCATTCCGGAACCGCAGACGAGCACGTCGTATTTGAGATCGGCAGACATGGCAGACGGGCCTATTTCGTCCACAGTTTCCGGTACCGCACCTCGCCGAGCGAGTCCAGCGCGGCGCAGATGTCGGAGATCCGTTCGAGGGTGTTCAGCGACAGATTTTTTCTGCGCTCGTACAGCTCCATGGCCGAATACGGGTACTGCCGCACCATGTACTGCCGGATCTTGGGAGAGATGGGCAGCAGACTGCGGTTGAAGGGGATGTGGTCGTATTTGAGGTCGAAGAAATCGTCGGTCTGTTTCGTGAAGATCTCCCGGTAGGGCCGCATGACTTCCGGCAGGGGCGTCATGATGTAGGACCCTGCCGAATTGAGGTTGGTCCGGGCCAGCATGACGTATTGGGTGAGACCCCCGTTTTCGTTGAACTCCGCGTAATGGATCTTGCGGTAGTACTCGCAGAACTGGGTTTCGAAATCCCGGTTGTTCCCCGCGACGGCGGGGCGGAAGTCGCGGAGATAGGCGTTGGCGGACATGGCGCCCAGAAGTCCGCACAGCTGCATGACGGCGTAGTAAGAAGCCTTGTCGCGCAATTCCGTGTCCTTGTGCTGATGGGCCATTCTCGCCATGGCGGCCATGCCCGCGTGCATGATGCCCGTCTCCTGCAGACCGTTGCCCACGCGGATCCCGGAATAGGTGTCGTAACTGATGCCGACGGGCCAGTCGTGGCTGTTGGGGATCAAATTGTAATACCGTTCGATCTTATCCCAGTTCCGCCGGATGAAATCATATCCGCCGCAGGACCGGGCGTAATCCCACAGGGCGTAGAGCCGGAGCGACTCCCAGCAGCAGGAGTCGATGGCGAAATCGTCCTCGTTGGGATGGAAGGTCGCAAGTTTCTTCCCCGAGGGGGCGACGACCGTCGCGGCGACGGGGTGCTCCCTGAGTTTGGGCAGGAGCATCTTCCCCTCCTCCGGCGGCAAGACGCCCTCGAAGAGGAAAAAGTTTTCGATCTCCTTGCGCAGTTCCTCCTTCTGCCTGGCCGTGATGTTCGAGGCCGTGTAGCGCCAGGCGTCGATGACGTCGGAGATCTCGCACCGCCCCTCCGCACAGCCGGGAGCGTATTTGCCGCGCCAGAACAGCCAGTCCCCGGGATGTTTTTTCATGGGACCGTGAAGGAATTTCATCGTAAATTTGTTGAGCCGGGAGATCATCGATTTCGTTTCATCCGTCGGCGGAGCCTGTTTCACGACGCGCTCCTCGCTCACGAAGTGCAGCAGATCGCGGAACTGGACGGTCACGCCGTCCCCCGGAACCGCGAAGAGCGGACCGTGGAGCGTGGCATAATCGAGGTCCTCCGCCTCGGCGTGGACCGCCCCGCGGATGCTCCCCGACGAGAGGATCAGCGGCAGAAGCGGATAGACCGGAGCCGTCTTGCGGACGGGAGTGTGCCAGTCGTCCCCGAGGAGTCGGTGCTTGTACGCGTCGTGGATCGTAAGCCTGTCGGCGGCAAAATCTGCCGAGAAGGTCCTCTCGGGCGACATGGGGGCGGCGGCGAGGATGCTTCTCCAGCGGCGGCAGGCGGCCAGAACCTTTTCGGGAAGCTCTTTTTGCCACTTTTCCGTCACGGCGGGCCGCTGCAGCGTCACGCCGAAAAGCGGCATGCCCAGCACCTCGCCCGCTCCCCGGGAGCCGAAGTCGAACTCCAGCGCCTCTCCGGCGGCGAGGGATTTGAGCCTGTGCTTGAAGACGAAGAGCCACGGGATGTCGAACTGCCCGTAGGCCTTGTTCCCCGAAAACCAGACGAGGAGCCAGTTTTCGGAGAGTTTGTCCGCGGGGAAGGAGCCGTCGGCCCGTCCGGTGAAGGGCTTTCCCTCCACGATGCCCGCGGCGCGGACCGGCAATCCGGTGCCGTAGAAATCGGCTCCGTCGAAGACCCGCAGTTTCGGAGCGTCCGCCGCAACCCGGAACGCCGGATGCACCGTGCTGAGGGTGAACTTCATCCGGCCCTTTTCGAACGTGTAATCCCACGCGATCCCGCCCCAGTCGGCGGCGGCTTCGATCGACTTGAGCGCGCCGCTCCCGGAGGGGCGGACGCTGCCGAAGATCCACGCGTCGGGAAAGCCGTCGTACTGGCAGCCCTTGGCCGTGAGAAACGCTTTGGGAGAAGGCCGGTTCTTGGGGGACGGCGCGACGTTGGGCATCAAAATCAGCGGCGCGTCCGGCGCCGGGCGCACGGAAAAGGCGAGCCCGCCCCGGGTGTCGGCGAGACTGAGATCGTAGACGAGTTTGCCCTCCTTGTGATGCCGCGGACCGAAATGCCCGGCGCTGACCGCGGAGACGTTGTACTTCTGCGGGGCATTCCCGAGACTTGCATCCACAGGCAGCCGGAAGCGGATAGGCTCCGTGACGGCGAGAGCGCATTCCTTCTGCCAGAGCGTCTCCCCGTCCCGCGCCGCAAAGGACATCCGGAAGCGGTAGTTCCCGTACTTCTCCGGCGCGGTCAGCTTCAGCGGGTCGAAGAAAGTTTTGCATCCGGCCTTGACCGTCCCGGCGGTTTCGGCCGTCTGCAGGACCTTGCCCGAATCGTCGAGGATCTCCGCCCGGAGAACGCCCGGCCGTTCCGCGCCCCAGATGCAGGAAAGGTTCATTTCGAGGTTGAGAGGAACGCCGGGGCGGAAGTTGTTGAGGTGTTCCGCGTCCGAGAGGTTGAAGGCCAGCGCCTCCCGGCCGGGCGTCTTGAGATTGAAGCCGGGGAAATAAAGATTTTCGGTCTTTCTCAGCGCCGGGATCCCGCAGTACATGCCCGAGGAGGAACCGGGATAAATAAAAAGCGTCAGCTGATTTCTGCCGGGCTTGAGAAACTTTTCCCCTGCCGGCAGGAGATAACGGCGGCGGACCCACGAGGAGCCTTCGATCCCCTTGGGATAGGTCCCGTAGCCCCCGACGCGGCGGCCGTTGAGGTAGACGTCGTCGTAGAAGGAGATGTATCCCAGATCCAGCAGCAGATCCTCCTTTTCCATCCCCGCGGGCAGATCGAAAGTCTTGCGGATGGTGTGGAGCTTGCGTTTGCCGAACCCCTGAGACGAAAGCGGAAGATCGGCGGAGCCGGACCGCCACGAACTGTCGTCGAAATCGGGAGAAACGGCTTTTTTCTCCTCACCGGCAAAGATCTTCCAGCCGGTCTTGCCGAGGGAGAGCCCCTCCCCGACGGTTTTGTAGGGCAGGAACAGCCTTTCCGTCGCGCTGAGCGGACGCATTTCCCCGCCGCCCAGCGCGAAACAGGCGAGACACGACAGAACCAGCAGGAGCTTCGGCATTTTTCGCCTCACAGGGGCATGCTTTTGATGACGAAATCGAGCTCCCGGTAATAGAACGTCGCGGGCTTGTTGGTGCTGTTGCTGTACATGACGTTGAAGTTGCTCACCATGTCCCCGGGCTGCTGGAAGGCGGCGTGTCCGTCGACGAACGTGACGTTGGCTCCGCCGCTGTGCCGCATGTGGATGTGCCCCGTGGACGACACCTGGTTGGAAGCGATCGCCGCGTCGTTGATGATGACGCGGCAGGTCTGCCGCCACTTGCCGCTCACGAGCCCGATGGTGTCCATGAAAAACTGATACTTGGAGGCCTGGCGGATCTTGCCCGTGTTGACGGCGTAGAACCCTTTGGACTTTGCACCGATGGCGTACTCGGTGGGGATCGGAACGGTGGCGTCGTCGTTGCACTTGGCGAAAGTCCCGTACGCCGCCTGGACTCCGCCGTTGTTGATGTCGAGCGCGGGATCGGTCTCCACCGAGGGGCACCGCAGGATCTTGCCCAGTTTCCCCGCCTCGTATTTATGAAGCGCCGTGCTGCCTTTGTAGAGCATCATCGTCGGCCATTCGTACCAGTCGCTCTTGCCGTACAGCTGAAGCGGCGAAACCTGACCGCGGTAGGTGTCGGCGTACATGAGGAGCATCGTCCCGCAGGATTTGAGGTTCGAGAGACAGCTCATGCTCTTGGCCCGCTCCCGGGCCTGCTGCAGAGCGGGCATGAGCATCGCCGCGAGGATCGCGATGATGGCGATCACCACGAGGAGCTCGATCAGGGTGAAACGGAACGGTCTCTTTCCGAAGCTGCGCGCCTTGTTTTGGGTAAGGTTGTTTTTCATGAGCGGGATTCCTTTCCTGTTGAGGGGTTTCAGTTCCATTCGGGGTGAAAGAGCATTTCGAGATAAAGCGTCGCAGACCAGCCGTAGTCGTGGAAGGCCTGATGAAAGGGATTGTAGACTGCGGGCATCTTTCCTTTGCGCTCCAGTGCGCGCGGTTCGACCTCTTTGCGGTCGTCGTAGAACTCGAAGAACGTGCCGCACGCCAGATACCACTTTTCCTGCTCCCGCAGGGTGTCGGCGACGATGGAACGGGCAAGGTCTCGATAGCCGTAGCGCTCCAGACCGAGGGCGATCATGTAGTTGATGTTGGTCCACACGGGGCCGCGCCACATGTCCTTTTTGTAGGCCGCCGTGTTGCTCTTTGCGATGGAGGGGACGCGCAGCGGCGTACCGAAGGTCCCGGGATCCGTGAGATGGGCGGCCAATCTCGCCGCCTGTTCCGGCGCGGCCGCGCCGCAGTAGAGCGGCAGAAAGCCCGCGCTGGACATGATCTCCGTCCGGCGGCCGTTCTTGACGTCGTAATCGACGAACATGCCGCACTCCTCGCTCCACAGCCGTTCCCGCATGAGACGGCAGAGCCGGTCGTGATGAGCCAGCCAGTAACCGCGCCTCTCCGGCAGGAATTTCGCCAGCGATTCGCACTCGAAGGCGAGATAGGCGTTGAAGTCGGGAGCGTCCAGCTGGATCGCGCCGTCGAAGCGCGGGGAGTTGTCCATGCCGCTTTCGCCGCTGCGGCAGTTCTTTTCCGCGGAGATCTGCCACTCGACCAGTCCCGCGCCGTCGGAGTCGCGGTTGGCCATGATCCACGCGATGAAACGCTCCAGCTTCGGGGCCAGTTCGGCGATCCATTCGGGCTTGGGATCGACGGCGTCGATCATGCGCATGGCCAGAGACAGCACCGGCGGCTGGGTGCAGTCGTGGATGACGAAGGGCGTGCCGCTGTGGGGGATGAGGCCGTCCGGCCGCTGGAGATCGAACATGGCCGAGATCATCTCCCGGGCCAGCTGCGGATCGTAATGCCGCATGCCCAGCGCGTGAAAGGCCGAGTCCCAGAGCCACATGTTTTTGTGGGGCCAGCGGTCGGGGGTGCTCCAGCGGGAGCGGATCTGCCCCTCGGGCGAGTATATCTGCGTTTTGAGCTGGGACCACGCCTTGAGCGCCGTCCGGCGGCTCGCCTCGCTCACCTTTTCCGGAACGGGGGCGTTGCGGAGCCAGGCCCCGCGCCGGGAAACGAGTTCCTCCATGTCGGCGTCGAGAAAAGCCGCATTCAGGAAACCTTTGGCCGCCACGAGGGTCCGGTTGCCCGAAACGGCACTTTCGTACTGCGGCGTAGGTTCGAGGGAGAATTTTCCTTCCAGCAGCAGATTCCACGCGTCCGCAAGAACGCCGGAGGAGACGCCGCCCGGCGCATGGAACCTGAAAAAGTCTCCCGCAAGTTCGATTTTGCCGGGGGCCTCTCCCGTGTAGCTGATCCGTGCGTCGGAGCCGCCGGGGGCTGCCTTTTTCAGTTCGAAGGCGAATCCCGAGAACGCCGTGCGCAGACAGAGCCCGTTGTCGAAATCGGTTTTGCCGTCGATCCCCGAAAAGGCCAGCAGCTGACCGCCGCCCCAGATGTCAGGATATCGGTCCATCCCCGAAACATACCCTTTCTCTCAAATTTTTCGACTGGTTATATTATACTCCGCTCCATCCCCCCGCGCAATAGCTTGAAATCCGAAAAATGTATGTTATATTCTCAAAGATGGTAAGAATAAGGAAAGAGAAGAAAAAACGATGACAGGACCCACCCGTTTCACCGGCACCAGCCACGGAAGATCCCGGCTGGAGGGCTTCAATTACAGGGAGTACCCGATCCACAAGTTCACGAACATCAAAAATCCCGGCCCGGCCTTCCCCCTGTGGCCCGAGTCCAGCGGAGAAGACCAGTGGAGGAAAGAATGTTTCCGCAGACGCACCTTTTCGGACACCTTCGCCGTGGAATACGTCCAGAGCGGGATCTTCATTTTTCAACAGAATAATATCACCATGCGGGTCGCGCCGGGAGAGATCTTTTTCGTCCATCTGGGACAGAACAACTCCATGCGCTGCGAGACCGCCTTCGCGACCAAACGCACCGTCATCATGCGCGGACCCCTCCTCCTCCCCGCGCTGGAAACGTTGGGCCTGTCCCGGATCGACATGGTCTCCCCGCCGGAACACGCCGAGATCGACCGCCTTTTCGACGAGATCGACGAGCGCGTCAAAAACGGCACCCCGGAGAATATGCGGGCCCTCAGCGACGCCTGCTACGCCCTCCTGCTGGAACTGGCCGGCCAGTCCGCCGTGCTCCGCCACCCGGAGGAACTCCAGCGGGCCATGGAGTACATCCACGCCCACCTGGACGATCCCCCCGATCTGGACGACCTCATCCGCTGTTCCGGCGTCAGCCGCGCCACGCTCCACCGCCAGTTCCGGAAACACCTCGGCACGTCACCGGTCAAATACTTCCTCGACCGGAAACTCGAACGCGCCAAGATGCTCCTTGAAAACCACCCCCATTCCATCAAGGAGGTGGCCGAAATGCTCAACTACGCCTCCCCCCAGTACTTCGCCGCCGAATTCAAAAAGAAATACGGCGTCCCGCCCAAAAACTTCAAATGCCGCCGCATCGTTTCGGGAAACGACTGAGGGAAACCGGGGGGAAGAAAAAAACTTCTTTTCGCGTGAAAAGAAGATTTTT
>JAFSTC010000106.1 GCA_017450705.1 Lentisphaeria bacterium | reverse complement strand
TATCATCCGCGCTCGCTCAACTCCAACCGGGGCTGGAACAAGACCTCCGCCATCTCGTTCCTGAATGCCAAACTGCTGGCTTACGCGGGCGAGATCGAATCGCCGGTCATGGTCGTCCACGGCGAAAAAGCGCACAGCCGGTATTTCGGAGAAACCGCCTTCAAGATGCTGAAAGGCGACAACAAGGAACTCGTGATCGTTCCCGGCGCGGTCCACTGCGACCTCTACGACAATCTGAAGGTCATCCCCTTCGACCGGATCGACGGTTTCTTCCGGAAATATCTCGGCGTGAAATAACATCCAACGGTACGGAGTTTTCGTAAAATGAAAAGAGCAATCGGTCTCATTCTTGCCGGGATAGCGGCATTCCTGCTGGTGTCCGGCGCGAAATGCGAAAACTCCCCGTCTTCGGAGAAAACCATGCCTGAAATCAGAATCACCATCGGGGGAAAAACGTTTTCCGCGACATTGGAGAATACTCCGGCAGCAGCCGAGTTCGCAAAAATGCTGCCGCTGACGCTGCGGATGAACGAACTGAACGGAAACGAGAAATACATCGGCCTATCCGAAAAACTCCCCGCCAAGCCCTCGTGTCCCGGAAGAATCCGGAGCGGAGAGCTGATGCTTTACGGCAGATCCACGCTGGTGTTGTTTTACGAATCGTTCCCGACCTCGTACAGTTACACCCGGATCGGAAAAATCGCGGATGTGAAGGAACTGAAAGAAGCGGTGGGGAATCGGGAAGTCACGGTGAAATTTGAAGCTGTGAAAACAGAAAACAATAAATGAAAGAGGAGCTTTGACATGAAAAAAGTCCTGATTATTTCCGCATCTCCCCGCAAGGGAGGCAATTCCGATCTGCTCTGCGACGAGTTCGCGCGGGGTGCGTCCGAAGCAGGGCACGAGGTGGAGAAGATCCGCCTCGCCGAAAAGAAGGTCGGTTATTGCACCGGCTGCTACGCCTGTCAGAAACTGAACCGCTGCGTCCAGAACGACGATGCCAACGAACTGGTGGAAAAGATGCTTTCCGCCGATGTGATCGTGCTGGCAACGCCGGTCTATTTCTACTCGATGGATGCCCAGCTCAAAGCTCTGATCGACCGGAGCGTTTCCCGCTGGAGCGACTTCAGGCGCTTCAAGGGGACGGAGTTCTGGCACATCATCACCGCCGCCGACACGAACAAGAAGATGATGTCCGCGACGCTGGAAGGCCTGCGCGGCTTCATGCGCGACTGCATGGAGGGGACAGTCGAGCGCGGCGTCCTCTACGGCACGGGTGCGTATGGAAAAGGCGAAGTCCGCGATCTGCCTGTCTTCAAAGAGGCATACGAAGCGGGAAGAGGCTGCTGAAGAAATCAGATCCGTCTTCAACGTCGGGCGGCCGGGGGACACTTCCGGCCGCCTTTTTGCGCTCTCCGCACGGCCGCACCGCAGGCGCCGGGGGCCGCAGTGCGGCCGGATCCCGCGAATTTCTATTGCATATCTGCGGAAAATGTGGTATATTACACGGACTCCAAACGGTTCATGGCGGAAGACGCGGGGAGCCGGAGGAGAACTTGAGTTTTCTCTATCGGGAAGATATGTGAAATGTTGATCGGTATTCATTGGCGACGGAACGGGAGCCGGCTGCGCCGGGTCCTCATGCTTTTGGGCATGATGTTTTTTCTTCTGCCGGGGTTGCTTTCGGGCGCGGAAAAGAGTCCGAAGAAAGTGGTCCGGGTCGCCTGCGCCGCATTCGACAGACTGATGGTCCTGGGCGAAGACGGCCAGCCGATCTCGGGCTACGCCTACGAGTATATCCAGACGGTCGGGGTCTACGCCGGCTGGAAGCCGGAATATGTTCCGTGCGGCAATTTTGCGGACTGCCTGAAAAAACTTATTTCCGGGGAGGTCGACCTTGCCTGCGAGATCAGCCGCACCGAGGAACGCGCCCGAAAGGTTCTGTTTCCGATCGAACCGATGGGAACGGAATACTATTTTCTGTACGCGTCCGGTGGAAACAAATCGATCGTGCCTGGCGATCACGCGACCATGAACGGCAAGACCGTCGGCGTCACGGCCGGGACGATGATGACCGATCTTCTGCATGAGTGGTGCAAAAAAAACAATGTGAAGCTCAAGATCCGCGAATACAAGAACATCCCGGACAAGGAGGCGGATCTGTATGCGGGCAAGATCGATCTCGATCTGGAGAGCAGCATACTGGCCAAGCACAACCTCTCCGCCGTCGAAAGAATCGGGTCGTCGGCCTATTATCTGGCGGCAAACAGGGGAAGGCCGGATCTGATCGAGGACATCAATACCGCGCTGGACAGGATCCTTACCAACGACCTCAATTATTTCACCCGCATCCAGGATCAGTATTTTTCCGAATCCACGCTCGGCCGCAACCTGACCGCCGAAGAAAAAAACTGGATCGCAAGGCACAGGGTGCTGCGCGTCGGTTTCTTCGACAACTATCTGCCGTTTTCCGCGAAGGACAAAAACGGCGAACCCATCGGCGCGGGCATCGAAGCGGTCAGGGAGATCATCCGGAAACTGAAATTGGAAAGACAGCTGAAGGCCGAATTCATCTGCTTCAACGATCAGGTGGAGGGCTACAGGGCGGTCGAATCAGGAAAAGTCGACCTGATGCTGCCCGCATACATCAGCGGTTCCGTCAAACAGGATTACCGCATCATCGGCGGCAAGATCCTTGCGACGCTCACAAGCGATGTCGCGTATCTGAAAACCTTCGGGGACGGCAAGGGCAAACGGATCGGCGTCAACAGACACAATCTGATGCAGTACTATTACTGCAAAGACAGCTACCCCAACTCGAAGATCGTGTTTTACAACGATATCCGCGGCTGTCTCGACGGCCTGCTGAACGGAACGTCCGACGGGACCGTCCTCAATTCGTTCCGCACGGAAGCTCTGCTGAGACCGACCCGATACCGTTCCATCCGGGCGGAGCGGGCCGGGAACTTTTTCAAATTCCGCATGGCGTTCGCGGAGAACAACATCGGACTCATGCTGCTGATGGACAGAGGGTTGACGATGCTCGACCACGATTTCATCAGCGGCACGTCCTATTCCTTTGCCGGACGGATGAATTCTCTGACCGTGATGGATTATCTCCGGGACCATGTCCTGCTGGGACTCCTCGCCGTGGCGCTTCTGGCCGGGGGCGGCATCTCCCTCATCTGGCACCGGATCAGTCTCCGGAAACTGGAAGCGTTCAACAGGGAGCTGAGGGAACGCTCCGAGACCATCGAAAAACAGCGGCAGCAGGAGTCAGAACTGCGGCAGGAACTGGAAAAGAAGAAGGAGGAACTCGAGGCCGCCTACAACGAAAAAACGGCGGTCCTGACCGACCTCGAAGACGCGTCGGAACTGGCCCGTCTCGCCTCGTTCCACTACAATTTCGACACGCGCATACGCACCGGCTCCAACCTTCTCTGCGAGCTGTGGCCCGTGGACGAGAACGGCCGGGCGCTCCTCGAGGAACAATGGGTCTACCCGGAAGACATCCCGTCCTTCAAGCAGAACATGCGGGCCCTGCTCGAAAAAAAGAGCGAAAGGAACGGGACCGTTCAGTTTTCGTTCCGGGTCGGTGTTTCGGCCGACAATCTTCGCTACTACCGCATGAAACTCACGCTCGATCCGCATGTCCCCAACGCGGTGACCGGCATCGTGCAGGACGTGACCGAATTCGCGGCCAGCATATTGAAACTGAAAGCCTCCCAGGCCCTGTGGGACACCGCCATCAACTCGATCCCCATCATGTTCACGGTGAAGGATATCGACGACGGCTTCCGGTATCTTCAGTGCAACAGGGCTTTTGCCAGATTCTTCGACCTCCCGCCCGACGGGATCGTCGGCAAGACGGACCGCGATATCCTCCGCGACGCCGCGACTTTGGGTTTCGCCAATCAGATCAACATCCCCACGACCGGAACGGAGGGCCTCACAGAGATCGAAGGCGAGATCCCGGACAGCAGAGGCAACTCCCGTTATATCAAGACCCTCATGCGGGTGTTCAGGGATGCCCGCGGACACCGTCTGCTCCTGGCGGCGGGCAGCGACGTCACGGACATGCACCGGCTTCTGCAGAACCGGAGCGTCATCAACCAGCTGCTGGCGGATATCATCGGCGAGAAAGATTTCGATCTGTCCATCCAGCGCACGCTGGAAACCGTCTGCAAGATCCTCGGCGCCAGCCGCAGCTGTCTGATCCGGCACGAGGAGGGAGGGACCAAGGCGCACTGCGTCCGCGAATATGTCGAGCCCACCCACGCCCACGCCTCCTTCCGGATGCTGGGCCGCACGCTCTCCCGCGTCCGCGGCATCCTGGAGAATACGGAAGACAAGCGGACGTTCATCTGCAGCGACATCGGCTCCATCGACTGGAAAAAGAGCAACATCGAGGACTGGCACCAGGCGGCCCTCGCGCTCGATCTCCGGGCGATCTTCCTTTCGAACATCGTCAACGACGGCGAAGTGAAAGGAACCCTCGCATTCAACTTCGAGGGCATCGACCATACCTTCTCCGACGACGACATTTCGCTGCTGCGCGCCACGACCCGCCTCATCGAAGTCATCCTTGCCAGAAAGCACGCGCAGGATCTCATCATGGATGCGCTGGCCCAGGCGCAGGCCGCCGACAAGGCAAAGAGTTTCTTCATCGCCAGCGTCAGCCACGAGATCCGCACGCCGCTGAACTCCGTGATCGGCTTTTCCGAACTCCTCCGCGAGGGCGGCGTTCCCAAAGAACAGGAGGAGGAATACCTCAGCGCTATTTCCACCTCGGCGAACGCCCTGCTCATGCTCATCAACGACGTCCTCGATCTTTCCAAGCTCGAAGCGAACCAGATGAAGATCATCACCGCGTTCACCGATTTCAACGTCCTCTGCCGCGAGGTCATGCTCATCTTCTCCTTCCGCGCCAGGGAAAACGGGAACACGCTCGTCTCCGACGTTCCGGAAGATCTCCCGGAACTCGACATCGACAACATCAGGCTCCGTCAGATCCTGATCAATCTGTTCGGCAACGCCGTCAAGTTCACGAAGAACGGGACCATCACGCTCCATGTCTCCTTTACGCCCGATCCCGGTTCGGCGGACACCGGAACGCTCCGCTGCGCCGTCTCCGATACCGGCATCGGCATTTCCGAGGAGGACCAGAAGAAGCTCATGGAACCCTTCGTCCAGCTTTCCAGCTTGCGCGGGACCAATGCCGCGAACAACGGTACGGGCCTCGGGCTCTCCATCTCCAAACGCCTTGCCGTTTGCATGAACGGCGAGCTGACCTGCACCAGCAGGATCGGAGAGGGAAGCACCTTCGCCGTGACACTCCGCTCCGTGCGCTTCCGGGCCAGGACCGTCCCGGCGACACAGGAGCAGTCCCCGTCCGGCTCCGGAGCAGCGGCTCTTCCCTGCGATACGAAAACGATCCGCATCCTCGTCGTCGACGATGTGCCGTTGAATCTCCGTGTCGCGAAGGCGCTCTTCTCCAGGATCGGATTCGGTGAGATCTTCACGGCCGGGTCGGGCCGGGAGGCCTTGGAACTCCTCGGCAGGCAGCCTGTCGATCTGATCCTCTCCGATATGTGGATGCCGGAGATGAACGGCGCCGAATTCTCCGCCGAAGTGAAGAAGGATCCCCGGTTTGCCCATATCCCGATCGTCGCGCAGACCGCCGACGTCGAGACGAACGGCAATTTCGACATGTCGCATTTCGACGCCATCATCCAGAAGCCCCTCACCAAGGCGAAACTCGCCCACATGGTCAAACGCATCCTCGAGGACCGGGACCTGCGAAAGGGCGACAGCGGGAGACCGGTCAACCTCGGCTGACGTCACTGCCGGCGAAGGGCTGTTTCCGGCATCAGGGCCGTTCGGATTTGAGTCGGCGGCGGGCCGCGGCGGCAAACAGCGCGCCGGAAAGATTGTGCCAGATGCTGAAAATCGCTCCCGGCAGGGCGGATGAGATCCCGAAAAACTGTTTGGAAAGAGCGGAAGCCAGTCCGGAATTCTGCATGCCGACCTCGATGGCGATCGTGACGGCGGTTTTCCGGTCGAAACGGAACAGCCGGGCGAAAAAGTATCCCGCGGCCAGGCCCGAGACGTTATGGATCACCACGGCCAGAAAGACCAGCGGTCCGCAGCTGCGCAGATTCCCCGCGTTCAGGGCCACGACGATCCCGATGACCAGCACGATCCCCGCGGAGGAAACGATCGGGCAGATCTTCTCCAGCAGGTTCGAATGTTTCCGGAAAAAGCGGTTGATGAGCAGCCCCAGGCCGACCGGCAGCGCCACCACCAGCAGGATGCTTTTGAACATGGCCCAGGCGGGGACATGCACCGTCTCCCCCAAATAGACCGATGTGATCAGCGGCGTCAGAACGATCCCCCCGACGGTGGAACAGGCCGTCATGGTGATCGAGAGCGCGACGTCGCCGCCCGCCAGATACGCGATGACATTCGATGCCGTTCCGCCGGCCACAGTCCCGACCATGATGACTCCGATGAACTGCTCCTTCGGGAGATGGAGCAGATGCGCGGTCAGCCAGGCCAGCAGCGGCATCAGCAGAAACTGCAGCAGCATGCCGGTCAGAACCGCCCCGGGACGCTTCGCCGCGGCGAGAAAATCCGCCGGAGAAAGCGTCGTTCCCATGCCCAGCATGATGACTCCCAGCATCGGAACGATCAAAAATCCCAAGGCGGCGAGCGGCTGCGGCCAGATACAGCAGAAAACCGAGATCAATACTGCGCACAACGGAAAAATCCTGACAGTCAGGCTGGTCATTATACGGACTCCTCCTTTGCCGTACCGGTCCATTTTACGTAAAAACCCGGCTTAATGTACACGGAGAGGAGGATTTTTTCAACACGGGATCCGCTGCAGCCGGTGAAAAAACTCACCTTGAGAGGGGACCGCCATCGGAAGAAGCAAATGCCCTCCCGGCATTTTCAGGCCGCCGCGAGACATGGATTCCGGTCGGGACACCCGAAACGGATCCCTGAGTGAATCGAAGCGGAAAATCCCTTGTTCCATTTCGGTCCGGCCTGACATTGCCGCCTTTTCCATCCATCCCCCGACTCTTCCTGACCATCGAGATCCTCTGCGGAATTTTCGGCCGTTTTCTCCGATCCCGCCTCAAGATCCGAAAAAAATCCGCAAAAGAGGAAAAAAAACTGATTCCCCCGCTTGAAAAATCCGGCAAGTGGTGTTATTTTAATGGAACAGCATGGGGCAGTAGCTCAGTTGGCTAGAGCACCACACTGGCAGTGTGGGGGTCGAGAGTTCGAGTCTCTTCTGCTCCACCATCGCATTTCCGGCAACTCAGACGAGTTGCCTTTTTTATTGCCATTCAGCCCCGAAAATCGAGCTCAAACCCGTTTTTCAGAATGCAGTTAGAGAGCTGAGAAAAACGCGATTTTCTCTAAAATCGGGAAATCCTCCAACGTTCACCCTTTTGCTGAAAAAAACCTGGCAACACGTCCCTTCTGTCGGGGGTATTGCCAGGTCAAGGTGCAAATCGGTCTACGCAAGCTTCAAACTCGGGGGCGGATTCGGCGGCGTTTTGAGGTCAGCAATTTTACCCTGTCGGGGTGCGGTTTGAAACACGGTCGAGTCGAAAACCGCCACCGGCGGTCTATCAGTAGAAACAGCGTCCCCCCTGCCCTCAAAATCGGCTGAATTTTTACTTTTCAAAGGTGGCGGGGAAAAACTCTTCTGCCATTTTCAAGTCTGATGAAAAATCCGGGGGGAAAGGTCCCGGCGGGACCGCCGGCGGCAGTCATCGGCCGGGCAAACGCGGAAGGGGGAGCGATGAGAGCAACCATGCTCGTCCCGATCCCCGGCCCCGCCGTCGCTCCCGGGGGAAGCCGGGACATCCGGCCCCTTCAGAGGGAGATGTCCGCACTTCCCGCGATCTCGGCCGAACTGACGCCGAGGTACAGCCGGTAAGCGCCCGGACGGGTGACGAAACGCGCCGCTGAGGCGTCGAACACGGCGAAGTCCCGGTCGTCCAAAGTCAGGCGGACGCTCTGCCTTTCCCCGGGGTCGAGATGGAACTTGTGGAAGCGTTTCAACTCCTTGACGGGATCTTCCGGCCGGGGCGCGACGGCTCCGGCGTAGAGCTGGGCGACGGCGGCGGTCCGGCGCTTTCCCGTGTTTTCCGCCGAGACGGTGACTTCCACTCTGCGGCAGCTCCCGATCTGCCGGACTTCGGCCTTTTCCAGTATCAGCTTCACGGAGGAATACCCGAGCCCGAAGCCGAAGGGGAAACGGGGTTCGATCCCGTTTTTCTCGAAGTGGCGGTAGCCGATGAAAAGCCCCTCCTCGTAGACGGTGTGGGGATCGTCCCCCGTGCGTACGCCGGGATAACTTCCATTGCCGTGGCAAGCATAATCTTCCAGCTTCTTCGCCCAGGTGCAGCAGAGCCGGCCCTCGGGCTCGGCCTCGCCGAAAAGAATGCGTACCGCGGCTCTGCCGCCCTCCATTCCGGGATACCAGGTTTCGAGAAGTGCACCAACGGCATCGATCCAGGGCTCCACGTTAACGACGGAACCGTTGATCAAGACCACGATCGTATTGGGATTTACGGCAGAAACGGCAGAAATCAGTTCGGACTGTCCATTTGGCAACTCCAAATTCGGGATGTCCGCGGACGGGACGTCGCCCCAGCCGATGGCTTCCCTGTCGTATCCGTGATGGGTCCCGCCGGAGCAGATGACAAGATCCGCCTCCGCCGCGGCTTCGACCGCCCGGTCGAAGGCGTCGCGGTCGGACTCCTCCCAGAGCAGGCGCAGTTCCGACCGCCCGGGCGTCCGGGTGAAATCGATCTCGAGAGCGATCGGTTTCCCGGCAGTCACGTCAAGCTCCGCCGCGGGGGAGTACGGCGTCCGGTCGAGGCATTCCGCGACGATCCGGCCGTCCAGCTTCAGGGTGATCTGACAGGCGGACCCGGCGAGGGAGACGGAGACTTTTCCCGAGGCGGCGGGGATGATGGCCCCGGAGATCTTTCCCGAGAACTGCATATCGTCCAGATCGGAGGGCTCGATCCCGGCCGCGAGGAAGTTGCCCCAGCGGAGATCGGCCGCTGCGACGGTTTCGGTCCGGAAATTTTTTCCCGTCTCGTCGAAATAGTCCAGTCTGAGCCCCGGCGCGCCCTCGGGCGTCGTCAGGAGCGACGCCGGGATCACGGTGTCGGCGGTGAAGGACGTCCCCTTTTCATAGACGATCTCGCACTGACTGCCCAGATATTCTTTCAGGGCCGCGAGGAGCGTGACCTCGTAGGCCGGGTGGACCGCGCCCGAACCGCCGCAGCTTTCACAGGTCCCGATGCAGTGGAAACGGTCGGCGGAGGGGCCGATCACGGCGATCTTTTTCAGCTTGCTTTTGTCCAGCGGGAGCAGATCATCGCGGTTTTTCAGCAGCACCATCCCCCGTTCGGCGAAGGTGCGGGCAAGTTCGTGATGCCGTTTCGTGTCGGACTCGCCCGCGGGGAGCCGCCCCCCGGAGAGATTTCCGGTCCGCCGGAAGAGCCGCAGGATTCTCGCCGCCTTGTCGTCCAGCACGGACTCGGGCACTTTCCCCGCCTTCACGGCCTCTCCCAGTGCCGGTCCGAGAAATTTCGAGCCGGGCATTTCCAGATCCTCGCCCCCGAGGGCCGCCCCCAAGGTGTCGTGGGTGCCGCCCCAGTCGCTCACCAGCACGCCGTCGAAGCCCCATTGGTCTTTCGCGATCTCGTTCTGGACGTGACCGCAGGCCGACGCCTGAACGCCGTTGATTTTGTTGTAACTGCTCATCATCATCCACGGTTCCGCCGTCCGGACCGCGATCTCGAAGGCCCGCAGGTAAAGTTCCTGAAGCGTGCGTTCGTCGACGACGCTGTTTCCCGTCGTCCGGCAGATCTCCTGATTGTTCAGCGCCAGATGTTTCGGACAAGCGGCGACCCGCTCCGACTGACAGCCGCGTATGAACCCCGCCGCCGTCTCCCCCGCGAGGACGGGATCCTCGCCGTAATACTCGAAAGTCCTGCCGTTGAGCGGGGTCCTCATCAGATTGATGCCCGGCCCGAGGAGCGCCTGGATCCCGTTGGCCGCGCACTCCCGCCCCAGCAGCGCGCCGTACTCCCGCGCATTCTCCGGATCGAAGGAACACGCCAGCGCCATGCCGCAGGGCAGCGCGGTCGTGCTGGGGCCGGCTTCCAGCCGGACGCCCTGCGGGCCGTCGATCATGCGGAACGGCGGGATCCCCCGCTCCGGCAGACCGCCCAGATCCGTCCCGCTCGCCCCGCCCGTAAGCGAGGCTTTTTCTTCGAGGGTAAGACTATTCAGGATTGCTTCTGTCTGAGGTTCTTTTTTCATGCGGAAAATCTCCTTTTTTCCATTCAGGCCCGGGCCCCCCATCCCTTTTCAAAAAAGGCGGGGTATTTTGCCCCCGCCCGCCTGTCCGTGAGGAGAGCGAACTCCCGGGTTAATATAATCCGCCCGGTTCGAAAAGCAAACGCAAAGGGATCGTATTTCTCTTGTTTCGCCGGGAGGTGCAAATATAATCCATACCGGACGGAATACGTGCTTCCGCGGAGGAAATACTCAGGAACGTTTCACGATCCGGAAATCTCCCGGCGCGACTCCCATCGCTTCCCGGTTTCCGAAGTTCGCGAAGACTTCCGTTCCGTCGGAAAACACGGTATGCTCCACTTCGCCGCCGCAGAATTCATGCAGGAGCATTTCGGCCGTGAACGCACTGCGGAGTTCTTTGGATATGCGCAGCGACTGTCTGCTGAAGTCCCACGGGAGCATGCCGTAGAGGGCGACCCGGCCGATGTATTCCGGACCGTGGACGCCGGAAACGCCCTGCCCGCAGAAATTGTAAACCGAATCGTGATAGACCAGCTGGAAAAACGGAATCGCTTTCCTGTTGCCGACGGCGGCGCCGATGGGGGGATATGCCCCCAGATCGATATACGGAACGGCGAATTCGTGGGGTGCGCCTTCGGTCGCGACCGCGCCGAAGTATTTTTTGGCGATCCGGAACGTTTCCAGCCGCCATTGGGCGTCATCGCGTTTGGCGCCGGGATGATCCGGATGGAAGCAGTTTCTCAAATCAACGCAGCCCTGGACATCCAGATAAATGGCGCCGCGTCCCAGCATGGCGGCTGTTTTCGGCAAATCCCGTTCGGCGTATTTCAGGGTGCATTTCCCGCATTCGAGATAACATCTGCCTCCCCGCCAGATGCCGCCCATGATCCTGCCGCCGTTTCGGTCGATCATGACCTCGTCGAAGGTGAACTCCGGAGAATTGGGGTAAACGTCCCGGTAGTTGTCATGGACGGAAAAGATGTAGTCCGGCGAAAGGCTTCTCCCATAAGCGGCGGCGTTTTGAAAGTCCTCCTCCGTGCCGCGTTCCGGGTTCATCGGGAAGCGGGTGGGATAACCGCTGTCGAAGCCTTTGTTGTTCCAGCCGGTGTTGAGAATGCATACCCGGTCGAAACCGGCGGCATAGGCGGTGTCGAAAACTTCCTTTGCACTCCAGTTGCCCGGTCTCCCTTCCGCTTCCGCGGCGGCAAGGCTCAGGACATAAAGGGAATAATCCTTCCGCACCCCGGCGGGCACCGCTTTGGCGAAAACGTTGTGTTTCCAGATCACCGACCCGGCCAGTTTTCCCACTTCGGGATCGGCGGCGATTTTTTCCGTCAGCGAGCGGAAACGGTTTTCCCGCCGGACGCTTTCCCGGTGCCACCTGGCCAGATCGACATAATTGGAACCCGCAGGGAAGAACTTCATCCTGACGGTGCGCATATATTCGCTTTTTCCCCGGTTGAAATCAAAGACGATGCCGCCCGAAGCGGCCGTTCCGTCGCTGGCGAGTTTGATCCGGTAGTCGTAAAGATCGGCGGTTCGGATTCCGATGCCGCCGTCCGGACGGAAAAACCCGGCCACCGGCAGGATGGTGCCGTAATCCATGTTCAGGGGTCTGCTCGAGGGATATTGGTAAAGGGTGCCGAGATTGAAGAACGCACCGCAGAGTCCCCCCGGTTTTGCCGGATCCCAGCGCAAAGGCGAAACCGGGAACGTGATTTCCATGGGCTCGTCGTCCAGCCCCTGCGGCGGACAGGTGATGAAAAGCACCTCATCCCCGTCCAGTTCGATACGAAAATCGAAAGAAATTTCCGGCGCCGGATCCGGCTTCAGGTATCCGTGTCCGGGGAAGCGGGCATACCAGACCACCTCACCGATATGGATCCGGAGTGCCCCGTTTTGCTTTGTGATTTCCGCCCTTCCGTATTTCAGAAGGTCCAGCCGGACCATGTTCCCATAGACCGCCCGGATGAAATTTTCGCATTCCCAGGACCCGTTTTTTCCCTGGATACGCAGCGTTGAGCCGTCGCCGGAAAGCCGCACGTTCAATATACCGTTGTCGATCTCCCATGTCTGCATTTGAAATGTTTTCTTTCCGTTATGAATTCCATTCCTTATACTTTGAATTTTCGAAAATCATCAGGCATGAGTTCTTCCGCAAAGACAGGGACCGCTGGCAGTGACGAAAACACGACAGCGGCAGATTTCATTTTTCTCCTTGTGAAATCACCTGGGGTGGACCGTACCGTTTTCAGGAAGGACGGCTTTACAACACTGGATCGCCGCCGGGAAGACTTTCTGACACGAGGCCGCGCTTCCGGCATACAGGTCCTTCAGTTCAATTTTTTCACCGTTAAAAACAATGTTTTTCAACTGAACGTATGCCGGTTCATAACCGGTATTCAGCGCATTGAACTGCAGAAACTCGGTTTCGGTAAAAGCATCTGCCATCTCTTTTTTCAGCTGTTTGTCGGATGCCGGAACCGTGTGTTTTTTGTCATTTTCCGTGATCGCAATATCGCAATTCTTTTCCCCCGCTTTCCATTCGACACGGATCTTGTTCCATTTTCCGGTCTTCAAAGATACTCCGATACTGCGTCTGACATAATGTTTGTTCCACACGGCAAAACCGAGGTACCCCCCGTAGAGGCATGCGTGAACAGAATTGTTGTTGGCTGTTCCGGGGGAGCGCTTGTTGACACTCGCGAGATGGAATATCGCCCGCGGCTGTATTTGCGGTTGGGAAATTTTCATTTCAAATTCAAGGACACCCCGTTTCAGCTCAATGTGCCGCGGATACCACGCCATAAAGGAAAGTCCCTCTCCGCCGGCACCGCAGATCCTCTGAAAATCAACCGCATTGATCCTGCCGACCGGAAAGTGAGCGGACGAGGTATATTTTTCTCCATCAAGAACGTATTCCGAAGTAAATCTGATAACCACAGCCTTCTGAATGGTATCTGTCATCAGGCTGATCTTTTCGGGCGTGCACAGAGCGGGAACGAAGGCTTGTGAAGTCACCGGCAACTTTTTGATATGTCCGCCTTTTTCATCCAGTATCTCAGCCCGGACTTTCAGATCCTTGACCGGGCGCATGCACTCGATGAGCGGCTTGAACTCGATCACAGTCCCCGTTCCGCTTGCATGCAGGGTGTTTTCCATTCTGACAGGTTCTGCAAAGCAGATGCGGACACACTGCGCCGCATTGACAGGAAGTCTCGGATGTGCCAGCTTGCGGAAATACTTCTGATTGAAGAAGGAGCCGCCATTTACAATAGCGGTCGAATAATATATTCCGGGCAGTTCTCCTTTTGCAGGAGCCATTTCGTATGCAAACAAAGCCTTCTCCTGTTTGCCGCCCAGTTCCGCGAACGGAATGGCGGCTTCAAAGCTCCACTGCTTCGGAGTAACAATTGTTTTGCATTGTGCCGATGTTTCCGCCATGACCAGTTTCGGCTTTCCGTCGGAGGAATGGAACGTCCCGATATGGGAGAGCATTTTGCCGCACGGGAAAATGATCAGCTGCCGGGTGGCGCCGTCTTTGCACGGTAGAAATATCTGGAAGGATTCGCCGCCGTAAACCTTGGTCTCCTTGTAGTTTTGCAATCCGGGACGTTCTGCGGTCCCGGCGACATAAAGCTTGTCGGCATCATAGAGTATCCGGACCCGGATCGGGACATTTGCCAGGCGGACGACTGCACTGTTCACGAAATGTTCAACCGGGACAGCCTTCTTCCAAACGGGCTCGAAAAGTTTACCGTCCAAGGTGATCGGAGCCTTTGTCCGGCTGTACGGAAGAGAGCTCTTGAAGAGCTGCTGGACCCATGCCGGGACATTCGACTCGGCGAATATTTTCTGCTTCTGCTTGTCCAGCTCCTGAATGCCTTTGATCTCTTCAGCGGCATTCGGACGCATGGCCTGATTCCAATGGTAGACGGTATGGGTGATCTTATCCAGCGGCATCAGCAGATCATCGGCTTTATAACGACACACCAGTTGATTGAATGCCGCCTCGCTCTTCCGCAAAGACGCGACGGCCTCTTGTGCGATGGCGGAAACCTTTGCCATGCTGCCGGCCTTGATCTCCTTCATCATGCGGAGTCTGGCATATCTGCCGTCCACAAAGATGCGTGCGCCGTAGAACATGATCCGGTACTGGTTGAACACCTGCGGCGCGGGATAAACGAGCCCGTATTTTTTGAACCCGCCGGCTTCATCCAGTTTTTCCTGAGCCCGGTCAAAAACCTCGATGGCAGTATAAAGTTTCCTGCGTGCCTGTTCACAGGGTCCCAGCGGGTCCCGGATCCCCAGATATTTGTCAAGCGCGGCCGGACGCACGAGATATTCCATACTCAATCCCGTCATAAATGCAGGCGCGACGATTTTCCCGATCACCGGACCCCAAGTCGCCGCACAGGTGTATTCGGCCAGAAACGGCAGTCTGCCGGGATCGTCATCCAGTTTCTTCTTGAAATCGGTATGATGCGGAGCATAGACGTTCCACATATATTCCGCGGTAATCGGAATAAAGGGTTCGTAATACCGCGGATCGTTGCTTCTGCCGACTTCGGTCACATACGGTGCAAAGGTCTGGATGGCCGCAACATACGGGGAAAGCAGCGGATGATCGTCGATATTCCCGTTTGTCCGGCTCACTTCGTTGTAGAGTCTGAATTTGCGGCCGGGGAAGAGATCGGCAAAGGCTTTCAGATCTTCTTTGGTTCCTTCCCGTATGCTGAGTTCTGCTTCCGGCGGGAGATATTTGTGGAGATCACGCGCCCATCGCCGGTTCTGTTCCAAATATTTCTTTACCAGAGGCGAATCTTTTTTTACATCCAGCCATTTTGCCACCCCTTCTTCCGTGAAAAACTCCCCGAAATACGGATACGGACACCAGAGCAATTCGATCCCGCTGCCTGCAAAAACTTTCTGATACAGGATAAACTGTGCGGCATCGGCTTTTGCCCGGTCAGACTCCTTCGGATACATTTTCCGGGAAGCAGGATCGCGTTCACTCCATAATTCGGGGTCAAGAGCACCGCCGCCGTCGACCGGATGCAGGGTCAGACGGTTCATTCTGGATGCTTTTGCATAGTTAAGCATCTTCTGCGCGGCAATGGTCTGCAGATCGGGACGGCCCCACGAAAAATAGTAATTGTGCCATGGGACAAACATCAGATTCTTGACTTCCGGGTTATTCCCGTTCTGAGCCTTCGTGCCCAGTTTGATGGATAAGGTCACGGAACGTTTGATCTCGAAATTATCCGCGTAAGCATTGATTTCGGAAATACTTTTCTGATATTTCGGCGGAACCTCCGGAGCCGTCCGGAATGGTGAAAAACAGTCCTGGAAAGGGGTATAGGTGTGGGTTCCCATGCCGTTTACTTTGTAACGGAACAGATTTTTGATCCACGGAACGGATGCCTCGAACGATCGTTTGGGATCTTCACGGTAGAGTTCCCGGTATTCAGTACGTTCCGTTCCATTGACACGACGGGTCGGAATATCCGGCCAGTCTCTGACTTCTGCGGCATGGAAGATCACATCGTTTTTATTTTTGCCGAAAAGTCCGCGGGTCGTTACTGAAGCATACAGAAAACCGAGGCGGTCCGCACCGGCAAGACGCAAGCCCTGTTTCTCCCGGATCAGACGGTATCCCTGAACCGGCTCTCCTTTCAGGAAGGTCGAGTCAAGGATCAGATTAAATTTCCCGTTCACGATTTTCGGACTGACCTTCAGCGGAGTCCCCCCAAATTCATGGATCCTCGAATTGAGTTCATCGACAGCCAGAGCCGTATACTCTGTTCTTTTCGGAACGACCAGAACAAGCTGATCCAGCTTCACCGGCTTCCGATAAAAATTCAGATATTTGGGGATCGGCGAAACCAGGATATCCCGATCCATCATGGAACGGTAATTTGCCATCAGCCGTTTTGAGATCTGACCGGGCATTTCCGCCGCCGCGACACCCGGGAGCATGCTGAACACGCCGACGGCAAGCAACCCGGCAATAACTCGTTTCCCGTTCATTATCGACTCGTTACGTCTTGTTATCGCCATGATTCATTCCGATCGGCACGGAAAAGATAATACGCTGGATATGTCGAGAATTGACGGCGCGGTATACGAGAATTGGTTTCTATGCTATACGTTCCCTGTTTGAAATCTCCGGTTTCCACATGCCCGTCGAGAAACGAGAGATTTCCTTTTTCGCCATGCGGCAGCCAAAGAATCAGATTGTTGCCGGCAGCCTCTTCTCCCCAGCCGACAACATAATCCGATATGGGATTACACCACTCGGCTGCATAACCTTTTTGAGAGGGCGTTTTCACAACGGAACTCTTGACTTTTCTGGTCCATTCACCATCAACCTTTTGTGCGTAGCCGAAGCAAGCAAGTCCGGCATCATAAGAACAGGACGCTATGCAATAGGTCAGATTGATGTCTTTTCCTGCCGTCGTCAGGCTCGGCATTGTCGGGCAGCGGTACAACTTATGTTTTGAGACCGTTGAATAATTGCCGTCATATTTTATCGAACTGATATACGGCCACAATTCTCTGCGCCATTTTCCTCCGGCATACCATCCGTCGTTGTCATCGGAATAGTGCAGAGAAAGGAGCTGAAATTGTTTCATCAGGTTGGTGCATGATCTGGTTCTGCCGGCCTCCCTGGCTTGCTGCAGCGCGGGCATCAGCATGCTCGCCAGTATCGCGATGATGGCGATAACGACAAGAAGTTCGATAAGTGTGAAACTGTATTTGCTCCGGGTTGCTGAAAACGATTTCATGACTTCCTTCCTTTCCATGTTGAAACTGCTTTTTATTTTTGACGGCATTGTGCCAGATCGCTGACGGATTCCCGCTCGATGAGCGTGCTGACCGGGACCTCGCGGTTCGCCAAACGGACAGCTTCCTCCGGGGAGAGGTTTTTCTCCAGTATTTCGAACAGCACTTTCGCGCCGCGGTGTCCCACGTCGAAATGATTTTCCGCATATACGGTCAGGGCCGGATTGTAGCACGCCGCCATTTCCGTATTGCTGAAAGAGACGAAACTGATCTCTTCCGGGCAGCGGACACCGTTCCGGGCCAGCTCGCGCGCCATGACGCAGCAGAACTGATCGGCGCCGAAGATCAGCGTCGGACGTTCCGTCCGGGGCATTGCAAGAAAACATTTTGCCCAGTGGCAGGCGTAAACGATCTCGTCCCGGTGCGGACCGTCCAGCAGACGGATATGGAATTGCGGCCGCTCCCTTTGCAGAATGTCGAAATCGTGTTCCGTGTTGGCTCTCTTGCTGGCGATCCAGATCCGGGTATGGCCGTGCTTCAGCGCATAATCCAGAAAGATCCCGTTTTCTTTGAGACTGTCGCGGCTGATGATGGGCACCTGCTGACGGATGCGCCGGCCGCCGAGAACGACGACGGGCATCCGGATCTCGGCGATCTTCTCCAGCGCCTCGTCATGCAGCGCGCCGGCGAGAATACAGCCGTCGATGCTGCGGCTCCGGAGATTTTCCGGAACGATGAAATCATGGATGTTCATGAAGTCGCAGATATCCGCCTGACACTGGTAACGGTGTTCCTGACATGCCCGGACGGCTCCGGTCAGCATGAGGGAAAACGCCGGATTGCCGAACAGGGCTTCGCTCGTGTCGGACAGCAGAAAAGCGATCTGCCGGGTGCATTTCGTCGCCAGCGACTGGGCCGAACTCAGCGGCGTGTAGTGATACTTGCGGATGATCTCCCGGACACGCTCGACCTTTTCGCGGCTGGCGGGGATCATCTGGGCGTTGTTGACCACTTTGGATACGATCGCCTTGTCGACGCCCGCCAGGTCGGCGATATTCTGCATGGTCAGTCTTTTCGTATGATATTCCATCGTTCCCCGCTTCCCCCATTCCGGTCCGGTGCTAATATACATCAACCGGTTGATATTGCAAGAAGAAAATTGAAAATATCATAAAAAAAGGACAAAAACGGATGTTCCGATCGGCTCAGTCTTGCCGTTTCCGGCGGGGCAGGAAACGGATCGCCCTCCGGACTTGCGGTCCCGCAGCATCCATGGGTACGTGCCTTTGCATTCATCGAAGGCAGACGGTATCCCGGATTTCCGCGGACCGCCGGAGGCATCGGCGGCGACCGCATGCACGGCGGTGGCGGCGGCAGTGTTTTCCGTCAAAATGCGTTCTGCGGCAGACCGTCCGCTCGATTCCGACCCGCCAGAAGTTTCTGCCGGACGGCTTTGCAGGCGTCCGGCCGGAGGACCGCGGTTCGGGAGAACGCTGTGCCGGAACTGCTTTTGTGCAATTCGACGTTATCTATCAAAACCTCTCCGAAATCCAATCCGAACACCAGACGAAAATGATGGCAATGCTTTACCAGATCACGGGAAATGTCGAGGGTATACTCCCGCGTCTCTCCCGGAAGGACGGAGATCGTCGCGATCCTGAACATGTCACCGGCCCACGGCGAGAAGGGGACCGCATAGAGATTCAGCAAACTGGGACGCCGGCTCTTCAGCCAAAAAGACAGCCGGTAACTTTCACTCGGGATATCCTGGGCGATACAGGCGAATATCGTCGATTCACTTTTCATGCGCAGCGAAAAGGCTCCGGCGAGAGGCTCCGCGGAACAGGCTTCGATTTCGGCATCGGCCCCCAGTTCGCCGCCCGGCAGATGTGAAATACTTATCCGCTGGGGGATCAGCTTGTTCCGATCGGCGAAGAACAGAGACCGACCCGCTACATAACGTTCGCAGGCTTTTTTCTGTTTTTCCAATGTCTCTGTCTTCTCGAAGTCGCCATTCATCAAAAAGTTTTTCCCGGACCGGCTTCCAGGAGTTGGCGGAGCAGGGATACCGCGACTGGAAATCCCGTTTTTGGGAGTGAAACGGTAGAGCACCCATTTGTGTTTTCTTTTCCGGTTGACATAGCGCTCGGCAAGTTTTTCCGATCCCCATCGGGAAACCGCCGCATCCTCCGGGAACAGGTCGGGATCGCCCGAGGACTTTTTCATGAAAACGTATACCGTCGAATTGGAACCGATCGAACGCCGCAGGGCCCGGCGAAATCCCGAGATTTGTTTCTCCGGAGCGTTTTTGCCGATGATCTCCCGCTGCCAGTGATCGATCGGAAGTTTGGAAAAAAAGCTTATGCGGTCCGAATTGCGCGTAAAATCCAGAAATGTGGAAGCATGCGGACGGCGGGCTGCGTCAGTCCGGGCGACGGCACAGATCTCCTTCAACCCATCGGCATAGGGATTGAAGTGCCAGCTTTTGAGCAGCAACCCCAGGGGGGCGGCGAAGAGAAAAACGCAAAACGCTCTCTTCCAGAAAATGTTATCGAAGAACCGCCATCGCAGGAGTTGATCCCTGATGCTCAGAAGCGCATAGCAGCCCAAAACCACCGCCGGGAACAGCAGAACCCCCGCATAACGCCGTGAGATCAACGGGGCCCCCAGGCGCCACAGCAGACAGACGAAGAAGAAAAGCGACAGCGCCCGGAGCGGGAGAGTCAGCTTCTGTCGACGGAACAGCAGAAAAAAGACACCTGCCAGTGCCGCAGCCAGCACGGGAGGGGTCAATTCAAGTACGATAGCCCTGAGGGAAAGAATCATGACAACAAGTCCTTCGCCCTGACGAGATAGCGGTGCAGGAACCCCGCCCAATAAGCCGCGTGAAACCCCATGAGACAGCCGGCCGCCCAAAAAGCGGCCGCCGCGCTGCAGAAAAACAACGCGATCTGTCGGCCGCACAGCTTCCATGTGACGTTCTTCGTGAAATGCGGGATGAAGAAAAGAACCGGAAGCAACAGGAATTCCGCCGCCTCATAACGGGTGAGCAGTGCCAGCGCGACGACCATCCCGGATGCGCAGAATGCCCACTGGTTTGCCTGCCGAACGCCCTTCACAATAAAAAAAGCCGCCAGCACAACCAAAAAACGGTACAGACAGTCGCGCGTGACGATAACGCAGGTATCGACCATGGCGGGATGACAGGCCAGCACCAGCGAAGACAAAAAGGCGAGGAACGCTTTTACCCCCGATATCCGCAGGGTCCTGTAGAAAAACACGGGGGTCAGGGCCCCGAAGAAATAATTCAATATGCGGCCGGCCGTCAGAAAATCATATCCCGCGAACCGGGACAGGGTCTTGATCAGCCACAGGTACAGGGGCGGAACGGCCGTCGCACTCCACGCGCTAGGACTGAGAAGCATGATGTCATCGTATTTCTGCCAATTGCCCACCAAGTTGCAGTAATACACCGAATCGCGGCACACGCCGTCGTTCAGGA
Source organism: Lentisphaeria bacterium (assembly GCA_017450705.1). GTDB lineage: Bacteria > Verrucomicrobiota > Lentisphaeria > Victivallales > Victivallaceae > UBA1784. The sequence goes on along the minus strand of JAFSTC010000106.1, from coordinate 33,786 downwards.
ACATGGCGACTCCGTTCGCGATCATGGCCGCCCCGAAGACGATCCACGGAGCCTCGGACAGCATACGCGCGGAAAACATCTTTTCTGACATTTCGGATATCCGTTGGCAGCTCCTGCCGTTCCAACGGCCGGGGGAAGCTCTGTCGGTCATTTTTTCCTCGTGGAGAAAGGGGTTGCGGAGATTTTCCGGAGTCGTGCCGCCCCGGCGGACCGGGACGCGGAACAGGGATCAGACCAGTTCCCAACTTGGGAGCTGACGATCGTTTTCGGGCGCGTTGTTCAGCCATCGTCTGGGCGCGATCACGACTTTGCCGGGACGGGCATTCAGCCACGCCGCCCACCAGCTGAACGAACTGTTGGCGATGACCATGCAGGCGGCGGCGCTCATCAACTGCATATCACGGAAAGAGTTCTGCCCGGAGTTCCAATCGACGAACGTGATATCTCCATTCGGCGAACAGAGAGTCGGGAAAAAGCTTCGGCACCAATCCTGATCGTCGGAAAAAATGTAAAAACGGGGAGCTTCATACCTGCGGCAAATCATTTTTACCGCTTCCGCGTAGTAGTGTTCGTCACAGATGCCCCTGTACATCGGGGAAGCCAGATAATCCCCTCGCCGCACGTGGATGCAAACGGAATTGCCCGCTTCGGTAATGTCCCGATACGCTTCACGATTGCGGTCATCCGTAAAATCGGGGAAACGATAAACCGAACGCACCCGGTCGGCGATCTCCGAAAAATAATCCTGATTTTGCCAGTAGCCTTCGTAGTACAGATCTTTCCCTGCCTGGAAAACATCCGGAAGGAATTCGCCGTCGTGGCGCTGGACGATCTCATGCCGGCCGCATCCGAAGATCTTGCGCCAGAGACGCTGCAGAAAATAGTTCGTGAAGCAGCGGCTGACCTGATTGATTTCGGCAGCGGAGGCGGTATCCAATGCGATCCCGAATATCCGCTCCAATTCAAGTCCGTTGTGCCTCCTGTAGTTGCAGAAGAGCGTCGTGTCGACCTTGACCACCTCGTCGGGAAAGCGTTCTTTCAGGGCGAGCACGAGAGCGTACTGGAACATCTGATTGCCCAGTCCGCCGATGATTTTCACTATTTTCATTTCTTCTCCGCAACAAACTCAAAGAACCGTGTAAGATCAAACATGCAAATACCACCTGATCCCGTCGAACACGCATCTGGCTCCCTTGAGCATGTGCGGGACCAGACCGTCGCGCTGTTTCCTGAAGTATTCGCTGACCTTCACCTTGTCTCTCATCATTATTTTGGGATTTTGGATGACGTCCCACCCTTCCGGCGCACAGTAGCGGCAGTCCATCGTCAGCGGATGATGGGAATGGAAGAAACGGTTGAGGTGCGATTCGTCATGAAATCTGGCGATGATGCCTTTGTCATAATCCTTGCGGATGTTGTCCGCGAGCAGCTGCGACATGGCCAGAAACTCCGGTGTGCGGCCGCCGTTGATTGCGCCGGTAAAATAATTGTAGGGGGGATCGTTGGGCGGGATGTATGCCAGAGAGCGGGGAGACCGTTCGTACGGGAAGCTCCACGGGGGACGTTTGCGGGCTTCGGCGGGATGCAGGACCCCGACGAGGAAACCGTTTTCGGCGGTCGGCAGGATCTCCTCGCCGACGGCATCGACGATCTGCATATTCGCGTTGAGGAAAAACACATAATCCTGTTTCTGGAGAAGCTCCCTGATCGAAAGAAACATCTCGAACCGGAAAAGCGAATCCGCGGGGAACCCGGCGCACTGACGCGGTATGATCGTGATATTGTCGTCGGACCTCATCGTCGTGTCGTCGGTGAATATGAAATAGTGCTTTCGGGCTTCCGGGATAAAAAATTTCTCGCACGACAGGAAGAAGTCCTTCCAGAAATACATGTATTTTCCGGTTGCGATGTACAGAAAACCGATCGTCATTTTACCACTCCTGACAGTTGATTGATCGAATGCACCGCGAATCCGGCAGACGCTGCCGGAGCCGGTACATCAAAAAGTTTCATTCCCGGCCCGGGATCCGGTTCAATCCCAGGTCGACGTTTCGAACAATTCATTTCCGAACCCCAGAGAAGAAGCCTCAGAAACCAACAGGCCCGTCGGCAGGTAGAACATCCGCAGAACGATCTTTCTGCACCCTTCCTGATCGTAAAACAACGGGTTGATGAAGGCCGGTTTGGCGACAATGAGCAGCTGCATCGCAAAGGTGACGCACATGACCGTCCGGAACATGTTTTTGCCCTCGGGGGAGAGTGTCTTCCCCAGAACGGGGGCCGTCACCAGTGATCCGGATATCAGGGCCATGAACTGAAATCTTTCCCGCACCGTATACTGTCCGACACACAACGACGCGAGAAAAAACATGGCCGTGGTGATGAATATGGCCAGAAGGTATTTGTTTTCGATCCGGTCTTTGTGCCTGAACACGGTGATGAGGAAAAAGACGACGCAGAGCACGGCGAGCGTGACGTATATGTAATCGCTGCCGTGCAGGAAACGCCCTGAGACCTGGTTGTACATCTCGAGGCGCTCCTCGGAAACCACACTGGAAAAAAACGTGCTCCATTGCCAGAACAGGGCGACAACGACGAGAAGAACCGCGGAGAAAGTGTATCCGGTCACCACGCCGGGATAAAGGACCAGCACGATGTACAGGAGCAGGGCCGGAACGATCGGCAAAGTGCAGTCGTGTATGTTGACGGCGACGAGAAAGGCCAGCGGCGCCGACAACAGGACAGCAGACGTTTTTTTCCAAACGGCCGGCAGGAGCAGCAGCGTGAACGCCAGTGCGCCCCGGGTATACCCCAAAAGGGGAAAGGGGCCGGTCGCGGAAAAGATCAGCAGGAAGGGGATCAGCCCGGTCTCCGGCGCGGTCCTCCGGGCGATCAGGAGCCAGAGGAACACGATCAGGAAATAAAGGCAGAACAGAACATAAACATAAGGAACATCCCGGTCCAGGAACTGAGGCAGCGAAAGCTCCAGGCGGTAAAACCAGTCCCGGCTGAACAGGGAAAATTCATTCACGAGCTCATGGTTCTGCCAGTGGATATAGCGATAGTAGTGGGCGATGGCGTCCCAGAGGGGAGAGCAGAAAATCAGCACGGTGGCGATCGTGAAGGGAAGCAGCAGCTGCAGGCCGGCGGTGATCCGTCGCTGCTTCAACCCCCTGCCGATGAGAAAGATCACGGATATGACAGGGGGGAACAGAAGGGTCGCGATCAGCACAATGGCAAAGGGCATCCCGTGTTTCTTCTCCGCGGGGGAAGTATCCTTCGTGATCGTTTGCATCATGTCAATTCTTCTTTTCGCGTTCCAAATAGGCAATCATATCTTTGAATGTCGCCGGCGGAGCATCGTAGAATTCGCAATCGACCGGCGTGCCCATCAGATAGAGCAGACTCGCGGACATCTCGGACCGCAGGGTCGTCCGGTTGCCGTTGCGCAGCAGACGGCTTGCAAGAAACTCGGTGGGTATGTAGCCGTACATATACAGAACGCGGTCGGAACCGGAATTCTTCGCGGAACCGACGATATGGGGATGCTGTTTGACGATGATGCGGTCATACTTTTGCAGATCGTCATCCTTGAGCTTGACTTCGCCGTTCCACCCGATGGCGACGATCAGAACGTTCAGGCCCCGCAGCGCGGCGATCTCCGGATACTCCCGCTCCAGGGGGAACAGATGGGAGAGGCGCCCGATCTGTTCCATGAGAGAGTACGTGAACGGGCGGCACTTGCCGGCGCAGTCGTCCAGCGACGGCGCGTGGGGATAATAGGAATAGATGTACGAGGTCCATTTGCTTCTGCCGTACCACGTTCCCGATCCAAGAAGGCGCAATGTCAGCCTGCGGGCCGTCCTGTACGCGGCGCGGAGGAGCGGTCTTCTGTAAACGGCGGGATGGCAAAGCGACAACACGAACTCCTCTCCGTTGCAGTACATGCTGGCGCCTTCTTCGTAACAGCCGATCTCGCAGCCCCGTTCTTTGACCTCCCGCATGGGAAAGGCGAGCCGAAGCCCGTAGTCGATCTCGGTGAACAGGAAGTCGATCTTCTTCAACGCGAGGAAGAAAAGGAAAATATCCTCGCTTCTTTTGAAATCGAGGATGCGGTCCCACGTTCCCATGTCGTGCTCCCTGAGCGTTTCGACGAAGGCCTCGGACCCGGCGAAGGAGTGACCGACGCACAAAATCCTGTAAGAGGACTCCGGCAGCGGAATGTTCATCAGATTCACGTACTGGAAAGGTTTCGTGCATCTGGCGACGACGATCCTGCGGTCTCCGCAGTCGGTGCGGATCTCCTCCGCGAGTCCGTTGTACTTCGAACAATCGTAAAGAAATTTGTTGACGAGATGGTTCAGCATTTTATCAGACGTTTATTATTTCCGGTTTTTTTATCAGTTTGACGAGCAGCGGTTTGATGGCGAGCAGATCTTTCATGCCGAAAAGGCAGAACACGGCGAAGGGCAGAAGCATCCACCAGACGCCGGTCCTGTCGGCATAAACGATGTACAGGGTGATCACAAGGGGGACGAGGGAATACAGGGGGATGAATCTCAAGACCGTCTTTCCGTCCATCGGCGTCCCCAGGACCCGGGCGGCGAACAGATTCGTCATCACGGAATTGGCGAGATAGGAAAACGCGATGCCGATGGCGCAATACTCCATCTGCACGCGGAGAACGGCCGCCAGGAACCAGGTCGCGGCCACGTTGATCAGAAGGGCGATGCCCACCATCGACGCCATGTTCTTCTCCCGGTTGTGCGCGAGCAGAAAGGTGTTGTAACCGTAGCAGACGGGGTACATGGAGAGGGCGATCTCGATCATGATGAAGCTTCTTGTGGAGGGCTGATATTTGGGAACCAGCAGCAGCACCAGCAGATAGCACGGGATCGACAGATAGACGATCGCATTGATGCAGAGGAGATAACAGCGTCTCAACAGTTCTATATTACGCATGTTCAGCGACTTGTCGTCACCGTCCAGCATTTTGATCATGCGGGGGGTCGCAATGAATATCAGGCTGTTCACCAGCAGCATGGTCGCATTCGCCAGGCTGAAGGCGAAAGAAAAGAAGCCGAAGTTCTTCACGGGGTAAAAGTAGCTGATGATGGTCTTCGTGGACATCGCGATGAGCGCGAAACTGCCGTTGTAGCAGAACAGAAATATCCCCTTCCGGGCGATCGTTCCCGCCGTCGTCCAGTCGAACTTGACGGACCAGTCGATATCCCGTTTGGTCAGGAAGACGCCCAGGGAAAACAGGACCGCGAATGCGTATCCCCAGATCAGCAGCGTCAGCAGTTTACCGCTCACGGCGAAGAACATCAGCACGCAGGAAACGACGGCCACCGACGACTGGGAGATCGCGATCGGGAGGATCCTGTTCCTGACCCGCGAGATATTCACGAAGAGGCTGTTGAGGTAATTGACGCAGATGATCAGCAGGATCAGATAAATTTTGCCGCCGAGATCGAACTTCGAAAAATACCGGATGCCGAAAATGCGGTCGTAGAAAGTGACCAGCACGACCGGGATCATGATGAACAGTGAGAGGATCAGCGCGTTATAGCAGAAAACGGCATTTTTGCGCGGCTCCTTGAGGTGCTGGGTCAGGAGGATGTTGATCGAATTGGCGATGCCCCAGTCCAGCGTCGTCCCGATGTTGATGAGCAGGACCATGAAGCTCCACTCGCCCCAGTGGTGGGGCCCGAGACGCTTGGCGATGTAGATGGACGACAGGAACTGCAGCCCCATGGTCACGTACCGGGACATGACATAGAGGAGGATCTTGTTTTGAAAAAAAGTTTTGACTGCGGTCATCATAGTTTCGACTGAGATCGGTCTTTTTCGCGGAGCTCCTCCTCGAGGATCGGGTACAGAGCTCCGGCCATTCGTTCGTGCCCGCGCTTCGACAGGTGATATCCGTCATCGGGAAGAAAGAGATCATCGTACGACTCCTCCTCCCTGTCCCAACTCGGCAGAACCGCGGCGCGGGGCGATCCCGCCGCGAGACACCCGACCGACTCATTGTACTGCCGGATCGATTTTTCGGCGCCGGGATTGTCCGCTGAAAAAACCTTTCCCGGCAATGCCACGGGAATGACCAGGACGCGGCAGTCCATTTCATCGGCCTGATCCAGAAAGGCCTGCCAGTTCCGCCGGCACGCATCGGGTTTCACGTAGGCACGTCTTTCGGAACGTTTTCTGACGTGTTTTCCCAGCCGGATGAGTATGTTCCGGATCCGCTCCGGGAGACGGGCCAGAAGGGCGCTTTCCAGCTTCGTGAATATCCGCGGCACACAATCGACGATGCCAAGCTGGACGATGACGACATCCGGGAGATAGGACGGCAGCAGTTCCGGATCGCGCAGACAGGCCGTCGTGCTGCCTCTTCTGCTTTCACGGCAGAAAAATATGTCTTCCCGGCCGGCAAATCTGCGCCGGAGCAGGGCCGGGAAGGTGAACTCCCACGGCACCGCCGGACGAGGCGCTCCAAGGGAATCGGTGACGAAAAGGACGCGCATATCTACTCGTAGTTCGCGATCCGGTTATAGAACGGCAGACATTCGATCTGTTTGTGCAACGTGCACAGGCGGGACCGGTCAACTCCGTTCAGGAACGCATCGATTTCCGCGAAAAGTCCAGCCTTGTACTTTGTGTCGATCTCATAGTCAGCAGGGACATCCTCCACGCTGACCGTCCCGCGAAGTGTCTGCTGAAGTTTCTCCATTGGGCAAAAAATCAGTTTCCGTTTTTCGGTCAGCACTTCAACGCTCCAACGCCCCGCGCTCTCCCAGTCGGCATGGTAGGAAAAGAGTATCCCCTTCTCGGTGATGCCGGCCCCGGAGAACACCGAGGCCGAGGGGTGCCAGGGCAGGCTGCCGGATGTGTAAGCGGACCACTGCGTCGGGAGCCCGCCTAAGAAGAAGGCAAGGTCAATCACATGAGAGGAGTTGGAGAGTATCAAATGCTCCTTGACTCCGGGGGCTCGTTTGAGCGGGGCGATCTTGTGCGCCCATTCCGTGAATTCGAAATTGATACTGCGGATCCCGCCGTCCTCGGCGATCAGTTTCTCCGCAGCCTTGACACCGGCGTAGAACCTGCGGTTGTAGGCGATGAATACCTCTGCCCCGGATCGATCCGCCAGCGTCTTGATTTCCTGCAGTTCGGCAGGATAGAGAGCCCCCGGCTTTTCCACCAGAATATGACGGCATCCGCCGATCAGCAGAGAACACACCGTTTTCTGAAGCATCTCCACGGAAACAGCCACGACGGCATATTCGGGAGCCGGATTTTTCGCCAGGTATCCGTCCAGCCCGCCCGTGACCGGACGGATACCGGTCGCCGCTTCGAATTTTGCCGCGGATTCCTCCCCGCGCCCGACGACGGTAAACGTTTTTCCTGTGCCCAGCAATACGTTTGTGTATTCCTGAGCCATATAGCCGGCACCGACTAAAATCAGGTGATCGGACATAATTCCTTATCCTCCTTGGGTTTGATCGTTCGCTGATGATCTAGGAACAACTGAAGCAGTTTCACATGACACTTTGCAGACCAGTCGAAAGGAACAAGCTGACTGGTTCCTTTTGTCAGAAACTCATCTGCCACAATGCCGCTCAATCCGCTCTGATACAGCACCTGGATTTCTTCTTCCTGCCACTGCCATTGATGTGCTTCATCGGCATACATCATTTTTCCGGACGATTCGGAAATTATCACATTCGCCGATTCCGCCTGGAGCTCGATAAGGATCGGCGCCTTCCCTGCGACATACGACGCAATCTCGAATTTCGTGCCTCCGGAAAACCGACCGCAAATGCTTCCCGCGAACTCCACGTATCCCGGACGTTTACTGTCCAAAACAACGGGCTCCAGGTGGTTTTCCAGTGTAAAATCCGCCGAGTTGACAAGGTAAGTGATGATATCCAGGAAATGAATGGCGTTACAGCCCAACCCCCAATTCGAACCGGAGACCCGGATCGACAGGAACTTCTGTCCGGCCAGCAGTTCCGCCACTCTCCGGTAGTAGGCGAAAAGCCGTCGGGGACAGTTGACGAAAGTCTGAACATTGTGCCGTTTCAGCAGTTCGTCCACGGCGGCATAATCCTGAATTCGGGGGAATAGAAATTTTTCCAGCAGAAGATACTTGACGCGGCTGTGCACGAGGAGATCTTCCACGATCTTGCGCCGCACCATGGAACTGGTCGCAACGATTACGAAATCGAGCGCCGACGGCAGCAAGTCTATTCCGCTGACGAAATCGATCTTCTGGATTTTGGGATTCGCGGGACATTCGGCATAACGTGCCTTTGTCCGTGCCATAGCCTCCGAAGATGGTTCCACCACGGTAATCCTGCAGTCCTGCGTAATTTTTGCAAGTCCCTGCAAATGCCTACTGCCCAGCTGGCCGGCCCCGATCAGGGCAATTTCATACGGTTTCATAAAAAACCCTCCTGTTCAATCATGCCGGTCCGGCTGACGCTTCGTCGCCAGAAATTCGCAGATATCGAAATCAAGCCGATCATCGATGTCGAAGGAGCGCTCCCTCGGCATCTTGTAGGCGTAACATCCGCTCTCGTAAATGGATCGCGCGTTCAGCAGATGATCCACCCTGACGAGATAGATCGCACCGTTGAGGATCCACTGCTGCGGCAGCTTCTGGCGGCCGATCAGATACTGTATTTTCTCATGGTAGACGCGCATGTCGCCGTCGGGCGGAAGTTCGGCGCACCAGAACGGGGAATGCTCCGGCTCGGTCACCGAAACGACGGCCTTGGCATTCTTCTCCTCCAGCATCCTCACCGCCTCGCGAATATCATCCGCATTGCGGAACGGTACGGTAGGCTGAAGCAGCATAAAGGCGTCGAAATTCTTGCCCGCGGCCCGATATTTGCCGATGGTCGCCTTTACGACGTCCCAGGTGTCGGCGCCGTCGGTCGCCAGCTCGGCATCGCGCAGAAAAGGCACCGAGGCCCCGTACTCCCGGGCGATCGCGGCATATTTTTCGGAATCTGTGGAGAAATGCACCTCGTCGAACACCCCGGACTCCAGGGCCGCCCGTATCGTCCAGGCCGAGAGGGGGATGCCGCCCAGGGGAAGGATGTTTTTGTCCCTCAGCCCCTTCGAGCCCGACCGGGCCGTGATGACCGCCAGATATTTCACTTTGCTTCCCCTTCGCTCAAAATGATCTCCGCCAGCTTGAAGTCCCAGATGGTCTTGATGTCCAACCCATGTTCGCGGGGGACTTCCACGGTTTTGACTCTGCCCTTCAGATAATCCTGCTCCCGCAGGATGTAGTCCGTGCCCGAAACGCGGATCAGACTGCTGATGTCGTAAGCGGGACGCTCCTCTTCCTTGTCCTGACAGAGGGACGCATAGCCGTTTCCATCCAGATAAACCATGTTCCGGGCGGGATGCTGATTGCTTCTGACGACGGCGGTCACCGTGTCACACTCCCCCTGCAGGTAGAGTTCGATGGCCTGATCGATCTCCGACGGCGTGCGCAGGGGCGTCGTCACCGGCAGCGCGACCATGATGTCCATTTTGGGGAATTCGCTCTGCTGACGGTTCCACTCGATGGCGTGGACCCATGCGTTGCGGACCGGGGAACCGAAAACGGAGAGTTCCGCGGGGCGCAGGAAGGGGACGATCGCGCCGAACTGTTCCGCCGTGGCCGCCACGGTGGGACTGTCTGTGGAAACGAAAACGTCTTTGATAAAACGGGATTTCCGGGCCGCTTCGACGGTGTAGGCGATCAGCGGTTTCCCGAGGAGCGGGCGGAGATTTTTCCCGGGAAGTCCCAGGGAATCTCCGCGAACGAAGATCCATGCCTGTATGTTTTTTTCGTTCATGGCATCATCTCCTTACAATTCGATCAAGTCATTTTCCATAAAATCGCGCTTGGCTTTCCGGCCGATGACTTCGGGCCACTTCATGGGAGATATCCCCGTACCGGGACGCTTGGTGGCGAGATTTTCTTCGGTGAAGATCTCCCCCGCTTTGATGGGACAGGCCGCGACGATGCTTTTTCGGGCCACGTCCCGGTTGCCCCGTTCCCGGGCGCTGGCCGGCTGTTTGAGGCCGTCGCCGATGGCTCGCTGGACATTGCGGATGGCGATGACCATCTTCTTCAATTCGTCCGGTTCGAGGGAGGCCGGATGGTCCGGACCGGGCAGACTCCGATCGAGGGTGAAGTGTTTCTCTATGACGACGGCGCCCCGGGCCGCGGCGGCCACGGAAACGTCGATGCCCATCGTGTGGTCGGAGTAACCGACCTGACAGCCGGTCGCTTCGGCAATGACATCCATGGCCTTCAGATTGACTTCCGAAATCAGGGCGGGATACTCCGTGGTGCAGTGGAGAATGTAGAGGCCCTCTTTCTTCACGCCGAAATCTTCCAGGAGCTTCACGCTGTCCAGGATCTCCTGCAGCGTCGCCATGCCGGTGGAGAGTATGATCGGCTTGTTCAGTTGGGCGGCCAGCCGCAGATAGGGGTAATTCGTGAGTTCGCCGGAGGGGATCTTGATGAAATCCAGGTCCAGATCTTTTGCGAGGTACACGAGGTTCTCGTTGTCGAACGCGGTGGAGAGAAAATTGATCCCGTAATACGCGCAGGTCTTCACCAGCACCTCATGGGCTTCCCGGCTCAGCTCCAGCTTTTTCAGCATGGTGTACTGGCTGTCGTCATCGCCGCTCTGAAGATTCTTTTTCTGGTATGCCGCCTGTTTTGCGGTCTTCGTCACAAGTTTGTCCGCGGAAAACGTCTGGAATTTCACATAATCGGCACCGGCTTCCGCCGCGACTTTGATCAGCTGTTTCGCCATTTCCAGATCGCCGTTGTGGTTGACGCCGGCCTCGGCAATGATGATGCAGCGTTTTTGGACGGGGATGGTCATGTCCGCGTTCCTCTCACTATTTTATCTCTTTGTACCGTTCGCTTTTGGGCGGAAAGTCATTCGTATCCAGACGGGGCAGCGTGTACGGATCGTCCGTTCCCAGCTTTGCGACCCGGACCTCGGTGGAAAATCCGAAGCCGGCACCCCGTGACTTGACGTATTCGACGGTGTCCGGATTGCTGGAGCCGTAGGGGAAACACATCACCCAGCCTCGCTCCGGCAGGATCCCTTCGAAAAAGGCCAGAGCCATATCTATATCCTTGCGCATGGCCTCCTGCGTCAGATTGCCAAGCCAGCAGTGATCATATCCGTGGAGCCCGAATTCCATCCCGTATTTCGCCATGACTCTGACCTGGTCCAAAGTCATGTACAGCTCGTTGACGAACGAGTCTTCCGAGACCGGGATATATTTCTGGAACAGCTCTTCGGTCAGTGTGTTTCTCACTGGTTCCGGCAGCACCGTTTGAAGTATCCGTTTGACAAAGATCACTTCGGCCGGATCGAAGCGGTTCGCCACCGCATATTTGGCGTAGAGCTCATCGAACGCCGGGATTTCGAAATCGCTCCGGAAGGCATCGATCCTCTCCCGGATATACGCGACCAGATCCTTTGCATCGGCGGATGCCAGAACGAAGTGAACTTTATTTACGTCAAGCAATTTCCGCTCTGCCAAAATCTTCCCCGGCATGGAAAAGAATCCGGGGATGTCGTAGCGTGCCAGCAGCGGAAAAACGTACGTATAGTGATCCAGATAGCCATCGTCGAACGTCAGCAGCATGGCATTTCCCGGCAGTTCCGCCTTGCCCGCCAATGCAGCGCGGACGTCGTCGCAGGAGACGAAGTTGTAATTCCTGCGCATGAAATCGATCTGCTGAACGAAATAATCGTACTCCAAGCCCTTGATGCCCGGATATCGGCTCTTCGCAATCGGACGAACATAATGATACATCGCAATAGTCAATCGGTTTCCCATCATTCACTCTCCTTTCGGCAAATGATTCGGCCGATCCTGATCACTGTCGCCTTTGAAAACGACATACGGGACATTTTTCCGATTCAAAATCGCCAACTTGATTGAAATATTTTCCCGCAGGAACGGTTCAAAATAATTCGGAATGACATGACTCTCGTCGGCCTTTTTGAATCCGTGCCTTTTGAAAACACTTTCCGCAACACCGTAGTTCAGGCAGTCGATATATTCTGCTTCAGTTTGCTGCAGAAGTTGCTGGACAGCACCGCCGATGCTGCTCCAGGAATCCATGTCTCCCAAAACATCCACGATTCTGAGGCAGCGGGAACCGTTGATGTCAATCGGACGTACAACCAAGATTCCTCGATAAGCGGCCTCTCCGGGATTGCGGACGCCCAGGAAGATATATTTGTAATACGGATGTTTTACATAGCGGTTTTCAAAGTAGGCAAGGCTCTTCAACGGGTGATAAAAGCCATGGACGCCGGACACTTTCATTTCCTGCGGAGAAAGCGTTTCGAGTTCCGCTTCCTTCTCGGGGCCGGTATATTCTCCTTGCGGCAAAACGGCAATGCGGAACGCTTCGGTCTTTTCGTTCGGAATGTAATACTGCGCCAGTTCGCCCAGCTGGAATCCCAGCACTTTGTACAGTTTGGCGACTTTGGCGTTGATCCCGATCGAGCCGATGGTTTCGAAACGGGCCGTGGCCTCCTGAAAAAGGGCGAGCCCGTCCCCGGGGCCCCCGACATTTTTCCAAATGGCAAGCCAGGTATCCTTCTCGGACGTCAGCGCCGGGTCGAAATGAGAGACGGGAATGACCCCCAGAAAGCCCGTGATGTCATCCCCCCGGCCGGCCAGGACGATGTTGTAATTTCCCTCCGGGTTCCGGTGGAGAAAATCCATCAGCCTCAGGTCATGCGCAAGGATGTGCCCCTGCTTCCAGTGACGTTCGATGAACGTCATCGCTTCCCCGATCTCGCCGCCGCCGCAACAGTGGATGTCAAGACTCATCAACTCTTCTTCCTTAAATACAGTAGCCGCCGTCGGCCCTCAGATCGGTCCCCGTGATCCAGCGGGCGGCATCGCTCAGCAGAAACACGATGGACTTCGCCACGTCCGCGGGAGTCCCGAGTCCCAGGGGGTGGGCCTGTTCGATCTTCATCCGCGCCTCCTCCGGCATGGCTGCGAACTCGTTTCTGGTGATGCCGGTATCCATGACGAAGCCGGGAGAGACGGAGTTGACGCGGATCTTCTTCGGCGCAAGCTCCGCGGCCAGCGCACGGACACCGCTGACGACGGCTCCTTTGGACGCACAGTAACTCAGGATCGACGGCGCCCCCCTGTGCGCCGCCGCCGACGCGATGAAAACAAAAGACGCCCCTTCCCGGCAAACGTATTTCTTCGAGGAAAGGAGCTTGGCGACCATGAAGCCGGAGACGGCGTTGATGCAGTAGTCTCTCAGCATTTCCGCCGGTTCCGTCATTCTCAGCGGGAGGCTTGTCCTGACACCGGCGGAATGGACAAAACCGGAAACGGGACCTCCGGCGTCGAGGAGCTCTTTCAGCTTCGCCGCAGCGGCCTCGTGGTCCGTCAGATCGACCGGGCAAATGCGGTACTTCGTTTTTTCGGGGAAACGGCCGGCCGTTTCCAGCAGCGCCTCTTCGCGCCGTCCGCAAAGAACGAGTTCCGCGCCGCTTTCGGCACACTCGATCGCAGCGGCGCGGCCGATCCCGGACGAGGCCCCCGTGACGACGACGATACGTCCCGACAATGTGCTATTCAAAATTCTCGGCTCCCAGAATGTCGATCAGCGACTGCACATCGGTGACCTCACCGAATTTTTCGCCGGGGATCTTTTTCCCGAAATTCCTGTCCGCGTAGGCGACCAATCCCATGATCGCGAGAGAATCGTATTCTTCGACCTCTTTCAGATTCGTCGTCAGCGTCAGCTCCACATCCGTTTCCAAAAGATCGCTCAGATCTTCGATGAATTTCTCTTTGGTCATCGTTTTTCCTTTCCTTTTTCCGAGGTCTGTATCACCATGTTACGACACCGATGCCGTAAGAATAACCGACGCCGAAACCGGCCATGAGGATCCGGTCTCCCGGGTGGAGGGCCCCTTTCTTCCGAAGTTTCTCCAGAAGGATCGGGATGCTGGCGGATACCGTATTGCCCGTGTCTTCCATGTCGATATGGAATTTGTCTTCGGGAAGACCGATCTTCATGCCCAGATAGCTCAGCATGTACTTGTTCGCCTGATGGAAGACGAAATGATCGATTTGATCAAGCGTCATGTCATTATCGGCGAGAACCTGAGAGACCAGCCGGGGAACGACTTCGATGGTGAAATTGAAGATCTCGGGCCCGTTCATGTACAGCTTGTCGTCCGGCGAACCGTCGGTCCGGTTCCGTGCGCCTCCGTTTCTGACGATCAGGTTCTGGCAGCCGCGCCCGTCGGTTCCCAGCACGAACTTGCCGAAGTGCTCCTCTTCGCAGGACGAAATCAGAACGGCGGCGGCCCCGTCGCCGAAAATGGAGCGGTTCCCCTTGTCCCCCGGATCCAGGTATTTGCTGTAGGTCTCCGCCGTGATCAGCAGAACGCTGGAGGCGATCCCTCCGGCAACAAGCCCCTTGGCCGTGGCCAGCCCGTATACGAACCCCGAACATCCGAGATTGTAATCGAAGGCCCCCATCGCGGAACTCATGCCCAGACGCGTCTGCAGGATGCAGGCGCCCGTGGGCAAAAAGTAATCCGGAGACTGCGTGCAGAAAAGCAGAAAATCCGCCTCCTCCGCTTCCGGACAGGTCGAAAACAGGTTTTTCGCGGCCTGCTCCCCCATGTCCAGCGCGGTCTCCCCGGGAGCCGCAATATGACGCTGCCTGATGCCGATCTTCTTGACGATCTTAGCGGCCTTGAAATCGGGGAACTGACTCTCGAGCTCTTCGTTCGGCAACACGGCGGACGGCAGGTAGACGCCGATGCCGGATATTTTGCAATTCGTTTTCATTGAGGGAGATCCTGATAGTTTGTCAAAATGACGTCCGCGCCGTATTTCGCGGTCAGCTCGGCCCTTTTGGACTCGGCCTTTTCCTTCGTCAGGTAGACGAACATCTCGCAGCGGGGAGCCCGGCGGTCGATCAGATTGTAAACGGCGTAAACGCCCGCTTTCGTCATCAGAGGCAGAATCCAGCCGGGACAGTGGTTGCAGTATTTCGGACAGGGCCCCGCATCGTTGTCCACCGCCTTGGAAAGGCTCGGGCAGGAAAAGAATTCGAAGGAGTAGCAGCCGTCCTCCAGACGGTTGATCATGTCGCAGTTTTCCTCGACGCGGATATGCTCCCAGTATTTGTACATGCCCTCGAGCTTTTCCTCGGTGAAGAGCTTCAGGCAGTGGTACTCCTGATTTTTGGAGACGCGGGCGTAATACTTTTCCAGTTCCTGCGGCCCCTGCGCATCGATGAACTTGAAAACTTCGTTGTAAAAACGGACAAACTGGTCGCTGGGGATCATTTTTTTGCGGTCTCCCTTCTGATCGTCTGCTCGCAGGAGAATGCGCCGGTCGACACCAGCTCGGCGGCAAAGGGCGAACCTTCGGCCAGGGCCTCGTTGAAGATCCTGGTCGCTTCACACATGATATGATCCGGCTGCTGCTCCAGTTTGACCAAGTGACGCAGCGCCGGACACTCCGTAACGGTCAGCCTGACGCCGTCCGACAGTTTTTCGACTTCGAACTTGCCGCATTCCCGGCCGAGATAGTAACTCCAGTACTCTTCCAGTTCGGCGGTGTCGCCGTTTTTCAACTCCTCGTGGATGGTCTTGTAAACCTTCTGCGCGGTGTTTTTCAACACCTGCACCATGGCCTCCCGACCGTAATTATCGATCAGGTAGTGCAAGGTCGCACAGGTGAGTCCGTGAAAATCCTTGTGGACTTCTCCTTCGGATTTGTAACGAAGCATATTTCTTTTTCGATCCTCTTGCTTGCTCTTCCAACTTGTCTGCCGCCGCCGCATACCGCGGGCAGACGGAACATTTTCGATGCCTAAATATAGCACGAGAGGAGAAAAAATCAAGATTCCTCCCGGCGGCACTGTCAAACCCCGGCCGATGCTTTGCCCGCCCCGAAAACGGTCTTGTCCGGAGCGCCCCCTGGCATTAACCCTGAGGTCAAAGCTCCTCGGGACTGCCGGCCGATTCCGCTTCCGGATTCTTCACAAAATCACTCGCCCGCTTTTTGTCAGTACCGTCCATGCCGCGGGTTTTGCTTTTGGGGATGGATCGATCTTCATTTTTTGGCGGGAACTTCGGGAGAGGGATCCCGTTTCCCGAGATTTTTCCCGTTGCCGCGGCGGAACTCGTCCACGGTGCGGCGGATCCCCTCGTCCAGCGTGATCTGCGGCTTCCAGCCGAGAGCGTGGGCGCGGGAGCTGTCCATCAGCTTGCGGTACATGCCGTCGGGTTTGGAGGCGTCCCATTTGATCTCGCCCTCGAAACCCGCCGCGGCGGCGATCTTCTCCGCAAGCTCGCGGATCGTGATGTCCGTGCCGTAGCCGATGTTGATCACCTCGGGATCGTCATGGTTCTGCATGAAGTAGTACACCGCGTTCGCCACGTCGTCCACGTGCAGGAATTCCCGCAGCGGCTTGCCCGTTCCCCACAGGACCTCCTCCGGACGCTTTTCCCGCGCCGCCTCGACGAAACGCCGGACGAAAGCCGGGAAAACGTGACTGTTCTGCGGATCGTAGCTGTCGTTGGTCCCGTAAAGATTGCAGGGCATCAGACTCACCGTGTTCCAGCCGTACTGCCGGGAGAGGTAGAGACAGAGTTTGTAGCCGCTGATCTTGGCCAGCGCATACCCTTCGTTGGTCGGTTCAAGGGGTCCGGTGAGAAGGTATTCCTCCTTGATCGGCTGGGGCGCCTGACAGGGGTAGATGCACGAGCTCCCGAGAAAACAGAATTTCTTTACCCCGTTGAGGTAGCTCTGCATGATGACGTTGTTCTGGATCTCCAGATTTTCAAGCAGAAACTCCGCGCAGTGGGTCTTGTTGGCCATGATGCCGCCCACCTTCGCGCCCGCAAGGATCACATATTCCGGTTTCTCCGCCGCGAAGAAGGCCTTCACGGCCGCCTGATCTCTGAGGTCCAGTTCCGCATGGGTCCGCTTGAGGATATTGGCGTAGCCCTCGCGTTCGAACTTGCGGACGCAGGCGCTCCCCACCATGCCGCGGTGGCCGCAGATGAAGATTTTTGCGTTTTTGTCGATCATTTCATCAGAATCCGATCTCGTAATTGGGATTGTCCAGCAGACGCAGATCTCCGTCGGTCATGATCTTCACCAGCTCGGCGAACTTGACCTCCGGCACCCAGCCCAGCTGCCGCGCCGCCTTGCTCGGATCGCCGAGCAGCTGCTCCACCTCGGAGGGCCGGAAGTAACGCGGATCGATCCGGACGACCGTCTTGCCGGTCGACGTGTCGATGCCGACTTCGTCGACCCCCTTCCCGCGCCACTCGATCTTGTGACCGAGATGCGCGAACGAACACTCGATGAATTCCCGCACCGAATGCATTTCGCCGGTCGCCACCACGTAGTCGTCGGGCTTTTCCTGCTGGAGCATCATCCACATCATGCGGACATAGTCTTTGGCGTAGCCCCAGTCGCGGAGCGCATCCAGATTGCCCATGTAGAGACAATCCTGCAGTCCGCGGTGGATCCGCGCCGCAGCCATCGTGATCTTGCGGGTCACGAAGGTTTCGCCGCGCCGCGGCGATTCGTGGTTGAAGAGGATGCCGTTCGAGGCGTGGAGCCCGTAGGCCTCGCGGTAGTTCTTGACGATCCAGAAGCCGTAGAGTTTGGCGACGCCGTAGGGACTGCGCGGCCAGAAGGGAGTCGTTTCCCGCTGGGGCACTTCCTGCACCTTGCCGAAAAGCTCCGAGGTCGACGCCTGATAGAAGCGGGTATCCAGCCCGGTCTCCTTGATCGCATCGAGGAGCCGCAGCACGCCGAGCGCATCGGTGTCGGCGGTGTATTCCGGCACGTCGAAGGAGACGCGCACGTGGCTTTGGGCGCCGAGGTTGTAGATCTCCTGCGGATGGACCTTCTCCAGCAGCCGGCTCAGGTTGCTGGAGTCGGTGAGATCCCCGTAGTGGAGGAAGAGCTTCACGCCCTCGAGATGCGGATCGCGGTAGAGATGGTCGATGCGCCCGGTGTTGAAGGTGCTCGCCCGGCGGATGATGCCGTGGACCTCGTAGCCCTTCTCCAGCAGGAGTTCGGTAAGATAGGAGCCGTCCTGGCCCGTGATCCCGGTGATAAGTGCCCGTTTCATGAATGGATATCCTTTCAGTTGTTCGCCCGGCAGGGGACGACCTTGATCGTATTGTCGACGGGCGTTTCGGAGATCAGCACCAGATAGCCTCCGCCGCCGCACCCCGTGACCTTCCAGCCGCAGACGGAATCGCGGCGCGCGGCGATCGCTTCGGTCATATCCTCCGTCAGCATCGCCGGGTACATCGCCGTCTGGATCTCGAAACACTCCCGCGTGGCCCGGCCCCACTCCTTCACGTCGCCCGCAAGCATCGCCCGCCAGCACCGATCGGTGACCTCGGCCAGACGCGCGGCCCGTTCTTTCGTGATGAAAGTCCGTCCCAGCACGTCGTAGCCGGTCCGCCGCTGGGGCAGCTGAAGCAGATAGAGGTGATCCGCGATGAAGTCCAGCGTTTTGTCGTCGGTCACGGAATCGATCGACTTCGGCCAGTAACCGTTGTCGTAATTGAGTTTATTGAGGCCGGGCAGCAGGATCCCCAGCTGGTCCTGCGACCCGCTGACCGCCCTGGTCCCCGGCGGATTTTCGATGCAGAAGATCAGCTTCGCCAGTTCCTCGCGGTTTCCCGCCGGGATCTGCGTCTGCCACAGCTCGATCGCCTTCTTGCGGGAACTCGTCGCCATGCCGCTGCGGTCGTTGAACTCCATCGTCGGCTCGATGCTCATCACGATCACCGAACCGGGAGAAAGCGAATTGACCGAGGGCTGATCGAGCCAGCCGCCGCAAAGTTCGACCCGGTAGGGGATGCGGCACTCCTGGCGGAGCGCCGTCGTCGAGCGCGGGGGCAGCCCCGGCTCGGGGATCCGCTCGCTGACGATCAGCCGGATCCCCAGTTCCCGGCAGAACTTTTCCTTCTCCGGCGTGTAGCCGTCGGAATTCACGAAAAAGATGTCGGGCTTGAGTTCGCGGACCTCCTTTTCGAAGTCCATGATGCCGCTTCCCGAATTGATCCACGCGTCCTTGACGCACCGAAGCGCCTTGACCATGTAGAGGCGCTCCGCTTCGGGGTTGACCGTACGCCGCCCCTTGAGGTTGAAGATCGTACGGTCGCTTCCCAGCCCCACGTAGAGGTCGCCGTGGGCGGCCGCCTCCTCGAAGAAGGCGACGTGCCCGGAGTGAAGCAGATCGTAACACCCTGAAACAAAAACTTTTTTCGCCATCGGAGAAACTCCTGACTCTTCCGTTTCGGTTCGAATATGCTGTTGTTTTCTTTGACCGTATCCGTCCGGCCGCTCCGCGCGCAGGGGGATGCGGAACGGATCACTCGATCCTGCTCATCCGGTAGACGCTCGGGTCGATCTCGGCATCGATGAAGCGGCCGAGGAAATCAAGACGGACGACCCACCGGAACTTCTTTCTCTTCTCGACGAGGAACCCCCGGGTCCCTGCAAACTGGGCCGGCGCCTCGATCACGAAACGGTCGCTGACCCGGAGCTCTTTGCGGAATTCGAGCGGGGAGGATTTTGCAAGTTCCTCCATCAACCGGAGTCCGCGCAGCTCGTCGAGAAAGGCGCTCTGGGCCTCGCGGGGGACCTCCCAGACATTGTTGACGGAGTTGCTCCGCCACAACTCCCGCCGCTCATCGGCAGTCATCCTTGCGAAGAGATACGACCGGAGCATCGGCCGCAGCACCTGCCGCTTGTAGGAGTAGGGCTTGCCGTTCTTCGTCACATTGTGGACCTTGAAATCGGGGACCACCGGCAGATAGGCGGGGATCCCGCGTTCGCGGAGACGGTCATAGAGCCTGAACTCGTGCAGCGGCCGCGTATAGACGGGAAGCCACAACGCGTCTTCCGCCTCAGCAAACACGACCTCTTGAGGAGCCGGCTCCCACATTTCGACACGCTCCCGCCTCCCCTCGAGAAACTCAGCTCCCGAAAGGAGGCCCGCATTTTCCACTGCGAACTTCGAACTCACCGTCGCGGATCCGCCGGACCGGACGGAGCCCCGGACGACACCGATCTTCCGTCACTGCAGCCAGTCCGTCGGGGACCGGCTGCCGGACCGGGCAAAACGGCGGCAGGCCGGGGAAGCGACTTCCGGCCGGGATCCCGCTCAATCCGCGGGCACACCGCCGACCGCAACACTTCAGCAGATAATATACATCAAAACGTCCCTTTTGTCAAGCTTGCCGGCGGGGCTGCGGACGGACGGCGGGACGCATGAAAAGGCGGGCCGGCGCCATCCCCGGACGGATGCGGATCCCGTCCCGGAAAAACGACGGTCTTTTCGGTTTCGGGATCGGCTCCTGAATGCGCGTCGCGGGCGACGGGATCTTCGGGACGCTGTGGACGGCGCCTTTCACGGCAGGGTGAAAAGCGACCGCTCCGTCAGCTCTCCGGGAGCAAAGCCCGCGAACACGACCGAAAACGTGAAGTCCTCGGCCTTCAGACGGTAAGGCTCCAGCGGACGCGGTCCGCAGCTGTTGGAGCCGATACCGTTCTGCGCAAGATCGATGTGAAGATGGCTCCTGCCGTCGGACTCGATCTCGCAGGGGTGCTTCGCCTTCTCGAGAGCCTGCTCGCTGCAGCGGAGGAGCGTGAAGTCGAAACAGGGCTTCCCCTGCACCAGAAATCCCGAAGCGTGTACGTCGCGGAACGCCGCCCGGCTGACCCGGAAACGGTTGCCGTTGCCCTGGGGCCGGGTGTAGTTGGTGAAGAGCTCCTGCGCAGTGAGCTCGAACACCCCGTGACGCTGGGCCTCCTTCGTGTCGCAGTAGGCCTCTCCCGGTCCCGGACCGTACCAGACGGCGCGGTCGATCGCCCCGGGGAGGACCAGTGCAAGACCGATCCGCGGCAGATCCGGCAGTTCGATCTTTTCCAGAGGATCCAGAGAAAAATGCCCTTTCACCGTGAGCTCGGCCGAACCGTCGGCGCGCAGACAATAGAGGTACTTCGTCTCGATCCCCCAGCGGTGGACGGGAGGCGCGACGCGGGTCGTGACCGCGATCCGGAGTCCGTCCCTGCCCGGCCGCAGATCGAAGTCCAGCAGCTTGCGGGTCATGGCGTCGTATCCGGCCTGCCGCCACTCGGCGGCGATCCCGCCCCGGCGGGCGTCGTTGTCGGTGGGCGCCCGCCAGATGTCGAGGACGGGCCCGGACTCGATCAGGGACCGGCCGTTGTTCTCCCAGCCGGTCAGGCGGCCGCTGTTCCTGTCGAACCGGAAAAGGCTCTCCCCGGCGGCAGCGGTGACGACGCCCCCCTCATCGGAGAAATCGATCTTTTGAGGCCGGATCTTTTTCGCCGGAGCCTTCTCCCCCGGAAGCTCGATCTCGCTCCAGGCGACTTCGAAGCCTGCGTCCGCCCACGGCGTGTCGCGCCCCAGAAGGAACCGCAGGCACAGGAAATACGCTTCTCCGGGACGGGACGGAACGGGATCGAGCGGCAGAGAGACCTTTTTCGTCATCCCCGCCGGAATGGCCGGAAGCGGCAGCGTCCCGCTCCGGATGACACGCCCGTTCTCGCGGAGACTCCAGACACAGACGAGATGCGCCAGAGAGAGAAATCCGTAAAGATTGCGGATCCGCACGCTTTTCCCCCGGGGATCGTCGGGACAGACCCGGACCGGGGAGCAAACTTTTTTGTATTCCGTCAGGCCCGGCGAGGGCTTCTTGTCGGGGAAGACCAGACCGTCGGCGACGAAGTTCCCGTCGTTGGGCACGTCGCCGAAGTCGCCGCCGTAGCCGAAGAACTCCCGCCCGCGGGAATCCCGGGTGCGGATGCCGTGGTCGCACCACTCCCAGATGAAGCCGCCCTGGGTGTTCTCATGGCTGTCGAAGCACTGGAAATAATCCTCCAGACTGCCGGGGCCGTTGCCCATGGCGTGACCGTACTCGCACATAATGGCGGGCTTTTTCCCGACGTAGGGCGCGGTGAATTGGGCCCACGCCTCGGGGGTGAAGTACATCTGGCTCACGATATCGCTCTCGACGAAGGGCCCGTAACCGCCCTCGGGGCGGCCGGGGGCCAGCGTTTCGCAGTGGCAGTGGACCGGGCGGTCGTCCAGCTCCCGGGCGAGGGAGATCATCTTCCGCACGTTGCACCCGTAGCCCGTCTCGTTGCCCGTGGACCAGGCGAAGATGCACGGATGGTTTTTGAGCGATCCGATCATGCGGGTCATCCGGTGGGTGATCGCCCCCTCCCACTCGGGCCACATGCTGGGATTGGCCTTGTCCGCGTAAGTGAAGCCGTGGGTCTCGAAATCGGCCTCGGACATGACGTAGAATCCGTACACGTCGCAGAGGTCGTAGAACCGCGGATCGTTGGAGTAGTGGCTGGTGCGGATCGCATTGATGTTGTGCCGCTTCATGAGCTTCAGATCTTCCAGCATCGCCTCCTCGGTCAGCGCCCGGCCCAGATCGCAGTTGAACTCGTGCCGGTTGACGCCGAAGATCATGATCCTGCGGCCGTTGACGAGCAGGAGCCCGTCCTTGATCTCCACATGGCGGAAACCGATCTTCTGGGCCTTGACGTCCAGCACCTTGCCGTCCCGGGTGAGCCTGACGACCAGCGTGTAGAGACAGGGCGTCTCGGCGGTCCAGGGGGAGATGCCGGGGATCTTCGCCGAGAGGCGGATCTTTCCCTTTTTCGCGCCGCCCGCGAGAGTTTTATTGAAGACTTCCTTCCCCTCGGCGTCGAAGAGAAGAGCCTCCGCCCGCAGACCGGACTTCTGCGAAAAGAGGTCGAGGGCAACGTCGAGAAGCCCCGTGGAAAAGTGTTCCGTCTCCAGATCGGCCCTGACGCGGATGTCGAAAATGCCGCAGGGGGACTCCGCCGTGAGCGAGACCTCGCGGAAGAGGCCGCTGAGCCACCACATATCCTGATCCTCCAGATACGTGGCGTCGGACCACTGCAGCACTTTGACCGCGATCCGGTTTTTCCCGGGATGCAGAAGAGCCGTCACGTCGAACTCCGACGTCAGGCGGCTGCCCTTGCTCATGCCCGCGAACTTGCCGTTGACGAAGGCCTCGAAATAGGAATCCGCGCCGTCGAAGGTAATCAAAATTCGCCGCCCCTTCCAGTCCTCCGGCAGCCGGAAGTCCCGGATGTAGTACCCCGTGGGGTTCTCGTCGGGCACCCGGGGCGGATCGACGGGGATCGGATACTGGATATTGGTGTAGTGAGGGTGCCCGTACCCCTCCAGCTGCCAGTTGGAGGGGACCGGGATGTCGTCCCAGTCGCTCACGTCGGACTCCGGCTCCCGGAACCCCGCCGGCTCCTCCAGCGGCCCCGGGCGGTACGAAAACTTCCATACCCCGTTGAGCGTCTTGAAATAAGGAGAGTTGCGCCTCTCGCCGAGGAGGGCGTCGTCCACCGTGTCGAAGGGGACGGCCCGCGTCCGCGGCTCCACTCTGTTGCGATGCGTCAGGCAGGGATTTTCCCAGTCTCTTTTCATTATAGCCATTTATCGAAGATCCTTATTTTTTTCACGGGGCTCCCGTCGCGGACGACGCCGCGGACGCCCGCAATTTCTTTCTTTCTCCGACAAAAGATATCATAAAAAAAAGTTTTTTCAACCCGCGGGGAGGATCGCCGCGGGAAGAAGCCGACTGTTTTGACCCCGTGTGCTGTTTTGCACCCTTTTGTCGGACTGGTCGGACAGTCAGACACCCGCCCCCTCCCCGGTTGCATTGCCGGGCCCGATGTGGTATATTATCTTGCGTACATAAACGGTTTTGCGAAACGAAAGGGTATTCTCATGGCTCTCTGGGGAGGCAGATTCAGTTCCAACACCAGTGACGAAGTGGCGCGCTATTCGGAGTCCATCTCCTTCGACAAGCGCCTTTACCGCTGCGACATCGAGGGCAGCTGCGCCCACGTGAAAATGCTGGCCGCCGCGGGCATCATCCCGCAGGAGACCGCCGACGCCATCCGGAAGGAACTGCTCCGCATCCGCGACAGGATCGACGCCGGAGATTTCAAATTCGACATCTCCCTCGAAGATATCCATATGCACATCGAAAGCGCCCTGATCGACGTCCTGGGCGCGGAGGGCGCGCGCGTCCACTCCGGCCGCAGCCGCAACGACCAGATCGCCCTCGATCTGCGGCTGTATCTCCGGGACGAGATCGACTTGCTCGTCCACGGCATCCGCCGCTTCCAGAAATCCCTCGCCGGCATGGCCGCCGCCCATCCCCGGGTCATCATGCCCGGCTTCACCCATCTCCAGCACGCCCAGGTCGTCCTCTTCGCCCACCACCTGCTGGCCTACGTGGAAATGCTGGACCGCGACGCCTCGAGACTTGCCGACTGCCGCAAACGCCTCAACGTCCTGCCCCTCGGCTCCGGCGCCCTCGCCGGCTCCACTTTGCCCCTCAAACGCGAAATGGTCTCTGCCGAACTGGGCTTCGACGCCGTCTCCCGCAACAGCATGGACAGCGTCGCCGACCGCGACTTCGCCATCGAATTCGTCGCCGCAATCGCCGTCTTCGCCATGCACACCTCGCGCCTCTCGGAAGATCTGATTTTGTGGTGCAGTCAGGAATTCGACTTCATCGAGCTGGACGACGCCTTCTGCACCGGCTCCAGCCTCATGCCCCAGAAAAAAAATCCCGACGTCTGCGAACTCACCCGGGGCAAGACGGCACGAGTTTACGGCAGTCTCACCGCGCTCCTCACCCTCTGCAAGGGTCTGCCCCTCACCTACAACCGCGACCTCCAGGAAGACAAGATCGCCGTCTTCGACGCCTGCGACACCGCCGAACAGATCCTCGCCGTCTACCCGCCCATGATCGACTCCATGAAACTCAAGGAGGAGAACATGCGCCGCGCCGCCTCCGATCCCGCCCTCATGGCCACCGATATCGCCGAACAGCTGGTCAAAATGGGCGTCCCCTTCCGCACCGCCCACCACCGCGTCGGTTCCTTCGTCAAGTGGTGCAAAGAACACGGCCGCCGCCTCGACGAAGCCTCCCTCGCGGAAATGCGCGAAACCATCCCCGAAGCCACCGAAGAATTCCTCAACTTGTTCGACCCCGAAGCCAGCGTCGCCAAACGCGACCTCACCGGCGGCACCGGCTTCTCCCAGGTCGCCCGCCAGATCTCCTTCTGGCAGTCCGCCCTCGAATAACCGCCTCGTTTCTGGTAAAGAAAAGGGAAATCCGGGGGAAGGAAAAAACTTTTTTTCACGTGAAAAAAAAGTTTTTTCCTTCCCCCGGGCCCCTATTCTTTTTCAAAAAAAGCGAGATATTTTGAGGGAGACGGATGAGCCCCCGGGAAAACAGGCCCCCGACGGGGAAAGCGTCACTTCACCTTCGGCGCGGCCTGCGGGAACTCCGCGACGGCTTTTTTCGCGCACTGTTTCAGCAGCGCGGCCTCTTCGGCGGAAATGTTTTTCGGCACGTAGGCGTTTTTCTCCGGATCCTTCCCGAAGAGCAGCGCGTACCAGACCAGTCCCTGCAGATACTGGCCGCGGGCGTTGAGGTGGTGGAAGTCTTTCACCAGAGCCTTTTTTCCCGTTTTGGCGTTCTTGCGCCACGAGAAATTGCCCGCGACGTCCGTGGTGCGCGGCAGATCGGGCTCGGCGATTTTCGACGTGTCCGCGGGAGTGACGGCAACCAGTTTCTCCCCCATGGCCTTGCGGAAAAGCTCCACGGCGTACCCCGTGGGGATCACCCGGAAATCATGCTGTTTGGCCAGCGAAGTGTAGTTCTCGGTCAGCTTTTTGTACATGGCCGGTGCGTCGATCTTCCACTTGGCCAGACTCGGCGCGGCGGCGTTGTAGCTCCACGTCTGCTGGATCACGATCTCCGCCCCGGGAGCCAGCTCGCGGATGAGGCCGATGAGGTTCTCGGCATAGGGTGCGAAGCTCGAAGCCCGCCAGCTCTCGCGGCTCGCCTGCTGGATGGTGACCACGTCCCACTTCTCCTTCGTCAGCAGCTGCCGCAGCGTGTACTTTTTGGCGTAGGGCCGGTAGTTCGGATCCTTCTCCGCCTTGAGGTGCTCATTCCAGTGGCGCTCGAGGGAGCATCCGCCGATGTTGGCCCCCGCGAGGACGAGTTTGCACTCGGGATCCGCCGCGGCGATGGCGGGGAACGTCCTGAACATGCTGGCGGAAAAACTGTTGCCGATGGTGAGAACCTTCAGCTCCTTCGGCGCCGCCCAGAGGGGCAGCACCGCCGCCGCGAACAGCGAAACGATGATTTTTTTCGAGATCTTCATAAATGATTTTCCTTATTCCTGCGGGAGGAACGCCGGGAAGCCCCCCTCGCCCCTTGCATTTCGACACGCCCCGGCCCCGTTCCGCGCATAATATAAGTCCCCGTCCCCTCGAAATCAAATCGGGAACTTTTTGCGGCAACGATCTCTTCCTCTCTCGGGCAGGCAGCGGAACAAGAACGTCTCGATGGCGCACTTTTTCCACGGCAGACGAAGCCGTCCCCTTCTCCGGTGGAGCAACTTGCTCTCAAACGACCGCCGTTTATCACGCATCAACCCTTTTCAGTTCACTGTTTCCGGCATAACTCCCCCGTTTCCAAATTTCAGGGGGTGACGAACCGGGGTTATCAGTGTGAGATCGGCATATTTCCGGAAACAAGCGCTAAAGCAGGGAGAGTCAAATGGATTTTGAGGATACCATTAAAATGCTTGAGAAAGAATCGACCGTCCGACTTGTCAGATTCATCTCAGAAAAGGGAACCAACAGTTGCAAAGCGTGTCTCGCAAACGACGGGAAGATTTTTTCTGTGGACGATCCCCAAAAACCGGAATTACCGATCCATCCGAACTGTCGTTGCCGATATGAAGAGCTTTCCGAGAATGAAGCAGAAATTTTTCTAAAAAAAGTGCATGAGGCGGAAGATGGCCTTGAGAGTTACGCCACCCAAATTGCAACTCTTTCAATGCAAATGCTTGAAGAGTGCGAAGAAAGTGTCAAAGGGCATTCTACCACATACGCTGCAGGTGTGGCCCCGACGGCCCTCCCAATTGCTTCTTATGCGGCCAAAATTGAAAACATACAAAGAGAAATTGAAGAAAAAACCGCATCAATGGTTGAAAAAACAAGGCATTCAATAAATATTCTCTCTCCAACTTGCTCTCAAAGCGATGCTGGAAATAGAGCGAGTCAGTAACCTTCTGAACAGTAAGATAAAAATAACAGGAATGGGAGGCAAATTCAATGCAGGTGGTTTTTAAATGCTCCCGTTCAAAAAATTGAGCTTTTTTTGAAACAGTTACATTACGAAAGACTAAATAATCCTTTGCAACATCAATCAGCTTTGCCAAAAAACCCGGCAGAAGCAGAAAAAAGAGGATTTGTCAGAGCCCCGGATGAACAAAACCTATATCATCGTCACAAAGGACAAAGGAATAACGTAAAATACCATCACCCGGAAACAGGCCAAGAAATTATTTTCAATGCCGATGGAAAAATTGTAACTGATATCGAAAACATTGGGACATATAATTACTTCCCGCCGACAGGTGTCGCAAATAACTTTTTACATGTTCTATTTGATGTTGTTCCTTACTACAAATGGGGAAATTCCGAGGAAGACACAACTCCATTGGGAAGTCGATTGTTGGGCCCGGAAAAAGGTCCGGCAGTAGACTTGTTCCTGTCCGTTTTCAAATTCATTCATGATGTAAAAAAATATTTTGTTTTGAGTGAATAAGTTCTTGAAAAAAAGAGCTCATGGAGTATCTTATACTTGTACCAACGATTTCGGAAGTTTTCGTAAAAAATGACAAGTCTCCTCTGTGAAGCGGTTTTGACGCTGCTGATGCCGGTCGTCTGTCTCCTCGCGGCAGCGGCGGGAGTCATCTCCGCCGCCGACTGCGGGAAACTGCCCGGGTTCATGAAGTTTTCGGTCGTCCTCGCCGGAACTTTTCTTTGGGTATGCGCGGGAACGCTTCTTCTGCCGCACCTCGGTCTCGGGGAACCCCTTTCGAACCTGACGGTCTATGGCCTGTGGAGCCTGTCGGGCTTCGCTCCGTACGCGGCGGTTCTGTTCAGAGTCCCCAAAACCGGCGTCTCCCAGATCCCGAAGGGCCCGGCGATATGGGGAGCGCACACGCATCTCTTTTTCTGCGCAACGCTCGGCGCGGCGCTTTGCCGGGACGTCTTCCCGACCGCGGCCGGGTCACGCTGCGATGCGCTTCCCGACACGCTCTGCCGGAATATGCTCCCGCCGGTCTTTCTGTTTTTCCTCCCCCTGTTCTTCCTGACCGCACTGGTTCTGGGGACCTGCCGGAAAAAGTCCGCGGGCTTCCTCAGCAATCTCCTGCTGTCGGCGGCCGCGCCCTGCGGACTCCTCCTCGTAACGGCGATCGGACTGGAGACTCTGAGCCGCGATCCCTCCGGCGGCACGACCCCGATGTTTCTTGCGATCGCCCTGTGGCAGCTGCTCCTGTTCGTTCCCTGGGGGCTCATGGCGCTGCGCGGCCGCCGGGAAAAGGACGAACGCAAATTCTGCAACGGCATTTCCGGTCTGGGAGCCGCCGTTTTCTTCGATCTGGGTCTCCTGCTTCTGGGATATATCGGCCGGAGCGTGTGACCGCCGAAACAAAAAAAACGCCCCCGCCGGCGCCGGCAAAAGCGACAGCGGAGGGGAACACGTTTTCCCGGAGTCCCGGGAGCAGACTCTAACCGTTGGCGTCCAGCTCCTGGACGATGTCGATCGCCTTCTTGTCCGCGGTGGAATCCGCTTCGCCGCCCAGCGTCACGGTGATGCCCGTGATCATCTCACGCAGACGGTCGCTGAAGTTGGCCAGCACAAAAAGTCCGGCCAGCGCGATCACCGCGATCAGAATGACATACTCCACGAAGGCCTGTCCCTTCTGACGGCGGGATCTTTTTCTGTTCGTTCTGCTTCTCATCGGCAAACCCTCCGTAATTGAAACTATGCGGACACCCTGCCCGCGGTCGAAACGCTCTTGTTTTCCGCCGCCGCTACGGAACATTCCATGCGGCCGCACTCACCATGCGCTCCCCCTGGTCGCACACCGCCCGGGAGAGCGCCGTCAGCGCGAAAGCCAGCAGCAGCACCATCGCCAGCATGATGACGTACTCCGTCACCACCTGGCCCCGGTCGCGGGCGGCTTCTTTCTCCGTCAAATCCCGTCCATCCTTCCGTGACGCCGCTCGATCTCGTTCCGCTCGTTCAGAACGATCACCTTCGGCGAAATGACCGCGGCCTCCGCCTCGTCGCAGAGGCTGAACGCCATGACGGTCACCACGTCGCCAACTTTCCCCTGCCTCGCGGCCGGGCCGTTCAGGCAGAAGTCGCGGGAACCGGGTTTCCCCGGGATCGCGTATGTCTCCAGACGCGAACCGTTGTCCCTGTTCGCAACGAGGATCTTTTCGTACGGCAGGATCCCCGCCTCCTTCAGCAACTCCGGATCAATCTCCAGACTGCCCTCGTAATCCACCACACACCGCGTGATCCGCGCCGTGTGGATCTTGCCGCTCAGCATGATCTTCTTCATGGCGGTAATATAATCTCCCGATCCGTTTGTGTCAACTTTTTCCGCAAAAAAACTTGCGTTTATCCCTCCGAGACGCTATAATATAGCATCGGCAACTTTATATACAAGGAGATTTCCGCCATGATCTACGATTCTCTCGAGAACTTCGACTGCTATGCCGCCCTCTTCCCCGAACAGTGGGCCGCCGTCAAAAAGTTCCTCTCCTCCGGCGCCGTCCCCGAACGCGGACGCCACGACCTCATCCCCGACGGCAAACTCTACGTCAACGTCCAGCACTACTCCCCCCACGCCTACGACGCCGACAAGCTCGAGTATCACCGCAAGTACATCGACATCCAGCTCCTCCTGCTGGGCGAGGAGGAGATCATTTACTCGCCCCTCGACGGCCTTGATGAAGTCTCCCCCTACGCCGAAAACGGCGACTGCGGCATGGCCCGCCTCGAAGAGGGCAAAGGCGTCAGGCTCCCCCTCAAGGTCGGCAACTTCGCCGTCTTCTTCCCCGAGGAAGGCCACATGCCCGGCGTCGGCGATCCCGGCTCCGCCGTCATCAAGGCCGTCGTCAAACTCCGCGTCGACTGATCTTTCGGGGGAACATGAACATCATTTCCGGTCTGGCCCGGAACGTCGAACTCGTCGTCCCCCGGGGCCTGGAGATCCGTCCCACCGCGGGCCGGGCCCGCAAAGCCCTCTTCGACAGCCTCGGCCCCCTCGCGGGCCTGGGGTTCGCCGACCTGTGCTCCGGCTCCGGCGCTTCCGCCCTCGAGGCCGCCAGCCGCGGCGCTTCATCAGTCCTCGCTGTCGAGAGGGACCCGGAACACGTGAAGATCATCCAGGTCAACACCGAACGCGTCCGCAAGACCGGCGTCCTCTCCGACATCCGGATCGTTAATTCCGACATCCGCAGCGTCGCCGCCTACACCCCCCTGCCGGAAAACTGTTCCTTCATCCTCGCCGATCCCCCCTACGCCGAGTCCGCCCATCTTTTTGCCGAACTCCTCGCCGATCCCCTCTTCCGGAAGCACGCCGCGGGCCGCCGCCTGATCTGGGAGATCCCCGACACCCCCGGCGCCGCAGGGGATTTCGTCGACGCCCCCTTTTTGGACGACCCCGTCTTCCGCCGCTTCGGCGGCACCCTTTTTCTTCTGGGGAGCGTCGGCAAATGAAAAAAGACTCCTGGATCTTTTCCGACGGCGCTCAAGACCGCTTCCCCGGCGGCGACCCCATGGCCGCCTTCGTTTCGCCGGAACTCGTCAAGAAGAACGCCGTCCGCGAAGTGTGGAAAACCCGTGACTTCTTCTTCAAATTCGACAAGCGCCCCGGACGTACTTTCCTCGAAGAGTTCCGTCACGGCTCCGCCCTCGCGGACCGCGGCGTCCCCGTCGTTGCCCATCTCGCCTGCGGCCACGCCCCCCAGGGCGCCTGTCTCGTCACCGCCGCGCTCCGAAACGCCGTCCCCGTCGAGGAATTCATCGCGGGGAAAGTCCCCCCCGACGCCTTCCTCGACGCCGTCGCCGGATTTTTGAAACTCCTCGATCAAAAGAAAATCGTCCACCGCGACCTCCACCCCGGAAACGTCCTCGTCGTCCCCGAAAAAAATATTCTTTCCCTCGTGGACGTCCGCGACGCCTTCCCCGCGGGATTCTTTTCTTCGCTCCTCTTTTCCCGCACACCCTTCCTGCGCTTCATCGCCGACCTCGCCGAAAATCTCCCCGACGGCCGCGTCTGCGATCTTCTCCGTCAGATGGGCCTCTTCCGCCCCCGCACCTTCCTCTATGCCGAGTTCCGCCGCAAAGCCCTCTTCGTAAGGCGCGAGTGGCCCCGCAGAAAAGAGCAGATCCTCTCAGGCTACCCCAAATTCACCCGCGCCGAAGGCGATCTCCTCTTCGTCCGTACCGCCGGCGCTTCCGATCTCGCCCGCGCCGCGACGGTCCCCGCCGGAGAAGACGTCTTCACCGCCGCCTTCTTCCTCGACCTCGTCCGCATCCCACATCGCCGCGTCTTCGCCTGGGACAGAAAAAAAGAAATTCTCTACCTCGAACCCGTCTCCTCGGCCCCCCCCCCGCCCGACCGCGCCCGCGAACTTGCCCGACGCGCCGGTCTCGCCGGCATCTCCGCCCCGCCCGAACTCTGGCGCACCGGGTCCGACGGCCTCGTCAAACTCTCCGAATGGAAAGGAATTTCCCCCTTATGATCTCCAAAGTCTACTCCGCCGCCGTCATCGGCATCGACGCATGGACCGTCGAAATCGAGGCCGAAGTCTCCTCCGCCAGCGGCATCCCCGGCCGCGACGGCATGGTCTCCATCGTCGGTCTCCCCGACGCCGCCGTAAAGGAGAGCCGCGACCGCATCTATCCCGCCTTCACCAGCTCGGGCTTCATCCCCCCGCGGGGCTCCGCCGTCGTCAACCTCGCCCCCGCCGGACTCCGCAAGGAGGGCGCCGCCTTCGACCTCGGCATCGCCCTCGGTCTCCTCGCCTCCTCCGGCGCCCTCGATCCCGCGAAACTCGCCGCCTACGCCGCATTGGGCGAACTCGCCCTCGACGGATCCCTCCGCCCCGTCCGAGGCGCACTCCCCCTCGCCGACCGCCTCGCGTCAGAAAAAAATCTCGCCGGTCTCCTCGTCCCCGGCCCCAACGCCCGCGAAGCCGCCCTCGCTTCCGGTGACCGTCTGCCCGTTTTCCCCGTTTCCTCCCTCCGCGAAGCCGTCGCCGTCGTCTCCGGAGAAACAAAACCCGTCCCCTTCCGCGCCAGCCTCTCGGAATACATCGCCGGACACAAAGGACATGAACCCGATTTCGACGAGGTCAAAGGCCAGCCCCTCGCCCGCCGCGCCCTCGAGATCGCCGCCGCCGGAGGCCACAATATCATCATGATCGGCAGCCCCGGCACCGGAAAAAGCATGCTCGCCATGCGGCTCCCCGGCATCCTGCCCCCCATGACCGTCGCCGAAACCATCGAGACCAGCCGCATCCACAGCGTCCTCGGTCTCCTCTCCTCCGGCGAACCCATCCTCAACTGCCGCCCCTTCCGCGCCCCACATCATACCATCTCCGACGCGGGCCTCATCGGCGGCGGTCACGACCCACACCCCGGCGAGATCAGCCTCGCCCATAACGGCGTCCTCTTCCTCGACGAACTGCCCGAATTCAAGCGATCCGTCCTCGAAGTCCTACGCCAACCCCTCGAAAACGGATTCATCACCATCTCACGCGCCTCCGGAAGCTGCACCTTCCCCGCACGATTCATCCTCTGCGCCGCCATGAACCCATGCCCCTGCGGCATGGGCGACCCCGAACTCGGATGCACCTGCAAAATCGACGAAAAACGCCGCTACCAGAAGAAGATCTCAGGCCCCCTCCTCGACCGCATCGACCTCCAAGTCGATGTCCGCCAGCTCTCCCAGGAGGAACTCCTCCGCGCACCCGACGGCGAACCATCTGCCGCCATCAGACGGCGCGTCGCCATCGCACGCAAAATTCAGGAACACCGCTACGCCTCCTCAGGATTCTTCTGCAACGCCCAGCTCGACAGCCGCAATTTGAGAAAGTTCTGCGCCATTCCCCCCGCCGGCGAAAATATGCTCCGCAACGCCATCTCCCGATTCCAGCTCAGCCCCCGCGCCTTCGACCGCATCCTCAAAGTCGCCCGCACCATCGCCGACCTCGCCGGCAAACAGAACATCTCCGAAGAACACCTCTTCGAAGCCCTCACCTACCGCCACTCCTCCTTACTTTCTTTTCGGGAGAAAAGAAAGTAAGCAAAGAAAAGCGCGTGAGCGCTTTTTTTTAAAAAAAGCTTGGCAAAAAATCCCGCGGCAGGATTCTCCACACGAGACGCTCCCCGCGAGAAAAGAAAGTAAGCAAAGAAAAGCGGTGTAAGCGCTTTTTTTCAAAAAAAGCTTGGCAAAAAATCCCGCGGCAAGATCGGGCCCACGAGACGTTCTCCGGGAGAAAAGAAAGTAAAACAAAGAAAAGCGTGGAACGCTTTTTTTAAAAAAAAGCAGTATTGTATATAAAGTTCTGCAAAAACAAAGAGGTCATGGTATATTAGTTAATCGACCAAACAAACTAACGGCAAAGGAGCCAATACCATGACCAAGGAAACAGTAGCACCGAAGTTGGAAGAAGTCAATGCCCTTTTCACAGAAAACTCAGATGCTTTGCGTAATCTGCTC
>JAFSTC010000105.1 GCA_017450705.1 Lentisphaeria bacterium | reverse complement strand
GGCCGCGGTGGTGTTGCCCACGGCGTCGAGTTTATCCGTGATCTCGCGGATATCGTGGGGAAGATGACAGGACTCGGCCAGTCCCCCGGCATTGTCCGCGATGGGCCCGAAGGCGTCGATGGAGACCGTCATGCCGACGAAAGAGAGCATCCCGACTGCGGCGACCGCAATGCCGTAGGTGCCGCAGATGATGCCGGAGATCAGCAGCGCAAAACAGATGACCAGCGTGGGCGCCAGACAGGAACGGGAACCGATGGCGTCGCCTTTGGTGACGACGAAGGCCTCGCCTTCGACAGCGATGTTCGCAAGCTGGACCGTCGGTTTGTGATCCGTGCTGGTGTAATATTCGGTGATGGAGCCGATCGCGATCCCGGAAACGATCCCGAGCACGCAGGAGAGCCACGGAGAGGCCCAGCCGCAGACGAAGAGATGCTTGAGCGTCAGGCCGCCGCCGACAGCCATGTCATAATCCTGGCCGCGGAAAAGGAGACAGCAGATCACGCCGCTGAGAACGATCGTCATGCCGGCGGCGATCCAGGTCGCGATATTCAGTTCCCTTGCGGGATCGGTCCCCATTTTGCGGAACTTCGCGAAAGCGACGCCGGTAACGCACCCGATCAGTCCCACCGCGGCGAGCGACAGGGGAAAGAGCGTCGCCGCGTCCAGCAGATCGCGGGAGGACAGATCGCCGAAACAGAAAACGGAGATCATGATGCCGGCGATGATCGTCGCCACGAAACTCTCCAGCAGATCGGAGCAGTTGCCGGCGATGTCGTTGACGTTGTCGCCGATGAAGTCGGCAACCACGTTCGGGACCCGGCTGTCGTCTTCGGGAAGATCGTGACGGATCTTGGCGAGGATGTCGGACGAGATATCCGCGGCCTTGGTGTAATTGCCGCCCGCGACACGATTGAACATCGCGACCAGAGAACAGCCCAGCGAATAGGCGGTGATCCGGATAAGCGCCGCGTTGCCGCCCAATTTCACCAGCACACCCTGAGCCTCCTCCCGGGCGCCGCCGAACCCGGAGCGGTTGAACAGGAAGAGGAGTCCCAGCAGCCCCAGCAGACCGAACGCCTGGACCGCGATACCGGAAATGGAACCGCCGCAGAGAGCGACCTTGACGGTCTCTCCGATGCTCCGGGTCTCGCGGGCCCTGTTGGCGGTCCTGACGTTGGCATAGGTGGCGCTTTTCATGCCGAGGATGCAGACGAGACTGCTCATCAGCGTCCCCGTGACGAAACTCAGACCGCTCCACTTCTCGACGAGGAGCGTGAGCACGGCGGCGACGACGAACACGATCGGGACGATGACCTTGAATTCCGTTTTGATGAAGGTATTGGCTCCGGAGCGGATGATCGCGGCCATCTCGATCATTTCCGGCGTTCCCTCTTTCATCCGTTTGATCTGCAAATAGTTCAGGAGAACGAATGCGATCGCGAAAACGACGACGACCAGCGCGGCAAGGAACCAACTGCACATACTGAAACACTGCCTTTCCCGATAAGGATCCCCCGTCAAAACCGCTTTTGACGGAAACATTATTCACCTACGGTCCGACATCTCCGGAGGGGATATCAGACCGGCCTCCCCGCTCTTCCGCAGACCGGCCGCACAAAAAAGCCCCCGGCGGCTGTCGCCGAAGACGGAAGTCAAGTCCGCACGCAAGAGATTGTCGATAATATACCTCCTTTTTTACCCAAAGTCAACAGCAAAAGTCCGATGTCTGCGCGCAAAAGCCCCTCGTGTCGGCAACTGGAGGACCGCCGGAGAAGCGGCATCCCGGGTCCGGGGTTCGGGGTCTCCGCCGGAATTTGGAATATCCCCGATGAGACGCTATATTATCGGGAGCGACCGTATCCGGGAAGCCCTGCGTCGGCGGACATATGAAACACATTGGCACACGAGGATCTTGAAATGCGAAAAGGCCCCTCTCCGATCTCGAAGTTTCTCCGGCTGCTGCTGCCTGTCTTTCTGGCGGCCGCGCCGCTTTCGGCCGACGCCGGGCTGTCGCCGACCGAAAAGAGCATCGCCGCATCCGCGCTGGAAAAGTCCGATGTGTACGAGCAGAAACACATCGTTCTGGTGTGGCCGAAGGACCTCCGGGTAAAATGGTGCCCGGAGTCAAACGTGAAGGATCCCCGGCAGTTGGCCGAGTGGCTCGAACGGTGCTACACCCTCTGCGTCCGCTGGCTGGACATCGATCCCGACCGGCAGCTCAACGCGGGGAGACCCGGCGGCCGGCGCGCGCGCCTCATCTTCATCCACAACGGGATGCGTGACTACAACTTCGGCGGCCGGCTGCCCCGGCCGGTGATCGGTCTGCGGGATCTCCGCGGCGTCGGTTCCGAGGACTGGTTCGGCTGGCTGACCCACGAATTGAGTCACGAGTTTTTCCTGCGCTTCCCCAAAATCGTCGGCTCGGACGAAAACAACGCGTGGCACGAGGCGCTTTGCGATTACATGCGCTACTGGCTGCTGAAGGAATCGGGCATGCCCGCCGCCGCAGCCAACTGGCGGCAGGCCCTGCGCCGGGCTTCGAGAAAAGACCGCTACAAAGGCGGTGCCGACATCATCATGACCTGGCACGAGGAAAAAGGTTTCCGCTCCCCGGCGGAACTGTGGCGGGCAATAAAGGACCGGGATCTTTCGACCTGTTTCGGCAAGGCGCCGTGGCTGAGGGAGAAACACGTGACCGTTCCTGAAGGCGCCGTCAAAATCACTTTCGAGGGCGTGATCGACGGCGCCGGCAGTTTCACGTTCCGCGGCAGCAAAGTTTATTACGAGCACTTCACCTGGCAATACCCCTCGCGGGTGAAGATCGACGGCCGCCCCTGGAAAGATCTCGACCGGCCCTTCGAACTGGGATTCACGCCCGATTTTGCCACGGCACGCCCCGTCGACAGACAAGGGCGCGGCACCATGGCGCTGGTCGTTCACCCGAACCGCTTCGTCCTCTTCATCGACGACACCGAAAACGGGGCCGCGCCGTACCGCATGATCCTCGTCGTCGGGAAAGGGAAGTGACCCCCGCGGCGGTATCAACCGACACCCTCCTTGCAAAAAATGAGATTTTTACGCGCAATGCACGGAAAAACACTTGCATTTGGCGCAAAAAGAATTATATTTGGTGCAGAAAACAGGAGGTGCATATGGCTACGACGAATTTAAGCATCCGCATGGATACCGAGACCAAGAAGCAGGCAGAACAACTGTTTGGAAATCTCGGCATGAGTATTTCAACGGCATTCAACATTTTCGTAAAACAATCTCTCAGGGTTCGCGGGATTCCTTTCAGCATTACTGAAAACATTCCCGATTCGGAGGCTTTTGCCGCTCTTCGCGAGGCTCGGGAAATTGCCAGAGACCCGAAAATCAAAGGTTACACCGATGTCGAAGAAGCCCTGCGGGATTTGAAAGCATGAGTTTCACGATCAAATGGTCCTCCCGGTTCAAAAAGCAGTATAAACTGATGATGAGCCGGGGAGAGAACATTGAACTGCTGGATTCCGTGATCAGAATGCTTGCCGCGGGCCAGCCACTTCCCCCCGCGTATCACGATCATATTCTCACAGGCGACGGGTACACCGGATTTCACGAGTGCCATATCCGCCCGGACTGGCTTCTCATTTATGATTATGACGAGAACATTCTGGTGTTGACTTTGTTCCGCACGGGCTCGCACAGCGACCTTTTCGGCTGAATCCGTCCGAAGGTCCCCGCGCCTTCGCGCTTGACAAATCGGAAAACGGTGTTATATTAGCCCCCAGAACCTAAACGATTATTCTCATTCGAGGTTCCCTGTGCGCATAAAGGAACTGGCGGAAAAACTCGGTGTGTCGACCTACACGGTCTCGGTGGCCCTCTCCGGCAAGAGCGGGGTCTCGGAGGCCACGCGCAAACGGGTCGTCGAGGCGGCGGCGCGCTTCGGCTACCAGCCGGACAACGCCGGACGCATGCTCAGAAGCGGCCGATCCTGTCAGGTCGGCGTGGTGATGCCGCCGTGGAACAATCCCTACATCGCCGAACTCTGCATGGGGATCCAGGCGTGTCTCACCGCCCGGAATTACACCCCGGTCTTCGCGGTGGACAACACGCAGAATCCCGTTCCCGGAAATCTGGAGAAACTGCTCTCGCTGCGCATCGCGGGATTGATCACCGTTGCCTCGTCGCTCCTGCCGGACGACGTCGATCTCCCGGTCGTGAGCTATTTCTTCGACGATCCGCGCTTCGACAGCGTCTGTCCCGACCCGGAACTGGACTCCCGGCAGATCATCGCCTACCTGAGAGCCTGCGGACACCGGAAGATCGGCTATCTGGGGTGGCTGAAGGATCTGCGCCTCAAATGGCTGATATCCGAAGCCGAACGGTGCGGACTCGACTTCCCTCCCCGCTGGCGGCTCGGGGCCCGGCATCCCCTGACCGAAAATCTTTTCGAGCGGCTTCTGGAAACGAACCGGGGAAAAGATCTGCCGACGGCGCTGATCATCCACAACGACGCCATGGCCCTCAAGACGATCCGCCACATCCACGAAGCCGGGTTCCGGATCCCGGAGGATTTCAGCGTCATCGGTCACGACAACACCTCTTACTGCGCAAGTTCCATCCCGGCATTGACCAGCATGAGCTGCGGTCCCATCGACAAGATCGCCTCCGCGCTGGTCGATCTCCTGCTTGCGCGGATAAAAGATCCCGGCCGGCCCCGGGAAAAAGTGCTTTTGAGATCCGAACTTGTCCGACGCGAAAGCGTAGCGAATTTGAACAACATGCCGTCAAAACAGGGAGGCGCCCAATGAAAACCGGGAAAGGAAAGAGAAATTCGGCCGCGCGGAAATTCACGTTGATCGAACTGCTTGTCGTCATCGCCATCATTGCGATCCTGGCGGCAATGCTCATGCCCGCGCTGAGCCGGGCCCGGGGCGTCGCCCGCAGTTCCCAGTGCATCAATCAGGAGAAGCAGCTGTTTTTCTGCGTTTCGGCCTACGCCGACAACAACGACGGCTGGGGACCGGTGGTCAAGGGGAGCGAATTCACCCGCTGGCCGGCGCTGGTGTTTCTCGGAAACTACATCCCCACGCTGGAGTTTTTCATCTGCCCGGAGGCTACCGAGTACGAATATGCCCGCTACGTGATGCACGCCAAGGGGAAAGGCCGCAGTTCGCTTCTGACGACGTCGGGGCTGACGTACTTCAACTACGTCCACTACACGTTGAACAGGTTTTTCATCGGCGCCTCGTCGGGCTACGCCGACGCCGATCTGCGGAAAATGAACAAATCCGTTTTTCCGTCGCAGAAGATCCTGCTGGCGGACAGCTGCGGAGACCCGGCCAACGCCGGCAATTACGAGTTTCTGGCGGCCGGCAAACGCCGGGGATTGAGCTCCGGCTTCTTCCCGACCTCCGCGGATCTGAAATACGTCAGCCCCTTCATCCCGCCGAGGCATGAGAACAGAGGCAACATCACGTGGCTTGAGGGACACGTCTCGTCGGTGGAGTCCCCCTGGCAGAAATATCAGGCAACGCCCTATCCCGTTCCCAAGTTCCACTGGGATCCGCTGATCAGCGATCCCGCGAAATAGGGAAGAGCCCGGAATGATCCGACATTCACTCCTGCCGGTCTGCGCGGTAGCGGGGGCGCTCCTCGCCGCCGCGGAAGACGTCCCCTTCGACAAGTGGAAACTGCCGCAGAGCGCGCAAAAAGAGGGCGCCCTCCTCCGGGTGCCGCGGGGCCCGGAAAAAAACGGCACGCTGCTGTGGGGCCCCTTCCTCCGCGTCGGCGAGCGGAAGATCCTGATGCTCAAAGTCCGGCTCTCCGGCAAAGGCGAGATCCAGGGGGCGCTGGGCTGTTACAGCGCCGAAAAGAAGCGCTTCATCACCCGCTATCCCTTTGCCGCCGGGACGCGGAAGATCGATTCACGGGAAGTCCGGGAGGAGACCTGGTTCCTCCAACTGCCGAAAAGCCGGGAACCCGTCGGCTGGATGAGAGCCGTCCTGCGGATCGTTTCCGGAGAATTCACCCTGCATCAGGTCCAAACGGAGGAAATGAAAGAAATGCCGAAAGAGAAAAATCATCTGGACACCTCGTGCCGGATGCCCGGGGAAGTGCTCCCGGTCTACACCGAACCCAATCTTTTCCCGGGATTTCCCGCAGCTTCCGGCAAGGATGTCGTCGGCATCACGTCGGAACTCGAACTCGTCAACACCAAAAGCGGCGCCGCCGTCTCCATGCTCTCGGCGCGGATCCCCGTGGAGGCGGGGAAGAGTTACATCCTGACGGGACTTTACCACACTTCCGATCTGCATTTCGGCAACTCCGGCGGTCTGGCCGTCCTGACCGAGAGCCGGGCGAAAGACTGGCCGGAGAAACTGGATCATTTCCGCCCCTACAGCCCGCTGGCAAGTTACGAACTGGTCAACCGCAAGCCGGGCCAATGGCAGCGCAGGACGCTGAAGTACACGGCTCCGGCCAATGTGAAATATGTCCGGATCGGCGTGTTCCTGCGGGGCGATCCCGCGTCGATCCGCTGGAGGAGCATCTATTTCGGTCTCGGCCCGTGGATGCCCGACAGCCGGGCCAAGGACTCCGATCAAAGCCGCCACTTCCTCAAGAACACCGATCCCCTGCCCGACGAAGAGGTGACAAAGATCCTGGCCGCCCGCAGCGAGGCGACGGCGGAGATGCTGCCCGGCAATTCGCCCCGGCTGCTGATCAACGGCAAAAAGGAGATCCCGGTCATCTATTTCGGCGACGCCTTCGACGGGACGCGGAACAAGACCGCGGCCTTTCAGGAGGCGGGGATCGATCTGCAGATCATCCCGCTCTTCCGGAGAAACCTCTACTGGGCGGGGAACGGCAAATACGATTTCGCCAACGTCGACAGGACCATCATGGAAAACGTGCGGCGCAATCCCCGCGGGAATTTCCTCATCGGCCTCTCCGTCACGCCCTATCTCACATGGCACGAGGACTTCCCCGCCGAAACCGCGGTCAACCGCAAGGGCCAGCCGCAGGTCAGCCGCGACGGCCGCAAAAATCTCCCCTGCTACTACAGTCGCGTCTATCAGGAACAGGCCCTCGACTACGTCCGGCAGGTGATCGGCCACATGCGCAAACAGCCCTACTTCAAGGCGGTCGCGGGATTCCACATCACGGGGAACGAGGACGGGCAGTTCTATTATCAGGTGAAGTTCGGCCGATACCGGGACGAGGCCTACCCGCCCTCCGCACTGGAGCCCTTCCGGGCGTTTCTGCGCAAGCGGTACAACAACGACCAGGAGGCCCTGCGGAAGGCGTGGGGCCAAAGGGGCGTCACCTTCGAAACGGCGGTCCCGCCCCGCAAACCGCGCCCCCTTGACACCTTTTTCTGGGACAGGTCCCGGGACATGGCGTACTGGGATCTCTCGGTCTTCATGAACGAGGGCGTGGGGGAATTCGCGGCGGCCCTCTGCCGCGAGGCCAAGAAGGCCGCGGGCAAAAAAGTGATCGCCGCCATGTGGTGGGGCCGGGGCGGGGAACAGTTCGTCCAGCCGCACTTCGCGCAGACCCATGTGATCCTGCCGGGGAAGGAGATGGAGCTCATGGGCGGCCAGCCCGGCTATTTCGGCGAGCGGGAGACGGGGTGCACCAGTTACTACCCGTGGATCCCCGATTCGCTGCGGATGAACAACAAAATCCCCATCATCGAAGCGGACTTCCGCACGTGGACGACGATGTACAAATCTCTGCAGCAGGACAGCCACGTCGTCCGGTACTGGACGCCCGACGCGTTCCGGAACGCCCTGCTCCGGGAGGCGGGCAGGCTTTTCAGCGTGGGCGGCGGCATCTGGTTCTACGACATGACCGCGGGGTGGTTCGACGACCCCGCTCTCATGGAGGATGCGGCGCTGGTCAAGCGGATCGCCGGAAAACTCGCGAAAAACGACCGTCCCTTCTCCCCGGCGGAGATCGCCTTCGTCGCGGACGAGGAGAATTTCCTCGCGACCTCGGAACAGCTCCACTGCTGGAACGGCCCGAATTTCCACGCCGTCCGCAAAAGCCAGCGGGCGATGATGCGCTCGGGGCTGAAGTATGATTTCGTGTACCTCGATGATCTGATCTCGCGGAACATCACCCATCACAAGGTCTACTGCTTCCTCAACCTTTACTGGATCTCCCCGCGGACACAGGCGTATATCGATTCCCTCTGCCGGGACGGCAGGACCCTGGTGTTCGTCTACGCGCCGGGTTACAGCACCGACAACGGGCCGGACGCCGCCAACATCGGCCGCATCACAGGCATCCGGACCGAAAAGATCGGTCCGGGCCCCCAGAAGTCGCTCTTTGTCAAGAGTCCCCTCACGAAGGGGATCGAGGGCAAGGAGGCGGGGCTGGACAACGCGCTGGGCGATCTGCGGTTCCGCATCACCGATCCCGAAGCCGTGGCGCTCTGCACCTACGCGGACGGCAGCGGCGTCTCGGGCGCGATGAAAAAGTTCCCCGGCTATACCAGTATTTATTTTGCCCTGCCCTCGCCGTTCACGGCGGAATTCCTGTCGCGGATCGCGGCGGCCGCGGGGGTCCGGCTTTACAACCGGACGCCCGGGGACATGTTCCTGCACCGCAGGGACGACCTGATGGTCCTCCACGGCGTTGAGGGCAACAGGAACGTCCTCGCGCCGCCGCAGGGGAAAAAGCTGTACGACATGACGACGGGGGAGGAGCTCCCCCTCCGCGCCGATCATACGGCCGAAGTGTCCCTCTCGCCGGGCGAGACCCGCATTCTGGAGTGCCGCTGAAGGAAAAGCCGCACTCTCGTTCTTGATATTCCCGGCGAGGCGTTTATATTGGTTTTTCGGAGGAGAAATTATGGAAAACTCGACATTTCCCTCTCCGGAAAACCATCCGGAGAAAGAACCCCGCCGGGGCGCGTTTGAGATCGCGTCCGTGCTCTGGGTCTCGCTGATCGCGGCGACGCTGGGCGCGGCGGCGACGGTCATCGCGTTCTACCCGGCCCGGCTCACGGCTCAGGGCGCTCAGACGACGCAGGCGTTTGCCCCCTGCCGCTTCGCGCTGGAAGCCGCCGAGGTCAACGTGAAAAATCTCCAGCCCTCGGGCAGGAACAGACAGAAGATGCTCTTCAAAATCGACACCCTGACGGGACAGGTCTGGGTCCTTCAGGCGTCGGCGACGGGAGACGTCAACCCCTACGTGACGGAAGCCGCGTGGAAAAAAGTCGAGAGCGCCCTGCCCTCGCAAACGCCTCAGCAGTTCTGAAGCGTTTTCTCGAGATCGGCCGCCCCTGTGAAGACGACGGCGTTCCAGCCGCGTTTGCGGGCGGCGTCGATCAGGGGCGCGCGGTCGTCGACGTAAAGGGCGGGCACGCCGAAACGCCTCTCGAAAGTCTCGAACATGGGGTCCTCAGGCTTCATGGCCCCCACCTCGTAGCTGTACACGCCCTCGGGCACGGCGGACGCCGCGCGGAACATCTGCCGCACGAGTTTCATGTGCCGCGCGGAAACGTCCGAAAAGAACACGGGCTGGATCCCCCTCTCCGGCAGAGAGGCAACCAGTTCCTCCATGCCGGGAACGGCTCCCACGAGGATGGCGTCGAAATCCCTTTCCAGCTCGGCCCGGGTCTTGCTCCTGTCGGGGACGAATCTCCGGAAGGCGGTCCAGAACGCGTCCTCGGTCAGGCGGCCGCACTCGAACTCCCGGGAGAGGAACAGCACTTCCGGCGGCGGCGCGGCGGTGAAGCCCACCCTCGCATAACAGCCGATATGGTCTATTTTGATGCAGACGTTGCCGATGTCCAGCGCGATGTATTTCATTTTTCCTCCGGGGTTTCGGCCTAATATAGCCGGGAAAAAGCCTTTTTTCAAGGGGAAAACACGCCGGGCCCCGCTTGAAAATTCCCGCTCCGCGGTGTATGCTATACGCAAGCAGAACAGATCCGAAGACTCAAAGACAGGGTTCCCCCATGAAGATGGAATGGAAAAAACTGTTGTCGCCCAAGCGCATCGGCGATCCCGATCCGCAGAGGGCGCTCTCGCCCGAACGCTCGCCTTTTCAGCAGGACTTCGACCGCATCGTCTTCTCCGGCGCGTTCAGACGACTTCAGGACAAGACCCAGGTCTTCCCGCTGGTGAAGACCGACTACGTGCGGACAAGACTCACTCACAGTCTGGAAGCCAGCTCCATCGGACGTTCCCTCGGGACCGCCTGCGGCGCTTTCGTGGCGCAGCATTTCGACATCGGCGGACTGCACCCCTCCGACGTGGGCGCGGTGGTGGCCACGGCGGCGCTGGCCCACGACATCGGCAATCCGCCCCTGGGGCACGCCGGAGAGGAGGCCATCCGCTACTGGTTCACCAGCAGCGATGCGGGGCGTTTCTATCAGCAGTCCATGTCGAAGGAACAGGTCTCGGACATCGAACTCTATGAAGGCAACGCCCAGGGGTTCCGGGTCATCACCCGTCTGGAAATGCCCGACCGGCCCGGCGGCATGCGGCTCACGGCCTCAACTTTGGGGGCCTTTGCGAAGTATCCCACAGCCTCCCCGCCGGATGCCCGGCCGGAGGGGATCTCGGGAAAGAAATTCAGCTTTTTCCAGACGGAGAAGGCGACCTTTTCGGAAGTGGCGGCCACCTGCGGCCTCATCCAGGTGGGGGAATTCGCGTGGAAGCGTCATCCGCTGGCCTTCCTGGTGGAAGCCGCCGACGACATCGCCTACCTCATCGTGGACTTCGAGGACGGCCACCGATTGGGGCTTGTGGATTACCACGAACTGGAGGAGTCCTTCCTCGCCATCATCAACTCCCCGCGGGCGGAGGAGTACGTCAGAAAGCTGGAGTCCCCGGTCCGCAAGGCCGAATTTCTGCGGGCCAAGGCCATCGGCGTCCTGATCGGCAAGGTCACGGAGGTCTTTACGCAGCATCACGACGAGCTGATCTCGGGCACGCTGGAGAAATCCCTCGTCGATTACCTGGACTGTGCCCCGACGCTCGACAAGATCCGCGCCCGCAGCGCCAAGGGCATCTACAATCACCGCAGCGTAGCCGAGGTGGT
Organism: Lentisphaeria bacterium; assembly: GCA_017450705.1. Lineage (GTDB taxonomy): Bacteria > Verrucomicrobiota > Lentisphaeria > Victivallales > Victivallaceae > UBA1784. The sequence continues at coordinate 38,359 of JAFSTC010000105.1, read as the reverse complement.
CGGCGCGGGCTTCGAGATGGTGTCGGGTCTGCTGGACGTCTTCGTGCCCTGTGTGGACGAACTGGCCCGGGAGTACAGGGGCGGCGTTCCGGCCAGCTACCGCAGCCGCCGTCTCGCGGCCATGCTGCCCTTCTACACAGTGGAGCGCCGGAACGAATTCTGGCTCACCGAGACCTATCTGCGGCTCATCGGCATCCTCGACTTCATCTCGGGAATGACCGACAGCTACGCCGTCTCGCTCCACCAGAAGCTCAAGGGCATATCGCTGTAAGCCCCCGCCGAAAACGGACAGTTCCGCCGGGAGAGGCATTTCCGGCTCCGCGGCCGAGACTTTTCAATGGCGCTTGAACATCTGCCGGTAGCGGTCGGGGGATGCGCCGAAAAGCAGCTTGAAGCGGCGGCTGAAGTGGCAGCAGTCCATATAGCCGAAGCGGGCGGCGACGTCCGCGATCCGGTCGTCTCCCGAGAGCAGGACATCCGCGGCACGGCGCAGTTTGAATTGTTCCACATAGGCTTTGGGACGCATGCCGGTGTAGCGCAGAAAGTCCCGGCGGAGCTGCGACGGCGAAACGCCGAAAAGTTCCGCCAGCTCGTCGACGCGCCACCAGTGATCCGGCGGGGAATCCCGTATGGTTTCAAGAAGGGGTTCCAGCGGGGAGGCTCCCGGATCGGCCGCTCCGCAGAACTTGTCGCGCAGGAGCTGCAGCAGCATGAGATCGCAGTCCAGCCAGTTGGCGGGTCCCGGTTCCTGCTGGCGGCGCAGGATGGGCAGGAGTCTTCGGGTGCGGCCCAGACGGACCACCCCGTTGCGCAGAAGTCCCGCCCTGAGGAGTGCGTCGGGAATACGTCCGCAGAAGCAGAGATTGTCTTCCACGTAGGGGGCATCCGGCGTACTGCCGTACCAGTGGTGCTTGCCGGGGGAAACCAGCACGGCGTCTCCGGGGAGAAGTTCCCGTTCGCGGCCGTCTGCGATGAAGCGGCCCCGTCCGGCCAGCAGATGCGAGATGGAGTAAAATTCGAAAAATCTCTCGAACGGAGCCCTGTCGCCCATGGGAGCCCTGCGGCCGGCGATGTCGCCCCTGATGATCCACAGGCCGAACTCCCGCTGCGGTTCCGGGATGCGGGCCGTCAGCCGGTGGATCGCCCCCGAACAGGCGATCTCGATTTTTTTGTCATGCGCCATGCGCGTTTTATCCTTATTGGTTTTGCTTTCCCGCTGTATAATATAGGTGTTCCGAAATGGAATGCAAATGTAAAAGGGATGCCTGATATATGGGAAACAAACAAATCAATGTCGCCGTCATCGGCAATGGGGCACGCAGCTGTACCGTGGTTGGGAATCTGCTCCGGGATTCTGAACGAAATGTCCATGTCGTGTCGGTGTACGACCCCGATCCGGCGGAGTCGCACCGCTGTCTGGAAATGTGGAAAACTCCCGACGCGAAATGCTGTACCTCCAGTCTCGAAGCCGTCCGCACCCCCGGTGTGGACTGGGTCATGGTCTTTTCGCCCAACGCCTTCCACAAGCAGCACATCCTCGAAGGTTTCAGCGAAGGAAAGAACGTCTTCAGCGAGAAGCCCCTGGCCACCTCCATCGCCGACTGCGCCGAGATATTCGACGCGTGGAAAAGTTCCGGCGTCCTTTTCGCCACGGGGTTCGTCCTGCGCTACGCGCCGCTGTACCGCAAGGCCCGGGAGATCCTGGACTCCGGGCGACTGGGGAAGATCCTCTCCATCGACGCCGACGAGCACATCGCCCCCGAACACGGCGGGTACATCATGTGCAACTGGCGCCGTTTTACGAAGTTCGCAGGGCCCCACATCCTTGAAAAGTGCTGTCACGACCTGGATCTGATCAACTGGTTCTGCGGCTCGCTGCCCTCGCGCGTTTCCGCCTTCGGCGGCCGGGATTTCTTCAAGCCGGAGAACCGTTTCCTCGAGCAGAAATACGGCGTCAAAACCTTTCACGCGTGGCGGGATCCCCACGGCACGGAGACCCCCTTCACCGACGACACGGACCTTATGGACAACATGGTTGCCGTTGCGGAGTTCCGCAACAACATCCGCGTCGCGTTTTCCTGCACCATGAGCAACGCCATTCCGGAACGCCGCATGCGTTTCTGCTGCACCGAGGGGATCCTCGAAGTCGAACTTTACAGCGGGATCCTGAAGTACCGAAAGTTGGGCGATGAGGGCGTGACCGTGATGAATTTCGCGGGCGACGGCCACGCCGGCGGCGACAACTACATCATGAAAGAGTTGTACGAGTGCATGTGTACCGGCAGTACGCCAAAATGCGGCGGCAGCGAGGGTCTGGAGAGCGCCGTGTACGCCCTGGCTCTCGACGAATCCGCCCGCACGGGAAAAGTCGTCGATCTCGAACCCGTCTGGAAAAAACTCGCCAGATAGACTGTAAGCGCGCAGTTCCGCGGGGACGGCATCAGTCTCCGCACAGCCGGAGCAGACGGGTCCTGCCGGCAGGGGCTTTCGGACCGTAGGCGATCTTTTTTGAGTTCAGCAATTCGAGGAGCGTCCGGTTGAAATGGCCGCTGTAAGGCTTCACGCCCAGCGCGGAAGCGATCCGGGCGCGGGTCTCGGGGCCGCGGGCCAGCAGATCGAGGATCCGCTGCGGCAGTTTCCCCCGGGACTTTTTTCGATAGGCCGGAGCGACGCTCTCGCGCTCGATCAATCGGAAGGGGAAATGGACGTCGGCGACCTTCTCCTTGCGGCGGAGGGCGGCCAGCAGCTCCACCGCCGCCTCGGCTAGGCGGGTGTAATCCATGGACATGCCCGTGATGGGCGGATTGTAATAAGGGAGCACGTCTTTCTGCTCCCAGCTCACGACGCTGATCCTGCCGGGGATGTTCAGCCGGAGTTTTTCGATCAGGACGAGGGCGTTTCTCGCGGCTCCTTCGTCGACGGCGATCAGCGCGGTGGCGCCGTCGGAAACCGCCTGTTTCAGCAGAGCGAGATTTTCTTCGGGTGAATTTTCGCGCATGGAAAAAATGCAGCGTTTTTCCGGGCGGAGGATCCGTTTCGCGTGGAGATACTTGTAAAATCCCTGACACCGGGCCCGGCGTTCCTCGATCTCCCGGGGATCGGGGGCCAGCAGGACGATGCGGCGGTGGTCGAGGGAGTAGAGTTTGTCCAGCAGGATCCGCATGGAGCCTTCGCCGTCCATATTGACATAGGCCAGCTGATCGCGCCTTCCCGAGAGTTCCCTGTTGGTGTTGATCCGGACGAGGGGCAGTTCGAAATGCTCGAACCAGTCCGCGGTCAGGCCCGGTTCCCAGGAGATGCCGATCCCGCCGTCGAAGACGTGGGTCAGCAGGGTGTTGAGGCTGTCTTCCAGCACGATCTCCATGCGGATATTTCTGCGGTGGAGGACGTAGATCATGGCGTTCAGCAGGGCGGCCACGTAGCCGTCCAGCCGGAAACGCCAAGGGGCGGGCAGGATCAGGGCGACCTGCCGGAGATCGCCGCCGTTTCCAGCGCCGTAATTCAGTTTCCGGGCCTGTTCCAGCACCTTTGCGCGCAGAAATTCCGAGACGCGGGGATCGTTGTTCATCACCTTGGAGACGCTCGACTGCGAACACCCCGCCGCGCGGGCGATATCCGTTCCGGTGATTTTCTTTCGGGGCCTTTCCGGTTCCTTTTTCATGCCGGGTGTAAAAATTTTGCCTTTTATTTCATTTGCCTTTACCGGCATAAAATACACGCTGTTTCCGAAAAAATCAACTTAAAAAGGATAAAAATTATTATTTTTTATTTTCAAAAAAGGGTGCGGGGACCGTTGCATTTTCATTTGCCGGAATTTATATTCTTCAGCGGACCGGGTCATAAAATCGCAAAAAAACCGATATCGGCAAATCGTTTCGGAAAGGATGGCGTCATGTCGAACACAATCACACACACTTCCGGCAATCATGATCTCAAGCGGGTAAGACGGAGCGTTTTCACCCTGATCGAGCTTCTGGTCGTCATCGCCATCATCGCGATATTGGCCGCAATGCTCATGCCCGCTTTGCAGCAGGCCCGTGAAAGGGGGCGCACGAACAACTGCCTCAACAACATGAAACAGCTCGGAACGGCCACGCTGATGTATGCGGACTCGTTCAAAGGGTATGCTCCCGCCGTTCAGCAGTACTATCCCGGCGCAGCATCTCGGCAGCTCTGGAACAACGTTCTGGTCAAAGAAAATTTCCTCAGGGTTTCCAACGTGTTTTATTGCCCGTCCCAATATCCGGGAAGCGCCTTGTGGCCTCACACCGATGCAAACTGGTCCTACTGGACGTATGGGATGCGTCCGCAGACGAAGAGCGGCGCCGATTATCAGGACAGGCACTTCCGCGTGAATGCGGCCCGGGTAAGCGATCTCTGTTCGGGAAAAGAGTACTCCCCGAGCAAATTTTTCCTTTTTTCCGACTCCGTCAAGACGACGGACGCAAACAAGTCGCAATGCAATCTTTTTTTCACCGCGATAATCCACGCGAACAAGATCCATACGCGGCACGGCAATTACGCGAATATGTGGTTCGCCGACGGATCGGCGCGGGCGGCCGAACTGGCTTCCATCGTGGAGATGGGCTGTCTGGAAGATCAGGTCTATCGTTTTTAAGGAATGCGGAGAAAAAAAGATCGTGAAAAGACAACTGCTGCTTTTGTTCCTCCTGTGCGGGAGTTTCGTCTGGGCGGAAACTCAGGTGCGCAACGCCGGTACGGGCGGGTGGTCCACCCGGAATGCGCTCAATGCTTTTTACGATTCCGTGGCGGATTACCGCCCCGACACGGTCATTCTGGGATTCGGAACGAACGACGCCGTCAATCCGGAACAGATGATGTCCCCGGAACAGTTCGGCAAAAACTACCGCGAGCTCGTCCGGCTGGTGAAAAAATCGGGGGTGAAAAAGATCGCGATCCTGACGGTCGGTCCGATCATCGAGTCCTATTTGCGGGGACGTTTCCCGGATCACCCGGACAAGGGCAATCTGAATCAAAAGATCATCAAATACAATGGCGTGATCCGAAAGCTCGCGAAAGAGGAAAATCTGATCCTGATCGATATGCACGCCCTCGTGATGCGGAACGGCGGGACCGGGGAGTCGGCGGAGAGTTTTCTCCGGAACTTGAAGAACAAGGGCGGGAAAGACGGCGTCCACCTGACGGCGGAGGGCTATCGGGCTCTTGCGGCGGAGATCGCAAAAAATTTTGTCCCGGGGAAGAAAGTCGTCTGCTACGGGGACAGTCTGACCTTCGGAGCAAATCTGCCCGGCGCCGGAACGGTCACGGGGGAGAATTATCCCTCCTATTTGTGGGCGATCTGGAATCCGGAGCTCGCCAAAGCAAAAAAACGGCCGACACCGCTTCGTTCCGCAACGACCGAAGCGGGGAATCTGCTCCGCAACGGGTCCTTTGCTCAAGCCGATCCGCAAGGTCTTCCGCGAGCCTGGGTCTTGTGGAAAAAGAATCAGGACTCGGCCAAACAAATGACGGGAGAGGGATTTTTCGGAAAAATAACTTATGTCAGAGTGACCGGTTCTACGAATTCGTCGGCGCTCTTCCGTTCCGATTTCATCCGGAAAAACGGCACGTCCTATCTGCTGAAATGCCGGGTCCGCGGCAAAGGGATCCTTGTCGTCGGCATCGGACGATATGAAGGCGGTCCCGCTCCGGTAATGCAGGATTTGAAAAAAATGGAAGCGCCCGATCAGTGGACGGACCTTTCCCTTCCCTTCGAACTTCCAGAACGGTGCCAACGGATGATCATCTGTTTCCGCACCACGGGCGAAGCGGATATTTCGGACTGCATTCTGACCGCCGAAAAAAAAAAGTCCTCTGAAACACCGGCAGTAAAATATACACTGGTGCAGGGGAAAACCTCGTACGGCTTCGCCGACCCGGCGGCGGGGGGCGGCGCGGTACGTCTCGCCAACGAAAAGGGCGTCGAGTTCCTGAATGTGACGCCTTCCGGCATCTTGTGGACGGTGACACTCCGCAAAATAAAAACGGATAAAAAAAATCTGCCGACGCATGCGACCTTGACCATCGATCCGGAACAGGATGACCGCGGGAACGGCGGCGAGGATGCGAAGAGCATGATCCGTCTGTCCTCCGCCGAGACGAAACAACTCGGCGGGACGGCATCGGTCCGGCAGCTCTCCCCGCAACAGCTGGTCATGGAGTGGAAAAATCTCCGCGTCGGGAATGAGAAGGACGCCCTCGACGTCTCCGTCCGGATCACGATGGAGGAGGACGGGAGCTGTTCCTTTCAGGGAGGTTTTTCCAATCGCTCAAAAGAATACACCGTTTACTACTTCGATTGCCCGTGCGTGGACGGGATCGGCGGCGTGCGCGGAGATTTCGCGGCGGACCGGCTTGCAACGCCGTTTTTCAACGGCCGCCTGATAGCCGATCCGGTACGCAAGGGATTGCTGGGCGGCAATGTGATCTTTCAGCCGAACCGGTCCGGTCACAGTATGCACTTCGACGTTTTCAGCAACAAAAACGATTCCCTGTATCTTGCCGTGCCGGATCCCTCCCAGTACGCCAAACGCTGGAGGGTCGCGAGCAGCCGGGAGCACGGTCTTGCCTGGAATGTCGTCAACATTCCCGATAATATGCGGCACGTCCCGCAGACATGGGAGATGCCCTATCAGGCGCAGATCCGTCCGTTTTCCGGAGACTGGTATGACGGCTGCATGATGTACCGGAAATGGGCGCTGCGTCAATTCTGGTGCGCCAACGGGAAACTGGAAGCCCGAAAGGATATCCCCGTATGGTTCAAAGAACTGAATGAATGGTTCCAGGGAAGTCCGGAAGAGGCCTTGACAAAAAACAGCCGGTTCATCCAGGATTACAAAGCCTACAAGCTCGGCGCGTGGGTTTTCTACTGGGGCAAAGACCGCCGGACGGGGGACAGTGTTGCCAGCCCGGACCGCTTTCCGCTCCAGAAAGACGATCTGGCGATGCTCGAACATTTTCATAAAAACCATGTCAAGGTCATGGGATATATCCAGTGCACGAGCTGGCCGGATTCTTCGGAATCCTATAAATCCCAGCCGGATGCCGCGCAGAATATGGTCCGCAACTATCACGGTCAGTTCATCTGCTGGCCCCGCGAGAAGAACTCAAAAGGAAATCGCGGTATCGCCTATCCCGGTCCGCTCTGGGAAAAGGTTCTCGGAGACCATGTCGTTCAAATGGCCGAAAACGGTTTTGACGCGGCCTATCTTGACTCCGGCAATCACGGCGGGACTTACCTCAATTTCACACCGGCCTGCAGCAGGGAGTCCGGCGGCGGCCTGGGGTACGTTCACGGAAATATGCACTTGCTGAAAAATATCCGGGAACGGGCAAGAAAAGTGCGCCCGGATTTCTGCACGACCGCGGAAAGTTTCTGGGAAGGCAATATCGGATGTCTGGATGCGTTTCTCGTGTGCAATACCACGAATGCGTATCTCGAGGGAAACCGCGTTACGGCGATCCCGATGATCCACGCGGTATACCATGACCACACTCTGCTGTACAGCGCATGGACCGGGGTTCAGGATGTGGAACAGAAAGACGCCATGGGGTTCGTCGCAAAGCACGCACAGACGTTTTGCTGGGGTGTCAAACCGGGCTGGGCGGTCATGAATCTGTTCTACAAATACAAAAACAAGGAGATCGCGCAGGAGACGACGAAACACCGTTACGAAGCCTATAACCGCGCAAAAAAATTCCTGATCTACGGAGAAATGCTCCGGCCGCCGACAATCGTTTCCCCCGTCGGGGAACTGCCGGTCAAATGGAATCGGTCCTACGGTCCGGCCTACCGGGAGCTCCTGGTCCCGGAACTTTTCGCGACCTTCTGGAAGGCGCGGGACGACAGCCGGGCGGTCGTCACATACAATATCGGAACGGCGCCGTATCGGGCGGAATTCGAAATTCCGGGCACATACAAAGAAATGACGGTGCTTTATCCGGAAAAACTGAAGTACGCTGTCGAAACGAGGCAGGGAAATACGATCCTGAAAATGGAGATCCCGGCCCGGATGCCGGTGATCCTCGAAATGAGGGGGAAATAAGATGTTTTTCAAGGGTGTGACCTTCGGTTTCATGGCCCCGCACGGGTACTTGGCTTCAGAGGCCGCTGCCGCCGAGATCAGGCGAATGGCGGAGACCGGTGCGGAATGGGTGTGTCTTGTGGCGACCATGTGGCAGGAACATTTTTACTCCACACTGCAGTTTCAGGACGTGGAACTCTCTCCGTCCGACGACGAGATCGCGGAAGCCGTCCGCATGATCCACGCTTCCGGCATGAAAACATATCTCCGGCCCATGCTTCAATGTCTGGACGGCGGTATGCGCATGAATATCGGATTCCCGGGCGACGGGGAGGTCATCCCGGGCCGTCCGATGACTTACTGGCGGGACTGGTTCGCCAATTACCAAAGGCTGACCCGGCACTTCGCCGAGTTGGCCGAACGGACAGGATGCGAAGCCTACTGCATGGACAGCGAACTCAATCAGACCGTCACGCAGGATGCCCACTGGCGCAAGACCATCGAGGAGGCAAGAAAAGTCTATCACGGCCATCTGACCTGTGTCATGAGCGCGATCAAGCCCGTTCTTGACACGAAGGACAACTGTCCCGATTTTTGGCATTGCGAACTGGATTCCTTCGGGCTCAGCGCCTACCCGCAAGTGGAAAATTATCCGTTGGACGGTCATACGCCGTCCGTGGACGAGATGATCGAGGGAATGAAGATCTGGAACGATCAGTATATCGCGTTCGGGGAAAAATATCCGAAGATCTGCTATTTCGGCGAATGCGGAACTTGTTCCTATCATCACGCCAGCAACGCATGGGAGGCCAAGTGCCGCGGCCTTTCGAATGGCTTCGGTGAGGGATTGCCTTTCAACGAAGAAGAACAGGCGAATTATCTCTCGGCCGTCCTGAAAGTTTATGGAGCAACCGACTGGTGGCGCGGGCTTTTCTGGTGGAAATGGGATGAACAGCTGGATCGCCCCTCCTTCCGGGATGATCCGGCGGGGAACAAGGACTGGACCATTTACGGCAAGGCCGCCGCGAAGGTCTTCAAGGCGTGGAAAAATCCGGAGACAACGTAGCTCCGGATCGCCCCGGGATCCGGTGTCCGTATTGGCCGGAGCCCGATAAAAACAGTATTTCCAAAAACTGAAAAGGATTTTGTATCATGCCGTCTTTGAAAGACATGCGGGGCAAGGCCAAGGAGGCCGGGCTCATGAAACTGGATAAACTCATCGCAAGCCGTCAGCGGATCCCGGATTGCGAGATCCCCATCCCGATCAGGGAGCTGTGCTCCCGCTATGAAAAACTCTATACCGGGTGCATCAACGACGTCATGCGCGAACTTACTCTGCTGAACCAGAACCTCCCCAGCGACATCATGCCCCTGCGGGATGAAATGACCCTCTGCGGCGAAGCCTTCACAGTGAAGAGCGCCCCCAACGTCATGATCGAGGGAGAAATGACCTTCCGGGCCCAGATGCTGGACGACTTCAGGCCCGAGGGCGTGGTGGTCTGGGATACCAGCGAAGATACCGAAGCCAGTCTCTGGGGCGGCGTCATGACCGCCACGGCCATCACCAAAGGCATCCGCGGCGCGGTGATCGCCGGAGGGATCCGCGATACCAAGCAGATCCTGGAACAGAATTTCCCCGTCTTCTACAAGTACCGGACCAGCAACGGCTCCCTCGGCCGGTGCATGATCACGCATTATCAGGTTCCGATCAGGATCGGCAAGGTTACCGTCCGCCCCGGCGACATCATTTTCGGCGATATCGACGGCGTGCTGTGCATCCCCCGCGAGATCGCTTATGACGTGCTTCTCCGCGCCGAGGGCATCGAACGCAACGAAGTGGATATCTTCAGCTGGGTCCGGCAGGGCGACACGATCTCCGAAATCATCGACAAAGGCGGATATTTCTGATGAACGGTCTTTCAGGCAAAACCGCGCTGGTGACAGGTTCCAGCCGGGGCATCGGTCGGGCGGCGGGACTGAAACTGGCCGCCCTCGGCGCAAAAGTCATCTTCCACGGCGTGCGCGAGAGCGACAATCTCCGCTCCGCCGTCGCCGAAGCCGGCAGCGGCGCGACGTATCTCACCGCCGATTTCGGCCGGGAAGAGGAGGTAAAAAAAATCGCGGACACCGTCAAAACACGCGGCCTCCTTCCCGATATCCTTGTGCTCAACGCCTCCGTCCAAAGCTACACCGGACTTGCCAATTTCAGCACCGATGAGTTTCTCAGGATGTTCCTGACCAACGTGGCAAGCGCCTGTATCCTGCTCCATGAACTCCTCCCGGAAATGCGGAAAAAATCTTGGGGAAGAGTGATCTTCGTCGGCAGCATCAACGGGGTCAAGCCCGCCTCCCGGCTGGCCGTCTACGGCGCCGCCAAGGCCGCACTCATGAACATCGCCAGAACCGCCGCGATGGAAAACGCCCCCTTCGGGATCACGGTCAACACCATCCTGCCCGGCGTCATCGAAACCGACCGCAACGCCAACGCCCTCACCGACGCCGCCTTCGCGGAGGAACTCCGCCGGGAGATCCCCATGCACCGCTTCGGCACGACGGCGGAATGCGCCGAACTCATCGCCTTCCTCTCCTCGGAAAATACCGGCTACATCACCGGAAACGAGATCTCCATCTCCGGCGGCTGGCAGCTATGATCCGTTGCTTCATCGCGGCGGAAGAGGGGCTGCTTTACGGCGCATGGGAGCGTGACCGGCTGACGGGTTCCGGCATGGAACCGGCTCCGGCGCTGAATTATCTGGCGGCGGACCGGGAGGGCAAACGGATCTACGCGACGGCGAGATACGAGATCTGCGCTTTCGAGCTGAGGGAAGACAGACCGCGTTTTTTGTACAAAACACCCTGCGGAGGGAATGTCGCCTGTCATCTGTGCCTCTCGCCGGAGCGGAAGCATCTCTTCTGCGCGAACTACATTTCGGGGAACGTCGCCGTGTTCAGGATCGGAGACGCCGGATTCGAGTTCACGCAGAGCGTGACCGGGCAAGGCCGCTGCGGCAAGAACCGGGTGCGTCAGGAGGGCCCCCACGCGCACTATTGCGCCTTCATCGGCGGAAACCTCTGGACGGTCGATCTGGGGCAGGATGCGATTTTCATCTTTCCGTGGGACGGAGAGAAACTCGGGAAGGAGCTCCATCGGATCGTTTTCCCCTCCGGCGCGGGGCCGCGTCATCTCGTCCATGATCCGGCAAGAAACCGGGTGTACTGCGCAAGCGAACTGAGCTGCGAACTCTTCGTCATCGACGTCCCGGGTCTTCGCATCGTCGAAAAGCGTCCCGCGGGCGGTCCTGGCGACGCTCTTTCGGCCGTCCGGCTCTCCCCCGACGGCCGGACCCTCGGGATCGGCGTGCGCGGTTCGGATCGGCTCGTCTTTTTCGACGCCGAGACGCTGGAGTTGAAGTCGAAACTCTCCTGCGGCGGAAAATGCGTCCGTGATTTCGATTACGCCTGCGACGAAACGGTCTGCGTCTGCTGTCAGGGATCGTCCTCCGTGGTCTTCCTCGATCTCTCCGAGGCGCGGATCACGGCGCAGTTCGCCGTGCAAAAACCGATGTGCGTGCTTTGGGATCGGGAAGCGTGATCCTCACACGAAGAGGGCGTATTTCTGACGGTTCGCGGCGTCGGGGACGGCGTAGGCGATGGACCAAACGCCGTTTTTGCCCCGGAACAGCGCGGCGCCCTGAACGTAACCGCACCAGTCGTCAAGTTTGAAAGGATAGACCTCATACACCGAAAGCAGGGCCACCAGCAGGATGTCGTGGGTGGCCAACACGGCGTTTTTACGCCCGAAGTCCGTCCCCGTGAGAAAATCCAGCAGACCGCGGGCGAAGACGGGCAAGTCGATCATGTTCGGCGCGTGCCCTGTGGAAAAATAACTGTTGAGTTTCTCCGCGATGCCGCCCGAGGCCAGCGCCAAATCCAGATATTCCGGCCGGGTGAACATCGCCGTGTCGCCGATCTCGGGATGGACGCCGATTTCCCCCTCCGGAAAGCCGCCGCCGCGCCTCAATTCCTCCGCCGTCTGGCGCGCCCGGATGCGGGGGGACGCGCCGAAGGAAACGTCCTTCCACCCCGCAAGAAGCGCTCCGCACTTTTTGGCGTAGGCCCTCCCCTCCTCCGTCAGCGGCGGATCGTAGGTGCCGCCGTTCAGCGACTGCCGGAAAGAGTGCCGCAAAAGAAGCACCGTTTTTTCCGACGCTTCCGAAAGACCCGGGATCTCCCCGAAGGAAAGGATCCGCTTTTCAACTTTCAGCTCCATGAAAAACACCTCATCTGCCCAGCTTTTTCAGCACCTTTTTCATCAGCGTCGAAAAAGCGTATTCCTTCAAACGGTCATCGGGAACGAACACGCCCCCCGAAGTGAACTCCCCGGGAAACGGGGATTCGCACCGGAAAAATTTGAGTTCCAGATCGAAATGCGTGAACACGTGGCGCACCTGCTGCGGCATCTCACGCCACTCCGCCGCAAAGGGGAACGCGCCGTCGTCAGACCACGGCAGTTCCCACAGGCCCGCCAGAAGCCCCCTCCCCGGCCGGCGGCGGATGAAAAGCTCTCCCTCCCCGTTTTCCAGAACGAACACCGCGCCCGCTTTCTTCTTCTTCTCGAGCTTTTTGAGCACGGGGATCTTCTCCTGAAGTCCCTCCCGGCGGGCGACGCAGTTTTCACGCCACGGGCACTCGCCGCAGAGGGGGGAAGAGGCCCGGCACACCGTGGCGCCCAAGTCCATGATGGCCGAAGCGTAATCCGCCCCGGAGACGGGAGGCGTCAGCGCCGCCGCCAGCGGGTAGATCTTCTCCCGGTCCACCGCCTCCGTCACCCCCCGGTACCGGGCCAGGACGCGGATGACGTTGCCGTCCACCACCGTTTCGGGCAAGTCGAAGGCGAAGGCGCACAAACTGGAAGCCGTGTAAGGCCCGATCCCCGGGAGTTTCAGGAGTTTTGCCCGCTCCCGGGGGAAGACGCCGCCGCAGAAGGTCATGACATGCCGGGCGCACTCGTGCATCTTGCGGGCCCGGGCGTAGTAGCCCAGTCCCTGCCACTGCTTCAGCACGTCGTCGAGGGTGGACTCCGCCAGACTTTTCAGCGTGGGGAAACGCTCCATCCACCGGGGGAAATAATCGAGGACGGTCTTCACCGTGGTCTGCTGGAGCATGATCTCCGACACCCACACGGCGTAGGGGTCCGGGTGAGCGCCGCCCCGGACGCGCCAGGGGAGCTCCCGGCCGTTCGCGCCGTACCACGCAAGCAGAAGATCCGCCTCGCGGGCCATTTTCTTCTCACGCATCGCAGGGAAGCTCCACCAGCTCGTACTTCCGGCTCCCCAGGCCGATCTTTTCTGCGTAGTCCAGCTGTTCCCCGCCCCGGAAGCGCTTGCCCCGTTTCACCGCCGCGTCGAAGGCCGCCGCGTCGGCGGCCACGGGATCGGTGGAGACGAAAACGCCGATGTCCTTGAGGACTTTGAACATGGGCACGGGTTCGCAGTCGCATCCTCTTGTGATGTTCAGCGCGAAGACGAAGTAGATGTTCCGCCGTCCCGTGTGGGCGGCCAGAGCGTACTCCACCAGCTTCTCGCGGAAAAAGCGGCCCTTGAAAAGGGCGTTGAGCAGTCCGCCCCAGGTGAGGATCGAGACGGCGTGGTTCCGGCACGCCGAGTAGCAGGCCCCGCAGCCGAGGCATTTCTCCCGGTCGATCGAGGGCTTGGGAGAGAGCGTGATCGCCCCCGCGCGGCACCGGGCGAGGCACATGCCGCACTTTTTGCACTTCCACGCCCGGATCCGGGGCTTGACCCCGAGGTGCATGGCCATCTTGCCCCCCTTGGAGGCAAAGCCCATGCCCAGCTGTTTGATGGAGCCGCCGAACCCCGCCAGCGCGTGGCCCTTGAAGTGGGACATGACCAGCAGCTGCGGGTGATCGGCGAAAGCCTTCCCCAGATGGCAGTGCTTGAAATGCTTCCCGGGGATGGTGACGTCGCAGGAGTCCTCGCCGTGCTCCCCGTCGGCGATGACGAAGGGCAGACGGGTAAATCCGTGGGAGGCGGCGAGTTTCGTGTGGGACTCCCGGTCGCCCCGCTTGCCGCCGTAGAGCACGCTGGTCTCGATGAAACACGAGGCGATCCCCTGCGCTTCCAGACGGTCGATGACGCCGTCATAGCACCCCGCCGGGATGAAGGTGCGGTTGCCCGCTTCTCCGCAGTGGACTTTGAGCGGGATCTCCTTTTCGAGAACGATGCCCTCGGCTTCGACGACGTGATCGAAAAGCCGCCCCGCGGCGCGGGAGATGCTTTCGACGGAGGAACCCTCCGGAAGCGGAACGAAATAGACTTTGGCCATGAAAAAAACTCCTATTCCCTGATGACACGGTAGGGCAGCGCTTCGAGGAACACTCTGCCGTAGCTTTTGGTGATGACCCGGCGGTCCAGCAGGACGATGACGCCCCGGTCGGTGCGGCTGCGGATCAGCCGCCCCGCGCCCTGACGGAACTTGAGGACCGCTTCGGGAAGACTGTACTCGGAGAAGGAACTTTTGCCCGCGGCCTCGATCCGGCGCATCCGCGCGGCGATCAGCGGGTGTCCGGGCGAGGCGAAGGGGATCCGCGTCAAAATGACGTTGCTCAAAGCCTCGCCGGGAACGTCGACTCCGGTCCAGAAGCTGTCGGTCCCGAAAAGGACGGAGTCGATGTCCTCTTTGAATTCCCGGAGCATCTGGTAGCGCGACAACTCCTCGCCCTGGACCAGCAGACGCCAGCCCCGCACCTGGAACTCCGTCCTCAGGGACTCGGCGCAGGTGCGCAGCGCCTGATGGCTGGTGAAGAGCACGAAGGCCTTGCCGTCGGTAAGTTCTATGTAGCGGGGGATCTCCTGGACCAGCGCCGGGAGATATTCGCTGCTGGCCGGATCGGGCATCCGCGAGGAGACGTAGATCGTCGCCTGTTCGGGAGAAAAGGGCGAGTCCAGCCGGACGCAGGGACCGCCGTGGAACCCCGTCCGGCCCGTGAAGTAGTCGAAACGCCCCCGCACCGTCAGCGTGGCGCTGCACAGCATCACGGGGAAATCCTGATCGAAGAGGAGTTTCCCCAGGATCTCCGCCACGTTGAGGGGAGCCGCATGGAGCGTGAGGGAGTTCCTCTCCGTCTCCGCGTAGTAAACGGTGTCCGGCAGGGTCTGGTGGGTGAAGCGGTCCAGCCCGTCGACGTATTCGCGGCAGCGGGTCAGCTGGGATTTGAGCTCCGTGGAGAAGGCTTCGTCCTCCTCGTCCTCCAGTTTCGCCGCAAGTTTCCGCGCAAGGGAAAGGAGCGCCGGGGAGAGCCGGTCGGGAAACCGGTCGGGAGAAGTGATCTCCGCCGCGCTCTCCCGCTTTTCGGAGAGCCAGTTCTCGTAGGGGGCGAAAAATCCGTAGGCCTCGTCCCGGGCCTCCGCCGCGGCGGACCGCAGCTCCAGAGTGCCTGTGCCGGGACGCATCAGAAGCCCCCGGGCGCTGTCGGGGTTGTACAGCCGGTTGAGCATGCCGACGACCCCCGCCTGAGAGATGTGCAGCCCCAGGTACTCCGCCGCGTTGTTTTCCAGCGTGTGGGCCTCGTCGATCATCACCGCGCCGTAGTTGGGCAGAAGAGAGCCCTCCGTCTCCATGGACTCCCCCGCGCCGTGCATGGCAAGGTCGGTGAAGAACAGCGCGTGATTGGCGACGATGATATCCGCCTCCTCCCACTGGCGCCGGGCCTTGTAGTAGTAGCAGTTGCGGAAATAGGGACACTTGGCGCCCAGACAGTTGCCCGATTCGCAGCAGACTAAATTCCATACGGGATTTTCCACGTTGAAACCGAAGCCGTCCCGGGTGCCGTCCGCGCCTTTGGCCAGTTTTTCGTTGAGCCTTTCCACATCGAGGACCAGCGAGGGGTTGGGCAGCAGCATGTCGCGCTGGTCGCCCGAAAGCAGTTCCATCCGGCGGCGGCAGAGGTAATTGCGCCGTCCCTTGGCCAGAGCGGCCTTGAACTCCACGCCCACGAGCTTCGACAGCATGGGCAGGTCCTTTTCCATGAGCTGCTCCTGAAGATTGATGGTCTCGGTGGCGATCACGGAGGGGCGGCGGCAGTATTTGGAGCGGAGGATCAGGGGCACGAGATAGGCGAAGCTCTTGCCCACACCCGTGGGGGCCTCGACGCACAGGTTCTCGCCGTTCACCAGCGCCCGGGCGATGGCCGAGGCCATCTGGCGCTGCTGGGGCCGTTCCTCGGCTTTGCCGCCGGCGAGGCCGGAGGTCATCAGGGGGCCGCCGGGGGAGAAAAACGCCTCGCAGAGCGAGATGATCTCCTCCTGCGGCGGATTTTCCGTCTGCGTTTCGTACTCCACCTCGAAATCATCGATGGAGACCTCTATTTCGGCGGGGGAGGTCCCGTCGTCGAAGGGTCCGTCCTTGATCTTGATCATGGCATCACGATCCCGACAGGTGTTCTCCGATGAAACGGATCGTGTCGTTCATCGCGGCCGGAGCGATCCGGAAGGGGACGGCGAACTCGGTCCACAGCCGGGAGGCGTGAGCCCGGTCCCCGGCGGCCAGATCGGCGGCGCTGCGGCACAGGGAAGCGGAACTCCTGTCGGCCGCGGCCCGGGAGACGACCCGCCCGCCGAAACGCAGCTTGATCTTCTCTCCGGAGGAGAATCTCAGGGTCACGGCAAGGAGACTGTCCGGAAGTTCCAGCGCCGAATAGAGCTTCCCCGAAAACGCCACGGATTCGGAGAGGAATTTGAGGACATCCTCGGTACGCACTTTTCCGCCGGGGGCGGGAAGGTCCGCGAAAAACAGGAACTCCCCGGTCTTGAAAAGCTGCCACATGCGGGGAGCGTCCCCCGCCAGACAGCGCAGCCCCAGATTGAAGGGATGCGTCGACGCCATGAAGGCCGGCGTGAGGAAACTGCCGCCGGGCCGGGGAAGTCCGGCCGCATCGACGGCGCCGCGCAGCTCGGAGACGTCGAAGGCGCCCCGCTTCTCCGGCTCGACGGCGAACAGGAGCCGGATCGTCTCCTTCGAAGCCTGACGGCGGCGGCGGAAATAGCTCCCGGCGGAGGAGACGAGATCCTCGAAGCGCTCCTTGGCCGGAGCGGGCTCGGCGACACCGGAGCGGTTTTCGTAGAGGATGCCGCGGAGCATCCGGCCCAGCATCTCCCGCTGGTTGCGGAGAGCGCGGCGGATCATGCCCGAAAGTTCCAGAGCCCGGTGCGCGGGACGGCTGGAGGCGTCGGCGCTGCGGATATAGAAGACTCCCGTCTGCAGCTCCCCCTCCACGCCGCTGGAACAGACGTGCGGGAGCTCCTTGAAGGGACGCACGACGAAGATCGCGTATCTTTTGCCCCGCACGACGGGACGCTCGATGATGAAGTCGATGGGCGGCTCCACGTGCCGGTTGACGAAGGCGCCGACCTTGGAGGGATCGAAGGACGCACACTGTTTCGGCGTGAGTCCCGTGCGTTTCGAGGGATATCCCGAGGCGTCCTCGCCCACGCCGACGACGAGGTATCCGCCCCGGGTGTTGGCGAAGGCCAGCAGGTGCCGGACGAATTTCGCCCGGCCGCTTTTGGGGAGCTCGTCCCAGTCCTGCGCCGCCTTGTAGTCCAGTTCATCGGACTCCACGCCGCGGAAGACCAGTTCTTTCCAGTCGGTACGGTCGAGATCCATCCTTCAGTCCGCATCCCCGTCGATGTAAAGAAGTCCCTGACAGTTGTCGCAGACGGCCAGTCTGTCGCGCCGGAGGTGGTTCATGCACTGGGGCGTCACCCGGAGATGGCAGTTGCCGCAGACGCCTTCTTCGACCTTCGACACGGGCGTGCGGACATTTTTGGCATTGAGCAGCCTGGTGTAGAGGGACAGGGTGTCCGGATCGATCCCGCAGAGGCGGTCGGGCCGCTCTTTTTTGAGCCGGGCAAGCTCGGTCTCCACGGTCTTGGAAAAGGCGAAGAGCTCGTCGAATTCGGACTTGATGTTTTTGATCGTCTGCGCATTGTCCTCTTTGACCTTCGCGGCGCGGGCCCGGGCGGTCTCCAGTTCGTCAAAGAGCAGAAGAGTCTTCTCCTCCAGCTCGCCGATCTTCTTCCTGTTGGTCTCGACGGCGGCCAGGAGGGCCTGGTACTCGGCGTTCTTCTTGACCATGCCGGACTGCTGCTGAAGCTTGCGGTTTTCGGCCTCCAGTCCGGCGATGGCGTTCTCGGTGTTTTTCACCTCGAGTTCCACCTGCCGGGCCCTGTCGGCGGCGGAAGCCGTATCCTTCAGCAGAGCGTCGCGCCGGCCGATGAGCGACTGCATCTCCTTGGGCAGCAGTTTGAGACGGGACTCCATATCGCGGATCTTGAGATCGACCTCCTGAAGGGCGAGCAAAGAATCAACATCGGTCAGCGGCATTTGAGTTCCTCCTTGAAGTTATGTGTCACAGGGATCGTCCGTTCCATCAGAAAAGCTCCTGCGTCCCGCCCAGAGTCCGCTTGATCCCCAGTTTCCGCCACGCCCGGTCCGTGGCGACACGGCCCTTGCTGGTGCGGGTGAGATATCCCCGCTGGATGAGGAAGGGCTCGTAGACGTCCTCGATGGCGTCCTCCTCCTCGCCCACGGAGACGGCGATATTTTTGAGCCCCACCGGACCGCCCCGGAAGTTGCTGATGATGACGTCGAGGATCCGCAGGTCCATCTCATCCAGACCGTCGGTGTCGATCTGGAGCATGGCAAGCGCGTCCTCGGCGACCTTTTTCGTGATGACGGAGTCGGCGCGGATCTGGGCGTAGTCCCTCGCCCGGCGCAGCAGATTGTTGGCGATGCGCGGCGTTCCCCGGCAGCGGGAGGCGATGACCTCGGCCCCCTCGGGCTCGATCTCGACGCCGAGGATGCCCGCCGACCGCGCAAGAATGGCGCACAGGGGCTCCGTGTCGTAGTAGTCCAGCCGGATGTTGAGTCCGAAGCGGGCCCGCAGGGGGGCTGAGATCATGCCCTGCCGCGTGGTGGCGCCGATGAGGGTGAAGCGGGGCACCGAGAGCCGCACGGAGCGGGCTCCCGCCCCCTGCTCCAGCATGATGTCGATGAAAAAATCCTCCATGGCGCTGTAAAGATACTCCTCGACGGTGGTGCTGAGCCGGTGGATCTCGTCGATGAAGAGCACGTCGCCGGGTTCGAGGCTGGTGAGGAGTCCCGCGAGGTCGCCGGGCTTCTCGATGGCCGGACCGCTTGAACTTTTGATGTTGGTGCCGCGCTCGTTGGCGATGATATAGGCCAGCGTGGTCTTGCCCAGCCCCGGGGGCCCCGAGAGCAGGATGTGGTCGAGGGCCTCGTCCCGGGCCTTGGCCGCCTGAACGAAGAGTTCCAGCTGTTCCTTCACCCGGTCCTGCCCGGGAAACTCCGAAAAAGCGGGCGGCCGCAGGGTCGCCTCCCGGGCGGAATCCCGGCGGTTGAGCGTCGATGTGATGAACCGTTCCGTCATGTCGAAAAAAGCCTGTCTGTTGAAAATCCCGTATTTTCCCCGTTCCGGACCTTGTTTTTATCCCGGGGTGGTGTTACTTTAATAAAGATAACGCAAAACTTGGAAATTACCAGTACAACCAACAAAAAAAGTGAGGGTTTGTTCCATGTACAACGAAATTCTGGCGAAAAAATCAGCTGACACCATCCGCGTTCTGGCTGCGGAGGCCATCCAAAAAGCGAAATCGGGCCACCCCGGCATGCCGCTGGGCTGTGCGGACTACGCGTTCACGCTGTGGGACAAGTATCTGCGCCACAACCCGGCCAACCCCAAGTGGATCGGCCGCGACCGCTTCATCCTCTCCGCCGGACACGGCTCCATGCTGATCTACAGCCTGCTCCACCTCTTCAACTACGGCCTCACCAAGGAGGATCTCCAGAACTTCCGTCAGTGGGGCAGCCTGACCCCGGGCCATCCCGAATACGGCCACACCGCGGGCGTCGACATCACCACCGGTCCCCTGGGCAGCGGTTTCGCCTCCGCCGTCGGTATGGCCATCGCCAAGCGCCGCTTCGCCGCCGCGACCGGTTTGGACAAGACCGGCTTCTACAATCCGCGCATCTTCGTCATCTCCGGAGACGGCTGCATGATGGAGGGGTGCAGCAGCGAGGCCGCCAGTCTCGCCGGACACCTCAAGCTTGACGAACTGGTGGTCTTCTACGACGACAACACCATCTCCATCGAAGGCAGCACCAGCCTCGCCTTCAGCGAAAACGTCGCGGCCCGCTTCGAGGCCTTCAACTGGCGGATCATCCGCGTGGCCAACGCCAACGACGCCTCCCAGTGCGACGCCGCGCTGGCTCAGGCCATGAAGTCCGACGGCCGCCCGACCCTGATCGTCGGCAAGACGACCATCGGCTTCGGCGCGCCCAACAAGCAGGGCAAATCCAGCAGCCACGGCGAGCCTCTGGGCGACGAGGAACTGGCCGCTCTGCGCAAGAACCTCAACTTCACCGAGGAGCCCTTCACCGTTCCCGCCGACGTCCGCGCCTACTGCGACGCCCGCTGCGCCGAACTGGAAAAGGCCGCTGCCGCGTGGGACAAGGAGTTCCAGGCTTTCCTCGACGCCGACGCCGGCCGCGCCAAGGTCGTCTCCAGCTTCCTCAACGCCGAAGTTCCGGCCAACATCGAGGAAGAACTGCTCAAGGCCGCGCCGGTGGACAAGCCCGTCGCTTCGCGCGCCAGCTCCGGGACCGTCCTCCAGAAGGCGGCGGAACTGGTTCCCGCCCTCTTCGGCGGCGCGGCCGATCTGGCCCCCTCCACCAAGAGCGACATCAAGGGCGGCGGCGATTTCTCCGCCGAGAATCCCCTGGGGCGCAACATCCACTTCGGCGTCCGCGAGCTGGCCATGGGCCTTGCCGGCAACGGCATGGCGCTCTTCGGCACCGCGATCCCCTACACCTCCACGTTCTTCGTCTTCTCGGACTACATGAAGCCGGCGATCCGTCTGGCCGCGCTGCAGAAACTCCATGAGATCTACATCTTCACCCACGACTCCTTCTATGTGGGCGAGGACGGCCCGACCCACGAGCCCATCGAGCAGATCGCCATGCTGCGCAGCATCCCCGGCGTGACGGTGATCCGTCCGGCGGAAGCCCACGAAGTGGCTCAGGCCTGGGCCTGCGCCCTCAAGGCAGAGGGCCCCGTGGTGCTGCTCTTCACCCGCCAGAATCTGGAGCCCTACAGTGCCGAAATGGCCAAGAAGGCCGACGTCTCCAAGGGCGCCTTCGTCATCGACGACGAAAAGGATTTCGACCTGATCCTGCTGGCCACCGGCAGCGAGGTCAATCTCGCGCTCCAGGCGGCGGCGCTGCTCCGCAAGGAAGAAGTCCGCGTCCGCGTCGTCTCCATGCCCTCGCAGGAGCTCTTCCTCGCGCAGGACTTCGAGTATCAGGATTCCGTCCTGCCCGAAGATTGCCCGGTGGTCTCCATCGAGGCGGCCTCCACCTTCGGCTGGAACCGTTTCGCCAACTTCGCCATCGGTCTGGACCACTTCGGCTCCTCCGCGCCCTACAAGGTGCTGGCAGAGAAGTTCGGCTTCACGCCCGAGGGCATCGTCGAGCAGATCGAAGAGTTCTTCAGCTGCGATGACGACGGCTGCGACTGCGAAGACGGCTGCGACTGCGGCTGCAAAAAGTAACCGCATCCGGTTCCGGGAGAAAGTCCATCATGGCTGAGATCTTCAAAGCGTACGACATCCGCGGCGTCTACCCCGCGGATATCAACGGCGACGTGGCCGAAAAGATCGGCCGGGCGTATATCGAGTTCACGGGGGCGAAAAAAGTCGTCGTGGGCCGGGACATGCGCCCCCACTCGCAGGAGCTTTTCGACGGCCTCGCCCGGGGCATGACATCCCAGGGCGCCGACGTGATCGATCTGGGGCTTTCCTCGACGCCCCAGAGCTACTTCGCCAACGGGACTCTCAAGGCCGACGGCAGCGTGATGATCACCGCGAGCCACAACCCCGGGGAGTGGAACGGCTTCAAGCTGTGCAAAGCCCGGGCCGTCCCCATCTCCGGCGCGACGGGCATCATGGACATCAAGCGCATCGCCCAAAGCGGCGCGTGGAAGAAAAACGCCGTCCCCGGAAAGATCTCCACGTATGACATCAAACCCGAGTACGCCGCGTTCCTGCGTTCCTTCGCAAAAATGGACCGCAAGCTCAAGGTCGTGGTCGATTACGCCAACGCCATGGGCCTTTACGAGATCGGGGGGATCACCGACCTCTTCGAGATCGTCCCCCTGTACGACACGCTCGACGGGACCTTCCCCAACCACGAGGCCAATCCGCTCAAAACTTACACGCTGGACGCCATCCGCGCGAAAGTGAAGGAGTGCGGCGCCGATTTCGGCGCGGCCTTCGACGGCGACGCCGACCGCTGCGGCTTCATCGACGACAAGGGCGAGATCATCCCCATGGATCTCTTCACCGCCCTCATCGCCCAGGACATCCTCTCCGCCGGCCCCGCCACGATCCTCTACGATCTGCGGAGCAGCCGCGCGGTGCCGGAGTGCATCGAAGCCAACGGCGGCAAGGTCATCCGCTGCCGCGTGGGTCACGCCTTCATCAAGGCGCAGATGCGTGAAAACGACGCCGTCTTCGCCGGAGAGCTCTCGGGGCACTACTACTTCAAGCAGAACTTCACCGCGGAGTGCCAGGGACTGGCCTTCATCATGCTGGCCAATCTGATCTGCAAAAAGAACAGACCCGTGAGTGAACTGGTCAAACCGCTGCGCAAATATTTTTCCAGCGGCGAGATCAACTCCAAGGTGGCGGACGTCGCGCCCATCCTCGACACCATCCGCAAGCGCTACGCCGGGCCCGGCATGTTCGAGCTGGACGGCGTCAGCTCCGAGTATCCCGAGTGGTGGTTCAACGTCCGCGCCTCCAACACCGAGCCGCTTCTGCGGCTCATCGTCGAGGCCGACACCCGGGAGCTCATGGAGTCGAAGCGCGACGAACTGCTCGCGATCATCAGGGGGTGAAGCCTTCTCATGGACGATCTGCTTGACATCTACAACCGGCACGGCTGGCGCATCGGCATGGCGCTGAGGAGCCAGTGTCACGGCGACCCGCGGCTTCTGCACCACACGGCCCACGTGGTGGTCTTCCATCCGGACGGCGGCAGGCTCCTGCTCCAGAAGCGTTCCATGGAAAAAGACATCCAGCCCGGCAAATGGGACACCGCCGTGGGCGGTCATCTGGTGCTGGGCGAGGACTATCTCGAAGGCGCGAAACGGGAACTGGCCGAGGAGCTGGGCTATACCGGTGACGCGGAGCTGGAGGTCCTCTTCGACATGCAGCTGCGCAACGACATCGAATCCGAGGACATCCGCGTTTTCGGCGTCAAGCTGGGCGGGCCCTTCACCTTCCAGCGGGACGAGATCGACGAGGTGCGTTTCTGGAGCGCAAAATCGCTGTTCGAGCCGGGCAATCAGGCGCTCTTCACCCCCAATCTCGTGAGAGAGCTGGAACTGCTCCGGGAACATCATCTGATATGACTTTCGACTCCGCCGGAATTTCCGGCGGATTTTTTGTACGGCGGCAGAAAACATAGGGAGACCGCTAAAAAATGGACAACATTCCCGAATTGCTGTGCGATGAGCGGGAGATGAACGCGGCGGTGGAAAGGCTCGCGGAGGATATCGGCAAAGTGCTGGCCCCCCACCCCGGCGACGGTGCGCTGGTGGGGATCCACCAGCAGGGCGTGCCGCTGGCCGAGCGCATCAACGCCGTATTGAAGGAAAAATCAGGGTTCGAACCGGACTTCGGAACGCTCGACATATCGATGTACCGCGACGACATCGGCAACAGGTCGCGCCTGCCGCTCATCAGGGAGACACGCATCCCCTTCGACGTCAACGACAAACTCATCATCCTCGTGGACGACGTCCTCTCCAGCGGCCGCACCATCCGGGCCGCGCTGGACGCCCTCACCGACTACGGGCGGCCCCGTCTGATCCGGCTGGCGGTGCTGGTGGACCGGGGAGAGCCGGAGTTCCCCATCCGCGCCGATTTCATCGGCATGAAATTCGCGGTCCCGCCCGATCACAAGATCCAAGTCCGCTTCGAGACCGATCCGGACGGTTCTCCCGGCATCTACGACATCAAATGGCCCAAAAGATAAAGGATCGCCTGCATCATGCAATGGACGAGAAAAGATCTGCTCTCCCTCTACGACCTCTCGGGTGACGAGATCACGTATATCCTCGACACCGCAGAGGAATTCAAGAAAGTCTCCGAACGCCGGGTGAAAAAAGTGCCCGCGCTCCGGGGAAAAACCGTGGTCAACTTCTTCGTCGAGCCCAGCACCCGCACGAGGGTCTCCTTCGAACTTGCCGAACAGCGGCTCTCGGCCGACATCGTCAACATGCAGGCCCAGGCCAGCAGTCTCCTCAAGGGCGAGACGCTTCTGGACACCGTCAAAAACATCGAAGCCCTCCAGGTGGATCTCGTGGTCATGCGCCACTCCGCCCCCGGGGCTCAGGCCTTCATCGCCCGCAACCTCTCCTGCGGCGTGGTCAACGCGGGCGACGGCGCCCACAGCCATCCCACCCAGGCGCTGATGGACATCTTCACCATCCGCGAAAAAAAGGGCCGGATCGCGGGGCTCAACGTCACCATCGTGGGCGACATCATCCACAGCCGCGTCGCCCGCAGCAACATCTGGGGACTGCTCAAACTCGGCGCCAACGTGACCGTCGCCGGTCCCGCCACCATGGTCCCCCGGGAGTTCGAGAGCATCGGCGTGCGCACCTGTACGAATCTTGCGGAGGCTCTGGAAGGGGCCGACGTGGTCAACATGCTCCGCATCCAGCGGGAGCGGCAGACTGCGGGCTTCTTCCCCAGCACCGGGGAGTACGCAAAATTCTTCGGCCTCAACCACGACAGGATGAAGTACCTGAAACCCGACGCGCTGGTCATGCATCCCGGCCCCATCAACCGGGATATAGAACTTACCGGCGACATCGCCGACGGTCCCAACTCGGTGATCCTCGAACAGGTGACCAACGGGCTGGCCATCCGCATGGCCGTCCTCTATCTCGTAGGATGTGTGAAAAAATGAACGAATACATTTTGAAAAACGCGAGGATCATCGATCCGGGCCGCAACATCGACTGCAAAGGCGACATCGGCGTCGACGCCGAAGGCCGCTTCGCCGAACCTGCGGCGCTCAAGGCTCCGAAGTCCGTCGATCTCTCGGGAAAAGTCCTTTCGCCGGGATTCATCGACATCCACGTGCATCTGCGCCACCCGGGCAACACGCTGGCCGAGACCATCGCCACCGGGACCGCCGCAGCCGCCGCCGGAGGCTTCACCAGCATCGTCGCCATGCCCAATACAAAACCTGCCGCCGACACGGTGGGCGCGATCGAACTCCTGCACCGCCTCACCGCGCGGGAGGCCGTGGTGCGCGTCCTGCCCTGCGGATGCATGACCGTGGGCAGCGCAGGGGAGGAAATGGCTCCCATCGGTTCCCTCAAGTCCGCCGGGGTCGTGGCCCTCAGCGACGACGGCAAGTGCGTGCAGGACCACGCCCTAATGCGCCATATCGTCGAATACGCCAAAGCCTTCGGTCTGCCGATCCTCGACCACTGCGAAGAGGCCAAACTCTCCGAGGGCGGCGTGATGCACGAGGGCAAGTGGTCGGTGCTGCTGGGCATGAACGGCATCCCCGCCGCCGCGGAGGAGATCATCATCGCCCGCAACATCATTTTCGCCCGCAAGATCAACTGGAAGATCCACATGCAGCACGTCAGCACAAAGGGCAGCGTCCGGATGCTCCGCGCCGCCCGGGCCGAGGGCGTGCCGGTCACGGGCGAAGCCACGCCCCACCACCTGACGCTGACCGACGAGTGCATCAAAAAGTTCGACACCAACTACAAGATGAACCCGCCCCTGCGTTCCGAGGAGGACCGGCTGGCCCTGATCGAAGGCGTCTCCGACGACACCATCACGGTCATCGCCACCGACCACGCGCCCCACACCCGCACGGCCAAGATGGTGGAGTTCGACTACGCCCCCTGCGGCATCATCGGCCTCGAAACGGCCTTCCCGCTGTGCTTCACGGAACTGGTGAAGAAAGAGGTCATCTCCCTGCCCCGGCTCATCAAGAAGATGACCGTGGGCCCGGCGGAGGTCATCGGCATCGACAACTACTCCATGGCCCCCGGGAACGCCGCCGACTTCACGGTGATCGATCCCGAAGCGGAATACGTCATCGACAAGGAGACCTTCAAGTCCAAATCCCGCAACACGCCCTTCGACGGACGCAAGGTCTCCGGGCGCGTCGTCATGACCGCCGTGGGCGGAAAGATCGTCCATCAGGCGTGAGGCTTCCGGGATAAGGAGGCAAAGCAGGAAGGCATGAATTACTATATCCACGTCCCCTTCTGCGCCTCCAAGTGCGGCTACTGCGTCTTTTATTCCGTGACGGACGCCTCCGCGGAACTGCAAAAACGCTATCTGGAAAAACTTTTTTCCCAGCTGGAGACGCAGACGGAAAAGGCCGAGACCGTCTACATCGGCGGCGGCACGCCGACGCTCTTCGACGCGGAAACGCTGGCGCGGTTCCTCGACAAAATATCGACCTCCCTGCCCTGCGGAGAAGAGACCGAAATCAGCATCGAAGCCAATCCGGAAACGCTGACGCGGGAAAAGATCGCCGTCTTGAAAAAGCACGTGACGCGCCTCAGCACGGGGGTCCAGAGCTTTTTTCCGGAAGTCCGGGAGCTTCTCGGGCGGAAGTGCGGCCAAAAACAGCTGGAGTCCGCCCTCGCCGGAATCGCCGAGGCGGGCTTCCCCCATTGGAACTGCGACCTGATCTACGCCGTTCCGGGGCGGGGGAAAGAGGATTGGGGAAAAGAATTCGATTTTCTGGCGCGTTACCCCGTGGATCACGTCTCCTGCTACAGCCTCACCCCCGAGGAAGGGGCGCGCCTCTACGGCAAACTCGCCCCCTGCGGCGACGCACTGGCCGCCGAGCTTGAGGAAGTGACCCGATCGAAACTCGCCGAACGGGGGATCGGACAGTACGAAGTCTCCAACTACGCCCGGCCGGGGTGTGAATGCCGCCACAACGTCAACGTCTGGCGCGGCGGTCTGCTGCGGGGCTTCGGCCCCTCGGCGTCAAGTTTCGACGGGAGGGACCGGGCGACGGAAGCCGCCTCCCTGACGGAATGGCTGGCGGGCGCGCCCCCGGCGGCCGACCGCATTGCGCCCGGGGCCCGGCTGGACGAGATATTTGCCGTCAACCTGCGGACGACGGAAGGCTGGACAAAGGAGTTGTGGGACAAGGTCCCCCATGCCGACTTGTGGCAGGTCCGGCGGGAAAAAGCGGAAGCGGCGGCAAAGCGTTTCCCCGGCTGTTTCGTCATTGCGCCGCAAAGGATCAAACTTGCCCGGAAGGGGCTGGACTTCTGGGACACCATCGCGGAGGAGCTTTTGTCATGAGCCTCGAAGAAACATCCTACACGCCCTTCGAACGCTATTTCATGGAGATCGCCTACGACGGCACCAATTACAGCGGCTGGCAGATCCAGCCCCACTGTCTGGCCGTTCAGGAGGTGATCCAGAAAAAGCTGACCGGCCTCTTCGACCGGCTCCCCATCCACATAATCGGGTGCAGCCGCACCGACACGGGCGTCCATGCACAAGGCTTCGTCGCCACCTTCCTCACCCCCGAACGGCCCTCCATCCCTCCCGAAAGAGTCCGGAAAGCCCTCAACCACATGCTCCCGCCGGACATCCGCATCCGAACGATAAAGAAGGTCCCGCTGGAGTTCCACGCCCGGTACGACACGGCGGGGAAAGCCTACACCTACGTCCTCAACCTCGGACCGGAATCCCCCTTCACGGGCCGCTACTCGTGGAAGCCCATCCACGTCATGGACGTGGAAAAGATCCGCGCCGCCGCCCAACGCCTCACGGGGAAACACGATTACTCCAGCTTCGTCGTGGAACGCGCCAACATCGACGACGCCGTGCGCACCATTTTCCGCATCGACGTGCAGGAGTTCGGCCAGTTCTGCTGCCTCACCTTCGTGGGCGACGGATTCCTCTACAAAATGATCCGCTGCCTCATGGGTACCATCGAGGCCGCCGGCTCCGGCAAACTCTCCCCCGACGACGTGACCGCCATCCTCGAAGCGAAAGACCGCTCCTGCGCCCCCGAGACCGCCCCCCCCCGCGGCCTCTTCCTCATGAAAGTCTTTTACGACCCCGCCGAGCGCGACGCCTACACGCTCCCCTGCCTCCCCTTTCTGCTTTCGTGAAAGGGGTAGTTGTTCCGGGGAAAGGAGAAAACTTTTTTTCACGTGAAAAAAAGTTTTCCCCTTTCCCCGGGCCCCTATCTCTTTTCAAAAAAAGCGAGATATTTTTGGGGGAGACGAGCGGGGCTTTGGAGGTGACAACGCCGCCGCGGTTCGATCTGCTGTTGGGCCGTCCGTGATCGTCCGCGTGAGTCCGTGGTCGTCCGCTTTTCTTCCCCCGTCAGATGTACCAGACCGGCAGCTGAAAGATGTTTTCGCGGAGCATACCCGGCTGGGGGCAGGTGCAAATGACGGCGCCCGTCCCGCGTTTGCGGTCGGGGATCTTGTCCAGGATCTGAAATGCGCTTGTCGCGGCGGGGGAGACGTTGGCGTTCTGCTTGATCTCGACGGGGTAAAGCACCCCATCCGCCTCGATGATGAGGTCGATCTCCCCCTCCGCTTCGATCACTTCGCCGCCGACTTTCTTCTTCGGCTTGTCGTGGCCGCGGTAGTAGGAGACGAAATGGCGGGGATCCAGCCCGCTGTTGGCGTAGGATTTCAGGATCTCCGAAACCGCGAACGTTTCGAAAATGTGTCCGCTCATCGCGCCGTAGGCCAGCGTCTCCGGCGACAGCCAGCGGGTCAGGTAACTGACCAGCCCCGTGTCCCTGAAATAGAGCTTCGGCGTCTTCACCGCCCGCTTCAGGGCGCTGTTGGCGTAGGGCTCCAGAAGGTAAATGATCCCCGAGGCTTCCAGAATGGAGATCCAGCTTTTGATCGTCACGGCATCCTTGCCGACCTCGTCGGCGATGTTGGCATAGTTCACCACCTGGCCGGTCCGCGCGGCGGCGGCGATGACGAAACGCTGAAAACTGTCCAGTTCCTGGATCGCCGACAGCGCACGGACGTCCCGTTCGAGGTAGGTTTTGACATAGTTGCCGTAATAAGAGGCCCAGTCCAAAGCGGGATCCTGCAGTTCGGGATAGGCCCCCCTGTGGATGATCTCCCAGATGTTCCCGGGAGCGCGGGCGGTTTTGCCCCGGGCCTGAACGTATTCCATCGTCGGCAGGAAGGGAAGCGAAAAGCCGTCCGCCAGGATCTCGCGCAGCGACAGACCGTTGAGTTCGATGACGGCGATGCGTCCCGAAAGGGTCTCCGAAACGCCCTTCATCAGGTGGAACTGCTGCGACCTGGAGAGACAGAAGAGCCCGCGTTCGTCTGTTTCGTCGCAGCGCATCTTGATGTAACGGAAGAGTTCGGGCGCATGCTGGACCTCGTCGATGACCGCCGGCGGCGGATTGAGCGTCAGAAACATGCCGCCGTTCTCCCTTGCCTGTTGTTCCAGAAACGGGTCGTCCAGCGTCACGTACCTGCAGCCGGGAAAAAGTTTTTTGAGCAATGTGGACTTGCCAACCTGGCGGGAACCTGTGACGAGAACGACCTTGTAAGACTGTGCCGCCGCCATGAGTTTCGACTCGATCGCCCGAGTTATATACTTGCCTTGCATCGTGTTGAAAAATCCTGAATCCGATTCTGTTTTTATCATAACATACAACGCCGCGGGGCTTTTGTCAAGTCCCCTCCCCCGGTTTTCGCCGCGGGGCGGGCGGCCCGGCGCGGGACGACGGCAGAGGGAAAACGGCCACCGTCGAAAAGGCCTTGAAAAAAGCGGGGCCAACGAGTATATTAAACGACGGTTGTTTGCGCCCGGAGCGCGGCATCCATTCGAGGCAATTTCCCAAACCTTCAACAAATAAAATTTGGAGATCCGCAATGAACTTCACCAAGGAAGTCGAGCAGATGGCCTGCGTCGCAAAGGGACCCAAACACGGGCCCGCGCCGATCCCGCAGGAAGGCGCCTGGACCAAGGCAAAGGAGATCAAGGACATTTCCGGTCTGACCCACGGCGTGGGCTGGTGCGCCCCCCAGCAGGGCGCCTGTAAACTCACCCTCAACGTCAAAGAGGGCATCATCCAGGAGGCTCTGGTGGAGACCATCGGCTGCTCCGGCATGACCCACTCCGCCGCCATGGCCGCCGAGATCCTCCCCGGCAAGACGCTGCTCGAGGCCCTCAACACCGACCTCGTTTGCGACGCCATCAACACCGCCATGCGCGAACTCTTCCTCCAGATCGTCTACGGCCGCACCCAGACCGCCTTCAGCGAGGGCGGACTGCCCATCGGTGCCGGTCTCGAAGACCTCAAACAGCTCCGTTCCATCACCGGGACCATGTACAGCACCGCCGCAAAGGGTGTGCGCTATCTCGAGATGGCCGAGGGCTACGTGACCAATCTGGCTCTGGACGACGAAAACAAAGTCATCGGCTACGAGTTCGTCAATCTGGGCAAGATGATGGAATTCGTCAACAAGACCCCCGAAGCGGAACTGGAGAAGATGTCCGTCAAGGATTTCGTCAAGAAGTTCCAGAAGAGCTACGGCCGGTTCGCCGACGCCGCCAAAGTCATCAATCCCCGCAAGGCGTAAGGAGGCAGCATCATGGCACTTTTCGAAAGTTATGAACGCCGGATCGCCCAGATCACGAAGTTTCTGAACGACAACGGCATCTCCTCCATCGAGGAAGCCGAGAAGATCACCAAAGGCAAGGGGCTCGACATCTATCAGCGCGTGAAAGACATCCAGCCCATCTGCTTCGAGAACGCCTGCTGGGCGTACCTCGTGGGCGCGGCCGTCGCCATCAAGCGCGGCCAGACCGTGGCCAGCGAGATCGCCAAGACCCTGGGCGAAGGGCTCCAGAGCTTCTGCATCCCCGGCTCCGTCGCCGACGACCGCAAGGTGGGCATCGGACACGGCAACCTCGCCTCCATGCTCCTCTCCGAAGACACCAAGTGCTTCGCGTTCACGGCGGGACACGAGTCCTTCGCCGCGGCCGAGGGCGCCATCGGACTTGCCAAGTCGGCCAACAAGGTCCGCAAGAACAAACTGCGCGTGATCCTGAACGGCCTCGGCAAGGACGCCGCCCAGATCATCGCCCGCATCAACGGCTTCACCGGCGTCGAGACGGAATTCGACTACGCCACCGGCAAGCTCACGATCCTCTCCGAGACCCCCTTCGGCAGCAATCCCGACCGTCTGGCCGTGCGGTGCTACGGCGCCGACGACGTCCGCGAGGGCGTGGCCATCATGTGGAAGGAAGACGTGGACATCGCCATCACCGGCAACTCCACCAATCCCACCCGGTTCCAGCATCCCGTCATGGGCACCTACAAGAAGGAGCGTCTGGAAGCGGGAAAGAAATTCTTCTCGGTGGCTTCCGGCGGCGGCACGGGCCGCACGCTGCATCCGGACAACATGGCCGCCGGTCCCGCCAGCTACGGCATGACCGACACCATGGGCAGGATGCACTCCGACGCCCAGTTCGCCGGATCCTCCTCGGTCCCGGCCCACGTGGAGATGATGGGCCTGATCGGCATGGGCAACAACCCCATGGTCGGCGCTTCCGTCGACGTGGCGGTCGCCGTCGCCCAGGCCATGACCGGCAAATAACTCCGCATTCCGTCTTTACCGCGGGGAGAGACTTTTCACGAGGTCTCTCCCCGTTTTTTTCGTGCCTGTCCGGGAACGGCACGGGCGGGACGGTTTTCTGGAAGCGGCCGGGGCGGAACTATTTCCGCGGCGCTTTGTCCGCGGAACCGGGGGCGGTCCCGGCCGGAGGCAGATAACCGAAGGTGAGGCGGTCTTTTTTCGTTCTGCCGAACTGCGACGAGTAGGTGTATTCAAAGGTGTGAAGCGGCACGGGTTCGAATCCGGAGGCGCGGAACGCCGCGGAATAATCGGTCCTTTCGTTGAAAATGATCAGTGCGCCGTCACGTTTCAGCCGCTCACGGTAAAGCTCCATGTTGCAGACATCCTCGTGGACGCAGGCCCGCGGGCGGTGCGGAGAGTAGTTCTGTATCACCCCGGCAAGCCAGCGGTCGCCGTAGACGAGCGGGACGGCCTTTCCGCCGGAGCGCTCCCGGTAGAATTTTTCCGCCATGCCGACGATCACGCCGGGAGAGGAGTGGATCCGGTAACGCGGTTTGTTCAGAACATCGAGGGTGACGCCGATGAAGAGGATGATGAAATACACCCACAGCACGGCATACAGACGGCGGAAAACCTTTTGCGTCACCCCCTCCGGCAGCAGCGCGACCGCCGTGATGCCGGTGAAACCGGCCAGATACGAGAACCACATCAGAATGACGGACTGACCGAAGAGAGTCGGCACGAAGTAAAAGAGTTCGGGGATCAGCGTCAGCGCAAGCGAATAGACGAGGGCGGAACGGCGGAGCGGATCCCGCTCTTCCGGCACGCCGCGCCGGAAAACGCGCCACGGAAGTTTCTCCGGCAGATTCATAATGACCAGCAGAGCCGTCAGCAGCGCGTAGGGCATCGCCATCGTCAGCAGGGCCTGAAGCATGAGCCAAACGCCCCGTTCCCCGCCGTTCAGACGGGCATCGAGGTGTCTGATCGGCAGGAAATCGTGGTCGAGAAGCCACAGGAAGTGGGGCAGAAGAAGCAGCAGATAGAGTCCCCCCGCAAGATACGGCCCCGGCGAGGCGAAGCGCTTCCGCGCCGGCGGCCAGACGGCCATGAACAAAAGGCACCCCAGCAGGACTTGAACGGCGGCATATTTCCCCAGCGTGGCCAAAGCCGCGCACACCCCGAGCGCAAGCCAGTCCCGCAGGCGGTCATCCTTCAGGCCCCGCCAGAAAAAGTATCCCACTGCGGGCAGCAGGGCGACCTGAGTGCTGTGCGAACAGAATTTCATCGAGGGCGGCATGTAGTAGTAGATGAAATACAGCAGCATCGCCGCCGTCGCCGCCCCGCGTTCGTCGAAAAACTGCCTTGCCAGTTTGTACGAGAACCAGACCGCGCAGACGATGGTCAGCTGAAAGGCCAGATAAAGCGACCAGTCCGCGTGCCCGGAAAGCCGCGAAAAGAGCGCCGCGATCCAGCCCGAGAGCGGCGGACTCTTCATCTGGCCCCACTGCATCTCCTCTCCCCAGACGATCGCCTCGATGACGTCCAGCGGCAGGATCTTCTGGCACAGCGACGTCTGGACGACCCAGAGAAGACCCGTGACCGCGGTGAAAAACGCCAGCGACCGGGCTGGACAACGGCCGAAAGACTCCCACCATATTTTCAGACGGGACTTGATCGAAATTCTGCTCTTCATTTTCTCCAATTCGTTTTTCCGCCGTGCTTTCGACAGGGACGTCACGGAAGGCATTTTAACTTAGCACGGCCGTACTGTTTTTTCAAGTGTTTTCCGTTCCGCCCGCCCGCGTTCGGCGCGGCGGTAGGCCCCGGGGGAACGGCCGGTCTCGGCCTTGAAGGCCCGGTTGAACTGGGAGATGGAGCCGAAGCCCGAGGCGTAGGCGATCTCGGAGGCGGAGAGACTGGTTTCGGCCAGCATGTTGCGGGCGCGGATGATGCGGCACAGGGCAAGGTAGCGGTGGAAGGACACGTGGACTTTGCGGCTGAAGAGGTGTGAGAGGTAATCGGGACTCAAATAGAATTTGCGGGAGACCTGTTCCACGGTCAGGCGGTGCATGCAGTTTTTTTCCACGTACTTCTTTATTTCGGCGACCTTGTCGGGGGTATCGATACGGTCCATGAGGATCAGGTTTTCGCGGATCCCGGTCAGGTGGCGGCCGATGATCTCAAGATACCCCGTCACACCCTCTGCCTGAAGGGCGGAAAGAGTAATGGACCTGCGGTAGAGTTTCCACATTTTTTCGGGATCGAGGCCGCAGCCGCGGGCGAGTTCGGCGACATTCTCCCGGGAAAACAGCGGTTGGCCGTCGAGGTGGAACTGGCCCGACGTCATGGCGCCGATGTACTCGCCGCGGCTGTCGAACAGGGGGACGAGTATCTCATGGAGCCCGGCGCTGCAGGCATAGCAGATGTTCTTTCGCTCCGCGGCGGCGGCGCGGGCGTGGTCCATGTCGCACTTGGAGCAGATCTCGCGGCCCGCGGGAGTGGCCCGCAGGGCGGCGCAGTAGGAATTGAAGTTGACGCCGCGGGAAATGCGCAGTGTTTCGCCGTCCGCGGAGATGAAGTCGATCACCAGCCCCAGAAGCTGGAAGATGATCTTGGAATACTCCTGCAGCTGTTTCTCGCCTCCCAGCCGGGCAAAAGCCTGCGCCGTGATGGTGTTGTTCCTGTGGCTGTTTGCCATGCCGCCCTCCTTTTCGGGTCGAAAATCCGTTGTCCCTGCAAAATAGACACCTCTCCCGGACTTTTTGCAAGCCGAAATCCGACAAAAGCAGAAAACGCGCACAGAAAAACTGAAAACGCGTTGTTTTTTCGGTATAAGGGAAGTATAGTATCTTCAGGACAGCAGAAAAGCCGCGGAGGCGGCGGGAGGAAAAAATGATCTGCATACCGGCAAGTGAATTTCAGGAAAGGATCGTCCGCATCCAGGCGGAGATGGAAAAGTGCAAGCTGGACGCGGTGGCCGTCTACGGCGACGAATACCGCAAGGAGAATCTGCGTTACGTCTGCAATTTCTGGCCGATCTTCGAGCGCGCGGTGTGCGTGATCCCCAGAAGCGGGAGTCCTCTGCTGGCGGGAGCGCCCGAGGGGGAGAAGTACGCGCTCGAGATGTCCGTGTGGAAGGATTACTTCAACGTCAAGGAATTCGCCTGCGTGTCGGTCCCCGAAGAGATCGACTACCCGCTGGCCAAATTCTCCTCGTTCAAGGAGATCTTCGGCGCGGCCCTCAAAGGCGGCAAACGTCTGGGGCTCGTTGGCTGTTTCGACATCCCCGCCCACATCATGGAGAGGATCAGGGCGGCGGTGGAAGGCGTCGAGATCGTCGATGCCGGACACATCCTCAACGCCCTGCGGCTGGTCAAATCGCCCAGCGAGATCGCCTGCCTCAAGGAGGCCGGACGTCAGGCCTGTGAAGGCTACAAGAAGCTGCTGGAATACGCCGTGGACGGCAATCCCGAGACCATGGCCGCCGGAGCCGCCGAGGGCGCGGCCCGCATGGCGGGCGCCGAGGGGATCAACTTCATGGTCTTCGGCTCCGGCAAACGGACCGAGACCGTCATCGGACGGGCCACCAATAAGATCATGCGCAGCGGCGAAATGCTCATGGCCGCCATGGCCGTGCAGTATCAGGGCTACGTCTCGACCGTGGAGTATCCCTTCGTGATCGGCAAGGCCTCCGACGAGCAGAAAAAGTTCCTCAACGTCCTCTTCGAAGCGGCCAACGTGCAGCAGGACTACCTCAAGGCCGGCACCGTCTCCGGCGAAATGGTCCGGGCGGTGAAGGCGGTATTCGCCAAACACAACATGACGGAGTTCGACCTCTATCCGCCCATGCACGGCATCGGACTGGCCGAGGCGGAGTCCCCCTACCCCGATGAAAACACCGCCTACCGCTTCGAAAGCGGCATGTGCGTCAACAGCGACATCAGCATCTGGGGACATCCGGCGGGCTCCAACCGCATCGAGGAGGGTTTCGTCATCACCGAAAAGGGCGCCGAGACCATCACGCCCTTCATCCGCGAACTGGTCACCAAAGGGATCTGAAGCGGGACTGGCGGATCATGGCTCAGATAATGACGGTCCGCGGCCCGGTGGAGACCGGGGCCTGCGGCATGGTGCTCTCGCACGAGCATATGTTCATCGACCTCGCCAATCAGGCCGCGCCCGGCAGTCGCGCGGGGGCCGTCACCCCCGCCGACAGGCCCGCCCTCATGCGCGATCCCTACTGCATGACGGACAACCTCAAGGTCGACGGTTACGACTCCGCCCTCGCCGAACTGCGGCATCTGGCCGGACTGGGATGCACCGTCGTCGCCGACTGCACCCTCAGGGAGATCGGACGGGATCCGGTCAAACTGAAACGCCTTTCACAGGAAAGCGGCGTCGACATCGTCATGGGCTGCGGCTGGTACACGGGCGACGCCCATCCCGCGGAGGTCGCGGCGCTCACGGCGGAAGAACTGGCGCAGCATCTTGTCGCGGAGATACGCGACGGCGCGGAGGGCACGGGCATTCGTCCCGGTCTCATCGGCGAGATCGGCACGAGCCGCGAGATCCTGCCCGGCGAACGCAAGGCGCTGTGCGCCGCCGCCATGGCCCAGCGCGAAACGGGACTGGCCGTACAGGTCCACGTCTACCCGTGGTGCACCAACGGTCTGGAGGCGACGGACATTCTTTTCAAATACGGCGTGCCGCCCCGGCGCATCGTGATCTGTCACTCGGACGTGACGCCCGACAAGGCGTACATCGCCGAACTTCTCCGCCGGGGCGTCTATGTCCAGCTGGACAACTTCGGCAAGGAGTTCACGCCGGAGCCCGGCGGTTTCGCCGCGGGCAGATTCATCACCGACCGGGAGCGGGCGGAACTGGCCGCGCGGATCATCGCTTCGGGCTTCGAAGATCAGCTGCTGCTGACCAACGACATCTGTCTCAAATGCATGCTCAAAGCCTGCGGGGGCGGCGGATACGGTCACATATTCGAGACCATCCTGCCCCTGCTGGTGAAGCTGGGCGTGCCGGAGAAACTGCTCAAGGAAAAGATCCTGCGCGCCAATCCGCTGGCCATGCTGGCCAAATGAAAAAATATTCGAAAGTGAGAAAAAATATGGCCTGTTTTCGTGACGACTTCTGGATCTGGGGACATGACGCCGGAGCCTACAATCCCGAAAAAATACAGAAACTCTGGCGCTTTTCAGGCCCGAGTTCCGTTTCGCCCGAGGACGGGGCGAGGGAACTGGGCATTCCCAACTGCTGCCGGGTGGTCTTCGACGGCAAGCCCCGGCCGCCCTTCGACGGAGAATCCGCAAAACTCACGAGTTTCCGGCAGGTGGTGTGGTCGGTGATCGGCGACACGTCGAGCCTGTGCAACAACGGCGGCGCGGACGATCTGGACGAAGTTCTCCGGCAGGCGGCAAAATTCCCCAACGTCACCGGGGGCATCCTCGACGACCTTTTCTGCGCCGAGACCAAAAGCGCCCGGGTGACGCCCGAGCGCATGCGCGAAATGGCGGCGAAGCTCCATGCCGCGGAAAGGCCCATGAAACTCTGGATCGTCTGCTATCCGGCCCTGTTCGGATTCGACTGCTCCGCCCATCTGCTGGCCGCCGACGTCATCACCTTCTGGCAGTGGACCGGGGAGGATCTGGCTCACGCGGCGGAAAATCTCGACCGCATCATCGCCATGACGCCGGGCAAACAGCATTACGCCGGATGCTATCTCTACAACTTCGGCGATATGTGTCCCCTTTCGGACGAAGAAATGTACTCCCAGCTGGAACTCTACCGCAGACTGTGGCGCGAAAAGCGCATCGACGGCGTCATCGTCTGCACCAACGCGGTCATGGGCATGGGATTGAATTCGCAGAAGATCGTGCGCGACTACCTCGTTCAGCACGGGGACGAGGTCCGCGACTGAAAAAAAAGGATGAAACCATGATCGGACTTGACGGCCGTTTTCCCCGGTACACGGACTTTGCTCCGGCGGTCCCCGTGTGGTGTCTCACGCCGAAGGTGAAAAACGTGATCCACCGCTTTTTCGACACCAGTCCCCTGAGTCCCTCGGGGCGGTATCTTGCGGTCTTTCAGCTGCCGGAAGAGGACGCTTTCCCCAAGCCGGGGGACCGCTGCGGCATTTACGTCGTCGATCTCGCGACGGGAGAGGCGAAAAAGGTCTGGGAGACCGCGGGCTGGGA
Source organism: Lentisphaeria bacterium (assembly GCA_017450705.1). Lineage (GTDB taxonomy): Bacteria > Verrucomicrobiota > Lentisphaeria > Victivallales > Victivallaceae > UBA1784. The sequence continues at coordinate 368 of JAFSTC010000105.1, read as the reverse complement.
GTACCAGATGGGCGCCAACATCAACTGGGGGGCGTCCGATCACCAGCTGATCTTCAACGACGTGGACACGTCGGTCTGGGAGCCGCACGCCGTGGTGCTGGATCCCTTGACGGGCGCATGGCGCAAACTGGAGGGGACCGTTTACCACGCGTCGCCCGACGGAAAGTTCATCGTTTCGGCGGACTTGCGCACCATGCGCCGCACCCAGGGCGGCTACGGCGTCATTCTGCCCGATGAGAAAGTGCCCTACCGCAAAGGTCCCGCCGCGGACGACGGCGTGTGGATCACCGAAGTCGCCACGGGGAAAAAACGGCTTCTCATCTCCATCCGCGAGGCTGCGGAACGGACCCTCACCTCCGCCCGGCTGG
>JAFSTC010000104.1 GCA_017450705.1 Lentisphaeria bacterium | reverse complement strand
GAAATTCGGTCGGAATCATTCCTGGTTCATAGATCATCAGTCTCTGAAATTCCCGTATGAAGGTTTTCTCATTGAAATCCAGACGGTAAACGGGGAAGGCGACTCCATGAATCAGACTTTCCTGAAAGTTTCAAGTTCCGGAGATTTTACGCCGGGAAATCCGATATCCGCGACCTTGAAATTCAAGCCCCGCACACATTACCTTGCGGAAGGAGAAACCGCAGATTTCACTTCGACTCTTGAAAAATCCGAAAAAATCGTCTCCGATTGGTTCTTTGAAGCAAGTTCTGTCGGTATTTTCGGCAATATGATCAGCAGTGACAATTTCTACATAGAAACCTCGATAAACTCTCTGAAATTTCAGATCACCTGTGAGAAACCTGTCGATCTTCCCTTGATAGAGTTGTATTTGCGCCTTCGCGCCGGACTCAACGCCGAAGAACGATACGGCATACTGACCTTTGTCGGAAGAAAAAAACGAATGGTGTAGAGAGAAAATCTCGGAAGTCCATTAAGTTTTGCAGTAACATCACGCAAAATTCACCGAACAGTCGATTCCGGAATACTGAAACGAACAGTGGCGCTTTTCTTTGTTTCCAAAAGTCTGCGATTCTGAGAAGTCTGAGACGCCAGTTTACAAGAATTTAAATTGATTTCAGTTCTGTTTTCGTCGTAACTCGGCATTTTTACGTAGAAAAAGGTCAAATCTCTCAGAGGGTGCGATACTCTCACTTTCCGCAGATTTTCCCCTTGCCAATCTAAGTCCCGATGCGAAAATTCTATTTTTTATAAAACTCGCTGCAACAAGTGGTTTTACAACTTTTTCGCCGTGTGTCTGAAGCACACTCAGAATTGATCATCAGGGAGATTTCCACCCCGAAATTCTGAAATCGGCCTGAAATTCTGACTTTTTCTGCCGTTTTCGGCGGTTGTCCGGTTGCAGAACAGGCTCTGCCGCGGCCCGCCATCCGTTCTTGAGACCGTCTGGGAGATGAACTTGAAAAACAGCTGATCGGTGATATAGTAGAGTACGGACGGTTCTCCTGCGCTCGGATCGAAGACTTCAGGCGTCTTCCATATCACACAGGAGTCGATTTTAACGATCGGTCCCGGTCGTTTCTGCCGGACGGCAGCGAAGGCGGCCGGATCATACGTTTTTTTGTTTCGGGGAGGTTTCCTATGCGTTGGTGGTCTGTATCGGTTCCGCTGGTCCTGCTGATGTCCGGCTGTGCGGAGATGGGGGATGCCGCCTTCGGCGACAACGGATTTTTCGATCAGGTCGTCGCGCCGACGGTGGAGCAATCCTTGACTCCTCCGCCGCCCACGCGCCCTTCCGGGCGTCCGACGGGCAAACCGAAGCATCCCTACGATTACGGCAAACCGATGCGCGGACCGAAACCGGCGCCGGGCAAGACGACGCATCCCTACGACTACGGCAAACCGATGCGCAAACCGAAACCGGCGTCGGGCAAGACGGCGCATCCCTACGACTACGGAAAACCGGCGAGCAAACCGAAGGCGGCGTCGGGCAAGACGGCGCATCCCTACGATTACAGCAAACCGATGAGCAAACCAAAGGCGGCATCGGGCAAGACGACGCATCCCTACGACTACGGCAAACCGGCGAGCAAACCGAAGGCGGCGTCGGGCAAGACGACGCATCCCTACGACTACGGCAAACCGGCGAGCGTGACGAAACCGGCGTCGGGCAAGACGACGCATCCCTACGATTACAGCAAACCGACGAGCGTGACGAAACCGGCGTCGGGCAAGACGACGCATCCCTACGATTACAGCAAACCGACGAGCGTGACGAAACCGGCGTCGAGTTCGTCGAGTTCGTCGGGTGGACCGGCATACAAGATCGAACCGGTCAAGTCGAAGCCGTCATCGAGTTCGCCGAGTTCGCCGAGTTCATCAAGTTCGGCGGGCGGACCGACATATAAGATGGAACCAGTCAAGTCGACGCCCAGTTTGCCGGATTTCGGTACGGAGTCGCCGGGCTTGGAACCGCGTGATTATAAGTCGACGGTGCATTCGGGCGGTTCCGGTTCGGCGGGGAGTCCGTCGGCCGGCAAGAGCAGTACCCCGGATCCCAACGCCGTGTATCGTCCGACAGGCAATGTTTCCGACAGCCCGGCGGCGGGCCGCGGCTCGGTCAGCCGGCCGAGCCGGGTCAAACGTCCGTCGGACAGCGGAGCGAAGAGTTCGCGCAGCAGAACCGGGACTTCCGCGAGCCGTCCGGGGAGTTCTTCCGCTGACGACCGGCAGCCGCGGTGACGGCGTTCCGGGCGCAGCGGCTTTTCAACCTCAACCGGCAACGGCCCGGTGCAGTTGAGAGGTTCTCCCCGCGAAATCGGCTGTTCGAGGCGTGCGGAAGATATGGATCCCGACAAAAAGCCGGAGAAGTACGTTCCTGCCGCAGAAGCCCGAAGATCGTCCGGAAAAAAAGATTTTCGATGCGATCGCCATTTGATTTTTAATCGATCGCGTGATAGGTTAAGACAAATCGGAGTCGAAACATTTGGGACCGGTTTCCGGAAGGAGGTCATATGAAACATTTTAACAAGGTCGTTTTTGCGGTGATTTTATCCGTCTGTTTCGATGCATTTTCGGAAATCATCCTGGAAAGTCCCAAAGAGGGAAGCATCGTTTCCCTGCTTCCCGAAAATCAGAAAAAACTCAAGGGATTTGCTTCCGCGGAAGAGAGAAAGGCTGCGATCGAAGCCGATTCCAACGCGAAAAAGATCTATTTCAGGAAAGCCTCCGTGTGGCGGAGCCAGGTCCCTGTCGTTTTTTCATGGAAATGCACCGGGGGAGAAAAAGAACCGTTCCGTATCGCGATTTCCGAAAAACCGGACTTTTCCGATCCGGTTTATCTGTATTCCGCAAACCAGCCGAAAATCAGCGCGTCTCCCTCCGATACGAAATTCAAGATCGGCCGGAAATACTATTGGAAAGTCTCCAGCTTCGGTCAAAAAGACGTGAAGGGGAAAAAAGTTTCGGAGTCCGCGGCTTCATCTTTTCGAACGGAAGACCTGGCACCCCGCTGGATCTCCATCAAAGGACGGGTCGGCAATATCCGCGATCTGGGCGGCAGCCGCACGCTGGACGGCAAACGGGTGAAACAGAATATCGTATTCCGGGGACAGGGGCTGAATTACAACAGCACGGACGGCGAGATACCCGGACAGAACAGACTGATGCTCGTGGATCTGGATTATTTTCTGAAAGATGTGAAGATCCGCACCGATCTCGATCTGCGTTCGCACAGAGAGACTGCGAACATGAAAATTTCTCCGCTGGGAAAGACTGTTCAGTTCATCCAGCACAGCAGCCCCAGCTACGGCGGCTTGTTCAGTCACAGGGGCAAAAGCGTGACCGCAAAGAATTTCCGCGTGTTCTGCGATCCGGAGAACTATCCGGTCTATTTCCACTGCATCGCCGGAGCGGACCGGACAGGATCGCTCGCAGTCGTTCTGGAAGCGGTCCTCGGCGTTCCGGAAAAAGAGATCGAACTCGATTATGAACGGACTTTTTATCCGTATCAGCGAAAAGGCGATTTCTGGAAAACATATCAGGCTCTGAAAAAGGGGATCATGAAATACGGCGAAAAAGGCGATACGCTTCAGAAACGTGTCGAACTTTATTTGAAGGATTGCGGCATCACGCAGGCGGAGATAGAGAAGTTCCGTTCGATCATGCTGGAGGACGAACAGAACTGACGGAAAGAAAAGCCGAATTTTGGGGCATCGGTCCGATCGGGTCTCGGGCGTGGACTGTCGGCAAGACGGGTCCAAGTCAGATTGATGTGCGGGATGTTTTACCCGTTGTGATCGTCGCAGGACCGATTTTTCATTGCTGCTTTCCGCATTTCGCACGCCCTTTTCCGATACGCATTTTTCAAATCGGCATATTTGATCCCAAAAGGCAATGCCAGTTTCCGGGAATGGAAAGACGCCTTGATCGCGAAGAATACCGCACACGGGAGAGCGAGAAGGAAGAACAAAAACGCCCCAGTACCCAAATCCTCACATTTGCAGCTCATGAACACGATGAACAGGATCAGAAAAAAACCTGTGGCGATCCCAAACGATCGTGCTTTCCCCTTTGCGGAAAGAAACCGCTCGACGACGCCGGCATCGGCATGATCCAAAAATGAATCGATCAAGGACTCCTCGGTTCCCCGCATTTTGTACGCCCTTTTCAAATCGGCATATTTGATCTCAAAAGGGAATGCCAGTTTCCGGGAATAGAAAGACGCCTTGATCGTGAAGAATATTGCGCCCGGGAGAGAAAGAAGGAAGAACAGAAACGCTCCGACCCCCGGATCCTCACAATTGCAACTCATGAACACGGTAGTCAGAATCAACGAAATCACCGTGGCGATCCAAAACAAACGCGCTTTCCCCTTTGCGGAAAGGAATCGCCCAACGACGCCGGCATCGGCATGATCCAAAAAAGAATGGATCACGGACTCCGCCTCGGCTTCGTTTTCATCTGCATTTCCCGCAACAAACGCCGGAGCGGTTTTTCTGTTGGGAGATGAAGCCGTTGCCGGTTCCGCGGGGCGGGAATCCTCCGAAGCTTGTTTCCCGTCTGTCGGGGGCTTTTCTGTCAAGGAAGACGGCACGATTCGGAGGAAGGAAAAGATCGCTTCCGCCACATTGCCGAAGGCTTTTGCCGGATCGGGAATGGCGTCGATCCAATGCCGGTCGTTGAGATATAACTCCATGGCAGTTCCTTCGAAAGAACAGTCCTCGAGCCGGAACGGTATTATTATTTTCTTTTTCGACACAGCCAGATTCGTTTCGCTCTGAACCCATTGCGAGGACAGGGAAGAATTGGAATAAACCAGGATGAATATCTTCACCTTGCTCATAGCCTGCGCTATCGCCTCGGCATAGTTTTGTCCCGGCAGGATATCTCTCGGAGCCATCCAGCAGCGGATCTTTTTTTCTTCCAGGAAATGGCACAAGGCATCAACAACGGTTTTGTTCTTGGACGAATAGCTTATGAAAACATCGTAAGCGGATTCTCTCATCGACTCGCTTTGGCGCATGACAATATCCTTTCCCCAAAAAAATTCGCCGCTAATATATCACGATCTGAAAAAAAAAACAAGCCGGGTCCTGAAAAAACGGCGTCAGCCGTGCTTCATTTCATCGCCTGACGACTTGACCCGCCGCAGGCGTGGCGGAGGCGGACGAGGGTTTCTCGCTCCGCGGGCAAGGTTGGTGTTGCGTTTTAAAGCGCGGCTCCGCCGCTTGAAAATCATCGTCCTCTCGACGTATCACCGTCGGCGTATGATGTTTTCCCCCTGAAAAACAGCGGACGAATACTGTTTTATGCTTTTGAAGCACCGTTATCACTGTTATCCCAAAAGCCGGACAAGGGCATTCACCGCAAAAAAAGGTCAAATCTCCCGGAAGGGAGCGACACTTGCACTCTCCGCCGTTTTTGCACCCGAAAACGGCGAACGAAGCCGCACTTGTCCTCCGAAGCACATCGCGCGGAGACGAAAGTTTTTCCCGGTCCTGCACGGACGGAGAGAACTGCCTCACGGTCAACGGCATCGCCCCGGTCACGCTCAAGTTCGGCGGGAGCGGTGATGACGCGGCCATGTTTGCCGCGTTGTCCGAGGCAGGAGCATTCGAAGGGACCACTTCGCACAAGATCTTCGAGGAATCGAAGAGCTTGCTTGCGTAACTGTGCCATCTCTTCCCGCGCCGGCTTCACCGCAGCCGGCGGGCAGGACCTCCGGAACGGATTCCGGGATGAATTGAACTTGAAATCAGGTTTTGTTCAAAGGCTCTGTCCCCGACATGGGCAGGTTTTTCACAGGCCGCTGTTTGAACGCGAGCCGCGCCGCTGCCCGGATCAAAAGGTACACCAGACCGATGGGGATCATCGTGAACCAGATGTACGTCCAACCGAAGCAATAGGCGCAGAACACCGAAAAACCGTTCTCCGGACCGCGGCCGAGCCGGATGGCGAGATACTCTCCGCCCGCGACATATATCCAGAACACCAGCATCAGCAGCAGCCACGGGAACGGGGAGTACCAGCCGCTCTTTTTCAGGCGGAAGTACTGCGGACGGAGCCAATGGAGCAGACAGACCGCGACCGGCAGATCCAAAAAAAACAGCGCGCCGATCACGCCGAAGCAAAGATTATACGCCGAAAGCCACACCGCCGGATCGAGAAGCAGATAGACGGCAACCGGCATCACCAGCGACAACCCGCAGACGACGATCTTCACATAACGCATGACAAACATTTTTCCGTGATCGTGCCATCCCCGGCGCCGCCGGACCGACGGCGGCACGGCGACGGGTCATTGATCCTGTTCGCCCGGATATCTCCCGTTGTTCGGGTAAACCGGATTCTTCAGACGGTCGAAGCGGAACGCGCCGCCGACGACGTCGATCTGATCGCCGATCTCCTGATAGATGTCGCTGCATTCCTGGAAAACGCGCAGGCGGAAACTCGGCATGACCGCCAGCAGGTGTTCCATGATCTCCGATTGGATCTCTTCGAAGGGGACCCATTTCACCTCGTTGGAAAAGCCGTAGATCTCCAGCGGCACCCCGGTGCTGGTGGGCGCCAGCTCCCGGACGAACAGCGTCAAGTCGCCGCGGATCTTCGGATGGTGTTCCAGATAGCGTTTCGCATAGATCCGGAAGACGCCGAGATTGGTCAGACACCGGGTGTTGAACAGCGACCGGCCCGCGTTGTATTGGGCGATCTCCTTTTCCTGGCTTTCGAGATAATCCTTCAAAATGTCGAATCCCTTGAGGACCTCGATCTCTTCAGGGGTCAGAAAGCGGATGCTCCGCTGATCGATGAGAACGGCCCGTTTGATACGGCGGCCGCCGCCCCTGATCATGGCGGAATAATTCACGAAAGGTTTGTTGACCAGATAGCAGATCGGCAGACAGACCTGTGTCCTGTTCCAGTTGCGGACCTTCACGGTATGCAGCGTGATCTCCGTGACGATGCCGTCGACATCCTCGAATTCGTCGGATTCCATGACGATCCAGTCGCCGATCTCGACCAGATGGTCGACATTGATCTCAACGCTGGCGACGAAGGAGAGGATCGTATGCTGGAGAAGAAGGATCACGACCGCCGCGATCGCGCCGAGTCCGGAAAGCAGATAGACCGGACTTTTCTCGATCAGCAGGGAAATGAAAAGAATGATCGCGGCCGCCCACACGAAACTGACGGCGATCCGGAGCAGACCGTCGATGGGGCGCTGCTCCGCATGGAGCTGCTGCTTGTACCACAGTCCGAAGCTTTTGATGCCGTAGGTCACGGTCAAGGTCAGCAGGGCGATCACGATCCCCCACAGCGGCTTGCAGATCAGGACCGCGACCCACTCGTGCATGCCGTCGCACCAGATACTGTAACTGACGAACACCACCGGCAAACACCCTACGAAAGAGACGATCATCCGGCGGATGCAAGCCAGAAGCTCCGCGTTCATTTCGCAGTGCCGGCGGTAAAAACGGTGCAGTATGCGCCGCAGCAGCAGAAACAGCAGAAAAGCAAGCAGCGCGCCGCCCGCGAAGGAAGTCAATATGATGAGGAGATCGGCCAAATAGGGATAAGGCGAAAGTTTTTGAATGATATCCTTGGCGAAATCAGCGGTAAAATCGTCTTCGATCAGTTTTGAAAAATCCATAACCAGACCCGCTGCCGGACGGTAAGAACCGCCGGACTTTGATTGTTGATACCGGCTTCCGAGTCATATCGGAGGCCCGAAAAAACGCCGGCCGGGAAACAAGGATCCCGACAGGCCCCTACTATAGCATCTTTCGGCGGCTTTTCAAGTTCATGTCCCGGTATCGTCCGGACAAAATGACGGGGGAAGTCCCCGGGGACCGCCGCCGCGGGCATTTGCCGCACGGAGCCGATCCCCGGTTTGTCCGAAGGCCAGGGCCCCCGGTCACTCGGTCTGCTTCAGGAAGTCCCAGGCGGCCATTGCGGCGATGGGGATCTTGTCCTTGTCCTTGACCTCTTCCGAAAGTTCCTCGAAGGGGACCATATCCCCGTGGAGCATTTTGGCCTTGTCGGCATGGGAACCGCCGTCCGCGGCCTTTTTTCCGGAGAACTGCCAGCCTGCGAGCAGTCTTTCTGTCCACCAGCGGTCATGTTCCGCCTTGAGGATCCTCTCCGCGGCCCCGGCATCGAGCTCGCCGTCAACCAGGACCGCCTTCTCGCGGAAGGTGTCGCCGGAGTTGACGCTGGACCATTTCTTCCAGCGCGGGATCTTCATCCATTCCGCTTCAGCCGCAGGCCGATCCCACATGGCTTTGGCTTTTCCGATGAAGTCCGGGGCCGTCGCCGCGGGGGACGCGGGAGGCGGTTCCTGGCCGTCCGGGTACCAGCTGTTGTAATAGTAGTCGACCGCCATGCCGTACTCGAACCGGGCGGGATCCTTCCAGGACAGACGGTCCGTCATGCCGAAATACCGCACGATCCTCCTGTCGGCTACGGAGTCGATGCCGCCCATCCGCAGGTAGGACTTGTTGGGGACGCATTCCGAATCGGCCGCCTGCCAGATGAGGACGGATATGTTCTCCCGGCAAAGGCGTTTGGAGAAACCGGCGTAGACCCGCAGAGCGCTGCCGGGATCGGGAACGGCTATGACGACCGTCACCGAGGTGTCTTTCCGGCCCGCGGCTTCCAGCATGACGGCGTCAGCTTCTTCGGAACAGCCTTCCAGCTGCCGGAACACGACTTCCAGCTCCGGGAGAGCATCAAGCGTTTTCCGGTCGGGAAGAAGCCCCTCCTTCGATCCGTCCGGGTCGAAAACAGTGATCCTGCAATGTTTGCCGTCACCCCCGTAATTCATGAGGGGCATGGCGAAATCGACCATGGCCAGCCCCATGCGGCTGGCGCCGATCACGAAAAGTTCGGCGCGCTCCGTACCTTTCACATGACGGATGGGGAGATAGGCGTCCCTGCCGTCGGTGGAGTCTTTGTTCGACCAGCATTCCCAGGCCCAGCTTTCGTAATAGTTGAACACATCGAGGTCGAACATTTTGAATTCATCCATCGACAGTTTGACGGCTCTGATATTGGAATAGAGCACGGAGTCCTCGATATGAAGATAGACTTTGATCTGTCTGCGCCGGGGACTCTGCGAAACGGTTTTCACCTCGCAGGCGACCTTGCGGGACACGGCATCGAGGGCCTGGAGCGTCCTCCCGTCGCGCCCGATCGCGTTCCCGTCGCCGATGACGTATATCTCTCTTGCGCCGGTGATCAGGAACTTTTCATAACTGCCGTCCAGCGTGATGTCTTTTCTCATGATGAACAGCCTGTGCGCCTCGGCCGGCAGGAGTTCGGGCAGAAGACCGTCGTAGATCTGCCCGACGTCCGAATCGGTCACAAGGACGATCGACGGCTCGGAAGAAGCGTTTTCCCTGAACAGGTGCCGGATGAGGTTCGGGATCTGAAAATCGCAGCCGACGATGAGGATATAGTTCCGGCTGAAGGGATAATCGACGCTGCCCGTGAGGATCTTCTCCCGCCGGACATCCAGAAAGTTCGTCGCCGCTCCCGTGAAGAACGATATCAGGATCATGCCCCCCAGCCAGAACCCCAGGGAAAGGACGACGACGGCGACCGGCGCGTTCTCGGAGATCTTCTGGCCTTTGGGCGTGGAGGCGATCTTCGTGTCGGAGGAAATGGTCGCATCCACGAATCCGCCGTCCACGCACTGCATCAGCCCCCAGGTGCCGCGGAAGCCGAATTTTGCGGAATTCGGGTTGTCCTCTTCCAGGACGAAGTGGCCGATGATCCCTCCCGCGACGGCCAGAACGGCAAACGCCGCCGCCAGAGCGCACATCTGCCCCCGGGATGATTGCGCGATGAACTTGTCAAACCATTTTTTCATGATCCGTCTCCTCGGGAAAAGAACAAACAGAGCTTACGAAAACGTCACAGGCGGTGTCCCGCTCCGGATCGGCCATAGGCTTTCCGGACTGCCGATACAATAGCACGATCCGAAGAAAAGTCAAACCCCGGAAGCGCGCCGGAACGAAAAAAATATCCGTCGGGGCGATCCCGCCGGCGACGCCGCTCATTTTCCGATGATCTCGCCGCCGTATCCCCGGAACAAGCCCGCAAGTTCCTCCGCCGTATTATATACCGACAGGATCCTGCGGCGCAGGGCCGGCGGCATGCCGTCATGCAGTTTCGCCTCGCTGCACAGCAGGATCCGGCGGCAGTCCATCAGTTTTTCCGCACTGTCCTTATCCAGTTTCCCGTCCGTCACGACACCGTTTTTTTCCCCGTCATCGAAGGTCAGGAAGACCGGATCGACGGAATCGTAACGGATGTGATGGAGACCGATCCTCACGCCGTACAGATCCACCACGACCGGGGGGAAACAGTAGAGCAGCGGCATGTCGCGCAGCCTCATCCGGCACTGCGTGATGAAACTCGCAAGGAGCGGGATGTGATGTTTTTGCACAAAAAGCGCCGCGTTCCGCGACCGGTGGAGGTGTTCCGACGTCAGGATCAGAGCCGTCAGCGGATGTTCCGGCGAAAGATAAGCCTTTTCCATTTCTTCCAGAGAACCGCCTCCGTTGACCGCAAAACTGCCTTTTGCCGTCCGGACCAGGACCCCGCCGAACGAATTCACCGTCAATTCCATCTCAATGCCCTCCTTCTGCAGCTGATGCCGCGAAAATCACGGCCGCCGGGACGATGACGCCCGGAAGCTCCGGGACCGCCCGCCGGCGCGTGAGATCCGACGAAACCTTTCATGACACCTCCCTGTGTCGGGTCGGGAGGGCCCAATGCCCCCCGCGGGAGGAAAATAACAAAAACCGCCGGAAAGTAAACTTCTTTTCCCGGTTTGCCTTTCCGTCCCGGCATGTCGTCACGCAGAATGCACCGGGCACGGGACCGCTTTCCGCCGGGCCCGGACGGCCGCGGGGACTCAGGCCGCGGCGAGGATCCGGCCGACGACCCGTTCCACGTCGCGCCGCGGGAACTTCATGCTGCCGTACTCCAGCCAGAAAAATTTCAAGGTCTCGAAGGAATATTCCCGGATGAACTCGCCCCGCCGGCGTTTGTACAGCCGCAGGAGACGCTCCGCAAAACGGCGGCTGCAGGGATACCCTTCAGGACTGCCGGTTTTTCTGCACCCCCAGACCATCTTTTCGATGACCGGCTCCGGGATCTGGAGAGAAATATACCACTCCTCCGGGAGCTCCCGCGCCAGCACGCCGTACGGGATCGCCGCCCTCGCCGCGCCGCTACAGGCAAATCCGGGAACGGAGCTCATTTTGCAGAGAGCCCCCCGCTCGCAGAAAGTCAGTTCCGGCTGGAAAGCGAAAAGCCGGTCGAGCAGGACCGCGGCCTCCTCCTCCGGCAGTCCCGTTGTCCGGGCGGCTTCCGATATCAGTTCTTCGCGGGAACAGCAGTGTTTTCCCGCGGGATCGTCGGCGGGAAAATGCTTCACGGCCCGTTGAAAATAATGCTCATGCCGGCCGTCGACATATTCGTCCCGTTCGAGGGGCTGGACGGCGAGATACTGCGGGGAACGCGTTTTCAAAACGTACAGGCGGCACGCCTCTTCGAAGGGTTTCCCCCCGAGGAGGCGCATCAGATATTCCCGGCGTCTCCGGTCTTCGATCGGTCGGATCTTCATGGTATCCTCACTTGTTGTGTTGATAAAGTAACAGGATCCGCCGCAAAGTAAAGTCCGAAACGAAAAATATCGTTTTTTTTCGCCGCCGGGACTTTTCCCGCCGGTCCCGGCGGCCGGAAAACGGGAAACCCGAGCTTGCATAATCGTCAAAACCGTCTATATTGTCGGCGGACGTCTTCGGACACAGGCGGGAAATGAGAGGGAAACGCAGATGGGCACGGAAAATTTTCGGAAACCGGCGGTTTGTCCGTTGTACGGGGCGATCGGCGGCGACATCGTCGGTTCCTGCTATGAACGGCACAACGTCAAAACAAAGGATTTTCCCCTGTTTTCCTTCCGGTCCAGGTTCACGGACGATTCGGTGATGACCGTTGCGACCGCCGATGCCCTGCTCCATCATCTGGACTTCGGCGCATCATACCGCAAATGGGGAAATCTTTACCCCAACGCGGGATACGGCGGCTCGTTCCGGCGCTGGCTGGACGATCCGGTCCCCCGGCCCTACAACAGCTGGGGCAACGGCTCCGCCATGCGGGTCAGTCCCGTCGGATTTTTCGCGAAGAGCGAGGACGAGGTCCTGAAGCTGGCGAAAGCCTCCGCCGAAGTGACCCACAACCACCCGGAAGGGATCAAAGGCGCGCAGGCCGCCGCGCTGGCCGTCCACCTCGCGAACACGGGGGCGGACAAGGGACGGATAAAGGAGAAGATGGAGTCGCTGTTCGGCTATGACCTCTCCTCCCGGACGCTGGACGACATCAGGCCGGACTACGCCTTCGACGTCTCCTGCCCGGGAACCCTGCCCGTCGCCCTGCTCGCCTTTCTGGAATCGGCCGATTACGAGGACGCCGTGAGAAATGCCGTATCCGTCGGCGGAGACAGCGACACCATCGCGGCCGTCACCGGGGGGATCGCTCTGGCCTTCTACGGGGAAATGCCGCGGGAGATGATTTCCGCGATCGATGAGAGGCTCCCGGCGGATATGTGGGAGATCTGCCGGGAATTCTCCGCTTCGTTTTTCGGGACCCGGTGAAAAAAAAGCGCGGGAAAAGCGTATATAGGTTGGACACCCCGAAAAACACCCCCCAAAAAAAAGGAGAAATCACCATGGTCAATCTTTTCACTGTGAGCAAAAACGGCGGCAACAACGGCAAGCTGTGGAACGGCTCCCACCCCGAAAAATTCTTTCCCCTCATGCACAAGGAGGGGGTGAAGGAGATTTGGGATGTCCGCCGTTCCCCCAACGGACAGTGCGGCAGTTTCTTTGACACCGCGATCATGACGTGGGGCTGCGGACACGAAAATATCAAGTTCGTTTGGCGTCTTGACCTTGCTCCCCAAAGGGAGGTCTTTTCCGCGTGCAATGACCAAAATTGGGATCTGCTCACCTATGCGCGTGCCTACTTCACGCCTGAAATCGTTTCCGCGCTGAACAAGATTGAGGATCCCTCGCAACTTGACGGCGTGGCGATCCTCTGCGCGGAGCAAGCGCTTTACAACTGTCACAGACTGCTGATCGCGGAGTATTTCCGTTTGAAGTTCCCGCAGATCGCGGTCAGACACCTTGGCTTGGCGTATGACCGTTACGGCAACGAGAAAAACGCCGTGCCGCGCGCGGTTTTGGAAGACACCCGCACCTTCATCCGGCAGCTTCAGACCCCCTGAAGCCGCCCGGGGCGCGGGGGGGCGGAGACGCTCCCCCGGCCGCCGTTTTTCCGATGCGGGCCGCGGAAATCAGAACTTTACGAGAGAATCGATGCGGACGGGCAGACCGGTGCGCATGGACTCGTTCCCCGCGATGCCCACGAGAATGGATCTCGCGCCGTCGATGTTGTCGGCGGCCAGCCCCAGGGGGTCGGACTCCACGCCGCGGAAAAGATGCCGCAAAATCAGTTCGTCGCCGCCGCCGTGGTCGGCGTCGGCCGCCACTTCGGGATAGTCGATGATCCAGGGCTTGCCCCAGTGGGGCTGGAAGAGGATCTCCGGGACCAGCTCGCCGCGCTCCTTCTCCAAAGGCCGCGCGCCGGGGAAGTCCACGGGATGAAAAGCCTGCGTGGTCACGTCCTTGTAGGCAGAGACCTCCACGGCGTTGACTTCGAGCCGCCCCTTCGTGCCGTTGAAGGTCACCCGGTAGCCCTCCCACGGGGCGTGGGCGTTGAGCGAGTAGGTCAGGACGGCCTTGTTTTTGTAGCGGACCATGACCCCCATGTTGTCCTCGATGCTGATGCCGTCGCCGAAGACGTTCAGGTCGCGGAAGTAGTTGTCCTCCTCTTCGGAGCCGAAATAGATGCTGTCGTAGACCTCCTTCCAGTGGGGGTCCTGCGGTCCGACGTAGCGGAAGGGATCCTGCGCCGCGGCGGGGACGTTCCGGGTGCGGTAACAGCGGTAGTCGATGCCCCGGGACTCCGCGTTGGCCCGGCCGTAGAAGCGGAGCGCGCCCATGGCGAAGACCGTTTCGGGTTCGCTGTCCAGCCACCAGTTGACCAGATCGAAGTGGTGGGTGGACTTGTGGACGAGCAGTCCGCCGCTGTTGAGTTTGTCCCGGTGCCAGCGGCGGAAATAGTCCGCGCCGTGGTCCGTGCTCAGCGACCAGTCGAAGTGCACGCTGGTGACGGTGCCGACGAGGCCGCTGCGGATGATCTCCTTGACCTTGGTGTTCCGGGGGGCGTAGCGGTAGTTGAAGGCCACGGTCACCTTGCGGCCGGTGCGTTTCTGCGTATCGACGATCTGCTGGCACTTTTCGGCGTCGACGGTCATGGGTTTCTCGGTGATGACGTCGCATCCCAGCTCCATGGCCCGGCAGATGTACTTGTGATGGGTCCGGTCGATGGAAGTGACGATGACCGTGTCGGGCTTCTGCTCGGCGATCATGCGGTCGAAGTCGGCGGCCCGGTAGGTCGGGACGGGGCCGTACTGGTAATTTTTCCCCAGATAGCTGTTCCAGTAGTCCATGCGGCGGCCATTGGTGTCGCAGAGGGCGCAGAGGAGTCCCGCGTCGGCATGTTTGCCCGCCAGGGCGGTGAGATACATCCAGGAACGCTGTCCCGTTCCCACGTGCACGTAGTGTTTTTTGCCGTTCATGATGTTTTTCTCCCTGTTGAAAAAGTTTTATCTGGCTTCGAGGAAGCCCTTGACGGCGGCGGCCTGTTCGGGCCACTTGAGGATCTCCCGGTCGCCGAGGATGACCAGACCCGAGATCTCCCCCCGCGCCAGCAGGGACCGGGCGCCCTGAAGCTGGTAGAGCAGCAGTTCCGGCAGGGTCCCGGCGTCGGACGTGCCGTAATCGTGGAGGAAGAGCCCCATGAGGATCTTCTTGCCGGGGAAGATCGTCCGGCAGAGCGACACGTTCTCTTCGAGGTCGAGGAGTTCCTCCTGATACCAGTGCCAGAGATTGACGCCGTCGATGTAAGGCAGGATCCCGGAATAGTCCTTTTTCCCCAGTTCGTGGCGGTAGACCACGCCGAAGAGTTCCAGCGCCGGGTTGTGTTTTTTGAGCGCGGCGCTCACGGAAGAGACCTGCCGGATCTTTTCGGGGGTGACGGCGTCGGACGCCGCCGTCATGTCGTCCATCATGCCGCCCGCGACACAGGGGAATTCCAGCGAGAGGCGGCTGAGCTTTTCGGCGCATTCGACGTCGCTTTCGGGCTGCTGCCCGGGGGCGCGGCAGGTGGTGGTGACCATGGCAAGAAGTTTCTTCATCCCCCCGTGGCGGGAGATCATCTCCCGGGAGGTGGGGCCGTAGACGTAGACGCCGTTGACGGCGTTGAAGTATTTCGCCGTCCGCAGGAGGGTGTCCGGCAGGAGCGAACCGCCCCACTCGGGGGTGGGACCGCCCCAGAGCCAGAGATCGTCGGAAGTGACGGGCCGTCCCCGGTCGAAGGCGGGCTTCGCGGCCAGCTCCTGCCGGACGGCCTCGGCAAAGGCGGCATATTCGGGAAAAAGTTGTTTCCAGTACTCCTCGGAGAGGGGTTTGCGTTCGGGATCCTCCAGCGCGCACCGCTCCCGGTAACCGGGGGAAGCGGTCTCGCCCAGCTCGACCCGCAGGGTCTTGTGAAGTTTGCAGCTCCGTTCGAAGAGCCGCGCCCGGGCATTCTGCAAATCCGACATGTTTTTCCTCATTTTTCGGGGTTTTCGGGTCCTGCTGCGGGATAGTATACCACGGTTTTCCCCGTTTTGAAATGTCAAAAACAGGCAAAAAATGTCAAATCGATCCAACATGACGGGATTTCCGGACCGCAACTTGCGATGCCGGCGGCCGTTTCGCTTGCAATCCCGATTTCCCGTGCTACATTTGGATGGCGCCGCAAAAACCGAAGGAGATAAGGAAACATGAAAGAACATCCCATCCTCTGCAAACCCGTGCCGGGCGGCATGACCGAACAGGAAAAAGCCGAAGCGGGGCTTCTTTACAACCCCAACAGAACAACGGAGATGGCGGAGTACCGCTTCAAAATCCAGGATGCGATCTGGGAATACAATCAATTCCGTCCTTCCCAGGTGCGGGAACGGCGGGATTTTCTTGCCCGGATCTTCGGGAAGATCGGCAAAAAATGCAACATTCTTCCCCCCTTCAAATGCGATTACGGCTTCCGCATCGAGGTCGGCGAGAATTTCTTCGCCAATTACAATTTCATCGTGCTGGACGGCAATTCCTGCCGTTTCGGAGACAACGTCTGGATCGCGCCCAACGTGTCCATCCTCGCCGCCGGACACCCGCTGGATGTTCAGGACCGCATCGACGGCTGGGAATACGCGTTCCCCGTGACCGTTGGCAACAACGTCTGGATCGGCGGATCGGTGACGATCATCGGCGGCGTGACCATCGGCGACAACGCGGTCATCGCGGCGGGCTCGGTAGTCATCCGCGACATCCCGGCGAACACCCTCGCCGCCGGGAATCCCGCCCGGGTCATCCGCAAGATCACGGCCGAAGACCGGGCCAAGTATCCCTGGGCCGAACAGGACCGCCCGGCCGATCTCCCGAAATAACGGCCCGGCCGGTGCCCAGAACCGCCGCCCCCGCGCGGGAAACGGAGCCCGGAAAAACGAAAATGATTCGCCTTTGGCCGGAAGGGCTGTTATATTAGGCGGCGGGGACCGCAAATTGCGAAGGGGCCGTCCCGCGTCAGGAGGAAGAGACATGGATATCCGCGAACAGAAGATACGGCTGTGGCTGGCCCATCCGCCCAGGATGGATTTCCCGGTCCCGACCGATCTGCCAAAGTTCTCAAAAAAATCCTTCCGCAGCTATGACGAAATGAACGCCTGGAAACGCGCGTATCTGTGCGAGATCGCGGCGCAGGGAGGGGGCAAATGGAAAGACTCCTGAAGAAACTCAACGATTCACAGGTCCGTTATGTCGTTGTCGGCGGACAGGCGATGCTTCAGGAGGGGATGCCCCGTTTCACGCTGGATTGGGATCTCTTCATTCCACCGCAGGATCCGGACAACTTCTCCAGACTCAACTCCGCTTTGGCCGGCGAACTCGACATGGAGGTCGAGCCGCTGGATCTTCGAACCGGAGACGGCTTTGTGCAGACGTTCCAAACCTCTGCCGGGATCGTCCAATTCCATCTGTCGCCGCCGGGACTTGCCAAGTTCTCCGAGGAGGAAAAGCGGGCCGTCACCCGCGACTTCAGAGGCGTTCCTTCCTTTGTCTGGACGACCTTCTGAGTTCGAAACTGGCCGTTGCCCGCGACAAGGACGCCGACGACATCCTGCTTTTGAAAATCAAAAAGCAGCTTTTTCAAGCTTGAATCGAGGCGGAGCTCCGCCGAGGACCGCAACTACCCGCAGTCGCAGCCGCAGTCTCCGCCCCCGTCGCAGCAGTCGCAGCCGGCAGACAGACCGGCGGCGCCCGACGTGCCCCCCTCCCCTCCGGCAGAACTGTCCGACACGTGCGCCGCGGCGATGCCGCCTGCAACGAGCAGTGCCGCTTTCGTGCCGGCCGACAGGGACTCGCCCGGTTCGACCGCCCGCCGCTTTTGAGGCTCTCCTGAACCCCGCAAACGGCGCACTTCCGCCTCAAGTTTTGCAAGGTACGCCCGGCGGATCCTGATTTGTTCCTCCGCAGGCTTCCCTGCGCATTTCTCTTCGACCTCCCGGGCTTCCCGCTCGAGCTTCTGCTTGTACCGATGCCCCCGTATCCACGCATCTATGACGCGGGCGATGATGAAAAGAACTGCAAAAAAGAGAATATTCATGGCCTTTGCCTCCCCGATTTTATGTTGCGGGAACATGACATGATCGCCCCGCGAAGATTTTTCCGCGACTTTCCCTTCCAGCCCGGCGGTCAGGGCCGGGGCGGGCGCTTTCCGAAAATCAGGCCGAGAAACTCCGGCGATGAAAACATGACACGGTCCTTGTCATGACCGAAGCCGGGCACCGTCACGAAACAAGTTTGCGCCCGCCACGCGGGAAACAGCGCCGTGTATTGCCGGAAGACCGTGAAGCGGTCATAGCGGTTTTCCCCCTGCAGCATGGCGGCGGGCGAGGTGTCGAGGTCCTTCCCGCCGGTGTCGCGGTCGCCGCACAGATACAGGGTGTACCGGGAAGAGAGATTTTTCAAAATCTGTTCCCGGGTAATGTCTTTCGCGTACGCCGGCGGATCCTCCAGTCCCTTCCGCCAGCGGTTGAAATTTTTTACGGGTTTGCCGGGGACCTGAAAGCGCCCCTTGCAAAACCGCCGTCCGTCGATGTAAAGATAAGAGGACGGCGCTCCGACGGCAAAGGCGTAACGGATGCCCTCCCTTTCCGGCAAACGGCCCACGGCGGCGTAACGGCCGACGAACTGCCCTCCCGCGGAGAAACCGGCGATCAATATGTGCCGCAGCCGGGGATATTTTTTCCCGTCGGCCAGCTGACGGCACAACAGATCGACGACGGCAAAGGAGCTGATCCCTTCTCCGTTGGAGGAAGCGCCGCCGCCCCGCCAGTTCTCCTTGTCCCACAGCAGGGCCGCCGCCTTCATGGCGGGATTTTTCAACGCCGGAGTCGTGTTGAAAGCGGGCGCGATGCAAAGGACTTTTCTCCCGTCCGGCAGGGCGGCCAGCCGCCGCCTGAGGAGGACCGCCGGATCCTGCGAGCCGCCCCGGTTGCCGTGGATCCAGACGACAGCATATTCGACATTTCGACTCCCCGCTTCGACGGCGTGTTCGGAAAAGTAAAATATTTTCTTCGACGCTCCGGCGTCCAGAGAAAAGCACTCCGCGCAGACCGCCGGCAGGACCGCGCAGACGGTCAGAAAAAACGCGAAAACGGTCTTCAAAATACGCCTGTCACTCGTCATCGTAATCGTCGTAATCGTCATCGTACGAACCGTCCAATCCATCGCCCACGCAATCGTCCGTTCCGTCCAGCCCGTCGCCAACGTAATCGTCGTACCCGTCGTCGAAAAAGGCCTCGCCGTCATCGGCGGGGTCGGTCTCTCCGAAGCGTTCCCTCCGATCCGTCAGGGCGCCCCCCACGAGGACCATCATCAGAAAATCGAGCAATCCCATTTTTTCCTCCCGGTGACCTGTTTTTCCCCCAATATACGCCGGGAAACTGACAAATGACGTCAGTCTGAAAAAATTTTCGAAAAAAAATTCTCCCCGTATCACACCCATGGGCCGCAGTCGGAGGGCATCCGCCAGTCCGCCCGCGGGGAGAGGCTGATGCCGCCGACCTTGGGCCCGTCCGGCATGCAGCTGCGCTTGAACTGCTGACTGAAGAAACGCCGCAGGAACTTCCTCAGAAACTTTTCCAGATCCTCCTCCGGGTATTCCCCGAAGGTCCGGGAGGCCAGAAACAGCAGTTTCTCGGGCGGGGCCCCGTACTTCACGAAATGGTACAAAAAGAAATCGAGGATCTCGTAGGGCGCCAGGATCTCCTCCGTCCTCTGTGTGATGGAGCCGTCCGCCGCGGCCGGGAGAAGTTCGGGACTCACGGGCGTGCGGGAGATGTCGTCGAGTATCTCCTTGACGGCGGGGGAATAACGGTCGCTCAGCCACGCGATCAGATGACGCACCAGCGTCTTGGGCACCCCGCTGTTCACCGCGTACATGGACATGTGATCGGCATTGTACGTGCAGTAGCCCATGGCGATCTCGGAGAGATCCCCCGTGCCGACCACGATCCCCTCCCTCTGGTTGGCCACGTCCATCAGGATCTGGGTCCGCTCCCGGGCCTGGGCGTTCTCGTAGACCACATCGCGCTTTTCGGGATCGTGACCGATGGCGCGGAAATGCTCCATGCAGGCCTCCGTGATGTCGATCTCGAGCAGCGTGACCCCCAGCTCCCGGCAGAGCCTGCGGGCGTTTCCAAGCGTCCGCGGCGTCGTGCCGAAACCGGGCATGGTGACGGCCGCGACGTCGGCGGGCGATTTTCCCGCAAGAGCCATGGCTTTCACGGTCACCAGCAGAGCCAGCGTGGAGTCCAGTCCCCCCGAAACGCCGATGACCGCGCTGCGGCAGCCGGTGTGCCGCAGACGCCGGGCCAGTCCGCAGGCCTGGATGGAGATGATCTCCTCACAGCGGCTCTCCTTCTCCGACGCCTCCCCGGGAACGAAGGGATGGCGGGAATAGATCCGCTCCGGCTCCTCCGGTCCCGCGACGGGCTCCAGGGCGACCGTCCGGAAGGACGGAGAGGTCTTTTCCGCATCGTCCCGGAAGGAGGACTCCGCATAGCGCGTCCCCGTGATCCGGGCAAGATCGACGTCGGCGCAATAGAGACGGCTCTCCTCGTCGAACCGGGGAGAATCCAGCAGAATGGAACCGTTCTCCGCGATCAGACAGTGGCCGCCGTAAACCGTGTCGGTGGTCGACTCCCCGCACCCCGCCGAGGCGTAGGCGTAGGCGGCGACGCACCGCGCGCTCTGCTGCGCCACGAGACCGCGGCGGTAGTCCGCCTTGCCCACCAGTTCATTGCTGGCCGACAAACTGAGCAGCAGCGTCGCCCCGGCCAGCGCCTGACGGCTGCTGGGCGGAATGACGCTCCACAGGTCCTCGCAAAGTTCGACGCCGATGACAAGCTCGCCGTTGGCAGCGAAAAGCAGATCCGGTCCGAAGGGAACAGCGGCGGCCCCGGCAAGGTCGACGCAGCAGCCCGAAATGTTCCAGCCGCTGGAAAAGTGGCGCTTCTCGTAAAACTCCCGGTAATTCGGCAGCGTGACCTTGGGGACGATCCCCCGAATGGCGCCGTTCTGCAGCACCACCGCGGCATTGAAGACCCGCCCCCTGAAACGGACCGGCGCGCCGACGGCGACGACGGTCTCCGTCCCCGCGCAGGCCGCCGCGATCTTCCCCAAAGCCGCCTCGCTCCGGTCGAGAAGGGACGACTGGAAAAACAGATCCCCGCAGGTGTATCCCGTGAGGCACAGTTCGGGAAAAAGAATGACGGAAGAACCCTTTTCGACACCCCTCCGGATCAATTCCACGATCCGCTCCGTGTTGAACCCGACATCCGCGACCCGCAACTGCGGCACGACGGCGGCGACCCTGTAAAAACCGAACATCCTTCTCCTCCTTTTGCGGCAGGGACGGCCGTTCCGGAGGAAGGGGAAAACTATTTTTCGCGTGAAAAAAAGTTTTCCCCTTCCCCCGGGCCCCCATCCCTTTTCAAAAAAAGCGATGCATTTCGGGGGCGGTTTCGCACGCCGCCCCGTGCTGGAACAATGCAAAAAACTCCGCCCGTTCAGCCGCGGCGGATCATTTGTGCCCGGGACCGTAAACTTTTTCGGGATCGAAGAGTTTTTCGCCCAGTTCGGTCACGGAGCCGTCGGCGTTGAGGCGGCGGAAGAAACAGCTGGCGTGGCCCGTGTGGCAGGCGGCGCCGCCGATCTGCTCGACTTTGAAGACCACCGTATCCTCGTCGCAGTCCACGAGGATCTCGTGGACGATCTGCACGTTGCCGGAGCTTTCGCCCTTGTGCCAGAGTTTCTGACGGGAGCGGGAGAAATAGACCCCGTGGCCGGTTTTGAGGGTCTCGTTCCAAGCCTCTTCGTTGATGTAGGCCAGCATGAGCACTTCGTTGGTCTTCCAGTCCTGGGCGATGGCGGGGATGAGGCCGCCGCACTTGGCAAAATCCAGTTTCAGCATTTTCTTTTCCTCGAAAGAGCGTTACTCGATGATCTTGTTGAGGGGGAACTCGACGATGCCGCAGGCTCCGGCGCGTTTGAGTTCGGGAATGAGCTCTCTGCCCGCGACTTCGGAGACGATGGTGTTCACCGCCACCCATTCGGGATCCGACAGGGGCGAGACCGTCGGCTTTTCCAGCGCGGGAAGCAATTTCAGAATGGCCTCGAGATCCGCCTTGCGGGCGTTGAGCATGAGGCCGCACTTGCCCTTGGCCAGCATGACGCCCTTGAGGAGCATGGCCAGGTTCTCGATCTTGTGCCGCTTGAACTCGGACTTCATGGCATCGTGGTTGGCGATGAAGCGGGTGGTGGAGATGCACAGCGTGTCCACGATCCGCAGGTTGTTGGCCCGGAGGGAGGACCCCGTTTCCGTGATCTCGACGATGGCGTCGGCCAGCCGCGGCGGCTTCACCTCGGTGGCACCCCAGGAGAACTCCACATGGGCCTTGACGCCGTTGGCTTCGAGGTAGCGGTGGGTCATGCCCACGGCCTCGGTGGCGATGCGCTTGCCCTCAAGGTCCTTGGCGCACTGGATGGGGGAGTCGTTGGGCACGGCCAGCACCCAGCGCAGGGGCGAGGTCCCCACCTTGCCGTAGACCAGCTCGGCGGCCTCGTAAACGTCGGAACCGTTCTCGCGGATCCAGTCGTATCCGGTGAGACCGCAGTCGATGATGCCCTCTTCGACGTAACGGGACATCTCCTGCGCCCGGATCAGCAGGCATTCGATCTCCGGATCGTCGATGGTGGGATAGTAGGACCGGGAACTGATCTGAATCTTGAACCCGGCCTTGGCAAAAAGGTCCACGGTGGCCTCTTCCAGACTTCCCTTGGGGATCCCCAGCATGAGTTTTTCCATAAAGCAATATCCTTTCGCTCGCAAATGGCACGGCAATAACATACACCGGAAGCGCCTTTTTTCAAGCAGAACGCCGATTTTTTCGCCTCCGGGGCGGCGGGGCACCGGCGACCGTCGGGGGATGACGCAAAAATTTTTTCACGCGTATAGACTTTTGCACAAGCCGGCAGGGAAGCCGGAAAAAAAACAAAAAAAAGGGATGGGGATATGAAGCTTTTCACCATTGGCTGCAGCAAAAATTCCGCGGAGGAACTCTTCAACATTCTGAAAAAGAACGACGTCCGCAAGGTCCCTGACGTTCGTTTGAAGAATGCGAACAGCTGCTGCTTTTACACGCACAAGAGGGATCTTCCCTTCCTTTTGAGTTTGATCGGTATCGGTTATGAGCACAAGATGGATTGGGCCCCCGAGCCGTGGCTGCTTGACGGTTGCAAGGAGGGGAAATTTTCTTGGAGTCAGTATGTCGTTGAGTTCAACAGAATGATCGATTCAAGAAAAATCATCAGAAATGTGAAAGCGGAGGACTTGGAAAATTGCGCTCTCCTCTGCGCGGAGCCGACCGCGGAAATGTGTCACCGCAGACTTTTGGCGGAGCATTTCAAGGCCCATTTTCCGCAATTAGAGGTCGTGCACCTCTGATTTCGGGGACTTCTCCCGCCTTTTGCCGTCGCCGGGCGGCAAAGGGCGCGAAAAAAATCCTCCCGAATCGCCGGAAACGACTTGATTTTTTCCGCCGGAGCCGTTATGCTATATCAATGATCCATAGCGACAGTCCGAACAGGATTTTCAATCACGGCCCCTTTACAGGAGGAAGAGAAATGAAGGGATTTGCAATGCTCGGCATCGGGAAGACCGGCTGGATCGAGAAGGCCCGGCCCGCCTGCGGTCCGCTCGATGCGATCGTCCGCCCCATCGCACTCGCACCGTGCACCTCGGACGTTCATACCGTCTGGGAGGGCGCGCTCGGCGAACGCACCGACATGATCCTCGGCCACGAGGCCTGCGGGATCGTTGATGAGGTCGGTTCGCTGGTCAGGGAGTTCAAACCGGGCGACCGGGTGATCGTCTCGGCCATCACGCCCGACTGGGGCGACATCAACTCCCAGCGCGGCTTTGCCATGCATTCGACCGGCATGCTCGCGGGCTGGAAATTCTCCAACTTCAAGGACGGCGTGTTCGCCGAATATTTCCACGTCAACGAAGCCGACGCCAACCTTGCGCTGCTGCCCGAGGGCATGGATCCCGGCGTCGGCGCGATGGTCTGCGACATGATGCCGACCGGATTCCACGCGGCGGAACTGGCCGACATCCAGTACGGCGACGACGTGGCGGTGATCGGCATCGGTCCGGTGGGTCTGATGGCAGTGGCCGGCTGTGCGCTGCGCGGCGCGGCGAGGATCATCGCCGTCGGTACCCGCGCCAAGTGCAAAGAGGTCGCGACCGCCTACGGGGCGAGCGCCTTCGTGAGCTACAAGGACGGCGACATCGCCGATCAGATTTTGGACCTCACCTCCGGCAGGGGCGTGGACAAGGTCTGTATCGCGGGCGGCACGGTCGACACCTTCGAGCAGGCGGTCCGCATGCTCAAGCCGGGCGGGATCGTCGGCGCGGTGAACTACCTGGGAAGCGGCGATTTCGTGAAGATCCCCCGGCTGGAGTGGGGCTGCGGCATGAGCCACAAATTCATCCACTGCGGCCTGATGCCCGGAGGACGGCTCCGCAGCGAAAAACTCGCGGCGATGGTCACCGCGGGCAGGATCGATCCGGGACTGCTGCTGACGCACAAATATCACGGCTTCGAACATCTCGAGGAAGCGCTGCTGATGATGCGCTCCAAAGCGCCGGATCTCATCAAGCCGGTGGTCTACGTCGACTGACCGTTCCCGAAATCGAACCGCGGCTGCTGCAAGCCCCCGGCGGGGGCGGGCAGCAGTCCTTTTTTGTGTTGTTCGCCGAAATCAAATGAAGTTTTGCCTTCGCCGGGAACATGCGGGATTTCCCGGCGGAAAAGAAACTTTGTTAGTTTTCTCTCGTTTCCCCGGTGATCTTGACTTGAAAATTCCCCCTCGACGCGCCTTAATCATTTTTTGATTTCGCTGCCGCATAGGAAATGAAGTTGCCGGTCGACACGTAAAAACTGCCTGAGGATGTACTGACAAAAATCTGATTGTTGTCGGCATCCCCTTTTCCGATTTTCCGGGCGATTTCGCTCACCCTGCCTGCGATGTCTTTTCCCCGGCAAAGCAGAATTTTATCCTCTTGGAGAGCGTATTCTATCATTTTTTTCCAAAAGGGGTAATGCTTGACTTTAGACACTGCCTCTTGGTAAAAATTCAGGCTTTTGTCAAATTTTTCGGAATGGTACGGGAACGACTCCAAGACAAAAAACTTCTCCAGGATTTTCCGGCGTTTTTCCTCGTTTTCCGGATCGTTTCCCGACAGCCTGCAGATGGATTTTTCACATGACAGGAAATAATGATTCCACCATTCGAAGGACCCTGAACAAGGGGGTACTCTGCGCCTGAACTTGTTGACCTCTTTCTTGATAGTATGGAATTCAGGAGCCAGCACATAAAAATCAGTTGATGCAAAAGACAACTGTTTTTTCATCAGCTCCCCGCGTTTCTCCAAATCTGTTTTGTCATCGCGCATGAACAGCTCTTGCAATTGTCGGAATTCCCCGTCGGAAGGATCATGTCCGAGGATCGATCTTAAAACCGCCACTTTGTCTTCGTAACCGCAACTGACCATGTCGTAAACATCCATTTCGCTGTAAGAGGGGTTCCGAGGGAGGAGCCAGACGCGGGCCTCCGGATTGCCGATGTACGGTTGGGGCAAAACATTCTTTCGAATACTCAATTCCCCCTCTCCGATGTAGGGGCTTACGACTTCATAATCGTCCCGAAGGATATATGTACCTTCCTGATACTCAGGTTCTTTCCAAGGCGTATCCTTAATCCAGAATGGATTTTCGGCATGGGTGATCTGCCGATTCAGAGCTTGGGCGATCATTTCTTTGAATTTCGTTTTCGCATCATCCGCCCTTGGGACAGACGGCCTTGGACCTTCGTTCCCGGGTGCGTTTCCCCGCCTGGCCGCACCTGTCTCCGCAACCCTTCGCAGGCGTTCCTCATGACGCTGCCGGATACGCTCCAGGGCGACCGAGTTGTTGAGGTGGATGCGTCCGGTTGCATCTTGCACCGAGATAAGTTCATAAACAAGCTCACCGGGATCATCCGCAGTGCGGTTTTTGAAGATGCTCAGACGCTTCCCGAGGTTGTCCTCGGTGCAGAGAGTGCGCATGACTTGATAGTACATCCTGGTGTACGACGTGTCGTTTGCGATGACTTCGTTGGTGGTGGGATCGATGATGGTGTACACGTTTTTTCTCCCTTCAAACGTCATTTTCACATCCCTGTTTTTCCGGCTGCGGACTAAAATAGCACGGCCCGAAAGAAATTCAAACGAACATACTGAAAAATATCATCTCCTGACGATCTCGCCTCCGTAATTCCGGAACAGCTCTTTCAGTTCTTCCGGAGTGTTATGGACGGCAAGACGTCTGCGGCGGAGAGCGGACGGCACGGCATCCTGCGGTTTTGCCCCGCCGCACAGCAGGATCCGGCGGCAGTCCATCAGATTTTCCGCGCTTTCCCTGTCCAGTTCTCCGTCGATCACGATGCCGATCTTTTCATCGTCTTCAATGGTCGGAAAAAACGGATCGACGGCGTCGTAACAGATGTGATGGAGACCGATCTTCCCCCCGTACAGATTCGCCTCGGTCGGCGATCAGCGGCAGTTTTTGAAGCCTCATTTTGCACTGTGTGATGAAACTCGCCGGGATCGGGATATGATGCTTCTGCGCGAAGAGCGCGGCGTTCCGCGACCGGACAAGATGTTCCGAAGTCAGGATCAGTGCGGTCAACGGATGTCCCGGCCGCAAACAGGCCTTTTCCATCTCCTCCGGCGAACCGCCGCCGTTAACGGCGAAACTCCCGTTGGCGCCAGTGACCAGCACTCCGCCGAACGGATTCGTTGAGATGCTCATTTCAGACACCTCCTAATCTGCTCATACAGTAGACAGCGAACATGATCAACATGAATATCACCACCGGCCTAACGGCGTATTTCAGCGCGGCGACAACGATGTTCCCGATGACTCCCAGCAGATTTGCGCAGACGCACAAAAGGCCGAGTGCCGCACAGGCAACAACGAAGAGAACCATGGCAGTCTTCCTTTCGTCATATTTTGAAGAAAAGACGCAGCATCTGGAATCCGCAGCACACCAGCGCGAGGAAGACCAAGATGCCCAGAACGACGCCTCCGATGGTCAGAAGACCGAGGATCAGCGGTGTTGCCTGAGGATTTTTGCTCCAGAGATACACTCCCACGCCCGCCAGCGTGAGCGCTCCGATGAATTTGTTCATTTCATCTCCCTTTTTTGTTAAATGGTTACAGTGGGGGGCAGAGGGAAAATAACAAATCCCCCTTCAAAAGTAAACTTCGACCTTTTCCCTTTCTTCCTCCGCGGAGGGACAAAAGGAGGAGGGAGAGAGATGAAAGATTAAAACCAGGGACCCTGACGCGGCATGAAGCGAAGCCTGACGGCTTCATGTTTTTTGCCCTTCCGGGCAAAAACATGGTCGTAACAGAGAGATTCGACGAGGAGCGGAGCGACGAAGAGCCGTGCGGCATGACCGCGCGGCAACTGCTTCACAAAATCTCTCAGCCCGACAGGGCGAAGCGCGCTTGGGAAGCGCGAAAGCAAAAAAGCGGGGCGGCGGCAAATGAAATTTGCAGCGCCGACACCGCTGTTTTGCGAGAGAGATTTTGAGGCGATGTTTCCGAAAAAGGGCAAAAAAAATGGTCGGGATAGAGAGATTCGAACTCTCGACCTTTTGACCCCCAGTCAATAGCTCTTAAGCACGAAAAATGCCTTTTTTACCCATTTTGTCGGGAAAATGTCGGGATTTTGACTTGCATTCGAGCAACTTTGATGTTATTTTAGCAACATGCAGGAGGTGACTCGGATGAGCGTCCGGAAACGCGGGTCAAACGACTATCATTACGATTTTCAGCAAAGCGGCAAGCGCTACTGGGGCGTGTGCGAAGGCTGTACGACCAAAGCGGAGGCTCTTGCATACGAAAAGCGTCTCCGCGATACTGCCAAAGAGGCGTCGGCCCAGAGAAGTGTCGGTGCGCTGGTCGAGAATTTCAAGCGGGAGCTGACGGGGGGAGACAAGATCACCATCGCCGGAGCGTTCGATCTCTACATGTCCAAGCCGCGCCGCAAACAGCCGAGCGAGCAGCAACAGCGGATCAACCGCAGTCAATGGAACGATTTCGCGGCCTTCATGGCGGATACCTGCCCGGATGTCGAACATTTGGATCGCGTGACCCGCAGCCACGCCGAAGCCTACATCCGCCAACTGCGCGAGAAGGGGCGGTATGTCCGCATCGTCACTTTTCAGCGTGACTATCAGGGCAAGGCGGTGTCGCACAGCTACGACGCGCAGACGCAGTTATCCGGACGCACCGTCAACGCTTTCCACAAGACCCTCAAATCTGTCTTTGCCAAGTTGCAGGAGGATGCGGGCATCCTCTATAATCCCTTCGACTTCGATATGATGGACAACGACTCCGAGAGCCGCGACGCCTTCACGCCCGCCGAGCTGAAGCTGATCGGCGAAAACCTGACGCCATTTGTGCGTCCGCTGTTCGTCATCGGCATCTGCACCGGATTGTCGGAGGGGGATATCTGCACATTGCGCTGGGACGAGATCCGGGATGGGCGATGGATCGTCCGCAAGCGCCGCAAGACCGGCGCGGCATTGGAGATCCCGATACTGCCTCCGCTGGCGGCATTTCTGAACGAACAGAAGGCAGTCTCAGGCGGGCAGGAGTTCATACTCCCTGAACACGCGGCGATGTACGAGAAGAATTCCAGCGGCATTTCGTACCGGGTCAAGACATTTTTGGAGAGCCTGGGGATCACGACCACCAAACTGGGGCGCGGACGGGGGCGCGCGACCAGTGTCAAGGATGTCCACTCGCTGCGGCACACCTTCGCCTATCTGGCGGGCTGTTACCAGATTCCCCTCCCTGTGGTGCAATCCATTCTCGGGCACATGAGCCCGGAGATGACCAAGCACTACCAAGCCCATGCCGACCGCGAAGCCAAGGAAAAATACCTTTCCAAGTTACCTGATTTCATCGGGAAGAGCGAGGTGAAAGCCATCGGCAGTACCGATGAAGACCTGCGGCGGCAGCTGCTGCGCAAAATCGAAGTCATGCCCGCTCGGAAATTGGAGAAAATCAGCGCTTTTTTGGAGACACTGTAACCTCTCTGGGAAAAAGGGTTGTTTTCTGCATAAATCTATCAAAAAGACGAAAAATGTCAAGTCACAGTCCGAAATGCTTCCGGACATTCAGGACCTTCCACTGAAGCATCGGATGAGAAGCGACACACCGACACCACTCTTCCGAATCGCTCAGGAGTTCGGGCTTGATCTCTCCCCGATGGTTGACCGCGTCCAAGAACGTGCGTTCCGCTTCCGAAAAAGGCAGTACCGCGCCTATTCTTTCCCGGCAGGAAGCCAGCAGGTGCTCGAGATATTCTTCAGGCGAAGCCTTTTTCTCCTCTCCGGAGAGTGTCTCCATGAGTTCCTGCCGGAACTGCTGGGCGGTGAACGGCAGTTCTCCCAAGCCCGTTACGGTCGAAAAATCCATTTTGTTGAACGCGGCATACACGATGAAGCACCGGCGCAGAGTCGCCGCATCCAGATCACCGTCATTCAGAAGACGGCAGGCATCGAAGAGATCACGCGGCTTGCATCGGGCGATGAGTGCGCAGAGTTTCCCCGCGGCCAGTTCATGAATGTCCGACACGGGAATGTCACTGACCGAAAAAGCGCCCAGAGGGAAAGAGGTTCGGCGGCGTACCGGCATCAGAGCAACCCTGTGCATATAATTGATGTCCAATTCGATATTCTGGGTGATCCCGGCGAAACTTTCATATCTCAGGCGCCATTTTCCGCCTGCATGTTCCTCGGGGACCCGCTTCAATTCATACCCGGCTTCAGTCAGAATGCCCCGCAGGATCTCTTCATGTTCACCGCGTTCCTTCAGCATGCTTTCCCGATCGAGGCCCAAGTAGTTCAGATCGATGTCCACGGAAAGCCGCGGCAGATCGAAGTAGAACAGGTTCAATGCCGTTCCGCCTTTCAGCACAT
Organism: Lentisphaeria bacterium; assembly: GCA_017450705.1. Lineage (GTDB taxonomy): Bacteria > Verrucomicrobiota > Lentisphaeria > Victivallales > Victivallaceae > UBA1784. The sequence goes on along the minus strand of JAFSTC010000104.1, from coordinate 4,021 downwards.
ACTTGTCCTTCAGAACGGGATGCGAGAAAAAGGTCTTCAATATCGCCAGCAGACGCAGGACTTTCTCGATATAAAACTGGTCGAATCCGGTCTCCTGATGTACTGCGTTGATCGCCGTTTCGTCAAAATTCACCATCAAGTCCTCCATCCGCTTTCAATATCTCATCAGGGACATAGAGATTCCAGCGCTTGACGAATCTGCCTTTGCGCCGTGACCGGAAAAAATATTCCGGTGTTTCCGGGATCAGTTTCTCCAGACTCGCCAACACACTGTCAGGAACCCGCATCGTTTCCTTGTACTGTTCCAGCATGAACCCCAGACGGGCCGTTGCCGCAGGATGAGCCAGCAACTTCACGTAGCGGATCACTTTTTTCCAATCCAAGGCGTCCTCCCCGGCAAAGGCGTTGACGATTTCCTCCCATCCTCCGGAAAGTTCCAATCGGTCCAGCGTGTCGACCAGCAGCCGTTCCTTGGAAACGACTTGGACAGGCGTGTTCCAGACGGAGTGCGTTTCCACGGCGAAATCCGGCTGCTCCTGCAAGGTCTGCGGATATGAACACGGCTGAAAGGATATCTCGTTTACCCGGCAGGGCTTGATACGATGCCGGGTCAGGAAGGTATGACTGCTGTGGACATTGCGGGACATACCGTAGAACGCCAGCGCGGAACGGTAGCCCAGAACCGCATCGGGAGTCAGCTTCGCCGCGGTCAGTATCGCAGGAGGGGTAAAATTACCCGTAACACCCAAGGGGACGACAGAATACAGCCGATTGCGTATTTTCCGTATCCGATTGCTTCGGGAGAGCTTGGCAAGCTGATTGCGGCTGCGATGACCGGAAAGCGCGCAGCAATGCTCCCACTCATCGGTATTGAAAACCTGATGAGTTGCCAGAAAGTTCTCCTGCCGTTGATTCAACGCTTTTCTCATTTTCCCTCGTTCTGCATATAATTTATCATAAAATCGCAAAATGTCAAGTCATTTCTTGGGGATTCTGGAAGAGAAAAGTTCCCGTTGTCCCCTTGGAGCCTTGCCCTTGGTGTTTGTCTTTGCAAGATAGCTGGCTCTCCTGAAACAGTCGTTCCTCTTGTCCGCATAGTTCGGATCGTCCTTTCGAAGCATGACGCCGTTGATCTGGCGTTCCCCGTTTCTGCTTACGGTGCAGTCATCGATCAGACCGTATCCATTCTCTCTTTCCGGCAACCCCAGAGTTCGGTCCCATAACCGTTCCGCTGTTTGGATGTGATCGTGGATGCTCCGGGTCTTCTGCCCGTCAAGCCAGAGTGCGATATGGTAGTGCTGATGCTTCTCTCTGGATTGTTCCCTGACTGCTACATATTGCGGTTTCAATCCATGACGGGATCGGTTCTTCATGAATGCGGACTGGAATTTCCTGAATAATTCATTGTCGGTATGAGTACAGCATTTGGGTAATTTTGCATCGAATCTCATAAAATAGGACTTGCTTTTGCTGTCCTCGGCATATTGGAACTGTCTTTCGATTTCATTGAGGATCTTAACATCGCATGACAATCCTCTCACTTCATCTGTCATAATCGGGTGATCGTGAAAGGTGCTTTTTGTGGTTGTTCTTTTCATGTTTTCTCTCTCTTTCTTATTGTTTAGGCATTACCAATTTACCTGACTGAAAATTGATGCGATCTGCATGAGGACCGTTGACAAAACCTATCCGATCAATGCAGATTGCATTCCTATATTATGACTGCATTACGATCAAAAAATGTCACCATATATATGGCAACTAATTCAGACAGGGAAAAAATACAGCATGTCAAAACATCGACAGCGGTTTTGGCAAAATCTGGCAACTCTTTGCATGATTTCCTGTTCGCAGCTTGAAAAATTGAAGCTGACGCTGTAAATTTAGGTGTTTGTGCGAGGTGAAAATTATCTATGAGGTTCCCCACTACTCGGACAACTTTGCTGAAACAACTGTCTGCGAACGATGAAAGTGCGTGGACAGCGTTTTTCCGTGCTTATCAGCCAGTCATCAGGGATATTGGCGTATTCAAGGGATTGACTCCGGATGAATGCGAGGAACTGGTCCAAAATACGATGATCCGGTTCTCGCATCGCGTGGATGAGGGATTTCAATATGACGCCTCGCTTGCCCGTTTCCGGACGTACTTCAACAGAATCATAAAGGGCTGCATCTATGATCTGCTGAGGAAACGCCGTCCGGCGGGGGAAGTAACGCTCGAAGATCGTCCGGATGAAAATTCACCGGATGAACTGCTGGATCGTCTGCTGTTGGAGAAATGGCGCAATTTTCTGTTGCAGCAGGCACAATCCGAGCTGAAAACCAAGGTGGAGGCGAAGACCTATCAGATCTTCGAGCTTTTCGCGATACAGGGAGAATCTGTTGAACGGATTTCGAAGCTGCTTCAGGTCAAACCCGCCTATGTGTATCTGGCAAGACAGCGCTGTGAAGAACATTTGAGGAAGATCATTGCGGACCTGAATCGTCAGGACGGGGAGCTGGATCTTCATGTCTGAACCTCGTGTCATCGGCATTTATCAACTGCTTTCCGAGTGCGGCAAGGGAGCCTACGGGACTGTCTATCTTGCGGGAAACACTTTGACACATCAGCAAGTCGCACTGAAACTCCTGCATGGGAAACAGCAGCAGCGTGAACTGGACGGGTTGATCCGTTATCGGGAATGCCGTCATCCCAACCTGATTCAGATCCATCACATCGACCGGACGCCTGACGGTTCGCTCTACTACACCATGGATGCGGCAGACAGCCGGAATCCGGACTGTTATGAACCCGATACGCTGGCTCGAAGAATGGAATCCCGCATCCAACCATCTGAACTGAAAGAGATCATTTTGAGCTTGGCTGACGGTATTGCCTCACTGCATCAGGCAGGGCTGATCCATCGGGACATCAAGCCGGAGAATATCTTTTTCATTCGCGGCATACCGGTTCTCGGGGACATCGGGCTGACTGCCGAAGCTGGACACGCCACGTTGATCGGGACTCCCGCATTTATGCCCGCCGAGGTGCTTCAGGGGAAACGTCCGGCTGATGAAACAAGCGATATTTACGCGCTCGGAATGGTAACATATTGTGCCTTGACCGGGCTTCAGCCTTCGGACTTTCCTCGTTTGCCGAAAGGTCTCCCTCTGGAAGCCCGCACCTCGATTTCCGCCAGCCGGGCGGCATGTGAGGGACGCATATCTCTGGAGCAGTTCCATGACATACTTTCCCGGGAGAAAAAGATTCCCAGGCATGGCATGAGGTATCTGATTGCAGTTTTGATGCTTATTTTGACTGCCGCAGTCCTTTTTGCAGGATGGTCGATGTTGGAAAAGCAAAGACATACCTCTTCCGCAGTTCACCAGGAACAGACCTTCGAACAGCGTTTGGAGGCATTGTTGCGGCGTTACCCGGAACCACCGACAGAATTACGGGCAAAAGCGGCGGAACGCTATAAATCGGCAGCAAAACCGGTTCCTCTTGATGATTCTCTTGCCCGATTGGGCGAATTGGACGCCCGGATCCCGCTTATTACGAAAAACGCAAGGCAATACCCCAATGAAATGCAGCTGTCCGTCCTTGAAGGACTGCTGAAAGAACGCCTCCGGCTGTCGCAAAAACTGTCCGGAGAATAAAAATTTCCTTTTTTTTCGCTTACGGATGAGGAATTCTCTCATTTCATGCGGATATTCTGAATGGAACATGCCGATGTTTCCTGAAATCATGCAAGGGGAGACCGTTTTCGATTTGCAAAAGTTTCGGTCAGGCGTTATATTGACAACATCTTGCGTTTTGAACGAAGGAGGTTTCAAACAAGTCTGAACAAGAGCTTTTCATAAAATCGAAGCGGTTTTATTAAGCTGATTCAATCCGAAAACACGCCAAGTTGAAGTTGAAGAATCAGAGCTTAATGGGAACTGCTGCTGCGCGTGAGCGTTGCGGCGTTTCCCTGTTTGCATGATTCTTCAGGGCATTGGCGTGTTCCTCGGATTGAGTGCTGCGGGGAAACGCTTTTTT
>JAFSTC010000103.1 GCA_017450705.1 Lentisphaeria bacterium | reverse complement strand
GGCGCCCCGGCGAGAATGGGTCCTCCAACTCGTCGGAGGCGGGGCGCCGACTGTGAGTAACCCCGTCGAGCCGCCCCGGCAATCGGAGAGAGTAACTAAAATATCTGACTTTTTATTTTGCAGAACTTGACAAACACAATCGGACACGATGGTTTTGCATGGCAGCGAAGCCTTTGTCAATCTCACGAATGTTTACGCCGGCGGCACCATGATCGTGTCCGGCGGCACGGCCTGGGCGACCATCGGCTCCGGCGGCGTCATCACCACCCTCAACGGCACGATGAGCAGGACGCTGATCGCCGGGAATGGCTCCTTCTGCCTCAGCGGCGGGGTCGCGTCCGATACCGTCGTGGGAGTTTCCGGCAGGATGTACGTCAGGGATGGCACCGCCCTCGGTCTGACCGCCGGGGGCAGCAGGGCTCAGGTCACCGTGAGCGGCGGAAGGGTGTACGACGCGCACGTCGGGCATGCCGACCCTCCGGACGCCAAGCTGAGCGCGGTCATCGTGGTCAGCGGCGGCACGCTGTTCGATCCCCTCGTTTACGCGGGCGGCACCATGACCCAGTCGGGCGGCGTTGTCTCGAATGTCACCGTGATGTCCGGCGGCAAGCTGAAGCAAAACGGCGGCGAGCTCCGCGATGTCCACATCAATTCCGGCGGCACGATGGATCTGGCGAGCTGTACGGCGAGCCGCGTTTTCGCCCGGGGCGGATCGGCGGTCGTGCTCAACGGCGGTGTCCTGCTCGGCGGGAGCACCTATTACGACGGCGTGATCGAGGTCCGCGCCGGGGGCTTGGCCCGTTCGCTGAACGTGTTTTCCGGGGCGGTCAACGCCGTCAACGGCGGTGAGGCGTCGTATCTCAACGTCGCCGCGGCCGGCGTCGTGAATGTGAGTTCCGGCGCCAACGGCAAAGGGGTCGTATCCGAGGTCACCATCGGACCGGAGGGGACTCTGAACGTGTCGCGGGGCGCCGTCGCCAGCACTGTCGTCATCTCAGGATTCGATGTGGACGTCAATGTTTACGGAAGCCTCTGCAGCGCTTCGGCGTTTTATCTCGGCGGCGTCGGCGACAGCGGCACGTTCCGGGTGCTGGCCGGCGGCACGGCAGTGAGCACGGTCCTGGCGGAGGCCGGCTCCATGACGGTCATGGACGGCGGCCTCGCGCTGGACACCAAGCTGCTGGCTTATTACACGCCCAAAGATGCGCCGCACGCCGACGGCGCGTACGCCCGCCTGGAGGTCAGCTCCGGCGGCACGGCCGGCAACACGGTGATCTGGGGGGATAACTATGAACTTACGGTCCACGCCGGCGGCACGGCGACCGGCACGGTGGTGAGTTCCAACGGCCACGTGGAGGTCCGGGGCGGATCCGCGATCGGGACGATCGTCCGCTACGGCGGACAGATGAATGTCCGTTCCGCCGGGGTCGTTTCGGGCGGCGAGATCAGCGGCGGCCTGATCGGGATCTCCGGCAACGCATACGCTTCCGGCGTCTCGGTGATGGGATACGGTTTCGGGGAACGCGGGCTGCTGACGGTCGCCACCGGCGGTTGCGCCGATGAAACTCAGGTGAGGACATCCGGATTTCTGGCCGTGGGCACTTCGGGTCTGGCGACCCGCACGATCGTCTCTCACGGCACTGCCGGCGTGAGCAACGGCGGCGAACTCAAGTCCACGACGTTGGTGAACGGGAAACTGCTCGTCTCTTCCGGCGGAACGGCCAACACCACGGATGTCGCCGCCTCCGTGTACGTGTACGTATACGACAGCGGCGTCCTCTCATCCGCGAGTTTCGCTTCCGACGGGAAACTCACCGTCTCCAGCGGCGGGACGGCGACGTCGCTCGTTGCGTCGGCGGGCGCCTCCATGGCGCTGGTCGTCGCGCCGAACACACTCGTTCAGGGAACGAGCGCCGGCTCCGCATTCCAGATCTCGGCCGCGTCGGCTTCCGGTCTGGGCGTCGATGTGGGCTGTGCCCTCACCGTGGAGAACGGCGGCACGGCCGTCGGGATCAAAGAAAACGGCGGCTGCGTCGAGGTCGATGCCGGCGGCATCGCGACCTTCTCCGCCAACAGTTTCGGCAATGTGGAACTGGCCCTCTGGCAGTCCGCCACGGTGCACGGCGGCACCACAGCGACCCAGGTCACTGTCGGCCCCTCCGCGAAAATGGCCGTTTACAGCGGCGGCTCCGCGCGGCAGATCGTGGAAAACGGCGGCGAGGTCTTCATTGAGAACGGCGCGGACGTGACCTTCGTCAGCAACAGCTTCGCCGATATCGACATCTACGACTCGACCACGGTGCACTCCGGCGTGACGGCGACTTCGGCCACGGTCCGCAAGGACGGAAAGATGACGGTGTTCGACGGCGGCTCCGCCTGCTTCGCCACCGTGTCCAAGGGCGGCACGATGACGATCTCAAGCGGCGGCATGCTGTGCGGTCTCCAGGTCGTGGACGGCGCGGCCGTCTTTGCGGTCAACGCCGCGGAGATCCGTTTCGACCTGACGAACCGCACAACGGCGGATCCGGCGCTCGTCAACGACTTCTCGCAGATCATCGGCACGCCGGACTGCACGATCACGGTCAAGGTGAATCAGGCCAACGGCACCTACGTCCTTGCGGAAGGCGCTTCGACTTTCGACAGGACCGTCACCATCCGCAACACGGCCGGCACCAGTTCGAGCCTCGCCACCGGCGGGAATGCCACGCTCAACGGGAAACTGTACGCCCTGACCCGGACCGGCGGCGAACTGCAGCTGACTGTCTCCGGCGACGCCGTGGGCAACACCGCGGGCGACCTCAACGCCGATGGCCGGGCGGATGTCATCATGTCCATCACGCAGAAGAACCACGGCGCGGAGGGCGCGACGGGAGCGTGGCTCATCCAGAGCGACCAGACCGCCGCGTGGGGCGACTTGAGTCAGCGCAATCCGGGCTGGGAGATCTTCGGCACCGGCATCACGGCGGCCGGAAAAGCGACCAATGATGTTTACGTGAAGAGCGCCGACAACGTCATCGGGGCGTGGGTCACCGACAACTCCGGCCACGTCACGGGCTGGGAGACCGTCTCCCAGTTCGACGACGCCACGCAGATCCTCGGCCTCGGCGACTTCAACGGCAACGGCCAGACGGATCTGCTGCTGCGCAACGTCAACGGCGCGGTGGGGTGTTTCTTCACCGGCGGAGGGAAAACGGGCTGGAACTACTTCCAGAGCCTCGGAGACGAGTGGAAAATCACCGCGGTGGGCGACCTCAACGGCGACGGGCGGGACGACGTGGTGCTCAAGCACGATGCGGGCTTCGCCGGAAGCTGGCTCACGCAGTCTGACGGCACCATGGTCTGGGCGAACTTGGATACCCTTCCGGCGGGCTTCGCCATCGTGGGATGCGGCGACTTCGACGGCGACGGCGTCGACGACGTGCTGCTGCAGAAAGGCACTTACTACGGCGCATGGCTGGCTCAGAACGGCAGCGTCAAGAGCTGGTTCGGCCTCGGCGATCTGGGGAACGTGACCGTGGAGCAGATCGCCGACTTCGACGGCGACGGCAAAGACGATCTCAGGATCCGCACGGCCGCGGGCGATCTGGGCGCCCAGCTCGTCCGTGCCGCCGACACCCTCGAGTGGCACTACTACGGCAGCGTCGGCAACGAGTGGAGCACCTCTCTCGCCGCGATATAAACGGCAGAATGTCGGAAAAATGCGGAAAAAAAGGGATTTTTTCCGGAAAAGCATTTGCAATCCCGGAGATCGGGTATATTTTTAACCTTTACCGATCTTTGGATGATCGGGGATCGAAGTAAGAGTCGGAAAAGTTGAAAAGAAGAAGGTTGAGACATGCGGATCGACATTTCTGATTACTACACGCCGTCCGAGTGGCAATTGTTCCACGCCGAGGCGAAAAAACATGAGACGCCCTTTCTGCTGGTCAATCTGGACATCGTCCGGAAGAACTATCTGGATCTGGTGAAGTTTTTCCCCTTCGCCAAGGTCTATTTCGCCGTGAAGTCCAATCCGGCGAAGGAGGTGCTGGAGGTTCTGCGGGATCTGGGAGCCAACTTCGACATCGCCTCGCGGTACGAGATGGACAAACTCCTCTCCCTCGGCGTCACCCCCGACCGGCTCAGCTACGGCAACACCATCAAAAAGGCCGCCGACATCCGCTACTGCTACGAGAAGGGCATCCGGCTCTTCGCCACCGACAGCGAGTACGATCTGCGCAACATCGCCCGGGAGGCCCCCGGTTCGAAAGTCTTCTGCCGCATCCTCACCGAGGGCAGCGAGACCGCCGACTGGCCCCTGTCGCGCAAGTTCGGCTGCCATCCCGACATGGCCATCGATCTCATCATGCTCTCGCGGGAGCTGGGACTTCAGCCCTACGGCGTCTCCTTCCACGTGGGTTCCCAGCAGCGGGAGATCGGCGCGTGGGACTCCGCCATCGCCAAGGTCCGCTACATCTGCGACTATCTGGCCGACGAGGGCATCAAGCTCAAGCTCATCAACATGGGCGGCGGCTTCCCCGCGGACTACATCAGCAAGACCAACGACATGACCGTCTACGCCGAAGAGATAACGCGCTACCTTAAAGAAGACTTCGGCGAAGATCTGCCGGAGATCATCCTCGAACCCGGCCGCTCCCTCGTGGGCAATTCGGGCGTGCTGGTGAGCGAAGTCGTCCTCATCAGCCAGAAGTCCTCCACCGGCGTGGACCGCTGGCTCTATCTGGACGTGGGCAAGTTCAACGGCCTCACCGAGACCTGGGACGAAAGCATCAAGTACCCCCTGTACAGCGAGGCCCGGGGCGAGCCCTGCGAGGACTTCATCATCGCCGGGCCCACGTGCGACAGCCAGGACGTGATGTACGAGTATTTCCGCAATCCCCTGCCCGCCTACATCAAGCCCGGCGACCGGGTGTACTGGTTCACCTGCGGGGCCTACACGACGAGCTACGCCTCGGTGGAGTTCAACGGCTTCCCGCCGCTCAAAACCTACTTCGTCAGCGAAAAGAAATAAAAATTCCGCGCACGATCCCGCCGTCCGGTCTTGAAAAATCGGGACCGGACGGCTATTTTATAGCCGAATCAAGGGGGGTGGCCGCGGGAAAAGACGTCCGCGGTCTGAGAAGACGACACTGCCAAAAGCAGCGTCGATGAATTTTTGACGGATCGCAAAAAAGACAGACGGGGTAATTTGAGGGTGCTGCCCGAAGCGGCAACACCCGAAAATGCCCCCCGTTTGGGCTTTTGCGAGACACAAAAAGACGCGACGGGACTTTTGGCAGTGCCGTCTGAAGACATACCCTTTGACCTGATCCGGGTAATGCCGGCGTAGGGATCGCGGATCGACATTTCCACCTCCCCGCCCCGCAGACCGATAAAAAAAAGGAATGGAATCATGTCTCTCGAAAACGTCATCTCGCGGGCGATCGTCAGTACGTTCACCCAGAAAATGCTCTCCTATCTCGAGGTCGATACCGCCATCGTGGGCGGCGGCCCCAGCGCGCTCGTCGCGGCCCGGTATCTGGCCGAGGCCGGCGTCAAAGTCGCCATCTTCGAACGGAAACTGGCTCCCGGCGGCGGCACCTGGGGCGGCGGCATGCTCTTCAACGAAGTGGTCGTCCAGGACGACGCGCTGCCCATCCTCGACGATTTCGGGATCCGTCACGCGCCTCTGGCGGACGCCCCCGGCTATCACACGCTGGACTCCGTGGAAATGGCAAGCGGCCTCATCTTCGGCGCCGTGAAGGCCGGAGCCAAGATCTTCAACAGCGTGAGCGTCGAGGACATCGTCTTCAAGGACAAGAAGGTCAACGGCCTTGTCATCAACTGGACGCCCGTGGAGCGTCTGGGCATGCACGTCGATCCCCTGACCGTCATCGCCGAATGCGTCCTCGACGGCACGGGCCACCCCAGCGAGATCATGCATCTGGCCACCGAGAAGGCCAAGATCACCCTCGACACCCCCACGGGCAAGATCGAGGGCGAGCGCCCCATGTGGGTCGAAAGCGGCGAAGAATCCACCGTCAAGAACACCCGCGAGTACTATCCCGGTCTCTTCGCCTGCGGCATGAGCGCCAACAACGTCATGGGCGGCTACCGCATGGGTCCCATCTTCGGCGGCATGCTCATGTCGGGCAAAAAGGCGGCGGGGCTGATCCTCAAGTCCCTCAAAAAGTGACCTCATCCCGGGGAAAAAGGCGAAGTTCCGCTTGCATTTTCCCCGGGAGAAAAGTATATTAAAGGAAGTAACAGCGGCCGCACCCGTAGCTCAGCTGGATAGAGCGCTTGCCTCCGGAGCAAGAGGTCGTGAGTTCGAATCTCGCCGGGTGCACCATTTTTTGTTCGCCGCAGCGGGGGAGCGCGTTTTTCCGGACCGTCTCCAGTCCGCTTGGGATCAGGTTTTTTGCGGGAGACCGGGGATCGGAGTTGCGGTTCCCTTCCAACAAAACAGGAGAAAATCGTTATGGCAGTCTGTCTCAAACACACGGATACCGAAGCCGTCACCCGCTGCGCGGCGTGCGGCAAACCCCTTTGCTCCGCCTGCATCGCGGTGCGCGACGGCGGCGCCGATTACTGTTCTCAGGAGTGCTGCGCCCGCGGCAAACAGGCCGCCGCCAGCGCCGGGAACGTCATCGACGCCAAAGCCGCCGCGGCGAAGAGCAAGAAGATCCGTCTTCTGATCGTCCTCTTCATCATCATCGCCGTCGCGGCCGCCGCAAGCGTGTTCTACAAGCAGAACAAAAAAGAGATCGACCGCCGCGCCGACGCCGCCGTGCGTCAAGTGAAGACCACCGCCGCCAAGACCGAAAAGGCCGTGAGCCAGGAAGCCGGCGCCGTCAAGCAGAAGCTCAACACCAAGTCCAAATACAAGCGCGAGCGGGAAGCTCTGGTCAACAAATAAGTTTCCGGCATCGTTCGGCAAAAAAGCGGTCCCTTTCCGGGGGCCGCTTTTTTTGCATACCGCGGGCCCCGGGAAAGCCTCACACCTTCCTGAAGAAGATGAGGCGGACACCGGGGGCCGTCGGGAAATCCAGCGTCAGGGCCGCAAGTTCCTCGCCGGAAAGGATGCCCGGCTCCCCGTCGCGGGGAGAAACTTCGTAGTCCGCCTCACGGTCGATGCCCCGCAGGCGGAGGGCGAGGCGGTTTCCGGCCGTCAGGGCGCGGCGGAAGGCCAGCACCAGACCGCAAGTGCGGTCGTAAGAGAGGCACTCCAGCGCGTGGAAGGCCCGCTTGTCCCAGACGTGATCCGTCAGGTGATAGAGGTCCCCCATAAAGAGGGGGCGCATTTTGAGGACGTCCGCGCCGATCCGGCGGATCCAGGCGGGATTTCGGGCCAGCTGGTCGGGGAAACAGGAGATCTGCGGGGGACTTCCGCACAAACTCAGCACGGTGCAGTCGTCTCCGGGCTCCATCGGCACGCCGCAGAGCCCGGCCGAGTGAAGCGGGACCCATTTCGAGAGCTCGGAGACCTGCAGCTGATAGGATTCGAGCGTATGCCGCCCGTCGACCCGCCACATGGGGAAACTGCGGCTCAGCGCTTCGAAGTCGAGGCGCCGCCCGCCGCTGGCGCAATTGTCGACGGCCGCGTCGGGCAGCAGGGCGCGGATCCCGTCCCAGAGTTCGTAGAGACCGGTGATGTACTGCGTCTCGGCAAGGCCGATCCGGTCGGGCGCATCGGCTCGGCGCCACGCGGGGACGGGATCGAAATTGAAGTCGATGCGGACCATGGAGACGCCGTCCTCCGCGATCCGGGCACGGATCTGCTCCAGCGCCCACGCGCGGGCCTCCGGCAGCCGCAGATCCAGCAGAAGCGCCTCCGGAAGATCGGGCCGGGCGAGGAACCACTCGGAATGGGCCTTCGCGACGGGGACACCGCTTTCGGCGCGTTCGATCTCGAACCACAGCATGAACTTCATGCCGCACCGGGCAGCGGCGTCGGCGTAGGGCCGCAGACCATCGGGATGGATCCGCCGGTCGACCCGCCAGTCGCCCCGGCCCGCGTGCCAGTCGCCGAGGGTGTCGTTGATCATGCCGACTTCGGCGCGCCGGGCTGAGAGCGGCCCGGGATCCCGGTCCTCGCCGTACCAGCCGGCGTCCATCCACAGGAGTTCGAAGGGCATTTTTTCGCGGCGGATCGTCTCCAGGAGTTCCAGCAGCATGGGGCCGGGCGCGGCCCCGCCGCAGGCGAAGCTGAAGGGCAAGGGGATCACGTTCCCCCGGCTGTCACGCGGCGAATGATGCTCCAGCATGAAGCGGCGGAAAAGGTTCTGCGCGTCGTCGGCGTCGCAGTCGGGCGCGTGCTTCACGAGGAAAAAAGAGGGCTGCCGCACCTTTTCGCCGGGATGCAGGATGAAATCCGTCTCCCCGAGCCCGCACCGGACACGCAGTCCGGTCTCGACGAAGTCGAAGGAACAGCGCCACGCGCCGCTCCAGCCGACCGCACACTGATAGAAAAATTTGCCGTCCAGCCGGAGACCGAAAAACGGCAGGTAGTCCGCGGAGGAGCGCCCCTGAGTGCAGGCCATGACCAGCTCCGGACGGATCCGGGAGCCGAGGAGCACCTCCTCGGGCATGTAATCGTCGTGCCGCGCCCGGGAGCCCAGATTCCGCTGGAGCCGGACGAACTCGCACGGCTCCACCGGGAACACCGCCGAAAGCGACTGGAAATCGCTGATGTGCAAGGAGTCGCGGTCGCCGATATTCTCCAGTTCCGGCAGCCACTCGGCCACGGGGAAATCCGCGTAGAGCTTGAGGTTCAGCGTGTAACGGATCGCCCCGTCCGGCGACGTCTGATGCAGACGGTACAGCGTGCCGCCCGGAAAAGCCTCGCTTCCGGCGGCGTCGAAGGAGCGGCCCAGCGGACTTGTGCCGTAAAGGAACGAGGGGGCGAAGGCGTTCAGCTGCGGGGAAACGCCGCCCCCGGCGGCGAGGACATCCTCGAGCTCCGACCTCAGCCGTTCCATCGTTCCAAGCCCCTACTTGAGGAAGAAGGGGGTGGAGGCCATGAGTTTTTTCGGCTCGTCGCCCTGAGCCTCCACGCGAACGAAGGGGGCGTCGCCGACGTCGGACAGCGGGATGTCGAGCGAGAATTCGGCCGTGCCGGGGGCGCAGCGGTGAACGACGCGCTCCCCGGCGTACACCCGGACTTCGCCGATGACGCCCGAGGAAATGCGGGCGGACACATGAAGAACCGCCCCGGCAACCCCGGCCCGGGGGATCTCGTCGCCGGGGAGGTGTCCGCCGAGGGTCACGTCCGCCTCGTCGAAGAAGGCCGCCGCGATGACGTTGTGGGCGCGGATGGCCCGCACAACACTGTCGCGGCAGGGCTTTTCGCCCTGCAGATAGACGAAATTGACGGCGGGATTGTCCAAAATCCGGCGGAATCCGAAAAGGTCCACGGAGTTCATGACGGCGACGCGCCCGCCCCGGAGCCAGAACTTTTCGATGGGGCCGCCCGAGAGCGGCAGCAGGGGCTCGTGATCCGCGGCGTCGAAATCGTAGTCCATCCAGTACTCGATCTCCTGCGGATGGGTGGCGCAGACCGCGCCGTGCTTGTCATGGACGTACCTGATCGCCCGTTCGAGGTAGCGTTTCACCTCCTCGTCGCCGTAGAGACTGCGGGTGAACTCCCCTGTGTAGGCGTCGGGATCGATGCCGATGGGCAGCATGTGATAGGTGTTGTGGCTGCGGGCATCGTACTTGTCTTTCCAGTTGAAGGGATGGTACTCCTGCCCGTCGAGGAAGAGGACCTTGTCGTCGGAGTACTTGGCGGGATCCAGCTTCCCGGCGTAGGGGCCCACGTCCTTCACCGCCAGCGCGCAGATGTCGAAACCCATGTAGCGCATCATGGCGTTGATGGTCCCGGGGGCGGAATCGCACCCGTACCAGTCCAGGGAGTGCATGTGGATGGCCAGCTTGTAGTTTTTCTTCTCCGCCATGGGGCCCGGCGCGGGGACGGCGGGCTCGGGAGTCCCGGCCTTGAAGCGCGCCATATAGGCGTCGAGGTTGCGGAGATACTTTTTCCAGAAGGCGATGCACCGGTCGCCGGGAGCGGGCTCCACCTCGGGGAACAGCAGCTGATTGATGAAGTACATCCCCCTGCCGTACTTCGCCCGCAGGATGAGCGCGCCGTCCCGGACGGCGGGATCCATGTAGGAGCCGAGGATGTCCCACCCCTCCCCCGCCAGGAAGCAGGACTGGGCCGCCGTGCGCAGGACCTCCGGCGGCTCCTCCTTCTCGTTGAAGCGCACGATGCGGAAACTGTTGGAGGGCACGTGCCAGTCCAGCATCTCGTCGGGGGTGATCTTTTCGGGCACGTTGAAGAGGGCCCTGCCCTTTTCCTCGATCCACGGCATCATGTAGCACATGTAGACGGGGGAGTTCTTCGAAACGCGCACCGTGGGGACGTGGCGGTGGATGAGCTGGGTGTACCCCACCTCGGAAGGCAGGAAGTACGGCGCCCAGCGCTGGTAGTCCTGATGCATGAAGAGCAGGATCCCTCCCCGCTTCACCCAGTCGGCGATGTAGGGCTCGTCGTTTTCGATGTAGTCGTTGAAGCCGTTCTGCTCGACGATGACCGCGTCGTACTTTTCGAGATAGTCCGGCAGGGAGTAGTCGATCTGTTCGAGGTCGAAGCCCTCGCCCTTCATGAAGTCCACGAAGCGGTAGGGGGGCTGGAGCCAGTGCTTGAAGTAACCGTAACGCATTTTTCTTTTCCTTATGAAAACTATCGGCCGATTTGGATCAGCGCGAAATTGTAGTCGGGGATGTCAAGACGCAGGGAGCTTCCGGCGGGAAGCGCCTTGCCCGTGCGGGCGTCCTTGAGGGGCGCGCCGGCGGGGAGACCCAGCGCCTTCCAGTCGATGTCGACCGTGACGGTGCGGGCCCTGGGACACCGGTTGACGACGACCGCCATGACCCGGTCCTCCAGCTTGTAATAACTGATGAAAACGTCCTTGTCGGGCGAGGAGATCGCCTTCTGCTTCCGGTAGGAGTGGAATTCGAGGCGGGGATCCTTGTAGCCGAAGTCGTCGAGGATCTTGTAGAATTTGAGGATGTAGTCCGTGTGGCACCAGCAGACCCAGAGCAGGGAGTCGTGGAGCAGGACCAGCGCCATGATCTGATCGTTGTACCGGCTCTGCCAGCGGGCCTTGGGGGAGCCGACGCGCCCCAGATTGGGCAGAAGCATGGGCACGACGCCGGAGGAGTTGAGATAGTAGCACTGGTACGCGTCCAGCGGATACAGCTCCAGATAGTTCTGATTTTCCGCGATGACGGTCTCCAATTCTTCGCCGGAGGCCTGGAAATCCACGAAGGCGTTGATGGGGGCGCAGGTCCGCGCGGACATGTGCGCCCAGAGGAAGTTGGTCTTGCGGTCGGTGCCGGGGGCGTGCAGCAGGGCGTAGAGCCGCCGCATGTACTCCCGGACGGCGCGGACGGGCCACGTGAGCTTCTGCGCCCCCGTCTCGTCGATGTAGCCGCAGCCGTGGAGCGGGTTGGCGCAGTTGACGGCCCCGAGGCTGTCCACGTAGACCACCCGCAGACCGGCCTCGCGGATCAGACGGTCCACCTGCCATATGGTGAGGTCCGAGAGCGTGGAGGCCGGGCACTGGGGATAGACGTTGTAGGGATTGCGCCACTGGCGGCGGAAGATCCCGTACTCCGTGGTGTCAGAGCTGGTGAGGGTGGGGTTCAAGTAGAGCGAAAGCTCCATCCCCTTGTCGCGGAAGCGCTTCACCTCATCGCGAAAAGCCTGCATCGAGACGAATTCCGGCGTGAAGCCGCCGAGGTAGCCGGGATATTTGCGGATGTCCCGCCGCACCTGCGACGGATGGGAGATGTTGGCGGGCTTGTGGGCGTGGACCCGCCAGCTGCGGAAGTCTTCCGGCAGGGGCTTCACGGGGTTGGCCTCGAAGCCGAACTCCAGCTTCACCGGCCGCCGGGCGAGATCCGTGTTCCTGTCGATGAAGCGCACCTGCCACACGGTGTTCCCGCCGCGCTCGAAGAGCCGAAAGGCCTTCATGGGGTCGGCGTTGTTCCAGTACTGGAAGGACTCCGTCACCATGGTGAGACCCGCGTCGGTGTTGCCGACCCAGACCGAGGGGATCTGCCGGATGTCAAGAGGCAGCGCGACTTTGCCCACGTAGTTCTCGCGGGAGAAGAAGTGGGCGTTGTAGAAGGCGGCGACTTCGGGCGGCATCTCCATCTCGAGGAAAAGTTCGTTCAGAACGGCGTTTTTCCGCTCCGGTTCGAGGGTGTACCAGAGGAAGCCGTCGAACTCCATGCGCAAAGTGCCTTTCAGACCCAGTCCGCCGGCGCGGGCGGTGAAGGTGAAGTCGACGGCGTCGTCCGCGGCCTTGACGGTCTCGAACTTGAAGTTCCGGAATTCCACGGGCTTGCCGTCGATCTTCCCCTTGAGCACGGGGGGCGCGGCAAAGAGCTTCACCCCGGCGGAAACGATCTCGTCGGGCAGCAGGTTCCTGCCGAAAACGTGGTCCCGCCCGATGACGGAGAAGACGTTCCCTTTTCTCCGGATCGGGGTGTAGGGCGGCAGGACGCCCGCGTTGGCCCCGGGCTTCTCGGTCAGCCACTTGGGGCGGCCGATGTGGTTGTAGTACCGTTCCGTTTTCAGCAGTTCCGCGCCGTTTTTGTCAAGGAAGGAAAAAACCAGCGTGCAGTCCCCGGCGGGCAGCGCGTTCAGGTCGAACACGCCTTTGGCAACGGGAGAACCCGAAACGTCGCAGGAGAGGGTCTTGCCGCTCTTGGCGCGCAGCTGGGCCTTGACGGAGGCCGTTCCGGTCAACCGGTAGTGGCTCTTGAGGTCGATCTCGAAGAGGAGTTTCCCGTTGGCCAGATCCGTTTCGGTGGTGACCGCCACCTCGTCCTTGAAGACCAGCGGGATGTCCTGCGCAAAAAACCGCCCGCCGTCGGCCGACGCGTTCAGCCGGACGATGCCCGAGCGGAAACCCTGAAGCGGGTCCTCGAAGCGGAAGGTGTGGGCCGATTTTCCCGCGACGGAGGACTTCAATACTTTTTTGGAGAGCTCCCGGCCCGAGGGATCGATGAAGGATATCTCGAGGACGGCGTCCTTTTTCGCCTCCCCGAGATTCACGGCCTCGAGGTCCAGCGACAGCTTGCGCTCGAAGAGACGGGCGTAATCCAGCGTCAGGCGGCCGAAGACGCCCTTGCCGGAGAGCCGCAGATCGGCGAACCAGGCGCGGAAAGGCATGGAAGCGGGGGAGACGGAGGAAAAGATGATGTCAGGCTCCTGCTGGCGGTCCCGGCAGAAGTTGAATTTCCACCGGGCGTTTTCGCTGAAAGCCGTGCCCAGATCCGCAAAGGGAATGGCGATCTCGCAGATCCAGTGGCCCTCGTACATGCCGTTGCGGACGAGCCAGTTCCCGTTCCACTTCCTGTCGGAACTGCGGGTGTCGAAAATAGCGCCGCCGTAGTTGAAGATCGCCTGATAGAACCCCTTGTCCATCTCGGGCGGGCGCAGGTAGATCTCGAAGGCGTCGTCGGCGTAGACGTCGCTGTCACGCTCGGTCTTGCGGCAGACCAGCTTGGTCGCGCCGGGGATCCGGCCTACGAAACAGAAGTAGATTTTTTTTTTGTCGCAGCCTGCGTAGGCGCGGGTGTCGGGGTCGGTCTGGAGGCGGGGATTCCTCAATTCGATGAACCCGCCCATCCGGGCGGCGGAAGCCCATTCGGCCTCCTCGAAGTTGCCGTCGATCTTAGGCGGCGCCGTCATCACGGGGAGCGTGAGGAACGTGGGTTTCACCGCCGCCATGGGAATGTCCAGCGAGGGTTTGGCCTCCTCCTCGTAAATTTTCGCAAGTTCCTTCTCGCTGAGGGCTTCGGTATAGAAGCGCAGCTGATCGAACACCGTCTCGAAACTGCGGTCCGCCGGACGGAAAGGCGGCGGGTTCAGGAGGAAGTCGCCGAATTCGTCGAAGAAGATGGAGTCCTTGCACTGGCCCGAAGCCACCTCCTTGCCGTTGAGATAGACCCGCAGGATGCCGCCTTTTTTGCTCCACGTCGCGGCGAGGAAATACCACTTGCCCTGCTCCATTTCGGTCTTTTTCCGCGTGGAGACGTAGGTGTTTTCCTTGCCCTTTTTGCCGTCGGGGTTGCCGAACCACAGGGTGGTGCCCAGCCCCGCCGTGCCGGAGTATTTGTAGAGGATAAGCCGCCCGTTGCGGGCCTTGTTGACGCTCTGGAGGAAGAAGACGAACTCCTTTTTCGTACCGTCCCAGTTAACGGGCTTGACCCAGAGCGTGACGGTGCCCTCGGCGGGGGTGAGTTTTGCGGGGCGGGGGATGGTGAGGATGCCGTCGGCAAGCTTGATCCCCTTGCCCCGGATCCCCTCCTCGAAGGCGGCCTTGCCCCGGAGGGCTTTGGCGGGCAGCCCCGTCTCGCCGTCGAAATCATACTTCGCCACGGGTTCGGCCGCGAAAACCGCCGCCGAGGCGGCCAGACAGAGGAAAAACGCAGATTTTTTCATTACAGCCATGCCCCCGTGTTGACGAATGACCAGGTCAGCTCACTGCAGGAGAACCGGGGATACCAGTGGACCTTTTTCTTGACGTCACCGACCTGCAGGCCCGCGCCGTGCCCGTCGAAGAAGGCGACGTTGCATGTCATGGAGTGGCGGACGCTGATCATGTGATAGGCATTGAGATTGGTCGTCAGCTCGAGGACGCCCTGCGACACGACGCCGTAATAGCCGTTGCAGTTCGGGGCCTGGGCCGAAAAGGGAACGTCCGCGAAAACGATCAGTTTCGAGTTGTTGTTGTACCGGTTGAGTTCAGACTCCCTGACGTAAAAGCGCTTCGACACCGGGTTCGTCGACTTCAGTCCGAAGGTGGCGTAATTGAGCCCGATACCGTAATTGCTGCCCGTCATGCCCGCGGTGGGATCGTCCCGGCGGGGGCAGACAAGGATCCATTTGTTGTTCAGATACTTCCCGACGACGAGGCGGTTGCCCCAGCTGCCGCCGCCCACGTCGTGGTAGACGGGCAGACACCAGCCCTCGTTGTTGGACATGTACGACTGGTAGGCGAAAATGATCTGCTTCTGCTGGGAGAGGCAGTTGGAGGCCTTGGCCCGCTCCCGGGCCTGAGTCAGCGCAGGCATGAGCATCGAAGCCAGAATGGCGATGATGGCGATCACCACCAGGAGCTCGATCAGCGTAAAACGGCAGGCCGTTTTACGCTTCAGAGATGAGAGATGAGAGATGAGAGATGAGAGGGAACGGCGGTTTTTCTGCATGGCGGTCTCCTTTTTTGTCTTGCGGCCGTTTTTGTTCAGTGTTTTGTTTTGTAAGGGATAATATACCGCGGGGTGCGGGCAAATGCAAATTTTTCTCAGCGGAGGAGAGACAAAAGGAGAAAGGCCGTCCAGCCGGAGAAAAAGGGGATCCCGAAATTGTCGTCGACATGGATCGTCTTTTCGAAGAACTCCGCCAGCGCGCCCGCGACGGCGGCGGCGAGGGAAACGGGGACGAGATGGCTTCCCGGCAGACCGCTGAACGAGAGGAAGAGGGCGAAACCCAGGGCGCCGACCGCGACGAAGGCGACGACCCCCTCCAGCGACTTGCCGTTGGCAAAGCGCGTTTTCCCCCAGCGGCGGCCGACGAGGGCGGCGGCGGTGTCGCCCAGAAGCATCAGCGCCATGGCGGAAGCGGCCAGATCGGCGGGGAAGCAGATGAGGACCATGCACGCCGCCCCCAGGACGGGCGGTCCGCCGCTCACGACCCAGTCGGAGGGCTCCGGCTCCCTGCGCAGCATGCCGCCGAAAAAGAAGTCATAAGCCCGCCGTATCCGCGGATTGCCCCGGGCGTAGGCGTGCTCCACCAGCACGCTCGCCAGTGCGAGGACGCCGAAAAACACGGCCAAAAGCCACCGGTACGGCGCGAAAACAAGCATGACGACCGGCATCCAGAGCGAACTTAAATGCACGGCCTTGCGCCTCAACTCGTCACGAAAAGGTATGTTGCCCATAATGGTACCTACTATACACGCGCGGGCGCCTTTTTACAAGCGGTCACGGCACCGCGATGGGGAGCCGGCTTTGGAGCGTGGAGTAGCGATTCCCCGCGGAGAGGGTGAAATGGCCGTCTTTCAGCGCGTAGGCGAGCTTCTTCCCCGTCTCCGGGGAGAGGTATTCCTTCTCGAGATAACGGGGCACGAGATCGGCGAGACGGGCCGGGTAGCGGCCGTGCTCCGCCCGGTAGAGCTTCAACGCGGCGGCCGTGCGCCCCAGAACGAGGGTGGTCCGCTGCTTCCGGGCGGCGCCGATGAACACCCCCTTCCCCGCGAAGACCTCCTGCCGCTCGAGCTCCCGGAGAGCGGGGATCCTCTCTATTGCCGTGAAAAAGAGCCGGTACCGGGCCGTCAAAAGGCACGGCCGGTAGAGAAAGCCCACCGCGGTCTTCGGTTTTTCGGGGGGCGGAAGAGCCATTCCGGCCTCGCTGGGCAATCGGACTTGCCAACTCTTGCACCACGCCAGCATTTTCCGGCAGTACGGCAGGGCCGACGGGTCATCGGGGGCGGCGTGCAAATAGGCGGTCATCAATATGAGCCGCGCCGCGGCCCGGACATGTTCGCCGATCAGGAACGGCGTATCCGGCGCCATCAGGTTTTCCAGCGCCACGCCTTTCATCAGTTCGGGCATGATCTTTTCCTTCTGCCCCGTGACGGCAAAGAGCACCGCCCGCTCGGCGATCTCCCGCATCAGCGAGCGGTAGCTCTGCAGCGCACCGAGATACAGCTCGCGTTTCCGGGAAAGGCTGAGGGAAACGACTCTTTTCACGGCGTCCAGGTGTTCGCGCATCTCCGGCGAGTCAAAGAGCCGCAGCGTTTCCGCCCGCACGTCGTCGGGGATCCTGTCGGCGCCCGCGTCGGCGCTCCAGTTGTAACGTCCGGAAAAAGGCGGCTGGTACTTCGGGTGTTCTTTGAAAAACTTCCATTCCTCCGTCTTCTCCCGGTCCCCCGGTCCGGGGGGATCTCCCGCCGTCACGCGGAGCGGGGAGATCCCCAGCTGCGCGGCTTTGTCGTCCACGGCTTTTTCGGCCCGCGCGCCCGCCGCGAACGCCGAAAGCCAGAGGAGACAGGAAACGGCGCCGACAGCCCCGGAAAAGATCAGGATGCTCTTCCGGGAGTTCCGAGCGCGCTTCAGCGTGATTCCTCCCCAGACGGCAGACGCCGCCGCGTACATGAGAAGGACCGCGTAAAAGGAGGGGAGATGCGTCGAGGCCGGGTCGAAAATTTCCTGCTCCCGAGATCCGAAAAGATTCATCCAGGCAGAAAATCCGCAGAAAAGCACGGGGAAAAGGATGCCAAAAAGCAGAAGTTCCCCCGCGGTCCACAGAAGGGGCCGATACCGTTTTTTCTCGTTCCGGAAGGCGGTGAAACCGAGCATGAAAACGACGGACGCCGCGAGAAAAAGCATGATCCCGAAGTGAAGTCCCAGCTTGTCGAGAATTTCCGAAAAATTCAGCGCTGTCAGGATCAGGGCCAGATCCCTCGTTTTGGGAGAGATGCGAAAAACGATCTCCCGGAGAGTCCCTTTCATGCAGAAGAGCGCGATCCCCGCCGCCGCCGACCAGACGAAAGCTCCCGAAAACCACAGGAGAAGACGTTTCCGCCCTTCCGCCCTCCCCGCCCGGGATCCGAAGAAAACGCAACCCGCCGCGACGACCGCAAAAAATACTGCCGCAAATGCCATAGTCTTTCTCCCTCAATGAACTTCGCCCGGAGGCGACCCTGGGAATAATGTAACCCCTCCCGGCGGCTTTTGCAAACGGCGGCCGGTGGAGCGGGGCTTTTCCTCCGAAAAAGAGCGGCGTACCCTTGACTTTTGCGCCGTTCCGTGTTAGAGTATGGAACGGCCCGTCCGCCTGTTTCCGGCATCGGGACGGGCAAGGGAGAACAGGATGAAATTTTTTGCGCGGGAACGGAAAGAGAGGGACAGGACCTCCCTCCGGCGTCCGCAGGACGCCATGGATCTCCCCACTGCGGAGACCGGCTGTCCCCGCAGGGAGCGGAACAAATGAACATTCGCGTCAGGCCCTTCCGGGAGACGGACGCCGCGGCGGTCTCCGTCATACAGTTCGAGAGCTTCAAAAGCTATCTCGGGGACCTCATGGAAATCAAAGAGCCCCGCCCGGCGGAATACTGGCTGAAACACGCCCGCTCCCTGACGCCCGAGGGCATTACGGAGACCTTCGTGGCCGAGGACGACAACGGCGAAGTGCTGGGATTCGTGACCGTCGGCATCAGTCTCCTGCGGCGTCTGGGCTCCCTCGTGCGCATCGGCGTGCTCCCGCGCTGCGCCCACGCCGGGATCGGCTCGCAGCTCTTCGAGGCCGCGGACAAGTTCTGGCGCGCCCACAACGCCCGCAAGGTCTGTACCTGCGTCTCATCCATCAATCCCCGCGCCTACGCCTTCTACCAGAAGCACGGCTTTCACCGCGAGGGGATCCTGAAAGACCACTTCTTCCCCGGCGTGGACGAGTACCAGCTGGCCATCTTCTACTGAAAGGCCCGCGAAAGGCTCTTCCTCCTCAAAATACGCCGCTTTTCTTGAAAAGGAAAGGGGCCCGGGGGAGGGAGAAACTTCTTTTCACGCGAAAAGAAGTTTCTCCCTCCCCCGGAACGTTCCCTGCCTTTTGAAGCAGAGGTCAGTCGAATTTGCCCTTGGTGGAGAGGGGGCCCGAGACGCGGGGGTCGTAACTTGTGGCGGCGTCGAGGGCCTTGGCGAGACCTTTGAAGGCGGCCTCGAAGAGGTGGTGGTTCTCGCCGGAGGCCAGCTGGCGGATATGGAGATTCATGCCGCAGCGGGCGCAGAGGGCCTGAAAGAACTCGTGGAAAAGCCGGGCGTCGAAGCCCGCGACAAGTTCCGAAACGGGGTTGACGTCGTAATAAAGTCCGGGGCGGCCGGAGAGGTCGAGGGCGACGAGGACAAGGGTCTCGTCCATGGGCAGGATCATGTTGCCGTAGCGGCGGATCCCGGCCTTGTCGCCGAGAGCTTTTGCGATGGCGTCGCCGAGGACGATCCCCAGATCTTCGATGGTGTGGTGGCAGTCGACCTCGATGTCCCCGCGGGCGGTGATCTCCAGATCGAAGAAGCCGTGGCGGGCAAAGAGGGTGAGCATGTGATCCATGAAGGGGATCCCGGTATCGACGGTGCTTTTGCCGGATCCGTCGATATCGATCCTGACGGAGATCTCGGTCTCCGCGGTGCTCCGTTTGACTTCGGCGATGCGATCTTTTTTCATGGAAATCTTCTCCCTTGCTGATCCGTATTTCCGCGACACACCGATAATATAGCGCCGATCCGCAAATTTTCCAGCGGGGATACCGGATATCGGCCTTGCTTTCGGTCTTCGCTTCATGTACAGTATCGGGAAAATCGGCAAAAAGGAGGACACAGGGGGATGAAAAGGATCGGGCTCGAGGGCCCGTGGCGGCTTCTGTGGCGCGAGCGGGGAGGAAGAGAACGCGCCGAAGATTTCTAATCCGGCCTTTTCAAAACTCCCGGCGGAAGAAGTACAAGGCGGCGGAGACGAACTGGTCGAAGAGGATCTCCCTGTTCTCCACGAGGACGCGCAGCGTCCTCCCCGGCTGGAAGGGCAGCGGCTCGTCGGGCGTGATCACGACGCGGAACAGGGGGTGCTCCGGGGAAAACTCCCCGCGCCGCCCGGGAACGGGAAAGGCCTTCACCGGACCGCCGAAAAGATGAAGCAGCGGCGAGGGAAAGAACGTGACGGGAACAGGATTGATGGCCGTGATGGTCCCGGGCACGTCCCGGCGGCTGTCCCGGAGCCTGAGATGGACCTTCATGCCGGTCTTGAGGCGGCGGAGCTGGTCGTCCGAAGAGTAGGCGTCGATGACCGTCTCCCCGGATTCGACGGTCCCGATGACGGTCCCGGCGGGCAGGAGGGCTCCCCGGGAGAGCCGGGGGAAGGCGGGCACGAAAACCCCCTTTTCCCCGGAAGTGACGCACAGTTTTCTCCGGCGCGCCTCCAGTTCGGAAATGCGGTTCTTCTCACTGTCGATGCGGCGGCGGGTGAGCAGACCGTCGCCCGCGGTTTTCCCCGAAGTCTCCTGCTGGGCCAGCCGGATCTTTTCCTCCTCGAGGACGGCCCGGCGGCGGGCGGTCTCGAAATCAAGGCGCGGCGAGACCAGCCGGACGATCACGCCCTTTTCCGCCACGGGAACGGGGCCCTGGGGCGGTTCGGAGGCGAGGTATCCCGTTTCGGGAATGGCGACGAGGGTCCGGACGGCGCGGCGGATCTCGCCCGGCAGGCGCGTCCGCCACGTGAGGGGCAGAAACAGGATCAGCGCCGCGGCGAGACCGACGGCGATGATGAAGGTGAGGTTCGCCCGGCGTCCGGCGCGTTTCGACAGGGCCCGGACGATCCTCACCTCGTTGTAGAGGGGCATGACGAAGATGGTCAGCACCTCCAGCACCAGCAGCACGATGGCGACGGCCTTGATCATGCTGTTGTAGATCACGAGGATGATGGAGGTGTAAAGCAAAAAGCGGTAGATGAACGCCGCGACGCCGAAGGAAAAGAGAAGGAGCGGCCGCTCCTCCTCCGGCGCCGGCCCCAGTCCGAAAAGCCAGTGGCGTGAGAGCCGTTTGATGTAGTCCACGGAGCGCTGCATGAGGTTTTCCACGCCGAGGAGATCGCAGAGGATGTAGTAGCCGTCGAAGCGGATCAGGGGATTGCCGTTGACGAACAGCGTGCTCACCGTGGAGACGGCGAAGATGAAGAACATGGTGGACTGCAGATGCCCGGGGGGCAGATAACACCAGGCGAGCGCGGCCAGTCCGCCGCAGATCATTTCGCTCAGCAGGCCGCCGGCGTCGATGAGGAGCCGCTGCCGGGGCGGGAGACGCCAGCTGTCGGTGGTGTCGCTGAAGAAACGGGGGTAGAGGAAGATCATGCTGATGCCGATGGCCCTCACCCGGCAGTTGAAGTGCATGTTGGCGGCCAGATGCCCCCCCTCATGGACGAACTTGAGGAGGACGATGGCGAAGAAATATTTGACCAGTCCGGCCCAGGAGAAGGAGGCTTCGAAATTGGCCGCGACGGCGGCGAAGTTCCTGAGGGCCAGAAGATATCCGGCGACGGCGGGAACGAGGAGGCTCAGGACGAAGGTCCTCGATCCGATGAAACCGACCCACGGCCTGATCCTGTCGATGAAGGGCTGGGGGTGAAGGGGCGGCAGTTTGAAGTACAGATACATGGAGGCCACCTTGAGCCACCAGTATTTGGACTTCATCCGCCGGCGTTCGGCCAGCTGGAGCGCGAAGCCCGCCGGGTCCGGGGTCAGCAGATTGTTCTGGAGCAGGAACTGCCGCAGGGCGAGAAGCTCTTCGGCACTTGCGGGGATGCCGGCCCGGCGCAGGCGGCGGCGGAACTCCTCGAAGGAACGGTCGCGATCCCAGCGAGCGAGGATCTTCCACGCGGGAACGCTCAGCTTGAAATAGCTCCCGGCGGCCGGATCGAAGATCATGGCGTAATCGCCGTGGGGACCGGGGGGAATCAGCCGGATGTCCCGGCGGAGTGCGCCCGATCTGAGGGCGCTGACGTCGGAGGGCGCGGCCACTTAGAGCCACCGCAGATAGAGGACGGCGTTTTTGAAGAGCATGTAGCCCAGAGTGACGCGCCGGCCCCGGAGCTTGGCGATGCCGCGCATGCCGTAGCGCAGGGGCATCTTGTCTTCGATCCGGGCGAGAACCTTGTAGCACCAGACGTTCTGCTCGGTGCGTTCGGGGTACTGGCGGACGTCGATGACCCGGGTCCGGATCTCGGTCTCGGGCTGGGTGTAGAGGAAGCATGAGACGTCGATGTCGGAGAGCAGGATGGAGCTGTCGCGCTCGTTGACCCGGATCTCGGCGACCATGCCGCTCCCCCCGTAGATGTCGAAGATGCGGTCTCCTGTGCGGAGGACGCGGTTTTTGAGCAGTTCCGCGCGGCCGTCGGCCAGGGCGAGGACGCCGGAGGCGGGCGCGGGGATCTCGGCATGGGTCAGATACCACATGGCCTCCTTCACGTCCACCCGGGCGCCGTCCAGCTTCGCGGCCAGGAGCGGGACCCGTCCCAGACGGCTGCGGTCGGAGAAGGAGGCGGAGTTTTCGAGCTCGTACTCCTTCTGGATCTCGGCCAGGCGGCTGCGGGCGGAGTCCAGCCGGAAGCGGAGCTGGCTGGTGTCGTACCGGGCGACGATCTCGCCGGCCTTGACCGTTTCGCCGTCCTGTTTGAGACACTCGGCGACGGGGCCGTCGAAGAGGGCGTAGGAACTGGTGATCTCGGGCGCGCGCAGAAGAAACTCCGCATTGATCTGCTCCCGGACGGGGATGAACATGATCCCGGCGATCACGGCCGCGATGAGAAAATAGATCTTCCTTTTGGATATCTGCCGCCCGATGCGTCCGGCGGAGGAAAAGCCGCCGAAGCGGTGGGCGAAAAGAGACGCGCCGATGCTCCCGGCCAGAAGATTGATCGTGGGAAGCGCGTAACCGGGGACGGGCCCGGGGAAGTCGATGATCCAGAAAAACGCCGTATCGGCGTTTTTGACGAATCCGGGACAGGGGAGTTTGATCACGGCGAGCTCGCCCGTTCCTTCCGTCAGGGAGGAAAGGGCCTCCCGCGCGGGGCCGGAGAGCTCCTCGTCCCCGCCGTTTTTCAGGATCCGGCACTTGCCGGGCTCCAGGGAGGTGATTTCGCGGCAGATGCGGCAGACGTTCCCGGCCGGATCGCTGTGGGGATCGGGCTCGAAAACGCCGTACTGCCCCGCGATGGAGACCTTGCCCGCGCCGAACTCCGCGATGAAGGCGCTGCGGAAATGCAGCAGCACCTCGCAGGAATTGGCGGCGATGGCGGCAGCGGCGGCAAGATCCTGCGCGTCGTTCATGTCGCGGCCGATCTTCAGCATAACGCCGAGGGCCCTGAGCCGGGCCGCAAGCTCGCGGTTCTCCTGACTTTTTTCCATGGTCTTTCCGGCCGGAGGAAGGGGCGGACGGAGCCGCCGGCCTCCCCCGGAGGGTTGTTACTTGCCGACGACCTCGTTGATGGCGGCTTCGAAGCCGTCGTCTTCTCCGTCGCCGGAGAGGACGTCCTCCAGCTCCTCGCCGTTCAGGGCGGGGCTGTCGCCGAAGATGATCTCATCGACATCGTCGTCGATGCCCAGCAGATCGACGCCCTCCATGCCGACGGCGGGGAGAGACTCCTGAGCGCCGGGGATGCGTCCGAAGCTGCCGACGCCGATGCGCCGCATGCCGCTGAAGGAGGCCTCCTCGGTGAGGAGACGGTCATCGAGGATATTCTCCGTCAGATAAGCCAGAACACTGAAGTTCTTGTTCATCCCGTCGGAGAAGAGCTCGGGATTCATGCCCTCGTCGGTGGCCATCATCCAGATCGCACCGTCGCGGCGGACAACGCCCATGCCGACGTTGGTGATATTGTCGGCGTCGTTGCTCGAGGTGAAGTCGAATTCGCCGCTGTTGGCAAAGGAGCCGAAGCTGTTGCCGGAACCGGTGACGGTGAAATCACCGCTGTTGGAAACCGTTTCGAACAGGTTGTCGTCTCCGGTCACGGAGAAGCTGCCGCTGTTGACGGTTTCTTCGACCTGGCCGTTATTGCCGGCCAAGAGGAAATCACCGTTGCTGTTGATCGTCCCGAACACAGCATGATCGCCGTTGACCGTGAAACTGCCGTCGCTGGTGACGTCCCCGAACGCCGCATGATCGCCGTTGACCGTGACGGATCCGGAGTTGTCGACCGGCCCGAATTTCACATTATCGCCGTTGGCGACGATACTGCCGCCGGGCGCGTTGGTGACGGAGCCGACCTCGACGTCATCGCCGTTGACAGTGACGCTGCCGCTGTTGGTGCCGATGTCCCCGATGGTCGCGCCGTTGCCGTTCTGGGTGATGCTGCCGGAGTTGCTTTCGATATCGCCGATGCTTCCGCCGGCGGTGATGGCACCGCCCGCGGCGTTTTCGCCGACGTCGCCCACACTGCCCGCGACAGTCATGGTGCCGCTGTTGGTGCCCACGTTCCCGACGTCGCCCGTCGTGGCGGTGACGGAACCGCTGTTGGTGCCGATCTCGCCCACGCTGGCCGCACTCACGTCGCCCGCGTTGGTGCCGAGATTGCCCATGCTTCCGTCGGCGGTGATGGCACCGCCCGCCTTGTTCTCGGTGACGTCGCCCACATTGCCGGCGACGGTCATGGTACCGCTGTTGGTGCCCACGTTCCCGACGTCGCCCGTCGTGGCGGTGACGGAACCGCTGTTGGTGCCGATCTCGCCCACGCTG
>JAFSTC010000102.1 GCA_017450705.1 Lentisphaeria bacterium | reverse complement strand
TTTTCCCTCCCCCGGTTCTTCCCCGTTCCTTGTCAGAGAACGCTGATTTTGAAGGGGGAGGCGGGGAGGGCGGCGGCGTTGTAGAGTACCGTCGGGGGGAAGTCGGCCCAGGCGTAGCGCACTTCCGCGGGGGAGGGGACGGCGGAGGCGCGGATGAGCACGGTGTCGTTCTCCACGACGGCGGAATCGGCGGGGAAGAACTCTTTTCCGTCCGCCGAGAGGTAAAAGGCCTGGGGGCCGTCCTTCAGGGTCAGGCCTTCGGAGTACCGGAAGGTCAGGCGGACGGAGTCGCCCTCTTTTTCCGCAGCGAGGATCATGGGGCCGGAGGGGACGGTTTTTTCATCCCCGTAGACGTGGTGCAGGGCGCTTTGGGCGAGGCGGTACCCCACGGACTCCTTGTCCTGGGGGTGGATGTTAAGTTCCTCGCCGCGGTCGACGGCGGAGGCCATGAAGACGCCGGGCGTCGTTTCGGCGATCCGGCGCTGGGCTTCGCGGAGGGCGGCCCAGTCGGAATATCTCTGGAACCCGAAGGCGCCGCGGTCGCCGGCCAGTTGGACCATGAAGAAGGGGAGATCGGGGGCGAGGAAGAAGAAGCGCCAGTCGGCGATCATGCGCTTGAGGACCGCTTCGTACTCCCAGTAGTTGCGGGAGTTGCTTTCGCCCTGATACCAGATGACGCCCCGCAGGGCGCAGGGGAGGAGCGGGCGGATCATGCCGTCGAAGAGGATCCCCGGGGTGTTGGGGTTGCCCGTTCCGAAGGTGCCCGAATCCTTGCGGATGTTGACGAGGCCGCGGTCGAATTCGGCGGCGGCTTTCCAGACGCCGACCAGGGGGAACTCCGCACCGTCGGAAACGCGGATGAGTTTCCAGTTGCCGGAGAAACTTCCGTCGTAAATGAAGGAAAACCCGCGGACGGCCACGGTGACTTTGCCCGAGGCGGTGAGTTTTCCGGGGACGGGGTAGCGGCGCTCGGAATTCCAGTGATCGCACTCCAAATTTTTGCCTGTGCGCCCCACTTCGACGCCGTTGACGTAGGCGATGTCGTGCTTGTCGATGCCGCCTGTGCGGAAAATGAGGTCCTCTCCGGCCCAGCCGGGGGGCAGGTCGAAGCTCCGGCGGACCCATACGGCGCCGTTGCCCGCGATGTCCTGGGCGATCCAGCTGCCGGGGATCGTCATCTCCTTCCAGCTGGAATCGTCGAAGCCGGGTTCGGCCCAGCCTTTTTCGATGCCCGCATTGCCCGGATCGGGCTGGACGGCGGCGCAGCGGGTGATGTCGATGTTTTCCCGGACGACGCAGGAATCATGTTTTTTGCGGCTGTCGAAGACCTGCTGCGCCGTTTTTTTCGTGACGGGTTCGGCGGCCAGACCGTTGAGGCTGGTCCAGGCCTCGGCGATGGTGCCGCCCCAGCTGGAGACGACGAGGCCCACGGGGATGCGGATCTTTTGCCGCAGAAAGAGACCGAACCACGCGGCGGCGGCGGAGCAGTCCCCGGCGTTTTCGGGCGTCATGCGCCGCCAGACGCCCCGGACGCGGTCCTCGGGCGCGCCGGAGGCGCAGCGCTCCACGGTGAAGAAGCGGAACTCTTCCGCTTCGGGGGGCACGAGGGAGAGGAATTTGCGTTCCTGCTGCCGGGCGAGGGGTTCGCCCTCTGGATCGGCGCCGCCCCACCAGACTTGACTTGCGTTGAGGGGGTACTCCATGTTGGATTGTCCCGAGGCCAGCCACACGTCGCCGATGAGGATGTCGCGCAGAACGATCTCTTCCCCGGCGGGGGCTCCCTCGGCGGTGACGCGCAGTTCGAAGGGGCCGCCGGGGGGCAGGGCGGGGAAGTAGAGCGTGAAGGCTCCTGTGCGGGAGCTTCTGGAAAAGGTTTCGCTTCCGGCCAGTTCCCCTTTGACCACCGTACCCGGCAGGGTCTCGCCCCAGACCGGGAGGGTCTTGCCGTGCTGAAGCACGGCGCCGTCCTGAAAAAGCGGATTCAAACGCATACTATTTTTTCCCCTTTTGAGCTTCCAGTTTTTTCACGGCGAAGAGGCCGTCTTTGAAAAACTGCACCGTGAGCACCATGTCTTTGTCTTTCGTCGAGCGGCTGCGGTTCAAAAGTTCCGCCTCCAGCTCCGGCGCGTCCAGTTCGTTGAGGTAGAAGAACGAGAAGGGCAGCGTGAAGTGCCAGGCGTTTTTCCACTCATTGTTCTTTGGGTTGTACAGGCGATACACGCCGCCGACTTTGACGAAGATCTCCTCCGGGGCGATCTCCCCGCGGTCTTCCGCCAGACGGACGGCGCGGGCGAAACCGTCGCGCTTCTTTTCGAGGACGAGGAACACTTTTCCCATCCGGTTGAATTTCCTGCCTTCGGGAACGGCGATCTCATTGGGGAACACGGTCAGCCGGACATAGCGCCCCCGCAGGGGGTCGTAGGGGTCCACAGCCCGCACGGCGAACTTCATCTCCACGGGAGGCTCCTTGGGGAATTCGATCTTGAGGATCGTGGCCGCCGGGTACCACAAAATGGCGGCGAGAGACAGGGTGTAGAGGAAGATCTGCACGTTTTTGCGCATTTTCATTTTTCAGGCCCTCCCGCTCTTTTTCATGAAGACGACGTTGGCGATGATGAAGCCGATCCCGAGCAGTATCAGCCCGGCGGAGCGGTAGAGCACGCCGATCTTGGCGTCGAAGAAGCGGCAGGCGGTCAGCGTCGCGACCATGACCGCGCCGCCGTTGAAGAGCAGGATCGACCGCCGGACGAAACCGCCCCGCAGACAGATGATCCCGCCCAGACCGAGGGCGACGTTGCAGACGATCCGCATCACGGGCATGTCAGTCGCAAAGGGGATCAGGGTCAACAGAACGAACAAAACGTTCAGCGCCCGCTCCTCCGAGAGGCGCCGGCGCATGAAGACGAGGAAAAAGAGCAGCAGCACAGCCGCGGTGAAGACCCAGTAGACCCACAATTCATGCATTCCCGGGCGGGACGGCACTTCGAACACGCCGTCGTCGCTGCTGCCCCCGGCCAGAAGGATCGTCTGCAGGGCGAAGGCCGGGAGCAGCCACGGGGCTTTCAGCAGTCCCGCGCCGCGGCCGACGAGGTCCGTTCCCGAGACGATGAAGAGCCCGCACAGGGCCATCCCCGGAAGCACGGTGTAGTATCTCGCGCCGCAGCAGCCCATCAGGGCAAAGAGGGCGGTGAAGCCCGCGAGGTATCTGTAGAAGACGGCGCATTTCGCGTTCTCCCTGAGATGGGCGAGCAGGAGGGGCAGGAAGCACAGCGCGGTCACGCCGCTGCGCCACGGTTCGGCGTCTCCCGTCACGAGGAAGAACGAGAAGAAGACGTACAGCGCGGACAAGACGCAGCTGTCGAAAAGGTAAAGCGGCGGCACGGCCAGCAGCAGGACGAGGAACATGTAGTCGTGGAGTTCCCCGTTGATGTGGTAGATCTGCGAGAGCATGGCGATCAGCACCGCCGCCCCGGTCGCGGTGAATACCGCCGAGGCCTCGCGCCACAGCTGACTTTTTGCGCGGGCGATCGTCACGTACCCCAGCACCGCCCCGAAGAGGAGCGGAAAAGCCGAAATGCCGATGCGGAGGGCCTTGGGGAACATATCCCAGTTGTAGTTGAGAAAGAGGATGACCCCGGCCGCCGTCATGACGATGCCGATGCACGCGAGGAGCGCGGCAAAGAGCTTCCGGGGCGCGGGCAGGGCATCAAGTCTGCCCCGGTAATGATCGGCAAGAAGTTTTTCCGTCTCCTCCGGGAGCAGGCCCGAGGCGCGGAGTTTCGGAAGTTCGTCGAGGATCCAAGTCAAAAATTCTCTTTTTTCCGCCATGAAAAAATCCTCCAAACCGTGGAAATAGCAGTGTCGCCGGAGATTAATATACCCTCGGAAAACGCAAAATCAACTTGAAAAAAGGGCGTTTCCGGGGTATATTTCACCATCTGACGAACAGGGCCCGCAAGGGACCCGACGCGAAAGGAGAACTTTTATGGAAGAAAACCGCATCGCCCTCGTGGGCATCATCGTCGAGGACCTCGCCGCGACGGAGAAGATCAACGCGATCCTCCACGAATGCGCCGATTTCATCGTGGGCCGCATGGGGATCCCCTACCGGCAGAAGCATGTGAGCATCATCAGCGTCGTCGTCGACGCGCCCTGCGACGTCATCAGCTCTCTCTCCGGCAAGCTGGGCATGCTGCCCGGCGTCAACGTGAAGACCGTTTACACAAAAGGAAAATAGACCATGTACGATCCCAAGTCCTCCAAGGCGGAGGAATTCATCTGCGATTCTGAGATCCGCGAGACCCTCGCCTGGGCCGACGCGCACAAAAACGACCGGCCCCTGCTGGAAGAGATCCTCGCCAAGGCCGGAAATCACAAGGGCGTCTCCCACCGGGAGGCGCTGGTCCTGCTGGACTGCACCCTCGGGGACGTGAATCAGAAGATATTTTCCCTCGCGCGGGAGATCAAACAGCGCTTCTACGGCAACCGGATCGTCATGTTCGCGCCGCTGTATCTCTCCAACTACTGCGTCAACGGGTGCACCTACTGCCCGTACCACATGAAGAACAAGACCATCCCCCGGCGCAAGCTCTCGCAGGAGGAAATAAAAGCAGAAGTCATCGCCCTGCAGGACATCGGCCACAAGCGTCTGGCGCTTGAGACCGGCGAACACCCCGTGATGAACCCCATCGAGTACGTGCTCGACAGCATCCGGACGATTTACGCCATCAAGCACAAAAACGGGGCCATCCGGCGGGTCAACGTCAACATCGCCGCCACGACGGTGGAGAATTACCGCAAACTCAAGGAGGCCGGGATCGGCACCTACATCCTCTTTCAGGAGACCTACAACAAGAAAAACTACGAACAGCTCCACCCCACGGGCCCCAAGCACGACTACGCCTGGCACACCGAGGCCATGGACCGGGCCATGGAGGGCGGCATCGACGACGTGGGATGCGGCGTGCTCTACGGATTGACCACCTGCCGCTACGATTTCGTCGGTCAGCTCATGCACGCGGAGCATCTGGAGGCCCGCTTCGGCGTGGGGCCCCACACCATCAGCGTCCCCCGCATCCGGCCCGCGGACGACATCGATGCCGCCAGTTTCCCCGACGCCGTGTCGGACGACATGTTCGAAAAACTCGTCGCCGTGCTGCGCATCGCCGTTCCCTACACGGGGATCATCATCTCCACCCGCGAGAGCAAAAAGGCCCGTGAGCGGGTCCTCGCCGTGGGCGTTTCGCAGATCAGCGGCGGCTCCCGCACCAGCGTGGGCGGCTACACCAAAGAGGAGCGCTGCGACGAGACGGCCCAGTTCGACGTCAACGATCAGCGCCCCCTGGACGAAGTCATCCGCTGGCTGCTGGAACTGGGTTACATCCCCAGTTTCTGCACCGCCTGCTACCGGGAGGGGCGCACGGGGGACCGCTTCATGTCGCTGCTGAAGTCCGGGCAGATCGCCAACTGCTGTCAGCCCAACGCCCTCATGACCCTTCAGGAGTACCTCGAAGACTACGCTTCGCCCGAAACGAAGGCCGCCGGAGAAAAGGTCATCGCGGCGGAATTGACGCGCATCCCCAACGAAAAGGTGCGCGCCATCGCCGCGGAGCGGATCGAAAAGATCAAGTCCGGCGAGCGCGACTTCCGCTTCTGAAAAGGCCCTGTTCCCGATAAAGGTCGGTGGTTCCGGGGGAAGGGAAAACCTCTTTTCCCCGTGAAAAGAAGTTTTCCCTTCCCCCGGGCCCCCATCCTTTTCGAGAAAAGCGGGGTGTTTGGGAACCGGATCACCGCCCCGTGTCGGCCGAAACGTCGGCTTCGGGGTAACTGCGCCTTGCCCTGTCCTCCTTCACTGACGTTACGGCGTGACAAGTCGGGGCGGCGCAGGGGAGGGGCAGACGGTGTTCTCTTTTCTTCGGCTCCCGATCCTCCGTTTCCTCCGTTTCCATCCGTTTCCATCCGTTTCTCCGGCGGGTAACGGCGGCTTGGCCACAAAATCCCCTCTTGACTTTTTTGCGGAACGGTGGTACTGTAAGGGAGATCCGAAAAAAGGAAGGAACGAAGCCATGTTTTGCAGCAACTGCGGAAAAGAGGCGCTTGCGGGGGACAAGTTCTGCCGGAATTGCGGCGTGCTCCTCGAGGGGAAACGGGTCGTGGTCGAGGGCAGCGGCGGACTCGACGTGCTGGTGCCGCCCAACGCTCCCGCGCTGTGGGCGTATTATCTGGGCATCGGTTCTTTAGCGTGTTTCCTCACCTCCATCCCCGCCGTCGTCATGGGGATCCTCGGGATCCGGCACGCGAACCGTCACCCCGAGGCCCGGGGCAAGATCCACGCGTGGGCGGGGATCCTGCTCGGTCTTTTCGGTCTTTGTCTCTGGGCGGCCATGATCGCGGTGTTCGTCGCCGCCGTCGGCCCGCTGCGGAAGTAGGAAAGGGGGACAGATCATGCTTTGCGCCAAATGCGGAAAAGAGTTTGAGCCCGATGTGAGATTTTGTCCCCAGTGCGGGAATCGGCTGGATCCTTCCGCGCCCCCGCCGCCGGTGCCGGAAAAAATCAACACGTTTCTCGTGCCCTCGATCTGCGCGGCGCTTCTGTGCTGTCTGCCTCTGGGCGTCGTCGCCATCGTCTTTTCCTCCAAGGCCAATTCCGCCATTCGCGGCGGCGACTGCGCCAAGGCGCGGGAATACGCCGGCAAGGCCAAAATGTGGTTCTGGATCGCCGTTGTCTCCGGGATCGTCATCATCCTGCTGAGGATCGCGGACGCCGTCCTCACCGTGCTGGGGGAGGAATGATCTCCCTCCGGTCCCCGCGGGCGGTTCTGCTCTGTACAGGGGGGCTGCTCGCGGCGGCCGCCGCGTGGGGGATGCACCGCTTTTATCCCGTTCTCTCGGGATACTTCCCGCCCTGTCCCTTTCACTTCGTGACGGGCTTGCACTGCCCCGGCTGCGGCGCCACCCGGGCGGCGTATTTCCTGCTGCACGGGGATCTGGCCGGGGCCGCGAGATGCAATCTTCTTCTCCTTCCCGCGCTCGGGTTCCTGCTCTGGCTGTGTCTACGGAAAAAGGAGACGCTTCACCCCGCGGTCCTGACGGGCTTCGTCGTCCTCGTTGTCCTCTTCGGGATCCTGCGGAACCTGCCCTGGGCGCCCTTCACGCTGCTTGCGCCGCCCGCAGGCGGTCTCTGATTATCATCTTCCTGCGAATATCCGCGATCAGTTTTTTTCGTGTACGATATCTGTCCCAGCCGTCTGTTTGTCCGCGGCCAGGAAACACAGTTCCCACAATCCGCAGAAATAGGCGATCGTGATGTATCCGACGAACAACCAGCCCCATCCTTCCGGACGGAAAAATTGCCCTGGAAGAACGATCACGTTCCACAGAGCATGTCCCAGCCCGACGGAAAAGATCATTGTGGCGAAAAGCGAGTTTCTCTTTTCGCTTTCCTGCTGAACCAATCGCATGAGAAAGTAAACAAGAGGGAGGAGAAACAGGCTGAGATCTATTGTTTGGGAATAGGTCCAAAGCGGCACGATGACGGCGGCCGGCAACAGTTTCAGCAGCCAGTCATCCGAGTTCCGCAGACGCCACGAGACGAATATCAGTACGCAGATCGACACCGCGGCATCGGCCGTCAGCAGCATCGCAAAGGGAATGTTTCGTGAGAGAAAGGCAAAAAGTCCCCCTGCATACGGTGTGAAAAACGAAGGGTCTCCCGTGTAGAGCAGTTGCCATGTCAGCGTTATCGGGGATTTTCCAACAAACCATGCCGGAATGCATGCGGCTGTAAAGCAAAGAAGCCCTCCTGTCACCAGAGTCCGCCAACGGCGGCCGATGACAAGGGGAAAGAGGAAAATGATTCCTATCTGAATTTTCAGCATCAGCATCGCCAGCATAAATCCCGCAAGAAAATCATGCTTTTTCTCCAGCAGTATTACCAGTCCGAATGCCGAAGCGGCGGCCAAAATGCTGAAATTTCCGACTTTGAATGTCATGAAAAGCGGAAAAATATCCAGCAGAAGAGCCGTCGCCGTGATTGCGGCCGCGAGATCGTTTCGTCCTGTTCGTTCTCGGACCAGAAGAGAAATCAGACAGCTCAATATGAGCAGAGCCGCTGTGTTTGCCAACAGTCCAACTCTTATCAGCCATTGTTCTTTGTCGACAAAGGCGATGGGAAAACAGAAACCGTAGGTCCATGGTGCATAGTTGTGCACGGAACGGGCTTCTCCGGGCGCATCCAGATGAGAAACATAGTTCGGACTGCGGATTTTTCGGGAAAATACATCGAAAGGATCGATCCCTGATCGGATTGCATGGAGTTCTCTTGCGCGGAGGAGCCAGTCGCCGCTGCTGAAAGGGAAAAGCGGCTCAAGCATTGCCGTCACTCCAAAGACTGCCGTCAGCGAAAGGAGGGCCCAAAACCAGAAACGTTTCTTTTGCCGCGGCGGCAGGGAATCAGACGTCCGTGCAAATTTTGTCTGGACGATTCGGTTTGTTTTTGTTTCATTTTTTTCGTGATACTCCTTTTCCGTATTGACATTCCATACGGCGGATTTGTCATCGTCTCCCCCCTGCAGAATATGCCGTATCGCGGCGAAGGATGTCGCCATGCTGTGGTCCATGTTGTTGTAGCGGTGCTGACCGTTTCTTCCCACGCAGTAAAGGTTTTTTATGGGATTCAGAAAACGGATGATTTCGTCCATACTGTCGTATGTGTCGAAATACGCGGGATAGGCTTTTTTGACTTTTTCAACATGAAAATCATAAACGGCCGCATCTTTGTCCAAAATTCCGATTTTTATTAATTCCGT
Source organism: Lentisphaeria bacterium (assembly GCA_017450705.1). GTDB lineage: Bacteria > Verrucomicrobiota > Lentisphaeria > Victivallales > Victivallaceae > UBA1784. The sequence continues at coordinate 116,429 of JAFSTC010000102.1, read as the reverse complement.
GACCCCGAAATTCTTCAAACTTTCCGGGGAAAGAGACCAGAGAGAATCGCCTTCGTCGCAGAAATATTCCAATCCGATCCAAATTCTGTTCTCCGGATCCGTTGTCATGTAGGGCGACCAGTTGTTGAAGATTTGGATCCGGCCGAGTCTGACCCTTGTATCCTGAACATAGATCCAGCAATCCGGAACAATATCCGAGAGGGTTTTCAGATTTGTTTCGTTTTTCAGCCGCAGTTTGTCGAGCAGCAGGCCGACTGTAATAAAATCCCGGTAGGGAAGTCCGTCTGCGACCTCCCGCACGGATTGCGGGACGGCATCCATTCCCGCAATCAGATCTTTTATCGGCATGGACGATATGACGTAGTCGCAGGAACTGTTTTCCCGGACGCCGTTATGGTTGAAAATGACGCCGGTAATTCCGTTTTCATCTCTGAGGAGTTTTTCCGCGCGACATTGGAAACGGATTTTTCCGCCCATTTTCTCCAACTCCGACGCGACGATCTGCCAAAATTGTCCGGGACCGTATTTGGGATAATGGAACTCCTTGATGAGAGATGTTTCCACTTTTTTTCCGCCGGTTCCGGGAATGATCCTCTGGAGGAAATCCCGAAGAACGGCTGCGATCGACAGGCCTTTGACGCGCTGTGCTCCCCAGTCCGCAGAGATGGTTCGCGGATGCCGGCCCCAAAGTTTTTCCGTATAACCTTCGAAGAATATGGAGTAGAGTTTGCGCCCGAATCGGTTGATGTAGAAATTTTCAAGAGATTTTTCCGGGAGTTTGAACAAGACGGATCGTAAGTAACTGACCCCTGCGGAAACAGTCGTTCCCAAACCGAGACCGCGAATTGTCTGCAGGCTCGCCCGGATCGGATAATCAAAAAAAACATTCCGGTAAAAAATACGTGAAACTCTGGTGCGCAACAGCATGACCCGGTCCGTTTTTTCCGGATCGGCTCCGTTCTCGGCGAGCCGGACTGCGCGGCCGAGTCTTTTGTCGTCGTATGCGGGGGCGCCTTGGCATGGCATCAATTCCTGCCACATGGCGTTGACTTCCGGATCTTTTGAGAAGAAACGGTGTCCGCCGATGTCCATACGATTCCCGTTGTGAAACACGGTACGCGACAACCCTCCGATCTCGCTGCTCTCCTCCAAGATTGTAACGGAAAAATCTTGCGATCGGCGTAAAAGTTCGTATCCGGCGGTCAACCCGGCGGGGCCCGCCCCGATAATGACAACCCTTTTGGGAGGCATCGTTTTCTCTGAATATTGACGTGCCGAATTGCTTGAATACTGTGGCGCAAAATCAACCATGGTACAAATTCCTCGTGTCCAGGAAAGAACTTGAATGAGGTGAAGCATCGAAACAATGCCAGCGGGGTGTTCGCCCAAGAGAATACGGGAATCGGAAATTCAGATGTGTGTTGTTTGCAATGTTCTGTGTATAAACAGAATGCGGCAATGTGTGACAGCAGGAGCGTCGCATAATATCCATTCTGTAAAATCAGAAGATGGATATTGAGCTTGGGTATGCAAAGCGGCGATCGGGAAGGACTGAAAAAACAGAAAAATGGACCTAAATAAGTTTTACATAATGGATATTACGCGACATTTCAGCCAATATCCAAAAATAAAATATCCCCATTGGCCTGAAAATACAAGTCTTTTGGAAAAAAAGCGGAGAATTGTTTCAAAAAAAGATGCGAAACGGGCGGGCTCCGTCAAGATACCTGATTTATTCTTGGACGGAGTTGCCTGAAGCAGAAACACCGGAGCTGTGATGCATTGCTGAAAATGCCCCCCCCCCGCAATGGACCATCGAGGGGATGAACTTCCCCCGGGCGCGGCTACCTTGCGTCGAAGGCGAAGATGCCGCACCTGTCGCGGTCGGCGCGGATCTTTTTTACGAGCAGTTTCAAAGTCCGCGTCCTGACGCCGACGGGAATGTTGACCAGCCGCTGGAAGTTGTCCGCGACTTCCGCGACGATTTTTCCGTCGGCCTCGAGGGCAAAGCCGCGCACCAGCGTCTCCGGGGGAGAAAAGGTGCCGTCCCCGAGAAAGTAATTGGCCCGCGTGTTGAGATGGGGCCGGGAAAGGTCGGAGTTGAAGACGATCCGGACCGAGTGCAGCTCCGTCTCTTTTCCGAAATCCCAGGTGACGAAGTCCCCTTCTTTGCAGTGCCACAAATTCTCCTGCCCCTCCAGCTCCCGGTTCACGCCGCTGCGCAGGACTTCGGGATCGCCGGAACTTGCGGCAAGTCCCGCTTCCCGGCAGATCGCGGGGAGCTCCCGTTTGAAGCCGGGCAGAAAGCAGTCGTCGTCCATGAGCATCTGCTGGATCTCGGCCGTGTATTTCTGCGCCGCCTCCCGGCAGGAGGCACAGCCGTATCCCAGCGCGGCGCAGGCGGCGGTCCCGACGGCCTGGCCCAGCAGAGCGCAGGTGGCCATGACCCGGCTGGAGCTCAGACCGATGTGGGTGGTGCTGATGTTCCGTCCCGCGAAGAAGAGGTTGGGAACGTTCTTCGAGTAGAGACAGCGCAGGGGGATGCCGTAGATTTTTTTCAGGATGATGTTCCGGTTGGGGGGACCCATGTGGCGGATGCCCGCCGGATGGTGGTCGTCGACGGGCCAGCCGCCGTAGGCCACGGTGTCCTCGAAGTGCCCGCCGGACATCATGTCCTCTTGCGTGAGGATGTGATCCCCGATGCAGCGGCGGCTTTCCCGCTTGCCGGGGAGGAAGCCCACCCAGTCCAGTTCCCAGTTGTCGGCGCCGTGATCTCCGCGGTTCTTGATGTGGTCCCAGACGCCGAAGGCCGTCTTGAGCAGTTCGTCGCGGATCTCTTCGGTGTCGCCGATGGAGTCCCTGTCGCCGCCCAGCTCCATCCACCAGAAGTTCTGCAGACCTTTCACGAGGTGTTCCCGGTGGGCCATATCCTTTTCTTCGTACACATACGCCCACGGCGGCGGAGTGAATTTTCTCGGTCCGGAACACTCCCTGGCCTGGATGAGACAACTCATGCCCATGGTCTGCCGGTCACTTTTCTCCTGCGCGAGGGATTCGCCGAATTCGCTCTTGTCCTCCCGGCCGATTCGGAATTCGGCCCCGGTGAGGGGGGCGAGGATGCTGTCGCCGGAACAGTCGGCAAAAAACTTCGCCTCGACCTTGTGAAAGGTCTGCGTCGTCATCTGCCAGCCCGTGACCGAGACGATGCGTCCGTCTTTCATTTCCGCGCTCTGACAGGAGCAGTTGAGCAGACTCGTCAGTTTCTCCTGAAAACGCACCTTCTCGAAGAGGATGCTGTCCCAGACGGAAAAATTGACGTAGGTGTTGCGGTGGAGATTTTCCAGCCGCAGTTCCTCGATGAGTCCGGTCTCGAGACACCCCGGCGCGCCGCAGACCCACATGCGGATCTCGCTTGAGGCGTTGCCGCCGAAGACGGGGCGCTCCTGCATGATGAGGGTTTTGACGCCTCTTCTCGCCGCCGCGATGGCGGCGCACATGCCGGCGAGGCCGCCGCCGACGACGCAGAAATCGACTTTGTGGATGATGGTCCGCATGATATCCTCCCCCGGAATGCCGGATGTCATAATATAGTCTTTTCCGTCCGGGAAATCAAGAGCCGTCTCCCGTTCAGCGCTGTTCCAGCCAGAGCGTCTCGCCCGCTTCAAGCGCGAGCGTCACCGCGTCGCCGTTTTCGGCGAGGACTTTTTCCGTCACGGCGTCGACGATCTTTCCCTTTTCGGGGAAACGGAGCGTGTAAGCGCCGCCCCGGAGGGCGTGGGCGCTGATGAAGTTGCCGCGCATGGCAAGCTCCAAGCCCGGTTTGTCGACGGCGGTGAAACACTTGTGCGCTTTTGCCAGATTGTGCATGAGTCCTGCGGAGAGGCCGTCGGGGGACCCGATGTAGACGCTTGTCCAGCCGGGGTAAGCCCGGACGGCCGCGCCGGGGGCGCCGTCGCTGACGAAACGGCCTATGATCCGGGCCTTGTCATCCTTGACGGTGAACCGGGGCAGATTGTTCTTTTCGTGAGGCCAGACACGCAATTCCAGCAGATCGGCGAGGCCCCAAAGGGGTTCCGTCCCTTTGGCAAGCGGCGAGCCGCCCGCCGGTTCCAGCATGAGATTTTCCCGGCCGTCCCGGACAATGTCGATGCCCATGAGCCGGGAGGCGGCTTTTTCGGAGAGCCCGGCTTCCGTGCCGGTCAGGCCCGCGGGGTAGACGAAGCACAGAAGGCGCCCGGAGTTCTTCAATCCCGACACGGCCTTGCGCCCGGCCTCGTCCAAGTTCAGGGCCGAGAGGAAGACGACCATTTTGTAATCCCCCCGTTTTTCGGGATTCTTCAAAAAGTCGCGCATGTAGAACATGTCGAAGGGGACGCCCGAGGCGTAGAGATACTGGGGGAAGAATTGGGTCATGCGCAGAGCGAGCTTCCCCCGCGCCGCCGCGGGGACAGAGTAGAACGCCGCCTCGTTGTCGAAGATCACCGCCACGTCCGGTTTGAAGGTGTCCTTCTTCTTCATAACGCGGTTCGCGATGACGCCGTTTTCTCTGATGATGTCCAGAATTTCTTTGTACTGGGCGAAATACTGGTTCATGTCGAAGTAGACATAGCCCATGCTCTTGGCGATCATGTAGCCGGTGTTGCGGTTGAGGATCGTGCGGAACATGTCGGGGGTCGTCGCCCGGCCCTGGACGTCGTCGCAGAGACTGTCGGTCTTGCGGTCGGCGAAGGTACGCAGATCCAGCTCCTCCACGCAGAGCCGCCGATTTTCCCGTGCGGTGTCGAGGGCGACCGTGGGCGCGGCCGGACGGCCGGGACGGCGGTCGGAATAGAAGATGCAGTTGCGGAAAGCGTCCATGCCGGTCTCTCCGCCCGCGACTCTGTCGCACCACGATTTGTACATGTTGGCCGGATGCATGACCCGGAAGTACATCGGCCGTCCCGCGGCCTCCGTCAGACGCCGGCGGAAATATTCGATCAGCTCCAGCTGCATTTCGTTATGGTAGCGGATGGCGTCCATCACCGGCATGTCGACGGCGGGGTCGAGGATGTCCTTCGCGGGCAGACCGTCGAAGCCGGGCAGGGACTCTCTTGTCGGGAAGTCGAAGACGGCCTTGGGGTCGCGCCACGCCTTGCGCAGTTTTTCGACGGTCCCGTACTTTTTGCGCAGAAACCCGGCGAAGCCCCGGCGCACGGCGGGGCAGAAGTCCCGCTTGGTCCACGTGGTGAGGAACTGCGCGTCCTCGCCGATCTCGAACTCGAACCCGGCGACCGCGTTGAAAAGCCCCGTCTCCTTCAGGTGATTCACGTAGGCGACGAAGGCGTCGCCGCAGACTTTTCTCCATTTGGAGGAGGCGTATGAGGGGTAGTAGTATTCCCCCGGCTTCTTCTCTTTGACGAACTTGCGTACCGCCAGCATGTTCTCCCCGCTGTTGGAAACGCCGAAGAGCCCGTTTCTGTTCTGCCAGATCTCGTCGGGATCATGCTCCAGTCCGGGGTAGGAGCCTGCGCACAGGCGGAGCACCAGCACCGCGTCGGGGGCTTTGCTCAGCGTAGTGAGGATCTGGTCCTCGCACGTCGTGAAATCATATTTTCCCGGGGTGTCCGTGAGCACGTTGAAGCCGCGTCTGCGGCCGCCGCCCGCACAGCAGTGGACCTCGTGGACCGGCACGCCGGAAGAAAACATCTCCATGTTGTGCGGACGGGAGTTGGGGCACTGGAGCATGTAGAAGATGGGGGCGGATTGTTTCCCGTCCAGCAGGAATTTGAGTCCCCGCCCGAAGCGTTCGATTGCGATGGTCGCGGGTTTGCGCTGTTTCGTGCGCCTGAGCGCCTCCTCCTTCGTGACGGTGAAGCCCTTTTCGAATCTCAGTTTCGGAAAGACGCCCTTGTAGCCGGGGAAGCGCTCGCCGTTCTCCCGTGGGGAAACGAGCGTCACGCTTTCGATATTGACCGAGCACGGGGGGCCCGCCAGCAGGAGGGCGATGCGGAAGTTCTCTTTGTTCCTTTCGTTTTCCCTGATGCGGAAGTAGTAGCAGAAGTTCTGCCATTTGCCTTCCGGGGAATTGATGAGCGTCGAATAGGTCGTGCCGATGTCGCCGGCATTGGTTTGCGTTTCATAGTAAAGGGGATCCCTTTTGCCCCGCAGAAAACGGAAAGAGAGCATATTGCCCGGCTGTGCGTTTTCGGCGTGATAGCGTCCCCGGATGCGGTAGAGTCCCGCGGGCAGACTGCGCAGATCTTTGCGGAGCTTGAGAAGCAATATCCCCCGGGGCCCGGTCTTTTCCAGTCTCAGCGTCGGGACGTTGTCCGGCGTGACGACCCGATAGTCGATCGTCATCTTCCCCTCGGCGCCCCGGAGAGGCGTCAGCTCCCAGTTGTTTTCCAGATCCTCCTGCGTGGAGAATATCTCCTCGAGAAAGACGGTTTTGATCCGGGGAATGTCTTCGGCGGCGAGCCAAAAGGCTCCCAGCAGTCCCGCGGCGAGAAAGAGCTTTTTCCAACAGGACATGATCCCGCTCCTTTCCGGGCGTTACAGCGTGACGTAGTATTGGACGTTGCAGAAATCGAAACCGTCCTTTTCCCAGTCCCGGTTGCCGATCTCGGCGAAATTGTTCGGAGCCCAGGTGACGACGTTGCCCGACACCATGAGCATATTCGTCCGGCCGTTGTGGATGGGAGCGGCTCCCGCCGCCGTGCTGGTTGCGGGATCCAGCGGCGCGGAGGAGACGCCCTTGCCCAGATTGATCCTGTACCACTGCCGTTTGGCCTTGGCCCACCAGGAGTCGAGGATCCACCCCGTGGTCGAGGGGTGTTTCACCCGTTTGACCACCATGCCGTAGGCGTCGCCGCTGTAGGCGTAGGGACACTTGTAGAGGAAGGGGTAGCGGGTGATCGCGGTGCTGCCCCACTGGATCATGCCGTAGATCGCCGCCATTTTGTTGAGGTCGTCCGTCGCGGTGCTCCCCGAGAGCGGCACGACCAGTCCCGGACAGCGCAACTCGTTGTCGGCCATTTTGTAGTAGGTCTGATAGGCGGTGGATTTGTTGGTCATGTAGCCCTTCTTCCAGAGAACCGTGCTCCACAGGTAATCGGTACTGCTGATGCCGTCGATGGGGACGGCGTAACCGTTGTTGTCGCTGCTGTACTGCGTCAGCGGGAAGGAAAGCTGCTTCTGTTTGTTGACGCAGCTGATCCCCTTGGCCCGGTCCCGGGCCTGCTGCAGGGCCGGCATGAGCATGGCCGCCAGAATGGCGATGATCGCTATGACGACAAGCAGTTCAATAAGCGTGAAATGACTTTGTCTCTCTCTTTCGCGGGGCAGGGGGGATGAGTTTTTCATTTTTGTCTCCTGTGGTTGAATAATGCGGACTCTATTCGAGGCGCAGACACGTTTCCCTGATATGCAGATCGAGGGGGATCAGCGTCTCCCCGGGTTCGGGCCCGGCAAAGAGGGTGTCTAGCAAGGTGGAGGCGATGTCCTGAGCCGAGGCGCCGAAGCTGGTGAGCGCCGGTGAAAAGTACCCGGCGGCCTCGATATTGTCGAATCCGATGACGGACATGTCTTCCGGAACGCGGATCCTGTGACGGCGCAGGGTGTTGATGACCGCGAAAGCGAGGATGTCGTTGCGGCAGAGCAAAGCTGTGGGCAGTTCGCCGAACCTCACGAGGGCTTCGGCCATCTGCAGACCGTTGTCGTAGACACTGGGCCCCGAGGGGTTCCATTCCGGGCGGGTGACGCCGCCGCGGGAGGCGAGTTTCTCCGAAAAATGTTTGAAATGGGCCTCGTTCCTCCAGCCGAAAAAACCGATTTTCCTGTGTCCGAGGCCGAAGAGGTAGTCCAGCGCATCGTCCAGATATTTGAGGTAGTCCAGCGCCACGCAGCAACATCCGGGGACCCGGTCGAAGAAGACCGTCGGCAGTTCCGGCGGGATCATTTCCGCCAGGCGGTTGTGGGCGCAGATCAAGCCGTCCAGCGGGTTTGACAGGACCGATTCGAAGGCGGGGACCGCCTCTTCGTGGGTGCTCCAGAAACCGAAGATCGCGTGATAGCCCCGTTGGAACAGCTGCTTTTGCACCTCACCGATCACCCTCGCGATGGAGGGACTTTGAGGCGAGTAGTGGAGAACGCCGATCTGGCGGCTGCTCTTTCGCCCCAGTACCTGCGCCGCGCGGTTGGGACGGTAGTTCATACGCTTGACCGCGTCGAGGATGAGGGCCCGCTTCTCCTTGGAACAGCGGATGTTCCCGTTCCCGCTCAGGACCGCCGAAACCACCGCGGGCGTCACTTCCGCCGCTGCGGCGATGTCTTTGAGCGTTGCGCGCATCTTGCGGTCCCCTTTTGAGATTGATTAAGCGTTTTATCACATCAATTATATAAATTAAAATATCCTTTAAATTTGATTTTGTCAATTATAAAAAGCGAAAAAAGGGAGATTTTCTCTGATCGAACCTTGATTTCCCCATTTGCGACGGTATGTTATAGGCGATGAAACCCTCCGGCGGCAGCGCCGGAGAAACAACGGAAAGCCTGTGGGGATATGGCTGAAAAACCTGTGTTGAAATTGGGGATCCTCGGCGACGTGCAGGGACTGCCCTCCCGGCATGACTGGGGAATGAACAATCTGGCCCTCGCGCTGGATATCTTAAAGGAAAAGCGCATCGACGGACTGCTCTCGCTGGGGGACATTGCCGAGGGGGGGAATCCCGCCACGTATGCGCTCTACTGGGAGATGATCGAGGAGCGGTTCGGGAAGGATCTCTTTCACTTCTGCTGCGAGGGCAATCACGATCTGGGCAACGGACACCGCCCGGACTTTGCCGCGATCTTCCGGCAGGCCTGCGCGGGACTTGGCCGCCCGGCGGAAGTCCTCTGCCATGAAAGATTTGCCGGATACGACTTTATTTCGCTGGCCGAGACCGGGAGCTGGAGCTATTCCGAAGAGGCCTGCCGTCTTCTGGAAGAGAAACTCGCCTCCCTGCCGGGCGGCGGGCCGGTTTTTCTGCTGACGCACTTTCCGCCCTACGGGACGATGGCGGGCAGTTTCGGCCGATCGGGGATCCGTTCGCTGCGGGAAGTGCTGGACCGCTTCCCCCGGGTCGTTTCCCTCTCCGGCCACACCCACTGGCCCATCGATGACGAACGGTGCATCTGGCAGGGAGCGTTCACCGCGGTCACGGCTTCTTCCCTCTCCTACGGCTGTATGAGCGAAGAGTGCTTCAACGTCCTCGGGGGGATCATTCCCTATGCCCGGGAGGCCGTCCAGATGCTGTACATGGAGCTTTTTCCCGACCGCGTGGAGATCGAGCGCATCAGCGTCCCCGACCGCCGGACCGTCGGCGGAAAATGGCTCGTCCGCCTGCCGCACCGCCCTGAAGAGGCGTTTTATACCGACGCGCGTCCGGGAAGCGGTGATCCGCCTCGCTTCCCCGCCGGAGCAAAACTGCTGACGCGGTACGATTACGGCTACATGTATCTGGCCTTCGACCGTCCGGAAGAGGAAAATTATCCGCTGTACTTCGACGTGGAACTGTCTCCCCTCTTCCCCGGAGAGGCCGCGACGACGCGGTACGTGAGCGACTTTTACCGGCGAAAGGAGAACCGCGCCTCGCAGATCTTTCTCAAACTGCCCGGGACCGGGATGCGCGCCGGCGCCGATTACCGGATCCGCGTCTATCCCGTCAGCGCCTTCGGCGTCAGGGGCGAGCCCCTTGCGATCGTCGAGCACACCTGGCCCGGCTATCCCTTCAAGGACGGGACGCCCCTCTGCCCGCAGGAGTGAGAGATCCGGCGCCGCCGGATATTTGTCGGACTTTTTCCGGGGAAACGCTTGCTTCTTTTGCGGAAGGCGCGTATATTACGGTCGAACCGGCATCCGGACATCATAAAATATAGGGAGGAAAACCGCAATGAATTTCACCAAGATCGCTTCCGGCTGGATCGAGACCGAAGACAAACCCACCTACCACGGCTGGCCCACCGTGTGCTGCCTGAAAAACGGCCGTCTGCTGGCCGCCGCGTCGGGCGGGAGGATCGGACACGTCTGTCCCTTCGGACGCGCTTATTGTTATGCTTCCGACGACGGCGGTCTCACGTGGAGCAAGCCGCAGATCCTCTCCTCCGGTCCCATGGACGACCGGGACTGCGGTCTCGCCGTCGCTTCCGACGGCTCCGTGCTGCTGAACTACATCACCGCCATCGGCTTCACCCGGGTCAGGAACCGTCCCGAGGCCTGGAACGAGGTCATGAGAAAGATCACTCTCGAAACGCTGGCGCTGGAACACGGCGCATGGATGCGCCGTTCGACGGACGGCGGCCGCACGTGGAGTCCGAAATACCGCGTGCCGCTTTTCAACAACCACGGTCCGACGCTGATGAACGACGGCTCCCTGCTCTGGGTCGGCGCGGAGGTCGGCAACACCGTCAATGCGAGCACGCTCAACGGGCATATCCGCGCGTACCGTTCGACGGACAACGGACTTACGTGGCAGTTCCTCTCCGCCCTGCCGGAGTATCCCGGTCAGCGGCAGGCGGACTGGTACGAAGTCCACACCGTCCAGACCGTCAAGGGACTGGTCATCACCCAGTTCCGCAATCACGGGGATCCCTCCGGCAAGGTCACGACGTGGCAGATCGAATCGGCCAACGGCGGTCTGACCTGGGGAAAATACCATCCGGTCTGTCCCGGCTATCCCACCCACCTGCTGCGCCTTGCCGACGGCCGCGTCGTCATGACCTACGGCTGGCGGCACGAGCCCTGAGGCGTCCGCTGCCGCATCGGAGCGGAACTGCCCGACGATTACTACGGCGCCGCCGCCGAGTGGATCAGGTCGCTCATGGACGGCGTCGTCGAGGGTCTGCGCGAAGACTACTGGAGCGAGGAACTCGTTCTCTGCGACGACGGGGAAAACACCGATCTCGGTTATCCCTCCACCGCCCAGCTGCCGGACGGTACGCTCCTTACCTTGTGGTACCAGTTCCGCCGGGCTCCCGGCATCGCTTCTCTCCGCTGGCTCAAGTGGAAACTTGACTGACGGTCTCGGCAGGCACTTCCCGGGGGGGGACGTCTGCGCGTATATGGCCGGTCGGACCGGTCCCCGGACATCATAAAATATCGAGAAGAAAACGGCAATGGATTTCACCAAAATCGCTTCCGGCTGGATCGAGACTGAAGACAAACCCGCCTACCACGGCTGGCCCACCGTGTGCTGCCTGAAAAACGGCCGTCTGCTGGCCGCCGCTTCGGGCGGGCGGGCCGACCACGTCTGTCCCTTCGGAAGGGCCTATTGCTATACTTCCGACGACGGCGGTCTCACATGGAGCAAGCCGCAGATCCTCTCTTCCGGTCCTCTTGACGACCGCGACTGCGGTCTTGCCGTCGCTTCCGACGGCTCCGTCCTGCTGAGCTATTTCACAAGCATCTATTTCACCCGGCTCAAGAACCGTCCCGAAGCGTGGAACGAAGTCATGAGAAAGATCACCCTCGAAACGCTGGAGAAGGAACACGGCGTCTGGATGCGCCGCTCGACGGACGGCGGCCGCACCTGGAGCCCGAAATACCGCGTGCCGGTTCTCAACAACCACGGCCCGACGCCGATGAACGACGGCTCTCTGCTCTGGGTCGGCGCGGAGGTCGGGAATACCGTCTCGGCCAGTTTTTCCAATTCGCTGATCCGTGCGTACCGGTCGACGGACAACGGGCTCACGTGGCAATTGCTGTCGGCCCTGCCGGAGTATCCGGGACTGCGTCACGCCGACTGGTTCGAACTCCACACCGTCCAGACCGCCAAAGGACTGGTCATCACCCAGTTCCGCAATCACGGGGATCCCTCCGGCAGGACCGCGACGTGGCAGATCGAATCGGCCGACGGCGGTCTGACCTGGGGAAAATGCCGTCCCGTCTGCCTCGGGTATCCCACCCATCTGCTGCGCCTCGCCGACGGACGCATCGTCATGAGTTACGGCTGGCGGCATGAGCCCTGCGGGGTCCGCTGCCGCATCGGAACGGAACTGCCCGACGATTACTACGGCGCCGCCGCCGAAAGAATCAGGGAACTGGTGCGCGGCCTTGTCGAGCCCCTGCGCGAGGACTACTGGAGCGAAGAACTCGTTCTCTGCGACGACGGCGAAACCGTCGATCTCGGTTACCCCTCCACCGCCCAGCTGCCGGACGGTACGCTCCTTACCTTGTGGTACCAGTTCCGCCGGGCTCCCGGCATCGCTTCTCTCCGCTGGCTCAAGTGGAAACTTGACTGACGGTCTCGGCAGGCGCTTCCCTGCGGAAATATTCCGCTTTTTTTTCCGATCCCCGTTTGCAGACGGCGTCGGACGGGGTTATATTACAAAAAAGCAATCTTTGTGACGAAACTGGGGGCGTGTCGTGAAAAATCTTGCGGGGATAACGGCCGGATGCGCGGCGGGGATCGCGCTGACGACGGCTGTCTTTCAGGCCGTCGGGAGTCCCGTGCAGTTGATATGGGGCGGTGTTCCGTTTCGGACCGCGCGTGAAAAAAAGGTTCTGCGGGGCTGGGGCTACATCCGCGGCAGGAGCGCGACGACGCTGCGCAACAAATACGGCGCCTACGTGTCCAAGGTCCACTTCTATTCCGGCAGACGGGTGAAGAAGGGCGACTGCATCCTCGAATACGACGACTTCGACTTGCGCAAAAAGATCGTTTCCCTCGAAAATGATATCGAAAATCTCCGTCGGGAGCTGGCCGCCCGGGAGATCCGGCTCCAGCTCACGACGCTGGACCCCCTGCCGTCGGACTACCGCAACATCAACTGGAAGACCCGGCGGGCCAAGGAACTCCTGAATCGCACCGAAAACGAGTGGCGCACCTATGAGCGGCTCCACAAGGGCAAAATCGTTTCCGAGCTGGATCTGCGGAGCAAGAAACAGGCCTATCAGGATGCTCTGGCCGCCTATCAGATCGCCGTCAGCGACCACGAACGGGTCAAGAACGGTTTGAGCAAACTCTACGTCCGGAGCGCGGAGCAGGACGTGGCCCTTCTCAAAACGAAGCTGGCCGGGCTGGAAAAGGAACTGGCCCTGCTCAACGAGGAGAAAAAATACTACCGCATCGTCACGCCTTACGACGGCATCATCAAAACCTATTCCGACACGGTCCACGCCTGGAATAATGCAGGCACGGCGGCGGCGTGCATCCACAAGATCGAACGGGGCTGGTACGTCTACGCTTATTTCGAGGAGAAGGACATGATCCGTCTCGCCGACGGCGTCAAGGGACGTTTTTTCAGCGCCGACTCCGGCCATTGGTACGACATCAAAATCTTCGAGGTCGACAAGGGCCGCTCCGCCGCCGGCGACCGGGTCTATCATCTCGTGAAATTCACCGTTCTCTCGCCCGTGGAGAAGTGCGTCCGCGTCGAGGGCAGCGGCGTGGTCGAGATCCCTCTCGGCTAACGGGAAACGCTCCCCGCCAGCAGACGGTCCGTCACCAGCTGGACGAGGTGGAGCCCGAAGGCGCAGACCACGCAGCTTGCGCTGCCCACGGGCTGTCCCGGAAGCCGGGGAACGGGCGTCTCCGGCGAAAAGACGGCGGGGATGCCCCGGGCGATCCCGTTTTTGCGCAGTCCCGCGCGGACGATCTTCGCCAGAGGACACCCGAAGGTTTTGCCGATGTCCGCCGGGCAGATCAGATGGATATCCATTTCCCTGCTTTTCCTGTTTTTCCGGCGCTCAGCCGTCCCGGCGCCAGCTCAGGGGAGAAAGATCTTCGAAAGGGGCGTTCGTCGTGTTGACCGTGAGGGCGAGCCCGTTGTCGTAGACCGTGCGGTAGACGCCGGGAACGGGTTCGCTGAAAGCGTCGACGAGAAGCGTCGGGTACTTCAGGTCGCGGTAACAGATGCCGTAAGGACCGATGAGCCGTTTCAGACAGTCGCGGTATTCCCCGCCGATGGCGCCCAGCGAAAGATCGCATTTCCAGTTGACCTCCATGTAGGGCCGGGCGCCGAAGGCCAGCCCGCGGAGCCACTCCTTCTCCCATCCCGGGTGTTCCGCGCCGGGGGTCTGATAGAGGATCAGGCCGTGGAGCGCCACGTGATAGAAGGGCACGGGGCGCATGCCGGGCAAGTCAGACTCCGGCAGCCTTGCGCCGAAGCGGATCCGCGCGGTCTCGTCCACGAAGGGGACCGCGTAGGCGTGGCAGTTTTCCGTGGAGACCGCCCCGTACATCGCCCGGGGGATCTGGGTGATCGAGGTCAGGCCCAGGGCGAACTTGCGCACGTCCGCCGGGTGATGAGGTGAGTGACAGGCCCAGAGAACGGTGGACTGGGCGTCCATGTAGTAGTGCCCGGCAAAGCCCAGTTGGCGGATCTTCTCGAATTCGAAACCGTACCGGCGGAGCTGGACGAGGGGACAGGCCTTGTAGGACTGCCCGCCGCCCCAGACGCCCGCCGCCACGGGTTCCTGCTGTTCGGTCCGGGCGACGTATTCATAGTCGAAGCAGGGGGAGTCGCGGTAGACGTCGGTCCAGTTGTCGTGGGGGACGATCTGATACCCCAGATCTTTGGCGAAGGCGATGAGCCGGCGCAGTTCCTCCTCGCCGCCGACGGCCGGTTCCACGGGGAAGTGGGCGGGGTAGGCCCCGTCGTGGCCGCCGCAATTCCAGCCCACCAGCGTCACCACGGCTTTTTCGATGCCCGCGGCCTTGACGTCTGTCAGGATCTTCTGTGCCTGGGCACAGGTCGTGTGGACCCGGACAGGGGATGAGCCGTCCGGGGCATAGGGGAATTTCTGGGCCATGAAGATCTTGATGCGGAGCGCCTCGGCGGAGTAGGCCAGGACCGGATTGGCCGCGATCCGTTCCCGCAGGGGAAAGACGCCCTTCCTTTCGATGAACCACGTGCGGTAAAGTTTGGCGAGATCGCCGTAACCGGCCCGTTCCCCGGCGTCGGAGACGGCGAGCGCGAGGGTGTCGAAACGGAGCATGTCCCCCGGCTTCTCCCGGATCTGGAAGACCGCCCGAAGGTCGTTGTTTCCGTCGCGGCCGAACTCCGCCTCTGTGAAGCAGAAGAAATCGCCCTCCTCCGCAATGCACAAAAGGTTTTTCCCGGGCCGGAGCAGACCGTAGCAATTCATGTTCGCCGATTTTTCCCACTCCTCCTGGGCGGAGTACATCCGCGTACGGAAGATCCCGTGGGGCCGCTTCTCCAGACTTGCCAGATATCCGGAGGCCAGCGGGAGCAGATACGCCCCCTCGCTCCCGGCTTCCGTCCTCAGCAGTCCGGGCAGGAGAGAGAGTTCCATCACGCGCCAGGCGACGGCGTTATATTCGACGATGTTCCCCGGTTCGACCGCGACGCGGCAGAAGGGACCGCATTCCCGGATCCCCAGCGTCACCAGCAGACCGAAGGCGGGGCTTTCGAACGTCAGCAGGACGCTCCCCGTCCCTTCATATTTGCGCACGAGGCGGAAATCCGTCACGTCACGGAGCCGCTCCTCGCCCACGCTGTAACAGCGGGCCGAAAGCAGCGCGTTTACCGGGAGTCCGGCGAGATGATTTACAAGTTCCATGATTTCAGAAGGTCATCCTTTCCCTGAGTGTTCAGAATCCGAAACACTGGACCGTCGTGGTCTCGTTTCCGGGAAATTTGTTTTTCCTGTCGACGATGATCAGCTGGTTCAATGCCCTTTCCGCCGTGTCGTCGAAGACAGTCGGCATGACGGAATTCAAGTGAAAACTTTTTTTGCCGTCCCGATCGATGACGGAGAGATTGAACCCGTAAACGTCCAGTTTCCGGATATCGAATGCCGTATAGTTCGTTATGTGCCCGGCGTAGCCGTAAAACCATTTGTAGCCGTCCGGCGTACGTTCGCCGTCGGAATACATGCAGTGCTGGTAGCGGGAGCCGTTCCACGCCAGCGCAATCATGGCAAAATGCGGGACCGTTCTCGGGGAGATCATGACGACGTTGACGTCCCGGTCGATGGTCAGATTCCCGAACCGTCCGCCCGGACGGAAATCCAGCAGGATGCGCAGACAGTCCCGGCCGTAGATCCAGTAGGCGTCATGGTCGATCATGCTGTCGTAAACTCTTCCCGAGAGCCAAAGATTCGGACCGTCTTCCCTGATGTTCACCGTGCCGATCAGATCGCCTTCCGGACGGGTCCCCGCAAAAGAAGCGTACTTGGAATGGAACGATCTCTCGCCCTTTTGCGGCTTTTCAGGAGCCTTGATCGTGAAATTCAATTCGCCGTCGACCGGCTTGACCACGCGGGTCCTTGCCAGGTCGATCAGGTAAAAGCTCAGTTTGCCGTCGGCTGTCTGCAAGTCGACCACGGCCTGTTTCTGATCGCCGACGGCAAGTTCGAAGGCTCTGTCGGAAGCCGGAAGCGTCCAGCTGACCGTCTGATCTTTGCCCAGAGCGATCTCTTCGGTCCCCCGTTCTCCGGCCAGACTCCACGTGAGTCTGAACCGGACATCTTCTTTTCCCCTGAACTTCAAAACGATTTTGTCGCCGGGACCGTTCAAGTAAAAACTGTTCCGCGCAACTTCCACGGGAACGGGTGGCGGCACGGGTGACAAAGCGCGTTTCCCGGTCAGTTTTCCCGCCGCGTTGAGGTGGTGGAGAATGCTCCACGCGATGCGGTACTGGGCTTCGCCGTAGGGGTGGACTCCGTCGATCCGGGCCAGCTGGTTCGGACCGAGAGAATCGTCGTAGGCCTCCAGTTCTTCCGCGACGGGGATGACGAGGCAGTTTTTTTCCTTCCCGATCCCGCGGATGACCTCGCCGAGTTTTTCCAGACCTTTCCGGGTATACATGGGGCTGAAGAACGAGGACACCCGTTCATCGGTGAGCGTGGGCGTGAAAAGGACCACGTCCGCGCCGATGCTCTTGTAAAAATCCACGTGCTTCTCGATCCGTTTGCGGTACTCCTCCGCCTTTTTCGAGAAATCCGGCGTGTGGGGATATTCGCAGTGAATGATGTTGTTCATGCCGAGCATGACGGAGACCATCGTGGGCCTTCCCTCGACTTTGGTTTTGAAAGCAGCGTCCACACCCCAGACCGCCCGGTTGATGAATTCGATTTTGTTGCCGGGGTGAAAGTGATCGACGATCCGCTTGACGGCCCGCCGGTAAGTGTCATTGCTGGTGATGCTGTCGCCGGTGAGCATCCAGCGTTCGCCGTCCCTGAAATACGACTCTCCCCCCGCCCAGAGCGAAAAGGCGCACACAAGCCCCGCGGCCGATGAAAGTTTTCTCCACATGGGAGTTTCCCTCATTTTTTGACGGACCTGCGGGAGGCCTGAGAAGTGTTCCCGGCCTGAACGGCAACGACCTCTTCCGTCGCCTTTTCGACGGGATCGCGGACGACCTCGGGCATTGAGAAGCACTGACTGTCGCAGTTGAGCTCGTTTTTGTTGTCGATGCGGAAACTGACCAGAACCGTCTTGCCCGCAAATCCGCCCAGCGGAACGCGCCAGCGGTACATGTTGAGGTCGCGCTTGTGCAGTTCTCTCAACGACGTCACATGCCGCACATAATCCGGGTTGCGCGGACCGAAATCCCGCTGGAGCACGGGCTTGCCGTTGACGAGAAGCGTGACCAGCGTCGCGTTGCCCGCCGGAACCTTGCGGTGATAGGTGTAAAGTTCGAGGGCGGAATCCTTTTCCTTCACGGGAACAACGCAGTCGAGCGTGGCGAAATTATAGTTGGGAGAGGAGTAGAAGAGCGTCTTCTCGAATTTTCCACCCCTCCACTCCGGCCGCCGCGCGGGACGGGGAAACGCAAACGCCTTTTCCTTCATGAGCAGTTCTGAACTGACGCCGGAGAGCTCCGGTTTGCCGGTTTTTCCGGTCAGGAGAACGATTCGCAGGGGAAAAGCGCCCTTGACGGCAACTCTGCCGTTTTCGATCCGCTGATAGACGTCGTTGACCGCCGCTTCCCGGAAACGGGAGTTGACTTTGAGTTCGATTTCGGCGTTTTTCAGATATTTCTTCGTCGAAATGATTTCAAAATAGGCGGCATCCTTCAGCGAGTAACACGTGCCGACTGCGTACCCGTCGGGCAGACGGGAGGAAAGGATGTCCGGCTCGGCATCCGGTTTTTGGGGGAAGAGCGCGTACTGTTTCCCGGGATCGAGATTGTAGATGCCCTTGTCGTCCTGACAGGGCCAGCCCGGCAGATGGAGCCCAAGCTCGGGGCGCAGAAATTCGCTCACGCCGTCGATGCGGCCGTAAAGTGCCCTGCCGTCGGGATCGATCATCATTTGCAGTCTGCCGTCGTCGTAATACCGGAAAATGCGCCCCTTTTTGTCCTTGTACATGCAGCGGATGTTCTCCGGATAACGCTTCTCGGGATAGTACGGTTCCAGATCGTTGTCCGCCATGATCTTCGCCCGGAGCACGAACTGCTCGACAAAACCGCTCTCCATGCGCAGCGGCACTTCGGAAGCGAAGGGTGCGATTCCCGCCGTCCCGTCCAGCAGGGCGAGAAGGCGGTGGCGGAGACTGTTGGACGTGGCGCGCCCGGTCCCCGCACAGCTGCGCTGCCGGTAGAGGAAGGCCACGATCGGGTGGGAGTTGTGGATCCTGTGGGTGTTGAACTTGTCTCCGCCGACCACGGGACTCAAAACGAACATCTGGGTCGAAAAAGAGGTGGGAATCGAAGCGTACTCCGGCCACATCGGCACCCGCAGGGAGAAAAGCAGCTGTCTCCCGAACTCCCGGGTCGCCTGAGCGGCCCGCAGTCCCTCGACCTCGCCGTGGGCGGCGTCGTCGATCAGTCCGAAAGTATCGATGTAGATGACATCGGTCCCGGTCTCCTTCAGAAACTCCCGAAAGACTTTGGTGATGTAGTCTCTCCAGCCCTTCTTCAGGGGCTCGCCGTAGTAAAGTCTGCCGGGGATCATCGGCTGGGTCTTGTTGATCGAGGCGTAAGAGGCGATGATGGTCTGCCGGGGCAGGAAGAGTTTTCCCAGATCGTCCCGTTTCCAGACGGGAGACATGTAGTTGGCGCAGAGGGGATTCAAATAGGCGCTGGCCCGGAATCCGTGCTTGTGGATGCGCTTGACTTTTTCGATGTAGGCGGGCTTGGGCGTGAAATCGGGCAGTTCCGTGTCGAACGTGGGCTTGCGGGCGCTCCACTCGTGGATCTGCACCCGGCGCGGATCCATGTGTTTTGCGATCTCCTGCAGGCCCTTTTCCGTCATGTCGCCCGCGTCGACGAGCGCCTGGGTGCGGACGTCTTTCCACAGACCGTCGCGGAGCGCGATCTCTTTTGCGAAGCACTTCCGGTACCAGTCCCGGAAGGGGCGGGCGGCGCCGACCCAGTCGCAGCCGGGGAAGAGATTGAGTTTCGTCCAGGGGGAGGAGAACTCCTTCCACTGGTCGAAGGGGATGAAGTTGCGAAATTCGAAGGCCAGCGCGTCGCTCCGTTTTTTGTAGTACATGAAGAAGTGGAAAGGGCGGCAGGTCTCGTCCTCGCTCCAGACGCCCAGCGCACTGTCCTCTTTGACGTAGGCGGCGAAAGGCGCGGCGAAGAAGTCCGCCGACTGGTACATGCACAGCTTTTCCTCATCTTTCCCCGGGAAACGCACTCCGGCACAGGAGGGCAGGTAGAAACTCCCCTCCTGCGGCAGGTTTTCGATGGGAACGCAGACACCGGTCACGCCGTCGGAAGCCCGGGCGCCGCTGCGGAAAGCCAGTGCGCCGTCGGGGCTTTCACGGAACTCAAGTTCGATTTCTTCCTCCGGGAAGAAATTCTCCCCGTCGGAGAGCCCCTTCCAGACGATTTTTGCCGAGTCTTTGCCGGGGATGTAAGAGATTTTCGTCTCCTTGACGGAACGGTGGTACAGCGTCGTCGGCTTGTCGGGCGTATGCCGCTTCGGGAAGGGCCAGAGGAAGTGGATGCGCGAGAGTTCATGCTCCATGCCCTTCTGCAGACGGCACAGACCGGCCGTATTGCAGGCTTCTTTGACGCTGTCCGTGAAGGGAGCGCCCGACGGGGACCGGATCTCCGTGATGCGCGCGTCCTCGACCGTGACGCTGACGGTCCGTGTGGTCAAAACGAAGCGCCGGCCCTGCCGCTCCTGCGCAAGGCCCATGACCGCGGCCGACCGGAGGAGCGCTCCCGCCAGAAGAATGCCGAAAAGAATGCCTTTGTTCGACATGATTCTCTTTCCCCCGATGACGTCACAGACTGGTCCGGCTGTTGACGTACCAGCGGAACTGGTACGTCGTGCTCGCTTTGTCGATCCAGCTCTTCACCTCGGCGGCCTTGTGATACGATACATGTCCGTCGGGAAAGAGAAAATTCAGGCCGTCCTGATGGCGGGTGTCCCAACAGCTGCACCAGGACGTGCAGGTGTGATAGGCCGTGACGTTGGCGCCGGGAGCGCCTCCCAGCGTGTCGCCGTTCCGGGGACGGAAATAATCCTGATTGGGTCCGACCGAGTCGCCGGAGTAGACGACCGTGGAGGCGTTTTTGATCCGCGAGAGCTTTTTCATCTGACTGTACTCCTTGACGCTGAAAACCCAGGCGTAGTTGGCGTCTTTCTGGTTCAGCCCGTAGCACATCAGGCGGCTCATGAAGGTCCCGAAGCCCAGCAATTTCTTCTCGTACTGCTGGACGTATTCCTCCATCGGGATCGGAATCTGCGGGCAGATCATCAGTTTGTTGTTCCCACCGTATTTCGTCACCGCGTCGATGATGCGGGCGCCTTCGCACTTGTTGGCCTCCCCTTTGCAGGGCAGAAAATCGTCATTTCCCGCCGCATACAGCAGAACGGTACTGCCGGTTTGCTTGAGACGTGCGGTACAGTCCGATTTTTTTGCCGCATCCCGCGCCTGCTGCAGGGCGGGCATCAGCATTGCCGCCAGTATGGCGATGATGGCAATAACAACAAGCAGTTCGATCAATGTGAAAAACGGCTCCGCTCCGCCTTTTCCGGCTTTGATCTTCTGCGAAAATTCATCCGACTGAAAACGTCTCATGGTCAATCCTCCTGTTTTGTTTTGACACGCAGAACCGGTCGGTAGTATTCGATACATTTTTCTTTGTGGGAAAAAACCTGCTTCCAGAGGGCGTTCCAATCCCAGTGCCAAGAGGGGAATTCCTGACCGGGCAGATTGGAATATATGGAGTCGAAAGCGCCGATCTTTTCAAGCGGAGGCGCACCGGGAAAGAAAAGGGCGGCATTTTCGGCGAACTCACGCAGAGGAACATCGCCGCGGGCAAAGGCCGCCGTAGGCGGGTCGGTTCTGAACATCCTGACCACCCGAGCGGGATTCTCCTGAAAGTCCCGATACGAACACCATTGAAACTCAGGAGAATCGAAAGTCAGTCCCACCCGGCGGGCAGCCTCGCACATCTCGAGGCGCTTGTACTCGAGCATCACGGGATTGTGACTGACGAACAGTATTCTTTTGTGCCCGGCTTCGAGAAAACGGCGGAGGGTCATTTCGGTGATGTAGACCCAGTCGGAGAGGACTCCCGATCCGGGAGTTTCTCCGGCGAACTCGAACCGGTTGCAGTAAATCGTCTCGAAGCCCCGGGTGAGACGCATAAGTTCGTTGTACGAAATATCCTTGCTTCCCACATCCACATACACGCGGAGCGGCTTCTTTTCGAGCATGGCTTCGAGATTGTCCGATCGGCACGAGGTCACCATGGCGACGGCTCCGGCCCCGGAACAGGCCGACATGAAAGCATCGTAATAGTTCCCCTGATATCCCGGATGGACCGACGAAATGAAGGCGCACAGTTCGCACGGCTTGTTCTCGGGCGGAATGAAAAGTCCGGAGCGGGCCCCCCTCAGCAACAGTCCCATTTCCTCCAGCCGCCGCGAAGCCTGATGCAGGACCATGGTGCTCACGGCGTACTTCCGGGCCAGTTCCCGCATCGAGGGCAATTTTTCCCCCGGCTTGAATTTCCCCGAGCGGATCTCCCGCTCGAGAAGAGCCGTGACCAAAGTCGTTTTCGACGGCGAAGCCGGCATGACAGTTTCCGGGATTTTTGTTTTTGTTCTGTTACATCTGTTATAATATAGGACCGGTTTTTTCTCCTGTCAAGACCCGTCCGGAAAAAATCCGCGCTTTCCCTTCGGCTAAGGGGAGACATCCTCCAGCAGATGCGCCGTTACCAGCTGAACGAGGTGGAGCCCGAAGGCACAGACCACGTAACTTGCGCTGCCCACGGGCTGTCCCGGGAGCCGGGGCACGGGCGACTCCGGCGAGAAGACGGCGGGGATGCCGCGGCCGATCCCGTTCTTGCGCAGACCCGCGCGGACGATCTTCGCCAGAGGACACCCGAAGGTTTTGCCGATGTCCGCCGTGCGGATCTGCGAAATATCGCGTCTTCCGCCCGCGCCCATGGAGCTGGCGGCGAAGGTCCCCCGCCTGTGACAGGCGGTGAGAAAGGCGATCTTTGACGGCAGATCGTCGATGGCGTCGACGACGGCGTCGAAGGGAGTCGCCAGCAGCGCGTCGATCTCCTCCTCCGTGCGGATGAACTTTTTTTCCGCGCGGAAATCGCCGTCCGGGGCGATGTCGAGACAGCGCTCCCGCCAGACTTCGGCTTTGTTCCGTCCGATCGTCGAAGAGAGCGCTCCCAGCTGGCGATTGAGGTTGCTGGGGGAAAAGACGTCGCCGTCGACCAGGGTCAGGCGGCCGATCCCCAGCCGGGCGAGCATTTCCGCCGCCGCGCCGCCGACGCCCCCCAAGCCCAGCACCAGCACCGAGGAACGCTCGAGTTTTTCCACGGGAGCGTCCCCGAAAAGAAGCCGTGTTCTGCTGTCTTCTACCACGTTACGAAATCGGGATCCATCTGCTTTTCGATGCGGCCGCGTCCCGCCTTCGCCTCGTCCATGCGGTGCTCTTCGATGAGCCGACCGGTGTTGGCCAGCAGGTCGGCGTGAGATTCGCACGTGAAGAGGTTGCGAACGCCGATCCAGCGTTTGACGAACTCCCCGTCGTTCCAGTCGGCGGGGGGCCAGGCATCTTCATGCGCGGTGTTGACGTTGCCGAGATACCCCGCGCCCGCGCCGGTGCACCAGGCGTCGAAAAGCGACTGCAGTTCATCGGGATCGTTCAGCGCCGTACAGAGACCGAGCAGATACTTTTCGGCGGAAGCGAGGGTCTCGCCCGCGAGGGGGAACATCTTTTCCTTCGTGGAACCGTAGGGCGTGATCACGAAGCCGTAACACCCCTTCTCGTCGCAGAGGAACTCCGTGAGGTAGCCCGTCCGCCAGGTCTTGTGGGCGGTGGGCCAGCCGGGGAAGTAGAAGTTGCCGGGGCAGTAGACGATGGGCACGCCGCCGGCCACCTCGAAGCCCTCGGGGCAGTGGGTGTGACAGTTCCAGACGATGGAGGCTCCCGCCTCGGCGAAGGCCCGGAAAGTTTTGACCATGCGGGGGGAGGGGTAGGGATTGACCTCGTGCCCGCCGTGGAGCGCCACCAGCACCACGTCGGCCTGTTTTTTCGCCGCTTTGATCTGTTCGATGTTGGTCAGGACGTCCATGGTGTTGGTTCCGGGCTTGCCTTTGCGGGCGCCGCCGAACTCGTTCTCGCAGATGTTCAAAATGGCGATCTTGACGCCGTTCTTTTCGATGAACAGGGGTTTCGCGGCATCCTCGGCGTCCTTCCCCGTGCCGACGGTCAGGATGCCCCGGCGGCGGATGGCTTCTTCGGTTGTGGCGATCTCGGAGGGACCGTAGTCACCCGTGTGGTTGTTGGCCAGAAGCGCCACGTGGATCCCCAGCTCGGTGAGGGCGCCCAGCACGGGTTCGGCGCAGCGCAGATTGGGACCGCTCTTGACGATGGGGGAGCCGCCCCCGGTCACGGCGCACTCCCACTGCAGGATATTGAGGGAGTCCTTTTTGAAGAAGGGTTTGATCTCCTTCAGGATGTCGGCGGCATTTTCCGCCACGAACTTGCTGTTGTCCTCCCGGGGGCAGAAGTCGCCGCCGATGGTGATGGAAAAGATCTTTTTTCCGGGCTCGCGCCAATTTTTCGTGATGGCCATTTCAGCATCCTTTCGTTTGGGGCTGGTTATGTTGAGATTCGATCAGACGGGTCAGGGCTTTGCGCAGCAGGACGGCGGTCCACTCCACGTCGGATCCGGCGCGGTGGGCCGTGCCCTCGGAGCGCTCCAGATCCAGCGTGACGCGCAGATCCTGAAGACGGTAGGAGGGCAACCCCGGATAGACGCTGCGGGCCAGACGGACGGAGTCCATGGTGCGGCCCTCCCAGAGCGCCAGGCCGCACCGGGCGAGGCTCTCCTGCAGGAAGCCCAGGTCGAACCGGGCGTTGTGGGCCACCAGCGTCGTCCCCTGCGCAAAACGGGAAAATTCTTCGCCCACCGTCTCGAAACAGGGCGCGTCGGCAACCATTTCGTCGGTGATGTGATGGATGCACGTCACCGCGGAGGGGATCCGGCAGAGGGGATTGACCAGACTCGAAAAGCGGGATTCCCTGCCGTCGCGGTCGATGCGGAGCGCGGCGATCTCGACGATCCTGTCGCGCACCGGACTCATGCCGGTTGTCTCCACGTCGAAGACGGTGAAGGGACCCAGCTCGTGCCAGATCATTTGGCGTACCCCTCCGGGAACTTCAGCTGCCATTTCCAGGCGGATTCGATGATGTCGAGGGCGGACTCGTATTTCGGCTTCCAGCCGAGGGCGCTCCGGGCTTTGTCGCTGCACGCGATGAGGCGCGCGGGATCTCCCGGTCTGCGGGGCGCGATCTCGAAGTTGACCTTTTTGCCCGTGACCTCCTCCGCCGCCCGGATGATCTCGAAGACCGAAAGTCCGTTGCCTGTCCCCAGATTGTAGTGGCCGCTCTCCGGCGCCGCAAGGGCCAGTTCGTGGGCCTGCGCCAGATCGAGGATGTGGATGTAATCCCGGATGCAGCTGCCGTCGGGGGTGTCGTAGTCGTCGCCGAAGAGCATGAGTTTTTCCCGCTTGCCCCGCACGGTCTCGAGGATGATGGGGATGAGGTGGCTTTCGGGCCTGTGGTCCTCGCCGTGGAGGACCGTCGCCCCGGCGGCGTTGAAGTAGCGCAAAGCCGCGTATTTCATGCCGTAGATCCGGCTGTACCAGCTGAGGACCTTTTCGAAGCACAGCTTGGACTCCCCGTAGGGATTGATGGGGATCTGGCGGTCGTTCTCGGAGATCGGCACCTTTTCCGGCTGTCCGAAGGTGGCGGCGGTGCTGGAGAAGACGAAGGTTTTGACGCCTCCCTCCACCGCGGCGTCGGCCAGATTGATGGCGTTGGCCAGATTGTTGCCGAAGTATTTGGAGGGGTTCTTCATCGACTCGCCAACGAGGGAGAAGGCGGCGAAGTGCATGACCGCGTCGAACTGCCCCCTGCGGCAGACGTCGATGATGAGCGGTCTGTCTGCGAGATTTCCCTCCACCAGCTTCGCCCGGGGATCCACCGCGTCCCGGTGTCCCGTGATGAGGGCGTCGAAGACGGTGACGTCGTACCCCCGGTCCAGCAGATATTCCGAACAGGCGCTGCCGATGTATCCCGCGCCCCCCGTAACAAGAACTTTTTTCATGGCGTTCCTTCCCCCATATCGGTATGATTCGAGCATTGACTTAATATAACACCTGTCGGAGGCTCCTGCAATGCCGCCGGCCGTTTTTTTGCCGAGGGGCGAAATGAGAGATGAGGACCCTGCCGGACTGCTCTCTGCGGATCCCCCGTTTCAGGAACGGCAGAAATCCGGATCGGTTTTGAGGAGCTCGTCGAAGTAGGCGATGGTTTTGACCAGCCCGTCCCGCAGCGGCGTGACCGGCTGCCAGCCGAGGATTTTTTGCGCCTTCGTGATATCGGGTCTGCGCTGTTTGGGATCGTCCGCCGGCAGGGGCTGACGCACGATCCGCGATTTCGAATCCGTGAGACGGATGATCTCCTCCGCCAGCTGGAGTATCGTAAACTCTCCCGGATTGCCGATGTTGACCGGTCCGTGCTCCTCGTCCGGCGTGTCCATCATGCGCATCATGGCGTCGATGAGGTCGTCCCGGTAGCAGAAGCTCCGGGTCTGGCTCCCGTCGCCGTAGATGGTGATATCGTTGTTCTGCAGCGCCTGCAGGATGAAGTTGCTCACCACACGCCCATCGTTGGGATGCATCCGCGGACCGTAGGTGTTGAAGATGCGGACGATCTTCGTCCGCAGACCGCACTGCATGCTGTAGCAGTTGAAAAGCGTCTCCGCGCACCGCTTGCCCTCGTCGTAACAGGACCTGATGCCGATGGGGTTGACATTGCCCCAGTAGCTCTCCTCCTGCGGATGGATCGCGGGATCCCCGTAGACTTCGCTGGTGGAGGCCTGAAGGATCTTCGCTCTGATGCGCTTGGCCAGTCCCAGCATGTTGATGGCGCCGTGGACGCAGGTCTTCACCGTCTGCACGGGGTCGCGCTGGTAGTGGACGGGAGACGCCGGACAGGCCAGATTGTAGATCTCGTCCACCTCGACATACAGCGGGAACGTCACGTCGTGCCGCACGAGCTCGAAGGCGGGGTCGCTCAGCAGATGCATGATGTTCCGCTTGCTGCCTGTATAGAAGTTGTCGACGCAGATGACTTCGTCTCCGCGTTCCAGAAGTTTCTCGCACAGATAAGACCCCAGAAAGCCGCCGCCGCCGGTGACAAGAACACGCCTCATAAAAAGAGCTCCCCCCTGGTCATTTCTTCTGCGGCATGGGGAAGACCAGCCAGCGCCGCAGGAAAAAGTTGCCGAAAAAGCCGAATACGGAGGCGACCGCCTTGGCCGCCACCGCCTTGTTGAATGCCACGTACGTTCCGCCCAGGGCGATCAGGCCCCGGGTGATGAAGAAATCCAGTCCGCCCATGACCGCCAGCGTGAGGATGTAGGCGGCGATCTCCCCGATGGTGTTCCACCGGGCCTTGTGCCGGAAGACCAGCTGCACGCAGAGCAGATAATTCACGATGGCGGCCGCCACGTAGGACCCGGCGATGGATCCCGCAAGAGACATCCCGCAGCCGAACATGATCCAGAAGCAGATCAGATTGGCGAGGGCCGCCGCGCCGCCGACGAAAAGATACAGAAGCAGCTGCATGGGCAGGGGCGCGTTGCAGGCGCCGTAGTGCATGATGCAGTAAAGCGCCCGCAGTCCGTCCTTCCAGCCGATCTTCTTGCCCTCGTCGTAGGAGCGCGGATTGTAATGGATGGCACACTCGTACACCCGGCAGCGCTCCTCGGCGACGTAGGCGGTGATCTCCGGCTCGAACCCGAAACGGTTCTCCTGAAGCTTCGGCGCGATCTTTCTGATGACGTCGCGCCGGAAAAGCTTGTAGCAGGTCTCCATGTCGGTGATGTCGAGATTGGTGAACATGTTGGAGCAGTAGGTCAGCGTCTTGTTCATCCACGTATGCCAGAAGTAGAGGACGCGCCGCGTGTCGGGCCGCAGGTAGCGGGAGCCGTAGACCACGTCGGCCTTGTCGGCCAGCAGGGGCTCCAGCAGGAGTTTGTAATCCCGGGGATCGTACTCCATGTCGGCGTCCTGGACGCCGATGTAATCCCCCGTGGCCTCGAGGAACCCCGTCCGCAACGCCGCGCCCTTGCCCTGGTTCACGCTGTGAAAGGCGAGCTTGATCTCGGGATGCTTCCGCTTGAGTTCCTCCGCCACTTTGCGGCTGCCGTCGGTGGAGCAGTCGTCGACGATCACCAGTTCGACGGCCAGCGTGTCGTCGGCGACGGCGAGGATATGCGCGACAATTTCGGCCAGCGTGGTTTCCTCGTTGTAACAGGGAACGATCAGACTTAACGTGACTGCCATAGGTCTCTCCGCACTGTCATTTTTCCGCCGTTTGGGACGGCGCATCCTTGACCGCCGCTGCGGCCAGTTTGATGAACCCGGCCACATCGGCCAGATTGGCGGGCACGACGAAGGAATTCCCGGCCTTGGCCAGTTTTCCGAATTCGCCGATGTACTGCTCGGCGAGGCGCAGGTTCATGGCTTCGCGTCCGCCGGGGGATTCGGCGATGACTTTGGCGATGGCGGCGATGCCGTTGGCCGTGGCCTCCGCCACCAGCCGGATCTCTTCGGCCTGTCCCATGGCCTCGTTGATGCGTCTCTGCTTCTCTCCCTCGGAGCGGCTGATGGCCTCCTGCCGGTCGCCCTCGGCGCGGTTGATCTTCGACTCGCGTTCGCCCTCCGATTCGGCGATGGCGGCGCGTTTTTCACGTTCGGCGCGCATCTGTTTCTCCATGGCGTCGAGGACGGAGGCGGGCGGCGTGATCGTCTTGATCTCATAGCGCGTGATCTTCACGCCCCAGGGATCGGAGGCCTGATCCACCTCCTTGCAGATGGCGGTGTTGATGGAACTGCGTTCCTCGAAGGTCCGGTCGAGCTCCAGCTTGCCGACTTCGGACCGCAAGGTGGTCTGGGCCAGCTGGGAGCAGGCGAAATAGTAGTTTTCGATGCCGTAGCTGGCTTTGACCGGGTCGGTGACCTGCAGATAGAGGATGCCGTCGATCTCGACCATGATGTTGTCGCGGGTGATGCACTGCTGGGGCGGCACGTCCAGGGCGATCTCCTTGAGATTCTGCCGGTAGCGGATCGTGTCGATGAAGGGGACCAGCAGATGGAATCCCGCTTCGAGGGTCGTGAAATACCGGCCCAGCCGCTCCACGATGCAGGCCTGCTTCTGGGGCACGATGACGATGGATTTGAAAACGACCGTCACGATGAGGATCGCGACGACGGCTATGACGATGGGCATGACGAAAACTCCTTTCCTGCCTTATTCTTTTTCGACGAAATAGGTCAGATTGTTCCGGCGCACGATGCGGACCTGCTCCCCGGGGGAACACTCGTGGGCGGATTCCGCCGTCCACGCCGAGCCGTGAAAGAGGATCTTTCCCGGCCGGCCCGGGGCGATCCTTTCCATGACGGAGGCCGTTTCCCCCGCGAATTCTTCCTCGTCGACGGGGAGGGAGGAGCCCTTCTTCAGCCCGGAAAATATCCGGGGCAGCAGACGCCGCAGAACGAACAGAAAGACCACCGACGAGGCGAGAAAGACCGTGAACTGCCCCGGAAGCGTCATGGGCGTCACCAGGAGCGCCGCCGATGTCAGAACCGCCCCCGCCCCGAAAAAGAATATGATGAACCCGGGGACGACGAACTCGGCCAGCATCATCACGCAGCCTGCTGTCAGCCATATCATCGCAGCATTCACGACCCCATCCTCCTGTAAAAGTGCCGGAAATAAATATAATGTCTCCGGCCCGATTTTACAAGTCCCCCGCGGGGGACCGCGCGTCAGGCCTTCTTCCCCGGCATCCCTTTTTGCGCGATGTACTTGCGCCGCAGGGCGTCGCAGGAGGCGTCATGTCCCTCGTCGCAGAGCAGGATGAAGGGATCCTCCCGGGCGATCTCTTTCGCGATCCGGTACAATTCGCTCAGATCCATCACCTTGACGGTGCCGTTCCCCAGTTTGACGCGCCGGACATCCAGTCCTTTGGCCGCGGCCGCTTTGAAGAACTTGATGGTCTCTTCTGTCCCGTGATAGAAGTCCCGGCAGCCGGGCAGATTGCGGGGAACGGCCACGTTCATCGTCGTATTTCCCGTGCGGACGACGCAGAGCGTATCCTCGACCCCCGGCATGCCCAGTTCGTCCTCGACGCAGTGCAGGAAGGTCGTCGAGGTGACTTCGTTGCCGAAGTGGACGACCTTTCCGCCCGCGCGCATCAGCTTCATCAGGGGATTGTTCGGCCCCATGGGCGGATCGTTGAACTTGATGTCTTTTGCGATCTCTTCGGCCAGCGGACCGCAGATGCACCAGCTGTGGGTGATGTGAGACGTCCTGACGACGCCGGGCTTTTTCGCCATGAAGCGGGGCAGGCTGCCCGTCCAGATCGAGGCGAGGTCGTCGGGGTCGAAGGGGCGGAACAGCGTCGAACCGTTGGGTCCGCCGATGTTGGCGAAGCAGTGGTTGAAGGCCGGGGTCATGAAGGTCCCCGTTTCTCCCACAGCCTCGCGAAGGGCTTCGAAGACCGTTTGGGGGCCGCCGTCGATCAGACCGAAGGCGGAGAGCTGGGAGTGGACCGCCAGCTTGTCGCCCTCCCGCACGCCGGCTTCGCGCAGCGCCTTGAGGATGTCGTCCTTGCCGATCCCCTTGAAATCGCCGAAGCCGACGTAGCCCCACTGGCGGAGATACAGCACGATGGAGACTATTTTCCTTATTTCCTGCTCCGGCATGAGGCGGCGGATCTCGTGCTCCGCCATGCGGAGGAGTTCGGCGAGGGTGCGTTTCCCGTCCATGTCGGAGAGCACCGATCCCAGCGGACTGTACAGCGGGCTCAGCGGCAGGCGCTTGCGGACGGCAAAGGGCACTTTGGTCATGTCGCAGGGAAAGCCCACCGTCAGACGGGAGGGAACGATCTTTTCCGCATAATCGCGCCAGGGCGAACGGGGGATCTCATCGGTCAAACCGCGGGTGCATTCTTCGAACGTCCGGTCGATGACGGCCAGCTGTTCCGAGAGGTCCGTTCCGGGAAACGCCCGGTCGAAGTTTTGAAAATTCTGCCGGACGATCTCGTAACGGCGGCGCATATGTTCGCGCTGAGAGCCGACGCAGAATCCCTTTTCGTCCCGCAGCTGTTTCAGCGAGGCTTCCAGCGCGTCGCCGAGGAGCGAGATTTCGGGGTTGACGACAAGATCGACGAAGAGACCGCTGATCGCCGTTCCGACGGCGAACTCCTCCTTCTGGATGTAGTCCATTTCCTGCACGGAGTTGTGCCAGAAGTTCTTCCCGTCCCGGAGGGGCCAGACCGTGGGCACGCCCGTGGTGCCGTCGCCGAGGAAGGAGTCGTCGTCGTACATGGTCTCCCAGCTGTTCCGCGAGATGATCTTGGGCATGTCCTCCCGGGAGTCCGCCAGGTCGGCGACCAGCGGGATCAGCGCGTTGCCGAAGAAGGGCAGGGCGGGCGAGGCGCAGTCGAATTTGATGTACCATTCCTTGCGCAGATACATGGCGTCGCAGTCGATGGCGCCGACGACTTTATCGCTCATGTTGCAGTCGCCGCCCCGGGTCGCCGCGTAGGAGGCGAAGCCGTAAAGCTCCAGACCGAAGATCACCCGCAGGGAGAATTCGGGCGTCCCCTGCGACATGATGTATTTTGCGATCTCCATGGCGCAGGCGACGCCGCTGGAGTTGTCGTTGGAGAGCGGTTCGTACAGATGGGCGAAGATCCAGAACTCCTCTTTCCTCCGGCCCGGGACCATGGCGGTCACGACGTCGATGGTGCTTTCGAAGCGCCGGGCGTCGCACTGCACATCGGCCGTCACGGGACCGCGGGAAAGCGCCAGACGGAGTTTTGCGCCGATGGCGGGCGCGACGGAAAAGGCGAGGAAATCACGGTCCTCCGCGCCCACGTGCCAGCCGCCCTTTTCGGTGAAGTTGTTGGTCCACTGGACGCCGTCGGGAGCGTCGTCCGCGTTGGCCGAGTAGTCGTTGATGACGCCCGCCGCGCCGAGGTCGAGGACATGGGTGAGGAAGCTCGCCGTCGGAGCGGTCTGGGCCTTGACCATGACAAGGGCATTGTACGGATCGGCGCCGCTCAAAAGCGCTTCCTCGGTGATGATGCGCATCCTGACGGGCTTCCCCTCCGGCGTGGAGGTGGAGCCTTTGATGACGTTGAAGGGGTTCTTTTTGTAGTC
This sequence comes from Lentisphaeria bacterium, assembly GCA_017450705.1. GTDB lineage: Bacteria > Verrucomicrobiota > Lentisphaeria > Victivallales > Victivallaceae > UBA1784. The sequence goes on along the minus strand of JAFSTC010000102.1, from coordinate 84,775 downwards.
GGCGATGACGGTCCCGGCCGCGAGCCCCGCGGCCGAGGCAATGACGATGCTCCCCGAAGTGACGTCCCAGCCGATGGGCATGCGTTTGTCCTGGTACGAGTCCTTGCCTGTGGCGGGGAAGGAGATCTTCTCCGCATTGGGGATCCCCAGTTCCCGGAGCATCTCGAAGGCTCTCTGCGCCGAGGCGTGGTAGCAGGGGAAGGTCTGGCCCCTCTCCAGACGGAACAAATCCTCCGTGTTCCGCATCATGCGGTCGGCGTCGATGCCGGAAAGAATCTTTTCGTAGAGCGAGTTGAGGTAAGAGTTCATGATTTCACAGGCCTCTCTTTATATTGGCGCCGAGGAGCGAAACGATCACTTCGTTGGCGACGGCTTTGATGAGGAAAGACTCCAGCTCCTTCTCCGGATCGAGGTGGATCCGGCAGACGATGCCGTGATTGCCCTTGCTGAAGTAGAAGTAATCGAATTCCCGCTGCAGCGCGGGGACGAGGAAGTCGTCGAAATTCACCGGATGCACCAGCTTGAGGATGTCTTCGGAACCGTCGCGGTAGCGGACCGTGACCCGCCCGTTTTCGACGAAACTCTGCATGGCGTTGGTGGAGCCGCAGAGGTAAAGATCCAGTTCCGTTCCCCGGCCGGAGAGAGGGATCGTGACCTCCGTGGGGAAGTTGTCCCAGATGGAAACGCAGACGGCATTGTTCCCCGCCGCCGGCGTGGCGAAACCTTCTCCGTCCGGCAGACGGTAGAAGCCGCCCGCGTTTCTGAGGGCGGAGTCGTCGACGACGAATCCGTTGTGTCCGAACTGGTTCCACTCCCACGCGTACCGGCCGTTCTTCTGCATGCCGATGGAGTAGCCCGCCGGCCGGGGAGACATGAAGTCCTGCTTGTGGATCTCCGTGAAGGCGCAGTTGAAATACGGCGCAAGATCGACGGATTCCGCCTTGCCCCCGGCGGGGAGCGCGGCCGGTTTTTCCTCCGCCGGGATGACGGCGGTGAAAGGCAGGTACACCAGCGCGTCCCCGCTTTCGGCGAGGATGACGCCGTTGGCTTTTCCCGGAACGGCCGCCGCGCGGAAGCGGACGCTCTGCGCCGTGAGGCTCAGACGTTCCAGTCTCCTGTCCGGCATGACGACATCTTTGATCGTGCCCCCGGCCAGCTTGAACTCGACGAGATTGCCGGGGATCGTCTCCTGACGGGCGCAGACCAGTTCCGGCAGGGGCGTTTCATCCTCGAACAGCTGGATCTCCAGTCGGCCCGTGAGGGGCGTCTTCACGCGGATGCGCGGCGCGTCGAAGGAGGGGATCCGCTCGAAGGGATGCTCCTGCCCGTTGACCAGAAGCTGCTCGACGTTGGCGTGATACAGCGGCAGATCGATGCGTTTCGTCCCCTCGATTTCCGTGAAGAGGACAAGTTTCGTGCAGCAGGCCGAGCGGATGTACTCCGCCTTGAGACCGGGGAGGGAGAGCGAGGCGCGTTTCCAGTCCTCCGGCAGATGCGGAGAGATCCTTGCCTCCTTTTCCAGAAGCCGGATGCTGACGCCCCACAAGCCTTCACACAGCAGCCGCGTGACGCAGCCGGAAACGTCCGTGAAGTCGATGTCTCCGCCGTCCGGAGCGCCCGCGGCGCTCATGACGTGAGACAGCGCGCCGGGATAGTTGGAGCGCTCATAGGCCTCCATCAGCGCGGTCAGGATCTCATAGCCTTTCCGGCTTTCGCCGATGCGGTAGTAGGCCAGCGCGAGACAGGCGTTTTCCGCAGGGAAAAGACCGCAGGTGGAGTATTTTTTCGGTTTCCATGTCGCCGAGTAGTAGAAGCGGCCTTTCCGGTCGGGAAAGACGATGCTCTCGATATTGTCCTCGGCGTATTTGAGGATCCGGTGCATCTCCACGTCGTCGAAGAGCTCGCAGTCGCAGGCCAGGTAGAGCGTGGAGAGTTCCGGGGACGTGTGGAGCAGCTTGTTGCCGATGGTGTCGAAAAACTCCGCCACGACGCCTTCCTCCGGCAGATAGAGTTTTTCCCGCACGGCCTTCTTTATCTTTTCCGCACGGGCAAGAAACTTTTCATACGGCAGGCCCAGCGCGCGGCCGAGGGCGGCAGCACGGAGATTCGAAAAATAGTTGTAGGCGCTGGCCTGGGCGCAGCCGCCGCCGTTGTAGCAGTGCCCGTCGGAGATCCAGGTGTTGAGAAAACTCTGGTAGACCCCGTCGCCGTCGGGATCGTAGATGCGTTCCTGATGGTCGAGCTGGGCTTCCAGTTTTTCGTAAATGGCCCGGCCGGTCGCAAGATCGCCGGTGTTTTCGATGTAAAAGAGGGTCATGTCCACGGCGACTTCCTGCATATCGTAAATGTCGTCGCGGTGGAGCAGCGCGGGGATGCGTCCGGAGGGGTTCTCCAGGTGGTGGTACTGGGTCCCCACGTGGTCCAGGTCGGGCCGGTCGGCCCCGTCATACCAGACCTTTTCGGGCTTGTCCGAAAACAGCATGGTGCCGAAGTGGGCAAAGATCGCTTTTTTGACCCGTTCCTGCGGACCCGTAAGGGTGTTGCCGTACCAGCCGCGCCAGCCGAGGAAGGGCGCGTGATAGCCGATGGCCCCGTGGTAGAAGGTGTTGCCGTGGAAGGAGGCGTCCAGGGCCAGCTGCAGATCGCAGAAGGCGGAGTCGAGGACGGTCTCCGGCGTCGCCATGAAGGAGGATGCGTACTTTTTGCGGATGGCGTTCTTCAGTTTCCGGACGAGGGCTTTGTCGCCGAGGAGGGCCCGCAGCTGCTCCGGCGTGCCGTTTTTGAGGACGATGAGCCGGCCTTTGAAGTGTTCTCCCGGCTTGAGTTCCCGTGAGCACTTTGCCACGGCGGGCGTTCCCGGGTGGGACTTGAGAAGCATGGAGGGGAACTTTTCCTCGAGGGCTTCGGCCGCGTCCAGCTCCCAGACGGCGTCGAAATCGTCTCCGATGAGCATTTTCGTGCCCGCGCCTTCGAGAAGGGCTCCGGAGGGGATCAGGGTCGCGCTGTTGCCTTCGCAGTCCTTGACGGAGAAGTCCTTTCTGAGGGATGCGTGATACTCGAACCGGCCGAAAGGCGGCGTGATGCCGCCGAACCCGGCGGCGAAGAAGACCCTCTGGTCGGTGGTGATGTCGTATTCAACCAGAAATCCGTCATTTTCCTGAAGCGGCAGGACCGTGATCCCGACGTCGACGGCGGGGAAATGCGAGGAAAACTGCGTGAGACGGTAGGTCAGGTAACCGTGACGCCAGTTCGTTTCGATGTCGTTGGACTGGTGAAAATATTTGCTGTAGATGTCCCAGGCGGGATTTTCGATGAATCCCGGCGTCAGGGCCAGACCTGAGAAGAGAACGCCGTTTTTCGCCTGATAGCACCAGGTGTCGCGCATGAAGTCGCTGGTGGCGCCCATGAAAAGCGGTGCGTCGCCCGCGAAGGTGAAGAAGCGGTCGGGGGAGCCGTCGCCGCCGTGTCCGCCGTAGAGGACGCGGTTGAAGGTCTCGTAGGAGCCGAAGATGGAGCAGCCGGTCTCCGAAAACGTGTAGCGCTTTGCCATGATTGTCAGCCTTTCTCTTGACGGGAAGTCCGCCGGAAGTTCAGAAGGGGTAGTTCCTGAGGATGAAATCGACGAGGGGCTGGGGATCGTCCAGCCCGTGGGGATGGTGTCCGTAGAGCGGGCGGTCGAGGATCTCGATGCAGCCGCCGGCCTCCTTCAGGCGCTTTGCGAGAACGTCGATGTTGTCCTCGGGGATCACCGACTGGTCCTGGCCGCTGCGGATGCAGTAGATCGGGATCTTCGCCTCGGCGATGGGTCTGAAGTTGTTGAGGGGCGAAAGCGGGTGACTGCTGAGCTCCTCCTCCTTGACGCCATAGGCGACCGCCCTTTTCGCCGCTTCGGCCGTGAAGTGTTCCCTGAGCATGGCCGACATGGGACGGTCGGCGGGCCGGCTGAACCCCAGGTCGCAGACCGGCGCGTCGGCGTAGATGGCCGCCACGGTCTCCGGGTGCTCCGCCGCCCACCGGAAGGCGAAGAGCCCGCCGTAGCTCATGCCCGTCAGGACGGCCTTGTGATAGAAGCCCAGATCCATGAGCATTTTGTAGAACTTTTCGAGGATGGCGATCCCCTCGGGATTGAGATAGGTCGAAAACACGTCGAGGTGGACGTGATGGAACCCCCTGTCCAGCAGTTTCAGCGCGGGCGTCCGGGGGACGAAGGCCTCGGCCCACTGGGTGCACCAGTGCCAGGGCAGCCCGGGAGCGGGATTGGGCGGTTCGACGATGAATCCCTTGTGGCCGTCCAGTTCGAAATTGTGCCGTGTGTAGCCGTACCATTCGACGGTTTCGGTTCCGGGGTAGGTGATCTTTTTGCGGCCTTGCGTCCGGTAATTTTCCGTTCCGGCGCGATCCAGCGTCTGATAGTCGATCTTCATCGTGAGGATCCTTTCCTGATATGTCCGTATATTTTCTCCGAGGTATGCCCGTTGTTTCGCCGCGGGGCAGGGGTCATTTCTCTCTTCCGACGTGGCGGCCGATATCGACGATGCCGGTGTTCTGTTTGGGTCTGTCCGGCGTGGCCATGTAGTGGCTGTTGAGCTCCGTCGTCGTGTAGCGGTTCTGGTCGCCGGTCCTGAAATCGACGCCGGGGCGGGCGGGATCTCCGCCGATGCGGCTGACTTTGCCGCTGGCCGGATCCCGGTAGAGCATGGGGATCGTCGCTCCTTTTTTCCAGTAACTGCTCTCGATGTTCGTGCCGTCGAGACCGAAAGTCAGGTAGTGGAACACCTTCGTCGACATCGGAACGAGGATGTGGATCCTGCTGAGCATATCCGTCTGCGTCTGTATCTCGTAGTGGCCGAACTGGTAGCCGATGAGGGTGACGCCGTAGACGGTCTCATCGTCCTCGACGACGAGGTAGTAGCAGCGCTCCCCGGCGACGTCCAGCGCCCGGATGGAATAGGTGCGGGACTTGGCCGGCTTCTGCTTGTCCGGGGCGGAGAGATCGGGGATCCCGACGGTGTTCCGGCTGATCTCGACTCCGTTGTGGATGCGTATGAATTCCGCGTTTTTGACCTGGTACTCGTTTTCCAGCAGGTTGTGCGAGACGTACACGCGCACCTGGTAGGTGCCGGTCCGGTCCAGGTTGTAGTATTTGTGGAGCGGGATCGTTATGCTCTTGGTCTCCCCCGGACCGAGAAAAAGTCCCGAGACGTTCAGCTCGGAATTTTTCCGCTGGGTGATCCTGTTGTTTTTGATGTCCCTGATGTCGAAGAGGATGAAGCCCTGCAGCCGGGGATCGGCGCCGAAAAGAAGCGCCTTGCCGCTGTCGTTGCGGATCGTGACGCAGACATAGATCGGTTCGTAGAGCATGAAGTCCTTGCGGTTGAACTCCATCCGGATCCCGAGCTGGGCGGGGAGCAGAAGGGGCAGGGCGACGGCGGCGCATAAAAGGAGCTTTTTCACTGGTTTTCCTCCTTACGAAGAATTTGTTTCAGAACGGCGGCGCTCACGGCTTCGGGGTCGATCCTGTGACAGATCGTTTCGTTCCGCGGACAGGTTTTGTTCATGCACGGAGCGCAGGGCGCGCCGGCGCGGAAGACCCGGTTTTCCTGTCCCCAGGGGCCCGTTTTCCGGGGATCGGTCGGGCCGAAGAAAGAGAAGACCGGCCTTTTCAGCAGCGCGGCGACGTGCATGGGGCCCGAGTCGTTGCTCAGAACGGCATCCGCGTTCCGGACGAGTTCGAAGAGTTCCGGCAGGGAGGATCTGCCCGTCATGTCGGTCACGGGGAAGCCTTCCGGGAGTTTTTCGAGCACTGCCGCCGCCCGCGGTGCATCCGTCCCGCTGCCCGCGAGAATGAAAGCCGTTTCCGGCGCGGCCGTGCCGATCCGGCGCATGATCCCGGAAAAAAGTTCCGCGGGGAAACATTTGCTGGGCCATCGGGCCCCGGGAAAGACGACCACGAAGGGTTTTCTCATCCGCTCCGCGACCGGGGAGGGGACCGCCGGGGGGGGGATCTCCACATCGGGGACTTTTTCGCCGGACCCCGCGGCAAAATCGGCCAGTTCCACATTCTTCTCCACGGCGTGCATCGTTTTGACGGCCGCACGCCGGGCGTAGAAAAAACGCGCCGCCTTCTCCCGAGGGGCGGCGAAGCCGCAGACCGCTCCGGCGCGGTGACGGGCGATCCATGCGAAAAAGGCGCTGCGGAAAAGTCCCTGAAAATCCACGACCAGATCGTATCTTTCCCGGCGCAGAGCCCGGACGAGTTTGAAGAACTCCGCCGGTCCGCTGAGGAGTCCGGCCAGTTTTCTGCGCTCGAAGTGGATCCGCCGCCGGACGGGGAACGGGGAATAGTCCAGCAGGGCGTCGAATTCGGGGTTGATCAGAAAATCCAGTTCGGCGCAGGGAAAATGCTTCCGCAGCAGCTGCAGGGCGGGAAACACGTGCAGTATATCCCCGAGACTGCTGGGCTTGACGACCAGGATCCTGCTGACGGCGCCGCTCTTCATATACCGGTCGATCAGTTGCCGGTGGCCAGACGTCTTGCCAGCCGTTCCGGAAGTCCGGCCGCGAGGACCTTTTTCTGGACGGCCTCGACGTCGTAGGGGACGCGGTAGCGGGTCACTGTTTTCGTATCGGTGTCCACCACGGCGAAACTGGCCCGGGGATCGCCGTTCCGCGGCTGCCCGATGCTGCCGATGTTGAAGAGATATTTGTGGCCGTTTCTGTAAGTCACCGGCAGCTCGTCCGCCGTGGAGAAATCGGTGTTTTTCGACTCGTCCCGGCTGTTGTAGAGCCATTCGTTCAGACAGTCGATGCTGCGTTCGCTGCCGCTGGCGATCGGCTTTTTGCAGAAGGCCACGGGAACATGACTGTGGCCGCAGAAGCACAGGGCGGTCCACTGGTAAGAGAAGTTGTCCGCCGCATGGTGGGCGTCGAAGATGTAGCCCCAGTTTTCAGGCGTGTCCAGCGTCGCGTGGACGATGGTGATGCCCATGGCGGATATCTGCGTCCGGAAGGGCTGGGCCCCCAGCCAGCTGCGCTCGTCCTGGGAGAGCTGGGCGGCCGTCCACTGGATCGCGATCTTCGCGTTCTGGTTGAATCCGGAGATCTCGTTCCCGCAGCTGGAGGCGTACTCGTCGTGGTTGCCTTTGACGGAGGCTGTCAGGGGAAGGCTCCTCACGATATCCAGACACTCTTTCGGGTTGGCATTGTAGCCCACGACATCGCCGAGGGAAATGTAGCTTTCGATATCCAGAGTTCGGCACTTGGCCAGCACTTCCTGAAGTGCCTCCAGATTGCCGTGGATGTCGCTCAAAACAGCATATCTTGGCATTTTTTCACAATTTCCGCTAACTTGTCCGAAACAAAACCGGTACAGGGGGAACGCATCGTCCGCTGTAAGCCGGATTCTGTCCCGCGGAAAACCGCGTGGGCAATCATCTGTCTTTGCGACCAGGACCCGGAGTTCATAACGCCGTGGAGCGCGGCTCACCCCCTATTTGGTCTTGCTGCGGGAGGAGTTTACCTCGACAACGGCGCTTGCGCAAACCGTCCGGTGGGCTCTTGCCCCGCCTTTTCACCCTTACCGCCTCCCGCGAGGGAAGCGGCGGTATACTTTCTGCTGCACTTGTCTTTCCGCGGCTTATGGTCCGCGGCATCCCTCTTTTCAAAGGGACTCCCTGCTCCATGCAGTCCGGACTTTCCTCAGCCGGTCAACGGACGGCGGGACCCCGAAAAGGCCCCGCCGGACATCCTCCCGGCCGCGATTGCCCGCGAACGACACGTTCCCTTGCTTATAATATAACGGCTGTCGGAAAATATGCAAGTGCATATCCGCTTTTTCCAGCACCGTTCCCTCCCGTTCGCCCCGTGAGCACAAGAGCCCGCGGGAGTCATGCGGGGGCGCTTGCGCCGCCCCCCGCACCCCCCGGCGCCCCGTGGCCCGGAGGCACGCGGGCTTCGGACAGAAAGACGTGTTGCAAAATAAATGCATGCACTTCCCGCTTTTTTGCGGAAAGTGCATGCACATATTTTGCAACGGCTTGCCGGAAGGGGCAAGACAATCGTGTCGTACCTCCACGATTTTCTTTCCCCCTTCACCCCCTATCTTCTCTGTTACCCGGCAAAAATGGGCCTGGCAAAAACAGCGACGCCGGATTGGTGATGCATTGCAAAAATGGCGGGGCAGGCGGTTTCGAGGGGCGTACCCTTCTGCGGTACACCCCGAGGAAACGGCTGTTTCGCTCTTTTGCAAGGCGCGCCAAGACAAGTCGGGGATTTTGACTGGGCCATCAATACCCGTATGGTGACGGTGAAACCGCCGCGGTTCAAGTTGCCGCGGGGCCGTCCGACGGCGAGCTCATCGGCGGTTCTGTTGCCCGTGGACCGCAGTAATACCCCCGACCCGTCCGACACGGTCCCCCGTCTCATCTCTCATCTCTTTCGCCTCGTATCTCATACCTGTTTTCGGAGCAAAGTCGGTAAATTTCCGAAAAGGAATTGATTTTTTCCGGAAGCCGGTGTATCTTAAGAGAACGTGTTTTTCCGAAACGGTTTCCGTTTGCCGCGGGACCGGGAGAAACATGCGCCGGGTCCTTTCGCTTCCGTCCGGAAGCGGTCCCGGACGGACGGCATCGAACAGGCCGGACCGACGGACAGGGCGTCTCCCGCGAGGGAGAAGGCCCTCTTCCCGAGGACAGGCCGCAAACATGAGTTGTATAGGAGAAGTACAATGGGCAAAAAAATGATGACAATCGACGGTAACTATGCCGCGTCTTACGTGGCATACGCCTTCAGCGAGGTGGCTGCGATCTACCCGATCACGCCCTCTTCACCCATGGGTGAATACGCTGACGAGTGGGCGAGCAAGAACGCCAAGAACATGTTCGGGCAGACGATGCAGATCGTCGAGATGCAGTCCGAGGCCGGCGCCGCCGGCGCCGTGCACGGCAGCCTGAGCGCGGGCGCTCTCACCACCACCTATACCGCCAGTCAGGGCCTGCTGCTCATGATCCCCAACATGTACAAGATCGCCGGCGAAATGCTCCCGACCGTCTTCCATGTCACCGCCCGTGCCCTGGCCGCCCAGTCCCTCTCCATCTTCGGCGACCACTCCGACGTCATGGCCTGCCGCGCCACCGGTTTTGCGATGACCAGCGCCGCGAGCATCCAGGAGACCCACGACATGGCCATCGTGGCCCATCTGGCCACCCTCGAGAGCGAAGTTCCCTTCCTGGCCTTCTTCGACGGGTTCCGCACCTCTCACGAGTTCCAGAAAATCGAGCTTCTGGACTACGAGGACATGAAGTCCCTGGTCGACATGAAGTACATCGACCGCTTCCGCAAACGCGCCCTGCGTCCCGAAGCGCCCTATGCCAAGATGGCCGCGCAGAACCCCGACGTCTACTTCCAGGGCCGCGAGACCACCAACAAAATCTACGCGGATCTCCCCGCCGTCGTCCAGAAGTACATGGATAAGGTCGCCGCGCTGACCGGCCGTCCGCTGCACCTCTTCGACTACGTCGGCGCGCCCGATGCCGACAAGGTCATCGTCGCCATGGGTTCCGCCTGCGAGGTCATCGAGGAGGCCATCGGCTACCTCAACGGCAAGGGGCAGAAACTCGGTCTTGTCAAGGTCCGGTTGTTCCGTCCCTTCTCCGTGGAAGCCCTGTCCGCCGCGATCCCCGCCAGCGTCAAGAAGATCGCCGTGCTGGACCGCTGCAAGGAGCCGGGATGTCTCGGCGAGCCTCTGTACCTCGACGTCAAGGCCGCTCTGGCCGGGCGTCCCGGACTTACCATCGTCGGCGGCCGCTTCGGTCTGGCCAGCAAGGAATTCACGCCCTCCATGGTCCTTGCCATCTACAAGCACCTCGACGGCAAATGCTTCAACTCCTTCACCGTCGGCATCGACGATGACGTCACCCATCTCTCTCTGCCCATCGACGAGACCATCGTCACCGAGCCGGCCGGCACCACCAGCTGCTGCTTCTGGGGACTGGGCTCCGACGGCACCGTGGGATCCAACAAGAACTCCGTCGCCATCATCGGAGACAACACCGACAAATACGTCCAGGCGTATTTCTCCTACGACTCCAAGAAGTCCGGCGGCATCACCATCAGCCATCTGCGTTTCGGCGACAAGCCCATCACCAGCGAGTACCTCATCACGGCGCCCAACTTCGTCGCCTGCCACAACATGGCGTACATCGGCATGTACGACATGATCTCCGGCATCAAGGAGGGCGGCACCTTCCTGCTCAACACTTCCGCGACGGCGGACAAGGCTTTTGCCACGCTGACCCGCGACATGCAGAAGACCATCGTCGAGCGCAAGGTCAAGTTCTACGTGGTGGACGCCCTCAAGGTCGCGCTCGAGGTCGGCAGTCCCAAGTACATCTCCACCATCATGCAGACCTGTTTCTTCAAGCTCGCCGGGATCATTCCCGAGGAGAAAGCCATCGGCTATATCAAGAAGGGGATCGAAAAGAAATTCGCCAAGAAGGGGCAGGAAGTCGTCGATCAGAACAAGCTCTGCGTCGACAAGGCCCTCGACGGTCTCTGCCAGGTCGCGGTTCCCGCCAGCCTCGACGGCGTCGCCTTCTATGCCCCGGCCGAAAAGTTCACGCCGGAAATGGGCGAATTCGCCACGAAACTCATGAAGCCGATCCTGGCGCAGAAGGGCGACAGCGTCCCCGTCTCCGCCATGAGCTTCGACGGCTCCATGCCCACCGGGACCGCCCGCTTCGAGAAGCGCGGCGTCGCGCCCAAGGTGCCCCATTGGGACGCCTCCAAGTGCATCCAGTGCAACCAGTGCGTCATGTCCTGTCCGCATGCGGCCATCCGCGCGAAACTGATCGAGCCCGCCGATCTGGCCAAGGCTCCGGCCTCCTTCGAAGCCGTCGACGCCAAGCCGCCGGTGAAGAAAGAGCTCGGTCTCAAGTACAGGATCCAGATCTTCGTCGACGACTGCCTCGGCTGCGGCGTCTGCGCCGAGACCTGTCCCGCCAAGGAGAAGGCCCTCACCATGGTCTCCGCCGCTGCGGAACGCGCTGCCGGTCAGCAGAAGAACGTCGAGACCTTCATGGCTCTGCCCGACAACGTGATGGGCGGGACCACCGACGCCACCGTCAAGGGTCTGGGATTCAAGCTGCCGTACTTCGAGTTCAACGGCGCCTGCGCCGGCTGCGGCGAGGCTCCCTATGTGAAGCTCGTCAGCCAGCTCTTCGGCAACCGCATGATCGTGGCCAACGCCACGGGCTGCAGCTCCATCTACTCCGGTTCCTTCCCGAGCCTGCCCTACTGCAAGGACAAGGAAGGCCGCGGTCCCGCGTGGGCCAACTCCCTCTTCGAGGACAACGCCGAGTACGGCTTCGGTATGCGCGTCGCCGTCGACACCAACCGCAAACAGCTGATGGCCAACATCAAGCGCATCCAGGAGCTGGGCGTCTGCTGCGACACCATGGCCGGTCTGCTGGATTACGCCGTCGCCAACTGGGACAAGACCGATGACGCCGCTATCGCCAATCAGGCGAAGATCGCCGAACTCCTGCCCAAGGCGGTCGAGAAGTCCGAAGGCGAGCAGAAGGCCATCTACGCCAAGATGCTCGAACTCAAGGATTACTTCGTCGACAAGTCCGTGTGGATCATCGGCGGCGACGGCTGGGCCTACGACATCGGTTACAGCGGTCTGGATCACGTCGTTTCCCAGAACCGCAACGTCAACATCCTCGTGCTCGACACCGAGGTGTACAGCAACACCGGCGGGCAGGCTTCCAAGTCCACCCCGATCGGCGCCGTGGCGCTCTTCGCGGCGTCCGGCATGCGCATGACCAAGAAGAATCTCGGCTTCATGTGCATGAGCTACGGCAACGTCTACGTGGCCTCCATCGCCATGGGCGCCAACCGCCAGCAGACGCTGACCGCCATCCGTGAGGCGGAAGCCCACAACGGCCCCTCCATCATCATCGCCTACGCGCCCTGTATGCTCCACGGCATCAACATGACCAAGAGCCAGGTTGAAGAGAAGCGCGCGGTGGAGGCCGGTTACTGGCCGCTGTACCGTTACAATCCGGCTCTCGACAAGCCCTTCATCTGGGAGACCAAGGAAGCCGTCGCCGATTATCAGGAGTTCATCCTCAGTGAAAACCGGTACAAACAGCTTCTCAAGAAGGCTCCGACCGAGGCGCAGGACATCCTCGCCAGCGCCGAAGCCGACGCCAAGCGCCGCATGGACTTCTACAAGTCCGTCGGTGAAGTGATGAAGTAAGTCATCCGGGCCCTTCACGGGCAAAAAGAACTGCCGCGGGATCTCGTCGAAAAAGGTCCTGCGGCAGTTTTTTCTTGTGGACGGGGACCTCCCGGACGGGAGGAACTCAGAAGGAGTGCTTCATGTCGGAAGCAAGCAGTTTTTGAGCCAGACCGGAGTTTTTGATGAAACGGTGGGCGACACACTCTTCGATGACGTCCCTGCCGCCCCGGATCGTCACCTGGTGCCGCGCCCGCGTCACCGCGGTGTAGATGAGCTCCCGCGTCATCACGGAAGAGCCTTCCGGCGGCATGACGAGCAGGACGCGGTCGTAACCCGACCCCTGGGATTTGTGGGCCGTGATCGCGTAGGCGATATCGCTTTTCGGAAGCGAGGCCAGGGGGAGTGCATCCTCCCGGCCCGGAAAACGCACCTGACGGCCGCTGATGACGAGTCCCGTGTCGCCGTTGAAGAGATCCAGCTCATAACTGTTTTTCCCGACCATGACCGGGACGCCGGGAGAGTCCTCCCGCAGACCCAGCAGGGAGAGCACGATCCTGTTGATTCCCGCCAGTCCGTAACAGGCATCGCCGTTCACGGCGCAGATGATCTTGAATTTTTCCAGAAGCGAAAAAGCCTGTTTCAGCGCGTCGGGATCCCCTTTGCGGCACAGTTCGGACAATCCGGAGAACGCCTCGACGGCGGGCGCGAGCGCCTGGGCCATCCGGGATCTGTCACCCGGAAGCGGCAGGACTTCCTGCTCTGCGGGCAGACGGCCCGCCCGGATGGCCTCGGCCAGCGCCACGAGACCGGGCGCCGACTGCGCGCGGAAGTTGTGCGCGAGAAAGGTCATGACGCCGTGGAGAGGGTGGCCCTGCGGCGCATCTTCGGCGGCCTGGCACAGGTCCGAAAAGACGACGCCGGAATCGACCGAAGAGAGCTGCGCCCGGTCTCCCAGCATAATCAGACGGGTGTCGGGACGAAGGGCCTCCAGCAGGGCCGTCATCAGCTCCAGGGAGATCATGGAGCACTCGTCGAGCAGCACCAGATCGAAGGGCAGGGGGTGGGCGGGCCCGTATTTGGGACCGTTTTTGCCCCAGCCGAGAAGCCTGTGGATCGTTCCGCCGGGAAGGCTCCAGATCTGCTGCCGGTATCCTTCCGGGATGGCGAATTTTTCGGCATCCCGGCTGAGGGCCTCCCTGAGCCGGAAGTGGGCCTTGCCCGTGGGGGCCGCGATGGCGATCGCGGGAGCGGGACTCCGCAGCAGCTCCTGATACAGCAGTGCGGAGGCTGCCGTGGTCTTGCCCGTTCCCGGTCCGCCGCTTATGATCGCGAGCGGGTGCGTCAGGGCGTTCCTGACCGCTTTTTTCTGGTGTTCGACGGCATCGGAGGGGGGCAGGGGGGAGAAGACCTCATCCACCCGGTCGGGCGGAGGCGCCGGGACCTCGCCCCGCGCCAGTTCGAGAAAGAGGGAGACCAGTTTGTTTTCCATCCTCAGAAGGCGCTGGAAGTAAAGTCTTTTTCCCTCCAGAATCAGGGGCGTGGACCAGCCGTTTTCCGGGAAACAGCCCACCGCGGGGAAAGCCTTGCGCAGTTCCTCTTCCGCGGCCTCGTTTTCGACGGGGATGCACGCGGCGCCGTTCCGCACGGCGCTCGAAAGCTCCAGCGCATGTCTTTTCAGAACGGGACATGCGTTTTCACCGGCCAGCCGGACGATGAAGTCGGCGAATTCCAGATCGATGTCCGCGTACTGTCTGATCTCGGCCGGCGTCATTCGAACACCTCCAGGACTTTAGCCGCCTCGGAAAAGGTCGGACGGTCGAAAAAGACGCCGTTCCCCGGCGCGGAAGGGTCGGCGCCGCGCATGTAGATGTAGAAGACGCCGCCGATGTATTTTTCATATTCCTCCTCTCCGAACGCGGGAAGACGCAGACGGTTCCCGAGGTATCTGATGAAGGCCGCAAGATAGATCAGATACTGCAGTTTGTAAAAGCTGTCCGCCATGGAGCGGAGGAGTGAATCCCTGGAGTAATCCGGCAGGAGATTGCTCTTCCAGTCGAGAATGAAATATTTCCCGCCGTGTTCGAAAACAAGATCGATGGAGCCCGTCACGTATCCTCCGTCGCGGAAGTCGTCCGGATCCCCGACGTTTTCGGGCGGACTGTCCGCCGCCAGCCGGAGCAGTTTTTCCCTGTCGAAGCCGTTGTGGAAACTGAAATGGAATCTCATTTCCGCCATCCTCTTTTCCGCGGGGATGTCTGCCAGGAGAACGCCGGGGAAAAGCGGCAGGGCGAGGGTCCGCGTGATGACGGAAACGGTATGATCCAGCTCCTCTTCCGACGGGTCGGGAAAGGGCATTTCCCGCTGGACGATCTTTTTGATCTCCCGGGGATCGGCGCGGAAATCCAGTTTTTCCATGATGCCGTGGAGGAGCAGACCGAAAAGTTTCCCCTTGAGCCGTTCGGGCGGCGCCGCGGGCGTCGGCGGGAGCGTCTCGCCGGGATCGCCGGCGGGTTCGTCGTCGTCCCGCGAAAAATACAGACCGCTGTCGGCGGCGTGTCCGGGGGCCAGCGCCGTGTAGCTGGTCACCGTCAGGGGACGGGGCAGGGGCCTCGTCAGTTCACGGACCGTGAGGGGCGTCTCCTCTTCCTCCGGCCGGAATGGTTGATCCGCGGACGCGATCTCCCGGCACAGTTCCCGGGGCAGCCGGCGCAGTTCGGCGGTACAGGCCGCCAGTCTCGCCGAAGCGGACTCCGCCTTGCCGAGACCGCTTTCCCGGCGGAACCAGAGCCAGTTGAGCGGCGTCTGTCTGCTGCGGGCCGAAAACGGCGTCGCGATGAGGATGCAGGCATGCTGCGCCCGGGTCATGGCGACGTAGGCAAGGCGCAGGGACTCCTGCAATTTTTCGTCGCGCACTTTCTCGAGGTCGGCATCGTTGCCGATGGAGGCGGTCGTTCTGCCGTCGGCATCGTGATAGATATCCGGCAGCAGGGCGGATGTGCTGTTGAGACAGGGCAGGATGACGATGGGATACTGCAGACCCTTGCTGCCGTGTTCCGAGCAGATGACGACGGCATTGCCCTCCGTCCCCTGGTCGCAGGGAAACTGTTCCGGGCCCGTCATGGTCCGGCACCAGATGAGATGCTCCAGCAGGGCCTGCGGGGAGAGTTTCCGGCGGCTGCACTCCACGTGCAGCAGATCGCCGATCTGGATGAGATCCGCCATCTGTTTTTCGCCGTCATTCTGTGCGGCGAGGCGGGATTCCGTCCGGAATCTCTTCAGCAGTTCGCGGAACATCATGTAAAAGGATCTCTCCTGCCAGATCCTGTTCAGTTCCGCCAGATCGGCGGCGCGGGGCGGTGTCGTTTCCGCGGTCTCGGCCAGTTCCTGAAGCGTGACGCCGCAGAGGGGCGTCGCCAGCGCGGACCTCACGGCCGGCTGGTCGGAGGACGAGACGATCCCCGTCAGTACGGTCTGCAGCTGTTCGGCGACGGGGGTATGAAAGACATTGCCGGTCTTGTGGACGGAGCAGGGGATATTTTTTGAAATGAGTTTTTCCCTGATGCCTTCGGCGTAACTCCATCCGCTGACGAGGATGGCGATGTCCCGGGGGGCGATCTTGCCGCCGTCGGGGAGCGTCGTTTCCTCCGAGGTGAGAAGATCCCGGACCGCATCGGCGATCGTGTCGTTGAGCTGGTCTTTTGCGCATTCGACGATCCTCAGGGGCGTGTCGTCGGGGATCCCGTTGACGAGGAGGGGAGCCGCCCTTTCTTCCGGATCCTCGGGCGTTCCGATCGGGGGCAGAACGATATCCGGATGGGCGAAACCGCATGCATGCTCCCCGAACCAGCGGTTGACCTCGGCGACGAGTCCGGGGCAGGAACGGCGGTTCGTCGTCAGCGTAAAGCGGCGCTCCTCCGGGACGAAACTGCGGGCCGCCAGGTAGGCCGCGATGTCTCCGCCCCGGAATCCGTAGATCGCCTGCCGGGGATCGCCAACCAGAAACAGGGTGCTTTTTCCGAAGAGCGTCCGGAAGATCTTCCACTGATCGGGATCCGTGTCCTGAAACTCGTCGATGACGCCGGCGGTGAAATGCGCGGACACGGCATCGACGAATTCCTTCCGGTCCAGCGCGTCGCAGACGCGGTGGATCATGTCGTCGAAGGTGATCCGGGCGTGTTTTCTCTTGTAATCGTCGTAGTGCCGGAGTCCTCTGGAAACGGCTTCGTCACGCAGACTCGCCGCAAGTTCCTTCCACAGGACGGTCAGTTCTTCCGCGAGGGAGAAGAAGGAAAGGTTTTCGTCGATATATCCCCGCACCCGGTCGGACTGGGCCTTGTGGGCATTGGCCTTGATGTGATCGGGCCGGAGTTTTTTGGTGACGGCCATATCGGCACAGGATGGGATCGCCCGTGTTGTCATCGATTCCAGCTTCGCCAGGTCGGACGCAGTGATGCTCCCGCTTCTGATCAGGGGCAGCAGCGGTCCGATCAGCTCATTTTTTTTCTCCGTGCCCCGGAAGCGGTCCCAGACGGTCATGAACCGGCGGGAGAGCTCCTCCGGCGTCCCCGCGTCTTTCCCTGATTCCGGCAGGATCGTGAGCTCCCGGCGGTTCGACTTGAGCCTGATCAGTTTCTTCAGAACGTCGAGATCGAGCATCTGGACATAAAGTTCGGCATGATCCCCGCCGTAGCAGAAAAAGCGGTAGGCGTCGGCGGCGAAGGCATCCCGCAGGTCGTCGTTGCCCGTCAGAAGTTCCGTATTGAAGACCTCGCCGCTTTCGAAGGCGAAATCCCTGAGCAGATTGCGGCAGAAACTGTGGATCGTGCCCACCGGCGCTTTGTCGAAATCCAGAAGGGCGGCACGCAGTCTCGCCGCGGCGACGTCCGGCGCGATCCCCCGTGTCCGGACCGCTTCGAGGATCCGGCATGCTCTTTTGTCCCCGCTCCGGCCGCAGGCGGCATCGGCGGTCTCCTGAATGACCGTGCGCAGCTTCCTGCGCAGCTCGTTGGCCGCCGCTTCCGTGTAGGTGACCACGACGACGGTTTCAATGGGGAGTGCCCGTTCGATCAGCAGACGGACGACGATGTTCTGGATATTGTGCGTCTTTCCGGTCCCGGCGGCGGCTTCCACCAGATTGATCCCGTCCAGGGCGCAGTTGAGTGAATCAAGTTCCCGCATTTTTTACGTGCCGTTATCTTTGCGCACAGGTCCGCAGACCATCTGTGCCAGACGTTGAAACTCTTCTGCGAAATCCGGATCGGCGAAACACTCCGGACCGAAAAAATCCCGGCAGCGGGGCGCGTCCAGATCCCCCGGATGCTTCGGCGAGCCGGTGAAAGCCGTCAGGGCTTGGCTCATACTCCCGGTCTCGGCAAAAACCGGACTTGCCTTGGGGAAGAGCGGGACCGGACGGCGTTTGATCTCCTTCGCGAGTTCCAGAAGCTCGATCAGACGGCGATCCGCCTCTTCCGGGGAAAAAACGGGAAGCGTGAAAAAGGCGTCTTTCAGGAACGCCCAGTCGGCCGCCCGCTCCGGCGTCTTCGTCTGGATCGCATTGCAAAGCCCCGCGAGATAAAACCGGATACGGGATGACGCACTGCGGTATTCGCTGACAAGGATCTGGTTGAGGTCCCCGGGCACCTGATAGATGAAGCCGCCGATACTGTATTTCCCGGGGGAATAGACATACACGTACTGTTTTTTCGCCCGGAGCAGCTGGCCGCGTCGTTCCCCGAAGCGGTCCTGCATTTGATCACAGTAGTCGCGCAGGAATCTTCTGCCCGCTTCGCCCGGCGGCAGGAGCCGGTCGTGCTCCAGCCGGGCGCCGAGTTCATCCGTCCGGTCCGCCTCATGCAGGATATCCGTCAGCATCTCGTCCGGCAGCTCCAGTTTCACGGGTTCGCTGTCGTCGGGGGCCCGGGACCTGGGGCTCGCGAAGGAGGTCCCCGTCGCATTCCGGAGAAAAATTTTCAGCGGATCGGCAAGGGTCCAGACAAGATCGTCCAGTTTATATTCGCACAAGTCGGACTCTTCCCGCGGCCTGATCACGAGACCGGATCTTTCCGGCTCCGGCGTTTTCGCGTTTTCTCTGATCTCCCGTGCGATCCCGCAGGCGTTTTTCGAGTAGGAGAAAAATGCCTTCGACGCGGCGTCGAAATAAGCGGGGGCCCAGGCGCAGCTGAAGTGCCGCGTCTCCCGGATACCGAATCCCTCCCGCAGGTACGACAGCAGATCGGCCAGCGGAGCCGAGGGCTGCGATCCCTCGGGATAGTTGTCCTGACCGGTGTAGAACAGCAGGAGCCGTTTGCGGGCGGAGATGAGCGTTTCGAGAAATAGATAGCGGTCCTCCCGCAGCCGGGAGCGTTCTCCCCTGACGGCGGTGGAGATGTTCAGCCCCTGCAGGGGGTCTTTGCCGGGAAAGTCATCGGCCCGCAGGCCGAGGACGGCGATCACGTCCGCCGGGATGCTGCGCATCGGGACGAGAGAGCAGAAAGTGATCCCCCCCGCCAGATAGCCCCGGGTGCTGCTCCTGAGGCCCATGACGCCGGAGAGCGCTTCCCGCAGAACGGAAACGGGCAGGGGACGGTCGAATGCCGCCGTCCGGGTATTTCTCAGCCACTCCGCGAGGCAGTCGCGGATGAAGGATATCTCGTCTTTGAAGGAGACGGCGCGGCCGTACATGGTCTCCGTGATCTCCTCCAGACAGGAGACCCATTCTTCCGGCGTATGTTTCCCCTGAAAGAAGTGCCGCCAGCGGAAGATATTTCTGATGAGCGCCGCGAAGGTCCCCAGCAGTTCCGCGTTTTCGGCCGGGACCCGTCCGGCGGGGGCCCAGGGGGTGTTCAGCATCTCCCCGTCGGGCTCGGCGGCGGCGAGGCCCAGGAGAAGGCGGTCGAGTCCCTCTCGCCACGAAAATTCGTCGAAGGGGACGCCGCTGAACTCCTCGCGGGTCCCGGCGTTTTCGCCCCAGCGGATCTTGCCCGCGTCGATGAATTTTTTGATGGCCGCCATGGCGTCGTCGTCGAAACGGAAATTCTCCTTCACCGCCGGGGCATCGAGGATGGCGAGGATCTCCGTCGCCGTACAGCGCGCGGCTCCGAGGTCGAGGATCCGCGTCAGATCCTCCGCCGTGCTGCTGACCGTGGAGAGACTGCGGTCGCTGATGTGGTAGGCCCGGGCGAGGGGGCCGGAGGAAAATACCGCGTCGATGAAGGGGGCGTAGGCATTGATGTCCGGCGCCATGACGATGATCCCGTCGGGGCGGACGCCGAGTTCGTCGACGGCCAGGAGCAGCTGGTCGTGGAGGATCTCCACCTCGCGTCTCTTGTTGTGGCAGGAGTGGATGCCGATGGAGCGGTCGTCCTGCCGCGGGGGCTTGTCCTTCTCCGCCGTCCTGTTTCTGGACCTCAGGATGTCCTGCTGGACAAGTTCCAGGATCGTTGCGTCATCCGACGGGGCCGGATCGAAGAAATGCTCCTCTTCGGCCGCGCCGGTCAGCAGTTCCGCAGTGTTGTCGAAAAAGTCCCTTCCCCACATGCCCAGATTGGCGAGCAGGGGGTTGTCGGTCTGGATCTCAGGTCCGGCCGGATCTTCGGCTGTCCGGCGCAGCTGCGCGTCGCTCCGGATCGATCCCCAGTATTCCCCGCAGGGGTTGAGATAGAACATGTGGACGTCGATGTACTCCGACAGTTTCCTGAAGAGGTCGAGCATGAGTGGCGGCATGGCTCCGATGCCGAAAAGGGAGATGCGCCGGGGAAGCTCCCCGGGGGAGACCGCTTCCGGACGGCGGAGGACGTCTCTGAAAAAGTGATCCGGCGACGGGCCCGCCTGCCGGACGACGGTCAGGTACAGCGCCTTCTCCCAGTGTCCGGGGACTTCCGGACGGCTCCTCCAGTCGGCGAGCATGTCGTAATGATACCAGATGTAGCGGTCGAATATCCCCGCCAGACGGGCGGAGAGCTGAGCGCGGCGCTCGTCGTCCGCGGCGTATTTCCGCGCCTCGGGAAAGGCTTCCGGCGCATCGGAGAGTGCGGCGTATATCCTCCAGCGCAGCGAATCCGGGGCAAAGCGCTCCGCGGCCTGGAGGAATGCCGTTCCCTCCTCCGGAGGGAGCAGCGCCCGCATGGCCGTGTTGACGAAGCGGTTGAGAAACGGCGTCTCGATATTGGCTGCGATCCCGCTCGTTTCCGCGAGGAATTTCCGCAGGAAAAGCTCCATGCCTCCCGTCTGGACGACGACCGTTTCGGGTGTGAACACGCTTTCGGGCGGATCGTCGTGGATCCGCCGGCGGAAAAGCTCCGCGAGCTTTTCCAGACGGTTGCTCATGTACAATTTGAGCGACATGGAGAGTCTCCTGTGCCTCCGGGTGGTCAAAACAGCATGCTGTAGAGTCCGGTCCCGAGGAAGAGCAGACCGCAGAAGACGAAGAGGGCCCGCATCGTCGCGACGGGGATGGCCCTTCTGGCCGGTCCGGCTCCGCCGCCGGAGAGGGAATCGCACGTCTTGGGCGTCACGCCGTAGCGGAGCACGTTCCTTCTTCGGATGTATCTGCGTCCCCTGGCCGGAGGAGCGGCGGAGAGCGCGGTGTTCCGGTTGTTTCTGCCTGTCCTGTCCTGTTTCATGCCATGGGTATGAATGATTCGTTCCCCTTGAAGGAGGCGATGGTTTCCGTCAAAAGTTTCACGGCGGCCTCGGCGTCGCGCAGGTCGCACATCTCCACGGCGGAGTGCATGTAGCGGTTGGGGATGCTCAGCAGCGCCGTGGCCACGCCGGATCTGGTCAGCTGGATCGTCGCCGTGTCCGTGCCGCCTGTGGCCCGGTGGGCGGCCGATTCCTGGTAGGGGATCTTTTTGGCCGCCGCGATCTTGCGCAGGATGCGTCCGAGAACGATGTTGTTGTCGCAGTTGCGCGTCAGCTCCGGACCGGCGCCGAGCCGGAGGTCGCCGAGGAGCTTCTTGGGAATGTCCGGGATATCCGTCGTGAAACCCACGTCGAGGGCGAACGCCACGTCGGGATCGATGCCGAAAGCGCTGGTCGCGGCGCCCCGCGTCCCCACTTCCTCCTGGACCGTGCCGACGCCGTAGACGGCGACGTTGAGCTTGCGTTTGGCCAGCTCCCGCATGGTCTCGGCCACGACGAAAGCGCCGATCTTGTCATCGGTCCCCTTGGAGATGAACCGGTTGGCGTTGAGCAGCTTGAAATTGGCCCGGATGACGATGGAGTCGCCCACGGAGACGAGCTTGCGGGCCTCTTTGCCGGACTCCGCGCCGATGTCGATCCACATGTCGGAGAGTTCGGGCGGGATATCCCGTTCCTTGGGTTTCAGCAGATGGATGGGCCGCTTGCCGATGACGCCGGGGATGCGGCCTTTTTCGGTCAGGATCTCCACTTCGGAGGAGGGGATGTTGAGTTTGTCGATCCCTCCCACGTTGCGGAAATAGATCTCCCCCTCTTCGCCGATGTGGATGACCTGGAATCCGATCTCGTCGTAGTGTCCGGCGAGCATGACTTTCATCGGGGCTTTTTCGTTGAGCGCGGCGATGGTGTTGCCCATGACATCGGTGGTGACACGGCAGCAGTCCGAAAGGTATTCTTTAAAAACTTTTGCCGCGGCGATCTCGTACCCGGAGGGCGACGGTGAATTGAGGAATTCTTCGAGAAATTTCAGACTGCTTTTGCGGAACATTTTTCACCCTTTCTTCGCTGCGGACCGGACTTTGCTAAAATATAGTCCGCGGCCGCGATTATTCCAGTCGAAAAACGCAAAAAAATACTTTTTTTTCAGATATTTTTCAGAGGGGCGTCGGAGCCTGTCCCGCTATTGAAAAATCCGGGGCGGGGCACTACATTATGGACAGCATTTTTTTTGACCGATCGACACGGAGGACGACATGACGGACAGGACACTCGAACTCGCCCGGCGGGAGTTGAAAAAGTACGGACTCGAGGCGGAACTGCGGCGGGAGCCGGGACTCCCCTCCTTCGAGATCCGCAGGGAGAAGGGGAAGACCGTCATCGCGGGGCCGGACTCCGTGGAACTTCTCTACGGCGTCTACGATTTTGCCGAGCGGTTCTGCGGCTGGTTTTTCTTCGAGCCGGGAAGGGACCGTTTCGACCGCTCCCGGATCGCGGTCCTGCCGGATGACGGCGTCATCGCCCCCGCCCGGAAGCCTCTGCTTGCGGTCCGCGGCTTCGTCCAGGAGTTCCCCTTCGACGACGAGACCTTTGACCTCTTCGACTGGATGGCCAAAAACAAGCTCAACCACCTCGGGACCTGGACGAAGTTTTACGACGGCCTCTCAGACGAACTCAAGGAGGAAGCGGCCATCCGCGGCATCGCCGTCACCGGCGGCGGCCACAATTTCAGCTACTGGATCCCCGCGGGGAAATACGCCAAGACCCATCCGGAGTTCTTTGCCGAGATCGGCGGCCGGCGGATCCGGCCTACCGAGGGCAAAGCCGATCTTCTGCTGAGCGAACAGCTCTGCACGACGAACCCGGAACTGCGCGCGGAGATGGTGAAAAACATCGTCGCGTACTGCGACGCGCATCCTGAGGTGAAGAGCATCCCCCTGACGCCCAACGACGGTTTCGGCTGGTGCGAGTGCCCCCGGTGCTCCCGGTTTTACGACAAATCGAAAAAAGGCGACTTTTACAGTCTCTCGGAGCACGTCTACAAGGCGGACCGGATCTATCACGATCTGGTGCGCGACGTGGCCGCCCGTCTCCGGGCGGTCCGGCCCGATCTGTCGGTGGGCTTCGGCGCGTACATCAACTACTGCTCCCCGTCGCCCGGCATGACGCTCGAGAAGGGCATGGGCGTCGGCGTGGCGGTCTACTGGCGGTGCATCAATCACGCCATCGACGATCCCGACTGCCCCATCAATTCGCACTACGCCGAGGACATCCGCCGCTGGGCCGCCGTCAAACACGGCGGAAAGATCAGCATCTACGAGTACTACATGGGCGTCAATTTCTATCTCATGCTGCCCATGATCCATTTTCATGAAATGTTCCGCGAGATCCGGTGGTACGCCGACAACCGCATCGACGGGCTCACGACCCAGTTCCACGTTTCCCACTGGAGCGTTTACGGCATGAACTACTGTCTCATGGCGCGGGCCGCCCGGGGGGAGGGGGAAGACGCTTCCATCGCCCTCCTGTTCGACCGGCTCTTCGGCGCCGACGCGGAGGAGGCGAAAAACTTTTACCGCAAAGTGAAACAGCTGGTCATGAACACGGGGCACTGCCACATCCCCTATCCCCGCGCACTCCTGCGGCGCTCCGAAATGGCGGATTATCAGGAACTCCACAGGCTTGCCGGGGCTCTTGCGGCCAAGGCTCCCGGGGATCTCTTCCGCGCCGATCTCGTGCTGTGGACCGAATACATGATCCGTTTCAAGAAATTGTTCGACGACTATCAGGCGAAAAAGCTGACTGAAACGGATGTCCGGCAGTTTCTGGACTGGATCCACACCCGGCCGGCCAACCGCGTATTCGTCACCGCCCGGATCGACATGTACTTCCCCGCGCTGCTGGAGGATCTGCGCACCGGCCGCGAGTGGATCCACTTCAATCTGGATTGGGAAGACGCCTACATCCGCCGCCACGACGAATTTCTGGGGTAGATGCGCGTGCGGCGGTTACGCCACCACCCAGCCGTAGCCCTGAACGGCCATATCGATCAAGTGTACCAGCAGAAGGTCGGTTTTTGCGGCAAACGTCTCCTTGTCGTATGACATCGGCAGATCGGCGTTCAGCGATTCTTCTATCGCCGATTTCACTTTCGCGCGGGGCTGTTCGTCGCGGTACCAGTCCACGACCATCAGTTCAGCTTTGTTCTCGGAGAGTTTCCGAAACAGATTTTTTGCCGATAACTTGACCATCTGTTCCTCGGCTTTCGTCAGTTTCTTCCCGGCGATCAGCATGTCGAAGATCTCCAGTTCCTCTTCGGTGAGCCCCTCAGCCTCGGGGCGTTTCTCCTCCGCCTTCAAATCTTCGATGAGTTTCAGGAGCTGTTCGTAGTAGTCCTCGTTCTCCGAGCCGCCGGCGTTGTAGCGGTCGATGATGCCGCGGAACCGCTGAGAGAACTTCTGGCGGGTGCAGTTGCGGTTCAGCATCTGCAGAAGCGCCTTTTCGATGAATTCCTTCAGGTCGTCGATCTCGATGGCCTTGTACTGCGCGGTTCTGATCTCCTTTTTCAGCTGTTCCACATCGATCTTCGAAAGGTCGATCACCTGGCCCTGATGGATCACGAAACCGTCGTCGTTGTCCTGTGCCTGCTGTGACGAAACGCTTGTATCCAGCACCTGAGCCAGGCGGCGCCTTGCCTGCTCGACTTTTTCGTCGTTGATGGTGTGGCAGAACAGGCCATAGAGATATGCCAGAGGCGAAAACTTTTCGTTGTGCCAGTTCTTTTCGAAAATCTCCGGTCGGGAGGCTTCGTAGAGGTTCATCAGCGTATTCAGGATCACCCGGAACCTGTCTTTGTTTTCATCATTCGCGAGGATGACGTCGTAAGCCTCCCGCAGCAGATCGAGCCGGTCGAAGGTCGAACCGCTCTCCACGATTTCGCCGATGTCGACGCCGAGCCCCAGCAGGAATTCATCCGCTTCGTTCACCGCGCTGTCGATCAGCACGATCAACTGATCGATGTTTTTGGCCGGGAAGTCCGTGCCGTCGTCGCCCGCGGCATATTCCGTCAGGGCCTTCTGCATATATTTGAAGACGTTGACGTAGTCGACGATGATCCCGCAGGGCTTGCCCGAATAGACGCGGTTGGCACGGGCGATGGCCTGCATCAGGGTGTGTCCCTTCATGGGTTTGTCGAGATAAAGCGTGGAGAGGTTTTCCACGTCGAAACCGGTCAGCCACATGGCGCAGACGAAAACGAGCTGGAGCGGATCGTCGGGATCCTTGAAGCGGTCCTCGATATCCGCGCCCTCCGGAGTGACGGCGTTCATCTTCTGCCGGTGGAGGGAAATATTCAGTCCCTGTTTCTCGAACTTCTCGTCTTCGTCCTCCTCCTCGGAGACGATCACCGCCATTTCCACGCGGTTCATGTAATTCAGGATCCGCGTCAGTTCGCTGCGCTTTTCCCCGTTCTCCGCGGCGTTGCGTTCGGCCATGATCTTCTGCTTCTCGAGCGACCAGTAGTGCTGGACCTTGTCGAACATCTTGACCGTCGTGTACTTGTCGACGGAGACGACCATGCCCTTGCCGAGGAAACCGCGGCGCGGGAAGTGGTGCGCGATATCCTGCGCGATCTTGTCGATGCGGTCTTCTCTTTTGATGACTTCCAGTATCCGCGATGCCGAATTTTCCAGCAGTCGGGTCTCGTCCAGGTTCAGCTGCGCGTCCTCGATGATGTCCATCACGTCGTCGTCGAGGAAGTCGTTTTCGAGCCCCACCTCTGGCACGCGGCGGGAGTAGAAAAGCGGCACGGTGGAGCCGTCCTCGATCGACTGCGCGAAGTTGTATTCCGAGACGTAGTTCCCGAACCACTGATTCGTGAGGCGCTTGCTGCCCAGCAGCGGGGTGCCCGTAAAGGCGATGTAGTTGGCATTGGGCAGCGCGGTGCGCATATTTTCCGCCAAGTCCTTGTACTGAGTCCTGTGCGCCTCGTCCACCAGCACGAGAATGTCGTCACGCATGGAAAGCACCGGGTATTTCTTGCCCTTGTCGTAGCGGAACTTGTGGATCAAGGTGAAGATGAAGGGTTTGCTGGTCTGCAGGTACTCCCTGAGCTTTTCCCCGTTCTTCGGCTGACACTCTTCTTTTTGCCCGATGACCTCGGTTTTGACGAAGTTCTTGTGGATCTGGCCGTCGAGATCCTCGCGGTCCGTGACGATGAGGAAGGTGAAATTGCCGGGGATCTTCCGCCGCACCTTGCGGGCGAAAAAGACCATGGAAAAGGACTTGCCCGAGCCCTGCGTGTGCCAGAAAACGCCCAGCTTGCCACGGAGCGCCGCCCGGTTCCTCACCGACTCCATCAGGTTGTTCACGCCGAAATACTGGTGGTTCTTGGCGATGATCTTGTTCTTCTGACTGCGGAACATGATGAAGTTTTCGATGTAGTCGATGAGCCGTTCTTTCCGCAGCAGACCGTCGATGAAGTACTTTACGGAACTCTCGCCCACGGTGGCGGCACTGTGGATGGCTTTGCGGTCCGGGCGCTCCTTTTCGGAATCCACCTTCAGCCACTCGAAGAAATGGCTGTAGGGGGCGTTGAAGGCGCCGAGCCGCGTTTCGAGCCCGTTTGAGAGCACGCAGATCTGATTGAAGGCAAAGAGATTGGGAATGTCCTTTTTGTAGTTCTGCAAGTTGTCGTTGTAGGCTTCTTCGACCTTGACGATGCTGTTTTTGAGTTCGATGAAGACCATCGGCAGCCCGTTGACGAAAAGGAGTATGTCCGGCCGCCGCCAGTAGACCCGCCCCCGGACCCACATCTGCGAAACGGCGGTGAAGGTGTTGTTTTCCGGATGCTCGTAGTCGACCAGCTTCACAAAATCGAAATCCTCTTTCCCGTTGCGGCGGAGTTTGATCTGTATGCCGTTGCGGATCAGATTGTAGTACCGATAGTTGACGGCAGTCATATCCGAGGCGGAAAAATCCCGGCAGAGTTCCCGTGCGATCTCCTCCAGCTTTTCGGGCGGGATGCCGGGATTCAGCCGTGCCAACGCCGCCTGCAGCACCTGCGGGAGCACGCATTGCTTCTTGTTCTCCCGCCCGGTGCCGTCCGGCAGCGCCTCCCGCTTGTCCGGCGAAGGATCGCCGCGCAGAATATCGTACCGGAAGGGCTCCGCCTCCAACTTCTGCAGGATCGCCTGTTCGATATCGTCTTCGGAGATGAAGTTGCGCATTTTGCAATCTCCTTATTCTTCTGCGCTCACCATATAATCCTCGGGATAATCAACTGCCTCTCTATTCACTTGATTACAATCGAATACACAGGCCAATGGTAATTTTATCGGCCGTCCCAGAGTCTCTACGTGTTTATACGGGGTAATCCAAATTAGATAATCAATTCCGGAATTCACGAAAACACCTATAAATGCCTTGTCAAGATACCAACAATGAGGTACTCCACAAATTTGTTCTCCCCTCTTGATCGTCTGATTTGGCGTATCAGTTTTTAAATACATGGATGATTCGTCGAAAACAAAGAATATCAGTTTACAGTCAGGATGGTTTGATTTATATGCGGGAATTTTTTCTATGTGATTTTTGATTACCCTCGTGAAATTAGATTTGTAATAACGATAATTGTGATCTTCTGAAGATGGCAACCCGGTCGGAGCGTTAACAAATAGCGGGGTGCCTGGATGGAGATGAAGGGCGTCTCTCAATTCCTTGCCTTTCATACGTGCCCTTTGATTTGTGGGGTTTTTGATGCGTCCGTCTTGTTCAAAGGCATGGTCATCAATTCGCATGGCTTCCATCATCAGCTTTTGACTTTCGCTGTAGAAGTCGGGAGGAGGATCGTTCTTGGACGAGCTATCCACCCACTCGTTTTTCCATATCTCGTCATCGACGATTGACGTCATCATCGTCCGGGTTTCTTTAATGTCGGGTAACCTGAGCACCGGTCGATAGTCCCCAAGGGTGTGCTGTCGGAAAGATTCAATAAGATTTGCCTCTTTGTCTTCCCAAAGCATAATCATATTTTCAGTCTCCCGCGCATCAGGTCACAGCCCTATCATGCGTTATTTTGGATGTCTGTTTTTAGCTGGCCTATACGTGGTTTCCGATCCAAATGTTCCAGCTCGAGAAACGCAAGCAGGCACATTTGATAGGTGTCATCATACCATTTCTCAATTTCGGACTCAGCCATTTTTGCAACAAACAACTTATAGTTTTTTCCGTTGGAATCAGCATTGTTATGTCGCAAATTTACGTTGTTGAAAAGGAAGAAAAGATCTGTCTCCAGTGAAGTGTTGATTTGCCTCAACTTGGCGCGTTGGGGTTCCAGTTTATCTACCAAAGCGACTAAGGTCTCCCTTTTTCGCACCCAATCGCCTTTCATTGAGTGGTGGTGGTATTCAATTACTTTATACGACAAACTCGGGTCAACGATTTCAGCCACAGAAATAGCACATTGATCCTTCGGGACGAAGTCAGTGATCCCATTTTGTATATTCTCCATATATCCAACTGTTTCGATAACCTTCTTTACTTGGGTGAGATAAAACAGAATTACCTGATGCATATCAGGTGTGAGCGAATAACGACTGATTCCCCCACTGCAATTGACGAGATTGTATGAATATTCGCAGAAGGAAATCAAATAATCAATGTTGAAATCTTTCGGACTTTCTCTGAATCGATATCCATGAAAATCGTTAAAATCATTTATAGAAACGCAGGTCCCACGGAAGGGTAATTTCATAAAACAGTCTGCACAGAGGTTAGACAAGTTCACACCCTCCTCGCAATCAGACACAATTTGTCGAGAGTAAAAAAGTTTATAGAGACGTTTGTACTCCCTGTTAATATCTACCTTGGAATTTTTTAGAACTTGTGAAAACGGAATGCGTCTCATGTATGAACCTCCAGTTTTCCGCTCATCAGGCGCGGGAGCAGCAGGTCGCGTTGTTTGATGAGATTTCTGTTTTGTTCTTTTCTCCTTTGGAGAGCTTCGCAGATCTTCGTGACTTTATCTGCAAAGCATTCTTGAAGTTCCACAGGGGCAAGAAGAACCTTTTTTGCGATAAATTCAGTCCAATGACGCTTATATTCGGTTGTTTCTATTAGTCCATACGTCAAATAATACAGATAAACGGTATTAACGCCCGTCTTCCCCTTAAATGGAATAATATTTTCCGATAATGAAAATGGCGTTATCATCAGTTGTTGTTTACAGGAATGATCGCCGAACAGAGCAATCGGGCTTAAAGGCGTTGCAAAGTGAGAAGGCTCATTATTATGAAATCCAACATAATCAGATTGAGATTGATCGATCACGATTACCCTGCCATCTTTTTCTGTATCCTCTGTTTTATAAAGTGTACCGAATGGCAATCGTTTAACGATTTCTTTGACCTTTACAATCTCCCACCCCTTCGGTATCCCGTCTTCGAACTCGGCGGTTTCGTGGCCGGGGTAGCGGAAACGGACGAACCACTCCTTGTAGAGATTTTCCGCCATCTGCTCCAGCGCCTTGATCCGCCGGTTATTGATCTCGATTAAGTCGTCGTAGGTGGAGAGGATGGAGGCAACTCTGTCCTGATACTCTTTAGATGGCATTTCAATGCGCAACCGAGCAAGTTTTGTGACAGAGAGACCTGGTTGAGCCGCTTGCCCGGAAAAACGTCCTAGTTGCAAACCTGCCAGTTTGTACGTTAGATATTTAGCATTGTTCCTATCATCTGGCTGGGCGACAATGGCATGTTCTGTCATATACCCTTTACCGGCAAAGAACTGAACGTTGCCGCAATAGGCGCCTTGGCGTCCGATTACAGCACACTCACCATCAAAGTTATATGTGTCGGTAAAACCCCGCAACCCGTTTCCACCGAGAACCGGATAATCCCCCGCCTCGAAGATGCTATTCGCGGAGATGCCCTTCCCACTTGAAAAGCGCTTGCAAATATTTCCTAATCTCTGTTCCAGATAGGCTATCACGCTCATGCCTCCGGCGTTTCGCTATTTCCCTCGAACTCGTCGATCCACGCGCGGAGTTTCCGCTGCAGCAGGGCCTTGTCCGGCAGGCAGAGTTCATAGGCGGAGGCGTAGATGTTGGCGTCTTCGGGCAATGTCAATTCCACCAGGGCGTCTTTTTTCGTCTTGCAGAGCAGGATGCCGATGGTGGGCTTCTCGAAGTCCAGCTTGACGTGCCGGTCGAAATAGTTGACGTACATCTGCATCTGCCCCAAGTCCTGATGCGTCAGCTTGTCGACCTTGAGATCGACCAGAACATAGCACTGCAGAATGCGGTTGTAGAGCACGAGGTCGACGTAGAAGTTTTCCTCGTCGAAGGAGAACCGTTTCTGACGCGCCTCGAAGAGGAACCCTTTGCCCATTTCCAGAAGAAAGGTCTGCAGACGGCTGATGATGGCGTTCTCCAGCCGGGTCTCGGTATAGACGGCTTCGGGTTTCAGCCCCAGAAACTCCAGCGTGACGGGATCCTTCAAAATGTCGGCAGGCTTTTCCATGGTCTGTCCTTCGTTTGCCAGCCGCATCACTTCCGCCTTATTCCGGCTCAACGCCAGACGTTCGTAGAGACTGGAGGCCACTTGCCGCTGCAATTGCCGGACGCTCCACTGCTGCCGGGCGCACTCGATTTCATAAAAACTGCGTTCGTCGGGATTCTCGATGCGCATCAGGATCAGATAGTGGCTCCACGAAAGACAAAAGGCCGGGGATCTGTCATTTGTCCGCATCTTTGTCGGCGGAATCGGGTCAACACCGTTGACCTTTTTTGCCGCCGGCAATCGGGTCAACGCCGTCGACCCAATCGGTCTGCTGCTGTATACACCATAAAAGAAACGGCAGTTTTTCAGCGTTTCCAGCGACCACCCGGCGCCGAACCGCTCGGTGAGGCGTTTCGACAAATTCTTGAGCACCCGCTGCCCGTATTCCGCCCGGTTCCTGCCCTTTTGCTCGTCCTCCACGATATACTGCCCGATGCGGTACTTGGTGTAGACCTCCGCCGCGTTTACCGTGCTGACGACATGACGGCGCGCCTGTTCGATCAGTTCGGCGATTTTCTCGAACAGGGCGTCCGTTTTTTTCGTGTCCCGTATTTCCGCCATGGCCTATTTCTCCCCGAACAGCGCTTTTATGTTCTCGGCGATCTGCGCTTCCAGCTTCTTCGCTTCGTCGCTCAGGTTCTCGAACTCCGCGTTAAGCCCGAGCATGGTCGTCTTGAATTCTTCCTCGGTCATGCCGTCGTCCTCGATCACCACGCCGACATAGCGCCCGGCATTGAGGGAGTAGTCCTGATCGGCGATGCCGTCTTCGCCCTCCAGCTTCGCCGCTTTGCAGAGACCGATGACATCGCGGTATTTCCCCTCCGGGAAGCGCTCGGTCAGCCAGTCGATCTGGCTCTGCCAGTAGGCTTTTGTCCTGGTCTCCTTGTCTTCTGCGGTTTCCGGTGCGGCGGCGAGCGCGGCTTTGTATTCCGCCATCAATGCGGCGAAAGCCTCCGTGTCCCCGTGGTACAGCCGGGTGATGACGCCGAGGTTTTTGATCTGCTCGTCGCTGAATTTGCGGTGGGCGCGGTCGACCTGCGTGAAGGTGTTGCGGGCGTCGATGAAGAGGATCTCGTCTTTTTTCTCCGTCTGCGGCTTGTGCTTATCGAAAAACCACAAGGTCGCCGGCAGCGTCACCGAAGAAAACATATTGGAGGGCAGGGTCACCATCTGGCTGATGATCCCCTCTTCGATCAGCTTCTTGCGGATCGCGTATTCGCTCTTGCCCGCGTCCGAAGCGGAGTTCGCCATCACCAGCGCCGCTTTGCCGCTCCCGTTCAATGCCGAGGCGAACAGCCCGATCCAGAGATAGTTGGCATTGGGAACCGTCTCCTTTTTGTCGGAGCTTTTCTTCGCGGACTTGGTGGCATTGCGCGGCACGCCGTAGGTGTTGAAGCGCGCGTCTCCGCTCACCCGGTCGAAGGAGACTTCGTCCACGTTGAAGGGCGGATTGGCCATGACGTAATCGAACGCGCCGAAAGCATTATACGGGTCGGCGTAAAAGGAATTTGCCTCGGAGATCTCGCCGCGCACGTTGTTCAACAGGAGATTCATCTTGGCGAGTTTGACCGTGTCCGGTTCCTTTTCCACGCCGTAACAGCGGAACTTCATCTGATCGGCATTGTCCGCGTTGTGCCGGTGCATATACCGCGCCGCCTGTACGAACATGCCGCCCGAGCCGCAGGCGGGGTCGAGAAACTTTTTGTCCCCCGGCTCCGGATCCAGCACCTCCACCATGTAGCGGACCACCGTCGCGGGCGTATAGAAGGTGCCGCCGTCCTTGCCCTCCGCCAGCGCGAAGTTGCCGAGAAAGTATTCGTATATCTCGCCGAAGATGTCCACGGTGCAGTTTTCCGGGATGTCCTTGAAAATGCGCACGATGTTCGACAACAGTTCCGGCTCCTCCTCCGGGACGAGCTGGGCGTAGACCTCCTTGGGCAGTACGCCCTCCACCTTGGGATTCTCCCGTTCGATGGACTCTATCGCTTTCTTCACCAGTTCGGCTTTTTCGGCAGTGTCGGGAGCGTCGTTGATGAAATCGTAATAAGCGCACTCGGGCAGAAAGAAACCGCATTTCGCTATGGCGATCTCCTTCTTCGATTTTTCCATGCGCGTTCCGGCGAG
Organism: Lentisphaeria bacterium; assembly: GCA_017450705.1. Lineage (GTDB taxonomy): Bacteria > Verrucomicrobiota > Lentisphaeria > Victivallales > Victivallaceae > UBA1784. The sequence goes on along the minus strand of JAFSTC010000102.1, from coordinate 52,219 downwards.
CCGGGAAAACTCCGCATCGATCTCTTCCTTGTGCTGTTTGAAGAGGATATCCGCGTAACGCAGAAAGATCAGCCCGAGGATGGGTTGCCCGTATTTGTTCGCCGCCAGATGCGCGCCGCTGCGCAGCACGTCCGCCGCGTGCCAGAGATTGTCCTTCAAAGTTTTCAGTTCTTTGTCCGTCATGATCGCCGACTGCTCCGCATTGAAGACGCCCGAGATGGACTTGGTCTTTTTCGCCTGATTCACTCCGCGCCCCGTGGTCAACTTGCAGATGTCCTATCCCGGGCGGGAAGCCGATTCGCAACATCGAAATAATGTACAGCGGGAAAACGAAAAATGCAATCAAAAAATCCGGCGCAAGATTGTATTTGTCCGCCCTGCGGGACGAAAGCCTGAACTTCACCTCAAAGCATATCGCTTTTTTGAAAAAAGATAGGGGTCCGGGGGAAGAAAAAACTTTTTTTCTCGTGAAAAAAAGTTTTTTCTTTCCCCGGGAATCACCGATCCCTTTCGGGAACGGCGCGTTTTCGCGTGAGTTCGACCTTGACTTGGGCGCGGCGTGAGGCGCCGGGTTTCGTGACGGCTACGGTGCATGCCGCGACCTTTTCGTAAGAGAGAACGATGTCGGCGGCGGCCTGGGCGAAGGCCTCGATCAGCTGAAAGTGCGCCGTTTCCGCCAGACGGAGCATTTTGCTTTCGATCTCCGAATAATCGATCGTCCGCGCGAGATCGTCGGTGCGTCCGGCGGAAGAGAGGTCGAGTCCGATCTCGAGATCGAGGGTGACCGGCTGTTTGTGCGTCCGCTCGTCGGGCAGGGTGCCGATGACGGTCGAAAGTTCGAGACCGGTGATGAAGATCTTATCCATTGAGGAATTTCTCCATCCTTTCGAGGGCGGTCTCCAGCTCTTCGAGACTGGAGGCGTAACTGCAGCGGACGAATCCCTCGCCGCCGGGACCGAAGGCGCCTCCCGGTACGACGGCCACTTTCTGCTTCAACAGGAGTTCGTTGGCAAAGGTCATGGAGTCCAGATTCGTCGACCTGATCTCGGGAAAGGCGTAGAACGCGCCGTGGGGCAGCAGACAATCCAAACCGATGCGGTTGAGGCCGCTGACGAAGACGTCCCGCCGCTCCCGGTAGCTGTCGCGCATGGACCGGGCGGATTTTTCGCCGTTCTGCAGGGCCTCCAGCGCGGCCTCCTGGGCCACGGTTGGGGCGCACATGATGGCGTACTGGTGGATCTTCATCATGGCCTCGATGATGTCGGCCGGACCGCAGGCGTAACCGATCCGCCAGCCGGTCATGGCGAAGGCTTTGGAGAAACCGTGGAGGAAGATCGTCCGGTCCGCCATTCCGGGCAGAGAAGCGATGGAGCAGTGGGGCTCGTCGTAGACCAGTTCCGAATAGATCTCGTCGGTGATGACCAGAAGATCGTGTTCGACGGCCAGCTGCGCCAGCTTTTCGAGATTCCTTTTCGGCATGACCGCGCCGGTGGGGTTGCAGGGGAAGTTGATGAGGATCGCCTTCGTTTTGGGCGTGATCTTTTTGCGGACCTCTTCCGGATCGAGGGCGAAGGCGTCGGCCTTTTTCGTCGAAACGGGCACGGGGACGCCGTGGGCCATGATGATCTCCGCCGGGTAGGAGACGAAACAGGGTTCGCTGTAGATCACCTCGTCGCCGGGATCGAGGATCGCCCGCATGGCGATGTCCAGCGCCTCGCTGACGCCGACGGTGACGATGCACTGGTTTTCGGGTTTGTACTGGCAGTCGTAGTTTTTCGCCACGTAGTCGCAGATGGCCGCGCGCAATTTGGGCATGCCCAGGTTGCTGGTGTAGCTGGTGTGGCCCTTTTCGATGGAGTAGATGCCGCTTTCGCGGATGGTCCACGGGGTGACGAAATCCGGTTCGCCTACGCCGAGGGAGACCACGTCGTCCATGGTGTTGACCAGCTCGAAGAAGACCCGGATCCCGCTTTTGGGCAGCGTGCAAATGTGCCGGGAGACGAAGCTCCTACGGGCAGACTTTGAGCCGTTCGTACTCATCGGTATCCTCCATGATCCTGCCGGACTCCTTGTATTTCTTGAGCATGAATCCGGTCGAGGTGGACAGGACCCCGTCGATGGTGGCCAGTTTCGCCGCGACGAAGTTGGCCACCTCGTTGAGGGAACTGCCCTGAACGGTCAGCAGAAGATCGAAACCGCCCGAGACCAGCATGACGTCGGTCACTTCGGGATATTTGGCGATCCGCCGGGCCACCTGATCGAAACCGCCCTCGCGCCGGGGCGTGACTTTGACCTCGATGAGGGCCTTGACCTGTTCCCGGTCGTCGGTGTTTTCGCTGAGGATCGCCGTGTAGCCGCGGATGACGCCGGACTTTTCGAGTGCCTTGATCTCCTCGGCGGCTTCGGGTTCGGTCAGCCCTGTGCGTTTGCAGATGTCCGCAAGGCTGATCCTTGCGTTTTCCTTGAGGAGGGAGAGTATTTTTTGCCGCATCGTATTTATTTTTGTCCTATGTTGGAGAACAGCATGAAATAGCCCACGTAGAGGAAACTGTCCAGCACGTCGAAGACGCCGCCCATGCCGGGGATCCAGTTGGCGGAGTCCTTCACGCCCGCGGCGCGCTTGAGGGACGACTCCGTCAGGTCGCCTGCGAGACTGAGCAGACTCAAAATGACGCCGTGAGCGATGAAGACGAGGAGATCCCCTCCGCAGAAATGCCGAAAGATGAGGCTGGCCGTCACGGAGAAGAGCATGCCGCCCGCGACGCCCTCCCAGGACTTTTTGGGGCTGATGGAGGGGGCTATTTTGTGGTTTCCCCCCGGCAGGAGCCGGGCGGAGGCCATGCCGAAGATGTACCCGCCGGTATCCATGGCCTTCGTCACGCAGATGACATAAAAAAGCAGCGGGATCCCGCCGAGCGTCTTGAAATAGAGCATTTCGAGGAGGAGGACCGGTATGCCGAAAATGCCCAGGATCCCCATATCTCCCGCCGCGCGGCGGACCGCGTCGGTTTTTTTGCCGATGAGCATGAACAGGGCGTAGACGCAGGGCAGCATCACCACCGCGGCGAGGACCGCGGGGAACAGCTGGAAGCAGGGGGCCCGGTCACCGGGGAGCGGCAGCTTGACGGCGAGAAACGCCGCCGAGAGCAGTGCTCCGCAGACGGCGCAGAACAGCGGATCGTTTTTGATGTCGATTTTGTTGCACAGCCGTCCGGCTTCGAAGAGGAGCGCGGCGCTCCCCGCGACGGCCAGCAGCGAGAAGAGATAGACGCCCCCCGTTTTCCAGAAGAAAACCGCCGCCACCAGAGCCAGCAGCAGCGGAAAACTGATGATGCGATACTTTAACAAAATTCCCCCTCCGTCATGAATCAGATGTCGAAAAACGCCTCCTCCACGTCGGCGCACAGCGCGTGGTAGATGGCGATATGGTACTCCTGGATGAGATAGGTCTCCTTCTGCGGCACGTCGATGACGATGTCCGCGTATTTCTCGCAGACGCCGTGGCGGCTGCCCGTGAGGAGGACCGTGGTGATGCCGTTGACTTTGGCGGTCATGAACACGGCTTCGATGTTGGCGGCATTGCCCCCCGTGGAGATGCCGATCACGATGTCGCCTCTCCTTCCCAGCGCATAGAGCTGCTGAGCGTAGGCGAGGGTGCCGTCCACGTCGTTGGCAAAGGCGGTGCAGAGACCGGGATGGGCGTTGAGCGAGACGGCCCGCAGACCTTTCTGGAGTTTGGAGGCGATGTATGCGCCCTTTTCTCCGAAGGCGGAGACGTAGTTTTGCCTTTCCTCATCGGGGAGCGGGCGAAGTTTTTTGAATCCTTTGAGCAGTTCTCCCGCGATGTGTTCCCCGTCGCAGCAGCTGCCTCCGTTTCCGGCCAGGAACAGGATCCCGTCATGCCTGTACAGGTCGATGATCCTGTCGGCAAGAAGATCCAGCTTGTCCGCCATAAAGGACAATTCCGGCATTCTTTTGACGAGCGCGTTGATGTGTTTCTTCGTTTTGCGGTCCATGTTCAGCTCCTTCTGCCGGGGAAGGTCGTGGAGACCCCCTCCGCATAACATAGCAGTCCGTTCATTTTTTTTCAATGCGGGAAGCGGAATTCTTGCCGAAAAGTCATTTTTCCCCGGCGAAGACGGTCAGCGTATCCGCGACGGACTTTTCCCCGTTCCGGGCGAGGCGCAGTACGGAGACATCCAGCCGGTTCCCCGAGACGCGGCAGGAAAGGACGTTGTCCGTCCCCGGCGCGATCCGCGGGAAGGGCATCGGCAGAAGACCGCGGACGCGGTCCTTCAATGTCTGCGCCGTCGTATCCGCGAAGGCCGCGGCGTTCTTGTCGATCCGCGCGTAGGCGTGCCAGTGGCCGGAGAACATGATGTCGGGCGGCGTTCCCGCGAAGGCCAGGGGCCGGACGACCTCGCTCTGGACATCCTCTTCCGTGAAGGGCGGGATGTGGATGAAGACGATCCGGAAAAGAGCCTTTTCCCAGGAACTCTCCCGGACGAGGCGGGCGAGGAACTCCCGTTCCTCCGCCAGCATCTCCGTGTTGGAGAAGAGCGGGCGCTCCGGGCTGTCGGACTTGTCGTCGCCGCTGTCGAGGATGACGAAGAAGACGCTTCCGCAGCTGAAAGCGTACCATGTGCGTCCCGATGGGTGACGCATGACGCGGAAGAACTCCGTCGCGAAGACCCCCAGCTGTTCGTGGTTGCCTCGGACGAAGACGAGGGGGATGTCTCTCCCCGAGGACCGGTTGACCTCGACGATGGGGTCGATGACGCCGCGGTAGAGGGCCTCCCGTCCCGCGGCGTGGCTCAGATTGTCGCCGAGGAGCAGATGAAAGGCCGCTTCCCTTGCCTCGACCGTCTCCATGGCCCGGGAGAGGAAGACGGCGTCGGAGTGCAGATCCGTGACGCAGAAGAATGAAAAATCCTTTCCCGGCGGGGGCAGCGTTTTGAAAACATGCGGCTCTCCGGAACGGACGGGCGCGTCCGTCACGGGCGTCAGGGAAAAGAGCGTGAACTCGTACTCCGTCTCCGGGGCCAGTCCGGTCAGCCGGACGAAGTGGGTGCATTCGCTGGCGAGGATGCCGCTGCGTTTGGAGGAATCCGCGCGGCGGGGCGGTTCATCCGAGCCTTTTTTACGGTATTCCAGATAGGCCGGGACCCGTCCCGCGGTCTCCCAGCTGATGCACACGCTCCCTGCGTCGGGGGCGGAGACATAGGGCCCGTGGATGACGCGCCCCGCGGGGATCTCCCACGTGTTGCGCAGACGTTCGAAGGCCTCCCGTGTGAGGGGGGATGAGGCCGCGACGCCGCCCCGCAGGAAACTCACCGTCCCGTAGTCGGCAAAGAGCAGTTCTCCGAAGTTCTCGACCTCGTGAAAACGCTTCCGCAGGGGGCTCCAGCAGGAGAATTCGCCGCTCTTCAGACTGCCGCGGCAGAGGTTGAAGGCCATGCCGCCCTCGGTGAGGAGAAGCATGGCCAGCGGGATCTTCACTTCGGCGCCCCAGCCCTCTTTCGTCTCGAAGACGGCCGACTGCCAGATGTCGGCTCCGGAGCTGTCGAAGCGGATCCCCGTGATGCCGATGCAGAGCTGGAGCAGCCAGGGGTCGGGCCCCATGGAGCCGAAGTGCAGTTCCGCGTGGTCCCCGTGCCAGACCGTGGCGCCGGGCGTGTTTTCCGGCGGGCGGGTGCGTTCCGCTTCGGGCTCCGTGAAGAAGAAGCCGACGACGAGATCCGTTCCGGTGCGGAAGAGCGCCATGGCGGACTTTTTCGGCGGCCGGCCGGCGGTGCCGCTTCCGAACCGCACGAAGTCCTCCGCCCGGACCGCGCAGCGCCAGACCGGGTCGGTCATGCCGGTCCCGAAGGCGAACTCCCCGTCGAGCAGCGGCACGGCGAGGCTTTTTCGGAATTCATTGAGCGAATAACTGACATTGGCCGTTTTTTCGGCTGTTCCGTTCATGAAAAACATCCCCGTGTGAATGTGGATTTGAAAAAACCGCATCCTGCGGAAAACTTTCTCCTAATATACAGGCGGCCGCCCTCCTTTGCAAACGCCGCGGCGGGAGAACTTGAAAAGTACCCCTTTTTGTGGTAAATTATTAATGAATATCCGAACAGGTCGGAGCAGTGTCCGCGCTTGCGGAGGCGGTGTGTCGGCCTGAGGGGAATGTTCCTCCCCGCCGTGCGGACGGCGGGAAGAAGTTTTTGAAAGATGTCCCTATGAAATTAAGTCTTGCCTTGAATCTGAAGCGCAATATTTTCGCCGCTTCCGTCAACAGTGTCATAAAGCTGCTTTTCCCCTTCCTCAATCGCACGTTGTTCCTGTGGCTCATGGGCCCGGCGTACCTGGGGCTGAACGGGCTCTTCGGGTCGATCCTGGGCGTGCTCATGCTGGCCGAACTGGGATTCGGAACGGCTGTTGTGTGCTCCATGTACAAGCCGGTGGCCGATGACGACAAGGAGCTGCTGTGCGCCTATCTGCGGTTTTACCGGACGGTTTACCGCTGGGTCGGCTTCGTCATATTCGCGGCGGGCCTCTGTCTCCTGCCGTTTCTCCGCCGTCTGGTCCACGGAAGCATCCCGCCGGATGTGAATCTGCATTTGCTCTATCTGATCCATCTGCTCAACACCTCGTTGAGCTACTTCCTCTTCGCCTACCGGGGATCGGTCCTCAGCGCGTACCACAGGCACGATGTTTCGACCAATATCCGGACGGCCGTGTCCGTGCTCCAGTACCTGGCCGTTTTCGTCATTCTCCTGGTCACGCGCAACTATTACTTTTACGTCCTGACGACGGTGCTCTTCACGGGGGTCCAGAACCTGCTGATCCTCCGCGCGTCGAAAAAGCTTTTCCCGGACGTCCTGCCCCGGGGGAGCCTGCCGAAGGAACTGCGCCGCCGGGTCGTTTCCGACGTCCGCTCCATCTTTCTGCACAAGGTGGGCGGGGTGATCTCCTATTCCATGAGCAACGTGATCATTTCCGCGTTTCTGGGGCTCGTGGCCGTCGCCGCCTACGGCAACTACTACTACGTGTACACGGCGGTGGCGGGCATCGTCTGGATCGTCTATCACTCCATGACGAGCGGCTTCGGCAACCGGATCTACACCGAAGACCGGCAGAAGAACTTTCAGCTTTTCATGAAGTTCAACCGCTTGGTGGGCATCGTCATCATCTGGTGTTCGGCGGTGATGGCCGCGCTGTATCAGCCGTTTCTGCGGGAGTGGACCCGGACAAATCCCGGTCTCCTGTGTCACGCGCTCACGCCGGTGCTGATGGTCGTGTATTTCTACGTCAACCAGGCGCGTCAGGTGCTGCTGACCTTCAAATCGGCGGCCGCGCTCTGGCGGCAGGACCGCTGGAAGCCCATCGTCGCCGGGGCCGTCAATCTGGCGATGAACATCTCTTTCGTGATCTGCCTGCCGCCGGCCTACAAGCTTGACGGCGTGATCTTCGCCTCCGTGGCCTCGATGGCGCTGATCCAGATCCCCTGGGAGTCCCACGTGGTGTTCTCGGTCTTCTTCAATTCCGAGCAGTCGGCACAGTACTGGCGCTTCCAGCTGCGGTCCGCGGTCCTGGCTCTTGTTCTGTGCGTCCTGACCTGGGGCAGCGCCGCCCTGATCCCGATGTACGGCGTCACGGGGATCCTCGTCAAGGGTGTCGTCGCCTCGGCGTTCGCCGGAGGGTTCCTCGTGGTGTTCTTCCACAGGAACGTCATGGACGCGATCGACGCCGTGCGCCGCAAGGCGTGATCACAGACCGTAATAGGACTTGAACCAGGCTGCGAACACGGGGATCCCTTCTTTGATGGTGGTCTTCGGCTCGTAGCCGACGGCCTTGCGGAGCTTGTCGATGGAGGCGTAGGTGGCGTAGATGTCTCCGGCCTGCATCGGGAGCATTTCCATTTTCGGCGTCACGCCGAGGGTGCCCGCCAGCGTTTCGATGACGTCCAGCAGTTTTTCGCTGCGGTGGTTGCCGATGTTGTAGATGTCGAAAAGGGGCAGATGATCCGCTTCGACCACCCGGCATACGCCGTCCACGATATCGTCCACATAGGTGAAGTCCCGCAGCATGTCGCCGTTGTTGAAGACCTTGATGGGGCGGCCGCGGAGCATGGCGTCGGCAAAGAGATGGAGCGCCATGTCGGGACGGTACCAGTCTCCGTAGACCGTGAAGAAGCGCAGACCGATCGCCTGCATCTTGTAGAGCCGGGAATAGGTGTACGCCATGAGTTCTCCCGCCCGCTTTGTGGCGGCGTAGAGGCTCACCGGCGTATCCAGTCTGTCATCCTCTTCGAAAGGCATTTTCGTGTTGCCGCCGTAGACGGAGGAGGAAGAGGCGAAGACGAGTTTTGGCATCTTTTCGGCGTGACGGCAGCACTCCAGAACGCTCAGGACGCCGCCGACGTTGCTCCGTTCGTACTCGAAGGGGTGGGAGATCGAATACCTGACTCCGGGCTGGGCCGCCAGATGCAGCACGACCTCCGGTTTCTCCTCCGCGAAGACGATCTGAAGTTTTTCGTGATCGCAGATATCCAGTTCGTAAGACCGGTATCCCGGATTTTTGAGGAGGATCGCCTCCCGGTCCCGCTTCAGGCGGACGTCGTAGTAGCTGCTGAAATTGTCCACGCCGGCAACGTCCCAGCCGCGTCCCAGAAAGTGCTGCGCCGCGTGGAAACCGATGAATCCGGCCGTTCCTGTGATCAGTATTTTCATGATGCTTCCCGTATTTCTTTTTTGGGCGCCCCGCCGTTTCGGGAACGGGGAGAAGCCCGTTGTTGTCGATCGGACGATATTTCATGACTTCCTCCGTGCGCGTCCGGTCCGGAGACCGGTCAGGGGGTAGTACAGAAGACGGAAATAAAGGTTTGCCGGCAGCACGATCCCCGCGGCCGCCAGACGGAGCAGGGGGACGGCCAGCCGCTTGGGCGGCGAGGTTCTTGCCGCAAGTTTCAGAAACTGCTCCTTTCCCGGCGGAGAAAAGAGTTCCGCAAGGGCCTTTTGCCTGTCGCGGTTCCCGATCTTCCGCGAGGAGACCGGGTGGAACATGAACCAGAGCAGTGTGGAGATCCACTGGTCGCTCCAGATGCGCGCGATATCCTCCGGAAGCTGTGTCCTCCGGCTGAAATCCAGCAGGGAGCGGACTTGTTTCACCAGATCGAAGAGAAGGCGCGAGGAGCTTTCGGTGGTCAGGGAGTTCCCTCTTCGGCGGTAGACGTAGAAGACTTCGTCCAGATAGGCAAACCGTTCCGCGGCGAACCAGACCCGGGGCGTCCACTCGAAATCCTCCATCAGAAGTCCGTCGCTCTGGTAAAGGCGGTTTTCCCGCAGGAAGGCCGTTCTGTAGGCGCTGAGCCAGACGTAACTGCGGAACTGGCCGCCGCGTCCGGCCCGTCTGAGCGCCTCCCGGCCCGTGAAGACGCCCTCGGCGTCCTGCGGACGGAAATTCGTCAGGCGGACTTTCCCCGCAAGATCGGTCTCATCGTCCCGGACCGTGACGGCGGCAAAGGCCAGCACGTCCAGCGGACCGGTCTCCCGCAGTTTCTTTTCCAGCCCCTCCAGCTGACGGATGTCGAGCCAGTCGTCGCCGTCGAGGGCAAGCAAATATTCGCCCTGCGCGTGATCGATCGCGTAGTTCCTCGTGGTGGCGACGGCGCCGCTTTTTGGCGCGGAGACGACCTTGAATCGCGGATCTTTTTCCGCCTGTTCCTGACAGAGGGCCAGGGAGCCGTCGGGAGACTCCTCGACATAGCAGATGGCCTCGAAGTCCGTAAAAGTCTGTTCCGCGATGCTTTTGAGCGCCCGGGGCAGATAAGGCTCCGTCCGGTATCCGGAGAGGACGACGGTGAATTTGGGTCCCGCGCTCATTTGTCCGCAGCGCCTCCCGCGCTCTCCAGAATTTTTATCAGGAGTTCATGCTGACTGGCCATGTAGGCCTGTTTCGTGAAAAGTCCGGCGCGGCCGGAACAGAAACGGCTTTGTTCCTCCCTGAAACGTGCGTCCGACGCCAGGCGGGCCAGGATTTTTGCTCCGTCCTCCACAGTGTGCCACGAGAGGGCGGGATTCCCGACGATCTCGCAGGCGCCGCCCTCGTCCGGAACCACGGGGACGAGACCGCTTTTCAGGTACTCCGCAATCGAGATGCCGAAAGCCTCGTCCCGTTCGGCGTGGACGGCAAAGGCGGCGGAGCGCAGGAAACGCTCCTTGGCCTCCCCGTAGAGGGCGCCGGGCAGGGTGAGCCAGCTTTTTTTTGCGGCGGTCTCCTTGAGTTTCCTCACATAGTCCGTGCCGTTCAGGGGGCCGCCCAGACTCAGTTTGAGATCGAGGCCCGAGAGCTCCCGGGCGCGTTCGACGACGGCGATGATCTCCCCGAGGCGTTTTTCGGGGAAGAGCTGGCCCAGGGCGACGACTTGGAGCGGATCGCGCTCCGGGGCCGGAGACGAGGGCTCCCAGACCGTCGGCGGATAAAAGACGGTGCTGTTGAAATCACCGTAAAAATCGCGCATGACTTTTTCCACGTAGTGCGAGGTGGGGTAGATCCTTTCCCGCGGATCGGCCAGTATCCTGCGCGTGGAGCGGATCCCCAGCAGGGGGCGCAGAAAATGCTCCGCAAAAGCGGTGCGCAGTCTGCGGCGCAGAAGCGCCGTTCCCCGCGGCGCGGGACGTCCGGCGAGACGGTCGCAGAAGGCGTTGTCGCCGAAAGTCCGCAGCAGGTAGATGAAGTGATGGGCGGGCCGCCCGAAGTCGAAGACGTTGGCGGTGGAGATGCACAGATCGGCCTCTTTCGCCAGCTTTTTCAGGCACCAGGTGCGGTAGAAGGGCAGAACGGCATCCAGTTTCCTCAGCAGGCGGTTGCCGGGCTTGACGTATCTGACGGTGAGGCGGGAAACGTCCACGGGGATGCCCAGCGTCCCGGCGGCGCGCGCCACATCCGACTTCCAGTTGAGGGCCAGGGTCACTTCACAGTTTTTCTGAAGCTCCGAAATGAAGGCAAGCGGCGTGAATTCGCTGCCGCCCAGAGCGTCGTCGAACTGCGTGAAGTAGACCAGGACCTTCTTCATGGAAAGATCACTTCCCTTTCTTCAGTTTCAGCAGCGGGAAATACCCTCCGACGAAAAACAGCTCCGACAGCCCGCCGAGGGAGGGGTGGCGCACGAAAAACTTGACCCACCATCCGGCAAGTTTTCTGGGACCGGTCGCGGCCTTCAGCAGTTCGTCGAAATCGGCGAAGCCGTCGGCAAAGATGATCTTCAGCGTCTCCAGTCGTTCCTTGCGGGGCACGCCCCGGACGAAATCCCGGCTGAACCACTTGATGAAGAGAGTGGTGCACCAGGCGCGGGCCCAGGCTTCCGCCACGCGGCGGTCGAAGCCCGGCTGACGGGAGACCCGGGTGTGGAAGGCAAACAGCGAATGGAGACCGATGGCGAAGTCCTTGAGAAAGTACCCTTTGCCCTTGGCCTTCGTCTGGACGGAGTTCTCGCGGATGCGGTAGAGATAATAGGGCTCGTGCAGCGGCACGACCCGTTTGGCCAGAAAGAGCGCCCGGGGAGAAAATTCACTGTCCTGGTGCCGCAGACCGTAGATGCAGCGGAGCTCGTGCTCCATCAGGAATTCCCTGCGGAAAATGGTGAACTGCAGCATGGGGCTGGGATTGAGTTTCACCCGCTCCAGCAGAAGGGTCGCCTCGGGGCCCGTGAGTTCTTCCGGCGCGTTGTCGGGGTAGTTGTCCCGGGTCTCGTCCCCGCCGGTCATCTCGTTGTGGGCCAGAATGCGGCACGGGTAGAGATCTGCGCCGGGCCGGGCGGAGATCCTGCGGAACAGCCGGTCCAGGGACTCGGGGGCGATGGTGTCGTCTCCGTCGAGGAAGATGATGTATTCCCCCGTTGCCATTTCCGTTCCCGTGTTGCGGGTCGCGGAGCAGGAACCGCTGCGGGGACCCGTGAAAAATCTGATCCGGCTGTCGCGTCCGGCGTATTCGCGGATGATCTCTTCGGTCTTGTCCTTCGATGTTTCCACGCCGGCCAGACACTCCCAGTCCTGAAACGACTGGCCGAGGATCGAATCCAGGCACTCCCGGATATACGGCTCCACGTCGCAGCAGGGGATGATGATGGAGAAAAATGGTTTCATGAATCCGTCTTTCCGTTTTCTGCATTTTGCTTCGGGGCCGGACCGCGCTTTTCCGGCACTCCCGTCCTCCCGGGAAAAGAGCTCTCTTTTCGAGGAAGGGGCTTCGCCTCATGCGGGCTCATTAATATAGCACGAAAACGCCCGTCTTTCAAATGGGGGGACGCTTTGCGGCTTTTTCCGGCGCACCGCCGGGGGGCGCGGTGTCCGGAAATGGAGCCGCAAAGCGGGATGCGGAGATATTTTTGCCCTTTTTCATCCGGCAAGACTTGAAAAAAGCGCGGTGAGAGGTTACGTTTTACCGCACGCGGTTTTTTATCGTTTTTTCAACGGCAACATGCGGGGATCCCTCCGGGCGCGGTCCGGCCGGGTCTTCCCGCGGTGCAGCGGGAGCAGTATCATGGAATATCATTTCGAAGTCGTCAACGGCATTCTCAAGGTTTCGCTTTCCGGGCGTCTGGTCGCCTCCTGTTCGGAAGATTTCAAAGAGGCCATGTTCGAACGTCTGCGGGAGTCCAAGCGGGTCCTGTTCAATCTGGAGAAGATGGAGCACGTGGATTCCTCCGGTCTGGGGGCCCTCGTGTCGGTCCTGCAGTGGATGAACGGCAACGGCGGCATCATCAAGCTGTGCTGTCTTCAGCCCCGTCCGAAGATCGTGTTCGACATCACCAAGGTCTACCGGATCTTCGACATCTACGCCACGGAGGCCGAGGCGCTGGCCTCATTCGGACCCGAGGCCTGATTTTTCCTCCTCGTTTCCATGTGCCGTCTTGCAAGCATACTGGTCCGCGCCCGCAATGACGGGGCGTACATCGGCAGAACGCTTCGCGCGATCATGGAGCAGGAGTGTCCCGTCCCTTTCGAGGTCATCTGCTGCGACGATGCCTCCACGGACGGGACGGACGAGATCATCCGCAGTTTCCCCGGCGTCGTATGTCTGCCCCGGCCCGAGGGGGAGTACCGCCCCGGGCAGCGGCTCAATTACATGGTTTCGCACTGCCGCGGGGACATCGTCGTTTTCAACAACGCCGACGCCGTGCCGCTGGACCGTTTCTGGCTGAGAGAGCTCATCGCGCCCCTGACTGCCGGAACGGCGGACGCGGTGTACGGCAATCAGCTTCCCCGTCCCGATGCCGCGTACCTGGTGCGCAAGGACAATCTCCGGGCCTTCGGCGACGGCAGAGAGGCCGCAAAGTGGCGTTTTTTCTTCTCGCTGGCCACGTCCGCCGTGCGCCGGAAGGATCTTGTCGAGCACCCCTTCGACGAGAGGATCCGCTATTCCGAGGACGTGGAGTGGGCCCATCGCCGTCCGATCCGGATCGCCTACGCGCCGGAGGCGAGGGTGGAGCACTCCCACAATTACACCGTTGCCGAACTGAAGAAGCGTTTCTTCGGGGAGGGAGCCGCCGACGCCGTCATTTTCGGAGACCGGCCGAATCTGCCGCGGGAGATGGTCTCCGCCGTTTTGGAGACCCTGCGCGACGTGCGCTTCCTTCTGGCGCATCCGGCGGGACTGGCCGAACTGCCCGGAGCTCCCCTGCGCCGGTTCGTCCAGCGTTTCTACCACTGGAAAGGAGTCCGGCATGCCGGAAAGACCGCTTAGGATCGCTCACGTGGTGCGCCGCTTCACCTTCGACGAGTGGGGAGGCACCGAGACGGTGGTCTGGAACACTGCGCTGAACCAGCTCAAACTGGGGATGACGCCGGAGATACTGGCCACCAGTGCGCTCTCCCGTCCCGGCGAGGAGATCCGCGAGGAGATCCGCATCCGCCGTTTCCCCTGTTTCTACCCCTATTTCCCCATGCCCCGCGAGACGGCCCGTCTTCTGGACAAAAAAGGAGGCAACCCCTTCGTCCCCGCGCTGTTCCGGACCCTGCGGCGTGAGAGATTCGATCTCATCCACATCCACTGCGGCGGACGGATGGCGGTCATGAGCGCCCTGCTGGCCCACCGGCTGCGCGTGCCCTGCGTCATAAGTCTGCACGGCGGCCATGCGGCGGTCCCGCCGGAGGAGCTCCGGCAGATGATGGCGCCCACCCGGCACAAATTTCATTACGGCGGCATTTTCGACCGTCTGCTGGGGTACCGGCGCGACGCCGTTGCCGAGGCGGACGCCGTCATCTGCATCAGCCGGGAGGAGGAGCGGAGACTTGCGGCATCGTATCCCGGGCGTCGGATCGTCTATCTGCCCAACGGCGTCAACGTGGAGGACTTCAGGCGGAAGCCCGACTGTTCTCCCCGGGAGGAGTGGCACATTCCCTCCGACCGGCGGCTTGTGCTCTGCGTCTCGCGCATCGACTACCAGAAAAACCAGCAGATCCTGCTGGAACTGCCGCGGCACGATCCCGGGTGCCATCTGCTGCTGATCGGGCCCGTGACGGCGCCGTGGTATCACCGGCAGCTCCTCGAACGGGCAAAGGAACAGGGCATCGCCGACCGGGTGACCGTCATTCCCGGACTGGAACCGGGAGATCCCCGGCTGAAGGCCGTCCTCCACGAGGCCGACGTGTTCGTTCTGCCCTCGCTCCACGAGCCCTTCGGCATCGTCGCGCTGGAGTCCTGGGCCGCGGGACTGCCCGTCGTCGCCGCCCGGACGGGCGGACTCAAGGATTTCATCGTGCCCGAACGCAACGGACTGTTGTTCGATCCCGAGGATCCGGCGGCGCTGGTCGCCTGCTGCGACCGGCTGTTCCGCGATCCGGAGCTGGGGAGGCGTCTGGCCGAAAACGCCCTTTCCGACGTGCGGGCCTTTTCCTGGGAGGCCCTGACCGGGCGTCTCCTGGCGTTGTACGGGGAGCTGATCCGTGAGCGGGCGTAGGATACTTTTTCTCGGGGAATACACCGGGTTTGCGGGAGGCATCGAAAGGTATGCCTTCCAGACCGCCTGTCTCCTGCGGCACAGGGGGGACCGCGTCGACTGGTGCGGGCGGACCCCCGACAGGGACGAGGTCCTCTTCCGGCAGGGCTTCGACGGGGTGTTTTCGCCCGAACGGCTTTCGGACGCGCCGTCCGACTATGATCTGGCCGCGCTCCACAAACTGCCCGATCCGGCCCTCCTGGCGCAGCTGCGCCGCCGCTTCGGGGAAAGGCTGGTCTTCTGGGCCCACGACCACGACCTCTACTGCCCGCGCCGGCACTATTACACCCCTTTCGGCAGGACCAACTGCCGCCGGGCCTTTTCTCCTCTGCGGTGCGCCCTCTGCGCGAGGATCTCCTCGCCACGGAGCTGGAAGTATCTGCGGCCCGGCCACGGGGCCCTGCTGGCGGAACTGCGGGGCCATCACGCCGTGGTCCTTTCTCCGTTCATGCGCGGCAATCTGCTCCGCAACGGATTTGCGGAGGAACGCGTTCACCTGATCCCGCCCGTGATCGAAGTTTCCACCGATCCGCCGGAGGGACCGGGGCAGGGACCGTTCAAAATTCTTTTCCTCGGTCAGCTGATCCGGGGCAAGGGCGCCGATCTTCTTCTGGACGCGCTGGAACGCCTCGACGTCCCGTGGCAGGCCCGGTTTGCCGGAGACGGTGGAGACCGCGCCCTTCTCGAACGCCGCGTTGCCGCCTCCGGTCTGCGGGAGCGCGTCACCTTTTCCGGCTGGCTGAGCGATCCCGGACGGGCGCTCGACGAGTGCGACGTCGTCGTCTTTCCCTCCCGCTGGCAGGAGCCCTTCGGCCTCTCCGGCGCCGAGGCCTCGGCCCGCGGGAAGCCCGTCGTCGCCTTCGACGTGGGCGGCGTCCGCGCGTGGCTGGAGGACGGCGTCACCGGATTTGCCGTCCCCGAAAAGGACACGGCGGCTCTGGCGGAAAAACTGGCGCTGCTCCGGCGCGAGCCTGCGCTGAGAGCCCGGCTGGGCCGGGCCGGACGGGAACTCGTCCGGGAGCGTTTTTCTCCGGAGCGCTTCCTCGCGGGATTCGATGAACTGATACAAAGGGTCTCCTCATGAAAATACTGCTTTCCTGCGTTCCCTTCGACGGGGGAAGATCGGGCATCTCCGTCTATATCCGGCATCTCGTTGCTGCGCTCGAGGCGCGGAAACAGGATCTGACGCTGATCGTGGAGTCCGACGCACGGGCGTTTTTTCCCGGCCGTTCCCTGATCGTTCTGCCCCGCTGCTGCCGGTTTGCGGCGGTCTCCATGCTGTATCACCTGTTCGTTCTGCCCTTCCGGATCAAGTTCAAGAAATTCGATATGGCGATCCTGTGCGCGGCCAACCGGCGGGCCTTCTGCCGGTATCCCGTCTTCACGGCCGCAGTGGTCCACGATCTTTCGCAGTATCACGTCCCCGCGAAATACGACCCCTTCCGGATGTTCTATATCAAGCATCTGCTGCCGCATTTCGTGCGCAAGGCGCAGACGGTGACGGCCATCAGCCGTTCCACGGCGGCGGATCTGGGCCGCTTCTGGGGGATCCCCGAGGAGAAGATCTCCGTGATCTGCGACGGACTTTCGCTTCCCGCCGGCGGGGCCGATGCGGGGAAATGGCTGGCGGAGAACGGCGTCCGGCGGCCCTACGTCCTGTACATCTCCCGCCTGGAGCATCCCGGGAAAAATCACGTGAATCTCATCCGGGCCTGGGAGCTTCTGCCGCCCGAGCTCTCCGAAAAATACGACCTGGTGCTGCCCGGGGCCTCGTGGAACGGTTCCGACGCCGTTTTCCGGGCGGCGGAGTCGTCGCCTTTTGCCGGGCATATCCATTTCCCCGGATTCGTTCCCTCCGAACTTCTCGTCTCCCTTTACGGCAGGGCGGCCGGGTACGTTTTCCCCTCCCTTTTCGAGGGTTTCGGCCTCTCTCTGCTCGAAGCCATGTCCTGCGGTGTGCCCTGCGCGTGTTCGGATACCTCCTCGCTCCGGGAGATCGGGGAGGGGGCGGCGCTGCTTTTCGATCCCGCCAAGCCTGAGGAGATCGCCTCCGCCCTGACCGAACTCTTGGCGTCGGAGACGACGCGGGAACGGCTCAAGTCGGCCGGTCTGCGGCGCGCCGCGCTCTACACATGGGAAAACGCGGCGGATTCCTTCCTCCGTCTGCCGTACCGTCCGCGGATCTTCGGCGTCCCCTGCGACAACGAGACCATGGGCGAGGCGCTTGAACGGCTGGAGAAGCTCGTGAAAAAGCGTTCCTCCTTCGGGGCCTTCATCAACGCCCACTGTCTCAACATCGCCTGCCGCGACAGGGAGTACGTCGAAATTCTGAACGGAGCGGACGCCGTGTGGCCCGACGGCAGCGGGGTCAGGATGGCGGGGCGGATCCGCCGCTTCCCCGTGCCGGACAACGTCAACGGGACGGATATGTTCCCCCTGATCTGCGGTCGGCCCTGGCGTATTTTCATGCTGGGCGGCGCACCGGGCGTCGCCGAGGCGGCCTTAGCCAAAGCCAGGGAAAAATTTCCCGCGGCGCAGTTCGTGGGGGCCGCTCCCGGATTTTTCGCCGACGGGGAGGAGGAACGCGCCGTCATCGCGCGGATCAATGCGCTGGACCCGGATATCCTGCTGGTGGCCATGGGGGTCCCGAAACAGGAGAAATGGATCGCCCGTCACAGAAAGGAACTGGTCTGCGGCGTTGCCCTCGCCGTCGGCGGCCTGCTGGATTTCGTTTCGGAACGCATCCCCCGCGCGCCGCTGTGGATGCGGAAAATGGGCATCGAGTGGTGCTACCGTCTCTACCAGGAACCCCGGCGGATGTTCCGCCGCTACGTGCTGGGCAACCCCCTGTTCCTGCTTCGCGTCCTGTTCCGGAAAGATTAGTTTCAGGAAGCCGCCGTTTTTCCGCCGGGCTTGCAATTTCGGCGTCCCCTGTTATATTATGCGTCCGTGACCGGTGAGCCGGGCTTGCGGGCAAATCCGACGGGGAAACGGGAATATGAAAAAAATCGAGATTCTGGCGACGGCGTCGCTTTTCCTGACGGCCGTGATCTGGGGACTGTCTTACTCCGCTCAGGCGGAAGCCGCGAAAAGCATGCCGGCGCTCTCCTTCGTTTTCCTCCGGTATCTGCTCGGCTGCGCGATGCTTCTCCCGTGGATCCTCTTCAAAAGGAAATTCCCCGGCGGAAAACTGCTCGCCGGCGGCGCCGTCTGCGGCGTGTGCCTGGCCGGGGGCGAGATCCTTCAGCAGTTCGGGCTGCTCTATACTTCCGCCGGAAAGGCCGGTTTCCTGACCGCTTTGTACGTGATCATGATACCGCTGATCGGCGTTTTCGTCAACAAAAGATCGAGCTGGCAGGTCTGGTGCGCCGCCCTGCTTTCCGTCGCGGGGACCTATCTGCTCTGCAGCGACGGGACGCTGAAGGATTTCGGCAATATGGGCGACGCCCTCATGCTGATATGCGCTTTGTTTTTCGCATTCCAGTTCATCGCCATCGCCCGTTTTGCCCCGGAGGCCGACGCCATGCAGCTGGCGGCCGTCCAGTTTTTGACCGTCGCCGCGATCTCCGGGATCGCGGCGCTGATCGCCCGGGAGAGATGTCCGTGGGAAAGCGTGACGGCGACGGCGGCCCCTCTGCTGTACTGCGGCGTCGTCGCCATCGGCTTCGCCTGCACGCTGCAGGTGGCGGCTCAGAAATATCTGCATCCGGCCGTCGTCTCCATCATCCTGAGCACGGCTTCGGTGTTTGCCGTGATCTGGGGATGGCTTCTGCTGGACGAGCGCTATTCGCCGCTGAATCTGCTCGGCTGCGCGATCATTTTTGCCGCGGTGGTCCTGGTGCAGCTGCCGACGGGGCAAGGTAGCCGAACGAAAGGCTGTCTTTCCGCCTTTTTCCGAACTGCGATGCGTAAGTGTATTCGAAAGTCCTGAGCGGGACCGGCGTGAGTCCCGCAGCGTGGAACGCGCCGGCATAATCGGTTCGACCGTCGAAGATGACCGCAAAGTAGATCCGTAGCACGGCGTATAGACGGCGGAAGACTTTGTGCGTCACGCCCTCCGGCAGCAGCGCGACCGCGGCGGCCGTACGAAATGACAGTCCGGAAAACGACAGTCAGGCTCCGTCATCTGCTTGAAAAAATGCCGAAACGTGCTATATTTTACCGCGTTGTTTCCGGAAGTCGATCCCGTGCGGTCCGCAGGACCCGCCGGGGAGACGTTCCCGGAGTTGCGAACGGTGTTTTTTTCTCTTGTTGAAATGTCGAGTTATGATCACGATGACCTGTTTCCCGACGCGATGAGCGACAGGCATTGCCGGGTCCTTGCGGCCGGCGGGAACGAACTGGTCATGTTTTCCCTGCAGAACTTTTTTGCCGATACCGATGTGACGCTCATGGGCGCCGCGGGAATCGAAGACGCTCAGAAAATTCTCCGGCAGGAGAGGATCGACGCGGTCATCACGGATGTCGATCTGGGGATGCCTCTGCGCCGGAAGATCCGCAAGACCGACAGTCTGCTGCCGATCCTTTTCATGATCCCCGCTTTCTCCTGCTCGGATGTCCGTCTTCTCGGCCGGGTCGCCGAGGATCCCCGTTCCTACTACGTTCCCGAAAACGCGGACAAAAAGCTCGTTCTGGCCAAGATCGACCAGATGATCGAGTCCTGCCACGCGGAGTCCTCCCTTCACCAGCTCAAGACCAAGATAACGCGGAACTGGTCCATTGCCAGTCTGCTCCAGCAGGCGATGCTTCCGCCGTGGGTGTATTTCAGCGAAAAATACGAGTTCAGCTGTCTCTACAAGCCCTTCACGAAGGTCAGCGGCGACCTCTTCTGCTGGATGCCTCTGGACGAGGAGCGGGCGCTCTTCATCTTCGGCGATGTTTCGGGGCACGGGACCCACTCCGCGCTGGCCATGACGGCGATCCAGTCCTTCCTGAAGCAGGATCTCATGCGCGACAGGGAGCGGGCGACGCGGCCCTCTCTGATCGCTTCGGACATCAACAATTTCTTCTGTCAGCATCTCAACAGCATCGTCTACATGTGCACGCTGATCGCCTTCATCGACTTCGGGAAAAACTGCATCCGCTACCAGAACTCCGGTTACATGGATGTCATCTGCTTCGACGGCGAAACGGGGGAGCCCGTGGACATCAATCCGCAGCGGCACGGCAGCGTTCCCCTCGGCCTGATGAAGGATCAGGTCTACTCCGAGGAGGATGATGTGGAGTACCATTTTTCCGATTCCGACGTCTTCCTCTTCAGTTCCGACGGCCTGATGGACCTGTCGAAGGACAAGCACGGCGAAAAGTACGTGGACATGGACATGTGCCGCCGTCTGGCCTCCATTCTGGTGAAGGAGACGAAGAAGGAGGAGAAATCCATCTCTCTTCCCTTCCGCTGTCTGCACTCCCTGGCGCAGTTCGGGTACGTTCACCCGCAGGACGATCTCTCGCTGATCCTCGTTCGCAAGCCCCGGCTGCTGGAGCGGGAATACGTGTTCTCCTGCCGGGTCCCGGCCGACAAGCAGGCCGTCGATGCCATCTGCGTGAAGGCTTCCGCCTTTATCGGCGAGGTCTGTCGGGACGAGGCCCTTGCCGTCAGCGCGGAGCTTCTGCTCGAGGAGTACCTCGTCAATGTCATCGTGCACGGCTTGAGCGAGTATGAGAAACTCAACGAGTATATGGCGGTCAAAATTTGCGCCTGCGAGAAAGAGTTGAAACTGATCGTGTGGGACCACGGCCGGGAGTGGAGCGGCGATTTCCTCCTGCCGGAGAAGGCGGAGCAGTCGCTGGAACAGCTCAACGACGAGATGGCCTCTTCCGGACGCGGCGTCCCGATCATCAGCAAGATCGCTTCCAAGATCAGCCGGCAGCGCTATTGCGGGCTCAATGAAACCATATTCGTCATTCCGTGCAATTCCCAATAAGTGAGGTTTTTTACCATGTCTGAAGCGGGACATGAATCTTTGGCAGCCCAGATCAGAATGCTGCAGAGCGAGATGGCCGCGCGCGAGAAGGCCCGGGCCAGGCTGAGTCTGCATCTGTGCGCCTGGCAGGTCACGGTGATCCTTTCCCATGGCATCAAGCGTTTTCTTGGCATCGTCCTGTCGCTGGCGGCCCTGATCGTGCTTGCGCCGCTGTTTCTGATATTGATCGTGCTGATCAAGCTGACGTCTCCCGGCCCCGTGTTCTTCGTTCAGATCCGCGTGGGGCAGTACGGCCGCAACTTCTGTTTCTACAAATTCCGCAGCATGTACGTGGATGCCGAGGCGCGCAAGAAGGAGCTTCTGTCTCAGAACCAGTCGAAGGACGGGGTGATCTTCAAGATGAAAAACGATCCCCGGATCACGCCGATCGGCCGCATTCTGCGCAAGACCAGCATGGACGAACTGCCGCAGTTTCTCAACGTGCTTTTCGGCGACATGAGTCTGGTCGGTCCCCGGCCGCCCGTTCCCTCCGAAGTGGCCGAGTATTCCATCGAGGCCCGCAAGCGGCTGAACGTGCGTCCGGGGCTCACCTGCCTGTGGCAGGTCTCCGGCAGGAGCGACATCCCCTTCAACGAACAGGTGAGTCTGGACAAGCAGTACATCAGCTCCCGGGGGCTGATGTCGGATCTCTGGATCCTTCTGCGTACGGTCCCGGCCATCCTCAGCGGCAAGGGAGCGTACTGAAGCGGTCATGAACGCCTGTTTTTACATCGGCCCCGAGGACAACGAGTGGTGTCTCAAGTACTTTCCCCGGCGGAGCCCCGGCGAACTGCCCATCGCC
This sequence comes from Lentisphaeria bacterium, assembly GCA_017450705.1. Taxonomy (GTDB): domain Bacteria; phylum Verrucomicrobiota; class Lentisphaeria; order Victivallales; family Victivallaceae; genus UBA1784. The sequence continues at coordinate 30,468 of JAFSTC010000102.1, read as the reverse complement.
GGCAAAAGCTGGGTCCGGCATGCCGTCGATCAGTGTTCCTGTCTGGAGGCGTTGTCCGATATCTTCATCGTCGACTGCTACCGCAGGGACGAACTGGCCGCCCGGCTGGGGCAGGGAGGATACTGGTCGCTCAGGCTCCATTTGCCCGAGACCCGTCCCTGCGGGTCGATCCGTCAGCTCCTCGAGGCGCATCCAGAGATCCCCGCCGACGATCTGATGATCGTCTGGGGCCTGGTGATGCCGGACGTTCCGGACATCCGGCAGATCTTTTCCGAACTGCGCGAGGTGGAGTCGATGCCCGAGCCGCAGCCGCCGGGCATCTGGCTCCTGCGCGGCGGGAAACTTTACGAGTGCCTCTGTCCCCTGATGCGGATCGATTCGCTCCGGGCGTATTTCGACCTCAATTTCCGCCTGCTGGAGAAGCCGGGGATCTACAATCTGCCGGGCTATTCCAACAAAGAGGGGTGTGTGTTCGGGACCAATGTGATCATTTTGCCCGGAGGAAAACTGGAGAAGCCCGTGCTTCTTTCGGATCATGTCCGTCTGGAGCGGGGCGTGGAGCTGAACCGTCAGGTCATTGCCGGGAAATACGTCCTCATCAACGAGAATGCCGTTTTGGAGCACTCCGTCATCATGGACTTTACCTACATCGGCAAGTTCATGTTCTTCAAGGACAAGATCATCGACGGCAGCCGGGTGATCGACGTCCCCACGGGGGAATTCGTTGAGCTGGAGGACGAGTTCCTGACCGCAAGTTCCCGGCCCCGTGAGGTCAGCCGTTTCTCCATCACGGAATTCATCCTCGCCGTTTTCATCGCCGTCGCGGGTGCGCCGCTTTATCTGGGGGCGCGGCTTTTCGGACGGCAGGCGGAGAAGCTGGAGTTTTTCCGCTACTTCCTGCTGTCTATCCCAAGTGCTGGCCCGTTATCACCGGAAGGGCGCATCTGGTGCGTTACGGCAGCAGCGATCCCGTGTACGCCTTCCGCTTCTCCGATCAGTGGCTCCTTCACAGGACCGAGGCGCTGCGGAATATGGATGACATGTACTTCTATTACAACCGCAGCGTGTTCAATATATTGACGACCGTGTTCAACAGTCTGCTGAGACGGCTCTTCGTGCTTTCGCCCATCGTATCCTCGTCCGAGTCTGCTCCTGGCGGGGAGAGCGGCAAATGAAGGGGGCCCGCTACACCGGCGTTCCCGACGCCGCGCTCGGGGAACTCCTCGACGGAACTTTGGCCGGGATCGCTTCCGAGATCGACGCCCTCCATCTGCCTTGTCTGCAGGCCGTCGTCCTCGGCGGCGGCTACGGACGGGGCGAGGGCGGCGTCCTCCATACGCCCGTGGGAAGCCGTCTTTACAACGATCTGGATTTTTTTGTTTTCACCCGCGACGCCGATCCCCGGACGGCCGCCCGGATCGGCGAAACGCTGAAACAGCTCTCGGCGCGCCGCGAAAAGGATTTGGGGATCGCCGTTGACTTCGGTCCCGCGAAAAACATCTCTTCCCTGAAAAACGTGGCATCGACCCTGATGTTTCAGGAACTGCGCCGGGGCTGGGTCCCCGTCTGGGGCGAAGCCGACCTTGAAAACTGGATCCCGCCGCTCTCGCCCGCCCGGATCCCCCGTTCCGAAGCCGTTCGGCTGCTCCTCAACCGGGGCATGGGGCTGATCTTTGCCGGGGAATATCTCAAAGAAAACAGGAACGATCCCGACTTCATCGTCCGCAACATGAACAAGGCCGTGCTCGGCGGCGGCGACGCCCTTCTGCTGGCTTCCGGTCTCTACCGCTGGCGGGGGATGGACCGCGTGGAGGCCTTTGCCGGGTTCGTCCGCAGCGAGGGGCTCCCTGCCGACTGGGCCGCCCTCTACGAAAGAGCTTTCCACTGGAAACTGGAGCCGGAGATCATCCTGCCTCCCGATCCTCTCAAGGCCTGGCGCGGATGCCGCCGGTTCTATCTTGCCTGCGTCTGCCGCTGCGCCGGTGTTCCCGCGGAGGCTTCCAGCGGCGACGTTTCCCGGGGGCTCCACCGTGCGGCTCAGGGCGAGAGATCCGTGAAAAATCTGCTGCGCTGGCTGGTACGTGCCCGCGGGGTCCGTCCCCTTGCCGCGATGTTCGATCCTCCCGTCGTCTCCGTTCTGGGGCGGCTTTACGCGGAGCTTGTCTGTTCCGAAAACTGCGTGACCGCTTCTCCCCGTCTGCTCGCTCTCTGGCGTCTCTTCAATTAGCCGCCGAGGGAAGAAGTGTGACGTACACGGCCCGTTCGACAGGTCCGGCAGGTCAGTACTCTTCTCTTATTTTACGGTGACGGGCACCTGGAACGCCGCGACGGGCCGGGGCGGTTTTTCCCAGGGGCGGACGTAGATCAGCCGCAGAGTGGTTTGACCGGGCTTCCTGGCGGAAAAGGTCAGACGCTGTCTCCCGGGCGCGCCGCAGAGTTCCCCCGGCGGCGCGGTGAAGTCGTCGCGTTCGAGATGGAGGAGCTCCTTTTCGGGCTGCGGCGGTTCGGACTGCCACCGGTAGCCGGTGGTGGGATTGCTTTTCAGGTCGACGGTGAAAGACTTCCCCGCCGCCAGGACCAGCGTTCGGCCGGCGTCCTGTTCGGTGAGGACGATCTCTTTTTCTTCAGGCGTTGCGGCACAGCCGCCCAGCATCGCGGCAACGCATGCGGCGAGAAGGGTTTTCCGCGGGAGGTCCATGGCGATTTTTCCTTTCGGGGTGATGCGGCAAAAAATCAGTGATGGTAGAGAAACTCCTGGGTGTTGATGAGGCACCACGCCAAATCGCCCCAGGCCCGTCCGCGTATCTTTACGGGCAGGCGTTTGCGGTAGGCGAAAAAGATTTTCTTCTCTTCGGGGGTGGGTTTGCGGGAAAGGATCGTCAGGTACAGTTCATCGATCCGGATGTCGTCGGAGATCCGGCGCCTCTGGAAGAGACGTCCCGGCAGTTGGAGAGTCCGCTGATAGACCCAGTTGGAATTCAGGAGAAAGAGCCGTTGGGAGGGGGTTATCTGATTGTTCCTCTCCTCCAGGGTCCCGGCATCCCGGGAGGGTTTTCCGAAGTTGTCCAGCGTACGGCTGGAAATGCTGCCGTCTGCGATGGTGACCGCGGGCGTATTCTGCGGCAGAAAGGTGAAGGGTTCCGGGATGACGCTGCTGTAGGACTCGTGAGCATGCAGGACCTGGCTGTAGGCGTCGACGAGCAGCTCCGCCTCCAGACGGCGCATTTTGTAGACGGCGAAACACTTTTCCGCCTTTTCCTGCTCGGCGGGGAGCGTCTTCCAGTCGGCGTTGTAGACGCGGGAGTTGAGGATGAGCGAAAACAGTCCTTTGATGTCGTAGCCGGATCTCTCGAATTCTTCGGCGAGAAAGTCGAGGATCTTTTCGTTCCCCGCGTTGTCGCCGGAGGGCGTGAACACGGAAAAGACGCCGCTCCAGAACCCCCCCGGCAGGGGCATGTCGTCGGCCGGCTCGACGAGGCCGCTTCCCAGCAGCCAGTACCAGACGCGGTTGACGAAGGCCCGGGCGAAGAAGGGATTGCCCGGAGCCGTGAGCCAGTCGGCGAATACGGTCCGGGGATCTGTCGCGGGGGCGTCGATGTCGAAGCTCTTCCCATCGGGCGTGCGGGCCTCCACACGGACGGGATCCGGAGAGGTGAAGACGATCTCCTCTTTCCATTCGTCCGTGCTCTTGAAGCGGATGCGGCTGAAGAAGGCCGCGAATTTGGCGCGGTCCTCCGGCGACAGGCGTCCCGTCCTGAACCCCATGAAGGTGAGGGCGGTGACTTTGGCCAGACCCTCCGGCGTGCGCTCCGCCGCGGCGCGGAAGAAATTGGCCGCCGGCACACGGAAGTTGCTTCCCGAAGAAGTGAGCAGTTCCCGGGCGACCTTATTCCACGGCCTGTTTTCGATCACTGCGTCGCGGAAGTAGCGGTGATAACTCTGGACGGCGTTGGGCCACAGATTGATGGGGAACTCCGACTTGATCCGGAACATGTCGGCGAAACGCATGGCCGTCACATCGGCGAAGCGGGGAGAGGCCAGCAGGCGGGCGATGAGTTTCGCACGCTTGTCCCCGTCTTTGTCCGCGGCGAACTTGCGGACCTCGGTGATCGTCGGCAGTCTTCCCGTGACGTCCAGCATCGCCCGCCGCAGAAAGGCGTTGTCCGAAACCCGTTCCACCGGGGAGAGACCGTGGCGTTGGTGATTTTCCTGAAGCAGGGCGTCGAGTTTTTCCTGAGGCGTCGAGAAGACGGCCGCCGCGGCGGCGAGCAGGATGACCGTGAGTCGAATTTTGACCGTGCGCATGAATGAACCTTTCGCGTGATGAACACTCCTATACAAATATAATGACGTTTTCGCGTTTTTTCAATTGAAAGTTGGATTCGATCGTGCTATTGTAAAACAGAAAACCGAAAAATTTTCTTCAGGAAGCTGAAAAATGTCGTTCAAACGCTTTTTGACCTTCGTCGTTCCGGTTCTCTGCGGATCGCTTTCCGCGGCGTATATCGGCTATCTCTATCCGGCGGGGGGCCGCGCGGGGAGCGAGGTGGAGATCCTCGTCGGCGGGCAGGGCCTCGGCGGCGTTCGCAGTGTCATCCTGACCGGCGGCGGGATCTCCGACGTCGTCTGCGAGAACGTCCCCGGGATGCCTGTTCCCTCCTCTTCCCAGCGCCGTTACCTCCACCGCTGGGTCCGTCAGATCGAAAAAGGCGACAGAAGTTTCCTGCCGCTGCCCACGGGCGAGAATGCCACGATCGACTGGCACCACAGCGCGTGGTACAGCAAACTCAATGAATTGTCCCCCCTCCAGTACGAACTCGTGACCCACTTCCTTTACGTCCCCCGGAACTCTCTGCAGATGAGTCCCAGCATCGCCCAGCGGGTCATCGTAAGGTTCAAGATCGCCCCGGAGGCCTCTCCCGGACGCCGGGAACTGCGTCTGGCCGGAGGCAGCTGGATCAGCAACCCCATGCCTTTTTACATCGGCAAGGCGCCGGAGTTTGCCGAACCGCGGTATCAACCCCCTCCGTCGAAGAAGAAAAACGGCTCCTTCACCTGGCCCTGTGTGCTCAACGGGCAGATCCGCCCGGGAGAGACCGACTGTTTCGATTTCGAGGCGAAGAAGGGGGACGTCATGTATTTCGACCTCAAGGGGCGCGTTCTCCAGCCTTTCCTCGGCGACGGCGTTCCCGGGCACTTTCAGGCCGTGCTGGAGGTGACCGACGAGAACGGTTCCCGCCTGGCCCTCGCCGACGACCGGTATTTCAATCCCGATCCCGTGCTGTGTTTCAAAGCTCCCGCCACAGGCCGTTACCGCCTTCTGGTGCGCGACGCCCTCTACCGCGGGCGTGAGGATTTCGTCTACCGCATCGAGATCGACCGGAATCCGCGGCCCTACGGAATGCTGCTGCCGCCCGAGTTCGCCGTCGCGCCGGTGAAGATCGACCCGAAGGCCGGGAAAGGAGTCTGTCTGAGCATCCCGACCGTGGTGGATGACGTGCTTGACAAGCCCGGTTCCTGCCGCGCCTGGTCTTTTCATGCGGAGAAGGGGGAACAGGTCGTCGCCGACGTTTGGGCGCGCCGCTTGGCCTCTCCCGTGGACGCCTTGCTCGAGATCTTCGATCCCGACGGCAAAAGGATCTGCGTGTGCGACGACGTCAGGCGTCCCCGCATCGGACTTGTCATGCAGCACATGGATCCCACTGTGATGTTCACGGCCCCGGTTTCCGGCCGTTACCGGGCCGTCGTCCGCGACAACGCCGGCGCGGGGGGACCCGATTACAGGTACTATCTGCGCATCGACCGCCCCCGTCCGGATTTCCGCGCCTACGGATGCCCCTCCGTGGTGGAGTGCGGCGGGATCGGCATCTTCAGCGTCGTCGTGGACCGACTGGATGGTTTTTCCGGCCCTGTGAAGATCGTTCTGCGCAGTCCCGACGGGTATCGGATCGTCGGCGAGAACACCGTTCCCGCAGGCTGCGAACGGGCGTTTTTCACCCTCGACAGCGCTTCTGCCAAGCGCGGACAGCGGCAGACCTTCCGCCTCGAAGCCTCGGACGGAAACATCACCCGGCCCGTCGTTCCCGGGACAGAGGCCATGCAGGCTTTTGCCTACACCCATTTGATCCCCTGCGAGGGCGACTTTTACGTGACCCGCAACGGCAGATACTGGGCCAGCCGTTATTTTTCCTGGAAGGAAAAGACGCCTCCCGCGATCAAACTGTATCCCGGCAGCCGCACGGTCATAACTTTGAAAACGGCCAATCCGAAGTACCTCCCCGCCGAATTCACCTTCACCGGCATAGCACTGCACGAACAGCCTCAGGGAGTCCTGATCGAGGATGTGAAATACGAAAAGGAAAAGGGACAGATCACCGCGACGATCCGCGTCGCCGCGGACGCGAAACCGATCACCGTCAATCAGATCTTTGTCTGCAGCATGACGTTCCGTGAACGGTACAAGGATCGGAAAACGGGGCAGGCTAAGTACCGAAAGTCCCGCGCCTCCGGACTTCTGCCCGCAAGACGCCTGATCGTCGAGGCCCCCGCCGCCGGAAAGTGAGCTACTCCCGCCGAAGCACGTCCAGCGCGAAGGCGACGTTGCCGAAGGGCGCGCTGATCTGGACACCCGCGGCACGGCCGCGGATGAGGAAGACCGTTTCCCGGGCGATGGCGATGCCCTCCCGCCGCTGGGCGTCCCTGTCGGAAGAGGCGGCCATGCGCTCCATGACTTTCTCGGGAACCACCACCCCCGGCACTTCGTCGTGCATGAACTGGGCGTTGCGGAAACTTGTCAGCGGCCATACCCCCGCGATGACGGGGAGTTTCGTGTCCGCGACCGCGTCCATGAAGCGGAACAGCACCTCCGGATCGAACACCGGCTGCGTGACGATGAAATCTGCCCCCGCCTCCGCCTTCCGCCGGATCCTGTCGCATTCCCGCTCGAAGGCCAGCGCGTTGGGATCGGCTCCCACGCCGATGACGACCCGCGTCGGCGCATTCAGCGGCTGACGGCCCAGATCCATGCCCCGGTTCATATTGGACTGCATGGCGGCAAGTCCGATGGAGTCGATATCGAAAACCCCCGTGCTCGACGGATAATCCCCGAGTTTCGGCGGGTCTCCCGTGATGAAAAGAAGATTGTGGATCCCCGCCCCGGCGTAGCCCAGCAGTTCGGCCTGAAGTCCGATGAGGCTCTTGTCCCGGCAGCAGCAGTGGGGGATCGTCTCGATACCCGTCTCCCGCTCGATGGCGATGGCCGTGACCAGCGGCGTGATCCGGGCGCTGGCCCGGGGACCGTCGGGCAGATTGACCGCGTCGATGCCCGCCTCCGCGCAGAGTTTCGCCCCCGCGATCGTCTTCGCAAGATCGAATCCCCGCGGCGGCGTGATCTCCACCGTGGCAACGAATTGCCCCGCCGCCAGTTTCGCCCCCAGGCGCGAACGGTCCTTCAGCGGCACGGGTTCCACCGGCTGCGCCTGCTCCGCCTTTTTCGTTATGATGCCGTAGCCCACGTTGGTGTGAGAAGAATTCTGCTCCGCCCGGGCCAGGGGCTTGATCGTGCGGACCAGTTCCGCGATGTGCGCCGGCGTGATGCCGCAGCACCCGCCGATGGCCGCCGCCCCCAGCTGCACGTAGCGCCGGGCATAGGTGCTGAAATATTCGTTGCTGGTCATGTACAGCATCCGCCCGTCGATATTGCGGGGCGCCCCCGCATTGGGCTGGACGATCAGCGGAAGCTTCACTTTCGGCGCCAGATACTCCAGCTCCGTCAGCGTGGCCTCCGGTCCGTTCCCGCAGTTGAGCCCGAGAGCCGTGGGCGGGTAATCGCTCTTGACGGCTTCTTCGATGATCTTCAGAAAATCATCCAGCCCGCCCTCTCCGCCGTTGACCGACGCGTGGACGTCCGCCGCGAAGCTCAGCACGTAAGGCATGGGCTTCACGCTTTTGACCGCCTCGACGGCCGCCTCCAGATCCTGCCGCGTGCGCAGAGATTCGAAGATGAGAAAATCGCTCTCGACCAGCCCCGAGATCTGTTCCCGGAGCAGGTCCGCTTTCGTCCGTTTGTCCGCCGGGGATTCCGGTTCGCCCACGGGCCCGGCGGATCCCGCGACCAGCGCCTTTCCCCCCGCGGCCTCCCGGGCCAGCGCGACCCCCGCCCGGTTGATGGCCGGCGTCTGATCGGCGATGCCGAATTTGCCCAGCCGCCGCGCATTGGCGTTGAAGGTGTTGGTCGTCAAAACCTCCGCCCCCGCCGCGAGATACTGATTGTGGATGTCGAGGATCACGTCCCTCTGCGTGAGGCAGAGCTGTTCATAGGATGCGTTGACGAAAAAGTTCCGCCGGTAGATCTCCGTCCCCATGGCCCCGTCGAAGATGACGAGACCCTTCTCCAGAAGTTCGCGTAAAGGATTTGCCATGTCTTTCCTGCTGTCCCGAGTTTGTGTATTTCCACCCCGTTAATATACACACCCCCGGCGGAAATGCAATTCTCCCCCCCGCAAAAATCGAAAAAAAAGAACTTTTCCCCCTTGACCCGGGCCCCCATCGGCGTTATAGTATACCCCGCACAGTGGATCCATAGCTCAGTCGGTTAGAGCAGGTGACTCATAATCTCCGGGTCGGCGGTTCAAGTCCGTCTGGATCCACCAGTTACTTTTCTTCTCCCGGTGAGAAGAAAAGTAACCAAAAGAAGAGCCGTGTACGCCGGCCCCTGTCGGGGACGGCGGTTTTTTTGTCGGGGGCCGGTCGGCTGGAATCCCTCTCCCGGTGAGAAGAAAAGTAACCAAAAGAAGAGCCGTGTACGCCGGCCCCTGTCGGGGACGGCGGTTTTTTTGTCGGGGGCCGGTCGGCTGGAATCCTTCTCCCGGTGAGAAGAAAAGTAACCGAAAGAAGAGCCGTGTACGCCGGCCCCTGTCGGGGACGGCGGTTTTTTTCGGCAGGGGGCGGTGCCGATGATCCGCCGGAGCTTTTCCGCATCGGCGGTCACGGGTTTTGCGCCGATGCCGTCTTTACTTTACAGTGAGCTCCCAGGTGATCTCCGAGCGGTCGCTTTCCAGCTGATTGCGGAATTCCAGAGTGCGTTCCCCGTCGTCGGTGGTCAGTTTGACCATGACGAAGTTGTAGAAGGGTTCGTGCTTGTAAAAGCTTTTCACGGCGAGGCGGTGACGGCCCTTGCCCAGCAGGGCGGCCAGGTCGACGGGGGGAGTGGTGGTCCCCGGCAGGATGCGCGGGGCGTTTTCGCAGTCGGGCGGCACCATGCCGTCCGGCGTGATGATGCCGAGGGGGCGGAAGCCTTCGGGGCCGATCACGCCCAGCTTGACATCCTCGTCGTAGAGGTCGACCACCATGGAGTCTTCCAGAGCCGTGCAGAGGCGGTCGTCCAGATACAGACGCAGTTCCGCTTTGACGGTGGGGGCGGGGTGACGTCCCTGTCTCTGGCGCCCGATCTCGTCCAGAAACGCTTTGCCGGAGGGACCGCAGGCGGGATAATCGGCCTCGAACGCGGCGATGCCGGCGTCGTCCGGGGCAAAATAGTACGCTTCGGCGGGATAGACGGAAAAATCGGCGCGGATCTTCTCCGCCCGGACGGCCTTGCCCGGGGACTGTTCGCCGGGAGTCAGGCGGAAGCAGATTTTGCCGCGGGGATCGAAGCCGGTTTTCTCCCAGTCGACGGCGACATCTCCTTTGCCGCCGAAGTCGGAGAGGACGAACAATGCCCTCCTGCCGTCGGCGGAGATCATGAGATAGTGGCCGATGCCTTTTTCTCCGCCGAAGATCCCGGCGCAGTTGTAATCGCTGAAGACTGCGACGTCGCGTTCGGAAGCAAAAAGTTTCCAGATCCGCCACAGCGGACGGAACACGGCGTCGTTGATCCCCGGCTCCGGCGGGTGGAGCAGCGAGGACGAGGCGAACTGCATGCCGAGGGGGGAGTGCGGAAATTGCCCGGCGGAGGCGATGAAGGGGATCATCGCCGTCGTGGCGTATTCGGGGAAGGCGGCGCTCCAGAGCGAGCCGGGGGCGGCGGCGGCCATGGTGAAATATTCGAATTCCCGCCGTCCGGCGAGGAGCTGGCCCCGCTCGCCTTCGCCGGAGATGTAGGCGTCGCAGAAACTCATGCCGACGTTGCTGAACCAGGCCCCCGTATGGCCGATGAGAAGGCCGTTTTCGCCGAGGTGTTCCCGGAGGCGCATCAGATTCCGGTAGTGCTGATAGTACAGCACCGTGCCGCCGCAGGCGAATTCCTCGGGCGGGGCCATCCGGCTCATGGGCCCGGCGTAATCCATGTAGAGGCCGTCGCGGTCTTTCGCCAGCAGACGGGGGAACCATTCGCCAGAGCCCTCGACGATCTCTTTTTCGGAGCCGCGGATGTACAGCAGCAGGGAGATGCCTTGTTTCGCCGCCATGTCCCGGACCATGCGGAACTTTTCCGGATCGTAGGGAACGGAGCCGTTGGCGGCGTCGCGCCGCCAGTTGGAGTGGAGGACGAGCATGGTGCATCCGGAGCGGGCGATGGTCTCCAGTTCATCGGCGGTGGGATAGTGCCGGTAATTGTCGATGAATTGATAGCATTGCTGCGGAGGCAGTTTGCGGCGGGTCGCGGGCGGGACGATCCGCCAGCCCCAGCGGTTGCGCCATTGGAGCGGGCGGTGATCCTTGGTTGTGTCCGCCGTCTGGAAGTTCCATTCCGCGACGGGGGATTTCCCTTCCCACCGGACATTGCCGCGGCCCCGGGCGTTGTCCCCGTCGAGGACCGCGCCCGACTCGAGGAACACCTCCGCGTAGAGCGAGGGGCCGCCGTCGCGGAAGAGGTTGAATGCGTATTCGATGGGCAGATTGTTTTCGTAGGCGATGTCCTTGCCCGCGGGGACGAAACGCTGTGCCGCGATCCGCTGGATATCCACCGCGCCGCCGCTGCCGAAACGGGGGAACACGGCGAAACGGCAGTCGTCGAAAGAAGAGAAATCGAAGGGGAAGGAGAGCGTGAAGTTCCGGCACACCGGCGGATGGGCCGTTTCGACGTGAAGGATGGCGGTGCAGAAAACCGTTCCGTCGGGGAAAAACTCGTAACGCAGGGCCAAGTTGAAATCGGGTACGGGCTTTCCCGCGGCATCGACCCAGCCGAGGCGGGGAAACTCCACGACCTCCGCCCCGTTCTGGAAATAATGCTCCGGCTCACCGGCCGACGGCCCGGGGTGGATCCGGCCGCGATCCGCCGTCTCCATGGCCAGAACGAACCCTTTGGGGGCGATGAGGCACTCCCTGTCGAATTCCTTCACGGAAATGCAAGCGGGAACGCCTCCGCTCTCCGGCGTGAAAACGACCCGGCTCCCGGATCGGACGATTTCGATGATCTTGCTCATAATGTTGATCCTTCCTAAATATACGCCGGAACGCTTCCCGTGTCAAACGGAAAGGCCGCCCGCCTGAAAAACGGGCGTCACCGTTGGACGATGCGGAGTTTGCGCAGATCTCCCTGGAAATACCCCGGCTTTCCCGGGGGGATGCCGTAAGCGGCGTCGTGGCCGCCGAAACAGCAAGCCGAATAGATCACCTGACGTTTGGAGAGGGGGAATGACGCTTCCTGCCCGTTGCAGCTGACGGTGAGTTTTTCAAGATCGTACCGGACGGAGATCCTGTTCCACGCGCCGACCTTCGGGGCGAGTTTCGTCTGGAAGACGCGGACCTTTGGCGGCTCGCTGTACCACCCGGCGCACAGCGTCCCCTCGCGGGTCATCAGCGAGAAACTGTTGATCGGGTAGACACCCTGCGAACGGAAGAGCATCATCGGTTTGTCGGAAGCGGGACGGAGTTCCATCTCAAGCGTGAACGCGCCCCGAGGGAGGGATTCCATGGGCAGGGCGATGTAGTCCATTTCACCGTCGAAACGCAATATCCATGAGCCGTCGGCCTCTTTGATCCACTTCGGCGCATGGCCATGGACCTTGACGGCGGGACGGCGCATGACGTAGTTCATGGCGCATCCGTAGTTGTACCCGCCGCCCAGCGTCGCAATGAAGTCGGGGCGGCCCGCCGCCGTCAGCATCGCGCCGCAGGCGGGGTCGAAACGGTAGTCGAGATCGACGATCCGCTCCTTGGGAATATCGATTTTGACGGCTTTGCGCCGCGTTTCGCTGTAGATGTCGAGTTTCTCCGTTTCGGAAGAGAGTTTTTGGGGCAGAACAGGCAAAGAGTGCCACACCTTGCCCTTTTCGGTCAGCACGCGGAGCGAAAAGACGGGGAATTTCTCCCCGCTTTGGACACGGAAACGGAACTTCGCCTCCTTGCCCGTGAGTTTCAGCGGGATGTCCGGCTGGTTGCGGACGATGTCGAACCGGAAAAACTGCTGCCCCCCCAGTTCCACCGCGTAATGCCCGCCGTTTGCCAGCAGTTTTTTGATGGGGAAAGCAAATTTGCCCTGCTCAAGATCGGCTTCGAAGACGGCTTGATCCGCCTTGTCCGCATCGAAGGAAAACAGGGCCTGACGGTTGCCGGAGCTGATGCCCGCACGGCGCGGCGCCAAACCGTCGTCGAGGGTCTTGTAACTGAAAAACTCGGCATTGCCGTCGTTGAATGCGCCGCGGGCTTTGACCTTGCCCGCATTGAGAATGCGCATCGTACCGGTAAGATACACGGCAGGTGCGGAGGTCATGGCGACGCGGAGGACGATCTCGCGGCTTTGATCGAACTCCGGCGCGTCCTCGACGGCGCGCATCTCATCGCGGTTGTCCAGCAGTTCCACGTGGCGCAGATCCTCCTTCGAGGCGACTTTCCCGGAAATGACATAGCCGGTCCCGTCGGGCTCGACTTGCCAGTCGGCCGTGACGGGGGCGTCGTCGCGGATGACGTGCCGCACATATTGATAGAGGTTGTTGTAGCTGGGCAGAAGCCTGATGTAAAGCATGTTGGCGATGCGGCGCTCCTTGCCTGCGCGGTCGGTGAGCCGCAGTTCCGGCACGAGGACCTGATGATCCGCCAGTTCCTCCGTCGCAAGTTCCACGGTCTGGGCCTTGTACTCCCCGTTGCGGAAGGAAAAGGGGATCGTCTTTACGATTTTCCCCGTCGCGCCGTCCTTGAGGACGAGTTCCGCTTTCCCGTCGAAGGCGGGGGACCCGTCGGGGACCGTCAGCAGTTCGAAGCGGAGGATCTCCCCCAGTTTGAGCTGGTAACGGTAACTCAAAACCGCGTTGGGCAGCGTGAGGTCGTCGCCCTCGCGGGGCACGGGCGCCTTGCCGGTGATCCGGGAGTTGAAGTATTTCATCAATCGCTCGATGGAACTGCCTTTATAGATCGTCGGCAGGAAGCAGGTGTTTTCGTTCCACTCGTTCCACTCGAAGGGGACGATGTAGTCGGGGTCGAGGGAGAGGCATTCGTCGAAACTCTCCCGGAGCGTTTCGGTGCCGTATTCCCCGGCATTGACTCTTCCCGTGAAGTTGTTGACGTAGCCGAGGGAGCAGAGGATGCCGAAGAGTTTCCCCTTGTTGCGGGGATCGGTCATGATCTTCCACGCCAGCGGGCGGTAGAACTTGCGGAAATATTCGGCGTCGATCCGGCTGCCGTATTCGCCGTCGTAGTCGTAACCCAGCCCCAGCCCGTAGAGATACGCCCCGCCGCAGATGTCGAGATAGGACTGCACGGTGTCGGTGTACCACTTGATGTCTTCGTCCTTGAGCGTGCGGCCGTTGGCGATGAACCGGGCGTAGAGCCGCTGCCCCGGGATCTTCATGCAGGCCGAGAAGAGGAAGGTGTCGCCGAATTTCTTGTGCGCCTCGTCCAGAACCTCCTTCAGTCCCGCGGGGGCGAGACGCGTCGCCTCGTAGCTGTTGATGACCGCCTTGCCGTTGACCCGCCAGGCGCTTTTGGACTTGATGGCCGCCTCGACGATCTTGAAGAAATTTTCCTTTTCGGCAGCGGTCATTTTGTCCACGTAGCCGCGGCCGAGATTGATGAGATAGACGCCCGGCAGAACGCGGAAGTCAGGACTGTAGTGGTTGTCGGCCGCGTCCAGAGCCAGTTTGACGAGACCGTATCGGGCCAGCGGGCAGAGTCCGGAGATGCCGTAACGCCGGGCGATCTCGATATCGGTGAAGAGACTCGGGTCGGTGTTGTACGCGAACTTGTTGCCAAAATACCGGTGGGCGCGGTCGATATGGAGCGGGCGGTCGTTCCAGTAGTGGAGGAAATTCTGGAACGTGTTGTACTTGACCTGCTGTTCGGGAAAAACGGCGATGGTTTTCGTGACTTTTCCGGGCCGCCGGGGGATCTCCGGCGCTCCGGCGGAGCGAAGCGCCGACATGAGCACGGCGGTCCCGAGGACGATTTCGACGAGTTTGCTCATAGGAACGGTCCCCCCGCGATCAGTTGCCTTTTTCGACCTTGCGGCACAGTTCGCGCACGTAATTGCCGCCGCAGGAGAAAACGCTGGGTTCTCCTTTTTTCAGACTGAGCCCGTGGGTCCCCAGCGTGACGTTGACGATGGATTTTTTGCCGGGAAGGGTGTTGTAGACCGCGTAACCCGTCGTCGGGGGACAGACCGTGTCGATGAAACCCGTGCTCATGGCGACCTGACATTTGATCCTGCGGGCGAAGTTCACCGTATCGAAATAGCGCATCGTCTTGCGGGCCGCGGCCAGCGCCTCCGGATCTTTCTTCAGCCGTTCGAAAAGATCGGGCCAGCCGGGGTTCTGATTTCGGTCCGCCCCGAAGTGATCGCTGAGGGCAGGGGCGTTGGCGATGCACAGGACGGTTTTGGGCTCGAAATAGGCGGCGGCCAGCGCCTGGGCGCCGCCGAGACTTCCGCCGCGGGCGATAATGGTCCGCCCGTTCCATTCGGGCCGGGTCTTCAGGTATTCCAGAGAAAGGACGACGCGGGAGAAAATCTTGAAGATATAATACTTTTTGGGATCGCCGGTGTCGCGGTACATATAGTCGCGGATCTCATCGCTCTGCCGCCATTTCTGCCAGTCCTTCCGGGGGATGTCGACGGGCGTGTCATGGAGATTCATCACGAAGACGAGGGTTTTGTACTGGGCAGTCATGCTGTCGATCGCCGCGTAGGAAGCGCCGATGGCGCTGGCGCCGTTGAACATGATCGTCAAAGGGAGTTTTTTCGGCTTGGCATCGGGGGGGATCAGCAGATATCCGTTGGCGCGGAGTTCGCCGTTGTCCAGCTGGACCTTGCAGACTTTGACGCCGAAGCGGATCCTGGGATCGGCGACCGGTTCGAGTTTCGCTTCGATCTTGCGGGCGCGCAGGGCCTTGAGCTCGCCTTGCCAGAAATCGTCGAAATCCGGCGTATCCGGCGTTCCCGGCTGGATTTGCTCAGGATCGACCCCGGCGCCGGCCCAGGTTCTGAGCGTCTTCTTTTCGCCTTTGGCGGTGACGGTGAGCAGGACGAAACCGGGGCGGTCCAGCCGGGCGGTCAGTTCCTGCGGTTTTTCCGCCGAGGTGAACTTGCCTTTCCGGAGGAATCCGCCGTCGCCCTTGAGGATATACTGGACTTCCCGGCCGCATTCCGGAGAGCCGTCCTCTTTGGTCAGCGTCGTCCGGAAAGTTATTTCCTCCCCCGCTTTGAAAAGGGCGCTCTCCCGCGTGCACTCCGCGGCGAGTTTGAGTTCCGCCTTCAGCAGGGTCGGAAATCCGGAAACGAGGAGAATCGCAAATGCAAGTTGTGATATCTTTTTCATGGCACGTTCCTTTGATGAATTTCAGCTTGGGATCGGCGGTTAAAAATGGATCAGTTCCTGGACTTTGACCGGTTCACCGGTGCGCATGGAGATGTTGGCTCCGATGCCGGTGAGGATGGACATGGCGCCGTCGGTGAAGTCGGCGGCGTGACCGAAGGGATCGTCCTTGACGCCGATGAAGAGGTTGTTCATCAGACGCACGTCGCCGCCGCCGTGGCCGCCCTTGGCCGATTTGTCGTAGGTGTAGACCACGGGTTTCCCCCAGAAGGGCTGGAAAATGATCTCCGGAGCCATCTTCTTGCGGTCCAGATCCTGATCGGGCGTTTCGCCCTCCTCGCGGTTGCCGAAGGTGGAGAAGTCCTCGTCCAGCTGGGTCACGCCGCGCTCGATGACGTAGAACTCCAGACGCCCCTTCGTGCCGTTGAAGCAGATGCGGTACCCCTCGTAGGGGCAGTGGGCGCAGAGGGTGTAGTTCATGACCACGTTGTTCTTGTAGCGGACCATGACGCTCATGTTGTCCTCGATGTCGATGCCGTCGCCGAAGACGCTCTGATCCCGCTGGTAGCCGTCGTATTTCTCGCTGTCGAAATAGAGCCGCTGCAGAAACTCCGTGTAGTCCTTGTCCAGCCGGAAGCCGAAGGGATCCTTCCTGGCGATCTCGCTGCCCAGAGAACGCTGGTAGAACTCGGTCACGCCCCGCTTCTCGGCGTTTTCCCTGCCGTAGAACTTGAGGTCGCCCATGGCGTAGACGGTCACGGGCACGGAGTCCAGCCACCAGTTGACCAGATCGAAGTGATGGGTCGCCTTGTGGACCATGAGCCCGCCGGAGTTGCGCTTGCAGCGGTGCCAGCGCCGGAAATAATCCGCGCCGTGGCTGGTGTCCAGCAGCCACTCGAAGTTGACGCTGGTGATCTGGCCGCAAATGCCGCTTTTGAGCAATTCCTTGATCTTCGTGTTGCGGGGACTGTAGCGGTAGTTGAAGGTGACGGTGTAATGTTTCCCGGTCTTCTTCTGCGTGTCGATGATCTGCTGGCACTTTTCCGCGTCGACGGTCATGGGTTTTTCGCTGATGACGTCGCAGCCCAGCTCCATGGCGCGGCAGCCGTACTTGTGATGGGTCCGGTCCATGGTGGTGACGATGACGGTGTCGGGCCTGCACTCTTCGATCATGCGGTCGAAGTCCTGCGAAAGATAGGTCGGGACGGGGGCATGGTTGTATTTCTTCCCGATGCGCTCGTTGTAGTAGTCCATGCGGCCCTGATTGACGTCGCAGAAGGCGACCAGTTCGGCATAGTCCTTGTAATCGCCCCCCGCGAGGGCGCAGATGTACATATCCGATCTTCCGCCCGTTCCGACGACGGCATAGCGTTTCTTTGTCATGAGAGTCTTCCTTTCCTTATTTCGAACTTTCGGCGAATTCTATGATTTTTTGTACTGAACAACTCCAGAAATTCTTTTCGAAATCGGCCGAGAACGCCGCGATGTGCGGCGTCAGGATCACGTTGTCCAGACCGAACAGCGGGTGATCCTTTTCCGGAGGCTCGTCGCACAGCACGTCCAGCGCGGCGCCCCCGATCGTGCCGTTTTTCAGCGCTTCCGCAAGGGCCCCTTCGTCGATGACGGGGCCGCGGGAGGTGTTGACAAGCAAAGCACCGGGCTTCATCAAGGCCAGACGCCGGTCGTCGATCAGGTTGCGGGTCTCGTCGGTCAGGGGGCAGTGCAGAGAAACGTAGTCCGAGACTTTCAGCAGTTCGTCGAGATCCGTCGAATCCGGCGCAAAGGGATCGTAATGGACGACGCGCATGCGGAACCCGGAAACCATCCGCTCCACATTGCGCGCGATGCGTCCGTAACCCACCAGTCCCAGCGTGCGGCCCGAGATATGCCACTTGAGCCGGGACGTCCCCGCCCAGACCCCTTTGCGCACCTCAGTGTCCAGCTGGGGGATCTGCCGGATCAGGGCAAACAGCAGAGATACGGCGTGTTCGGCGACGCATTCGGCAATGGATTCCGGCGTGTTCAGCACGGCGATGCCCAATTCTTTCGCCGCGGCGCAGGGCAGGGCGTCCAACCCGCTGCCGCTGCGGAAGATGCCCTTGCATTTCGGGAGACGCTGCAACACTTCCCCCGTCAGCCCCGGATTGGGGCCGAACATCCAGACGAGATCGGCGTCCTGCGAAAAGGCTTCGACCTCTTCCGGAGATTTGCATTTCCGGCAGGCCAGCTCGATCCCGGCCGCCCGGATTTGAGCCAGATATTCGGCGGGCACGGCGTTTTCTTCCCCCGTGATCAGCACCGTTTTCATCGGCCGTCCCTTTCCTTGAGCATATTGCGGAACCCTTGGGCCATGAAGCCCCAGTCGCTGCCCATGGCGATCCAGTCCACGCCGCGCTCCTGCCAGCGGGCCAGCGGGGCGGAGGCGGTCCCGAGCATTTTCCCCGCCGCTTTCGTCTTGCGGCAGATCTCGTCGATGACTTTGTTCAATTCGGCGTCCTCTGTCCGGCACAGGATGCCCATGCTGCCGGAGAGGTCGCAGGGCCCGACGCAGATGCAGTCAAGTCCCGGCACTTTCAGGATCGCGTCCAGATTTTTTACGGCGTCCACGTGCTCGATCTGAACGATCACCAGCGGTTCGGCGTCCGAGAGTTTCAGGTAGTCGAAGAGGTCGTCCCTGCCGTAGCGGGTGGCCCGGCGCACGCCGCACCCCCGGATGCCCCGCGGGGGATACCGGCACGCCGCCACCGCCGCTTCGGCCTCCTCGGCGGAGTTCACCATGGGGATGATCACACCGGCCGGGGCCAGATCGAGGATGGGTTTCAGTACGCCCGGATCGTTGGCGCAGACCCGGACGAACGGCGCGCATCCCGTGCCGCGGCAGGCGGTCACGTGCCCCTTGATGGTATCCAGCGTGTGGGGCGCGTGTTCCGCGTCGATCCACACGAAATCCAGACCGCAGTCGCCGGCGCACTCGCTCACGGCAAAGTCGGACAAGGTGACCACGGCTCCGATCGCGGTTTTTCCGGAACCGATGACGGCCTTGAAGCGTTCGAGATGATTGATGTCCATAGATGAAATCCCCCTTTCCCTTGCCTTGTGTCCTAATATACCGCCGCAAATCCGGAAATCAAATATTTTTTTAATAAAAAAACATATTTTATATTATGAAATCAAAGATCCGGCGCCGTTTTGCGGAACGGTGTTTTATATTGTAAAATAAAGGATACTGTGCTATCTTATGAAAAAGGAAAGGAAGACCGGTATGATACAGGTGATCGAGCGGGTATTCACCATTCTGGAGGAACTGAGCCTGGACGGGGAGGTCTCCCTGGAATCGCTGGCGAAGCTGACCGGATTGAACAAGGGGACGCTCTGCAACATTTTGCGGAGCCTGATCGAACTGGGGTACGTTGCGCGGACAAGGAGCAGTCATTACGAACTGACGGCCCGGTTCTGCGAACTGGCCGCGGGGACGGAATTCCCGGAGAGCGCCATGGGGAGTTTCCGTCAGACGGTGGATTCCCTGGCGGAAACAACGGGCGAATCCGGCGTGCTGGCGGTGCTGCGCCGGGACCGGGTGGCCGTCGTGGCCCAGGCGCAGCACGCCCAGGTGCTCATGCTCAACACCTTCGAGATCTATGCGGCGCTGTCGCTTTATCACAGCGTTTCCGGCCGGATCCTCGTTTCCTATCTGGACCGGGAAGCGCGGGCCGGCCTTTGCGCCCGGACGGGCTTCCCCGGCGATCAATGGGATGAAAGCCGGACTTCGAAGGAGCTGGAAAAGGCCTGTTCCAGGATCCGCCGGGCGGGGATCTCCGTGATGAAAAATCCCGAACAGGGGATCATCGCCTTTGCCGTCCCGGTTTTCCGGAACGACGGCGTCATGTCGCTGGGCCTGACGATGCCGATCTCCCGGTGTCAGCCGGCCGCGCGGAAGAAGATCGTCGAACAGCTCAAGCTGCATGCGGATCGCCTGTCACAGACGGCCGGCCGTGAGACGACCGTCCGGCGCGGATGATTTCCCGTCCTCCCGGGAACCGCGGCCGGCCGGATATCAAGTTTAATATAATTGAATTGTTTTTGATTTCATATATTTTTTTCTGCTGTTTTTGTTTTTTCGTTTAATTGTATTGAATTTTTTTGATTTTTTTGCGACCTTCCCCTTTTTCCGTCTTGCAATGATTTCGGACGGCGGTATATTAGGCCGTGACGGAAGGAGAGATCGTTGTCATGGGGCAGGTGATCGACAAGACAGTGAGGGTCCTGAAGCTGGTGGCGTCGCAGGAACACTGCACGCTGAAAAGTCTCTGTGCGGCGGCCGGATACAAGAAATCCGCCCTCTGCCAGCAGCTGCAGTCGATGGTGCGCAACGGTCTGCTGCTCCGGGATATCGCGGGAGAATACCACCTCGGTCCTCTGTTCAGCGATCTGGCCGCGCGGCGGGAGGAAAACGTGCTGTTCCGGAAAACGGCGGAATCCATCGCCATCGACCTCAACACCGCCTGCGGCGGGGATATCACCATCGCCACGGTCCGCAACGGAAAATACCGGCGGCTCTTCTCATGTACTTCTCTCCGGGTCACCCGGCTCACCGCGAATGCGCCCGACGAGGAGTGTTTTTACGGCAACGCCACGGGGCGGGTCCTGCTGGCCGAAGCATCGCCGGAACTCCGGACCCGGATCATCGGTGCGATCGGATTGCCTTCGGACCGGGAATGGCCCGAGGCGACCGGCGATCTGAAAACGCTGCTGGAGGAGCTGAAAAAAA
Organism: Lentisphaeria bacterium; assembly: GCA_017450705.1. Lineage (GTDB taxonomy): Bacteria > Verrucomicrobiota > Lentisphaeria > Victivallales > Victivallaceae > UBA1784. Next base: position 10,017 of record JAFSTC010000102.1, on the reverse strand, counting down.
TCCGGGAGCAGGGGTTCGCTGCCGTGTTCCGGTCACAGCCCGGCCGGTGCTTCATTGCCGCCGGATGTGCGAACGGCAATGCCGGACTGCCGGTCGCCGTCGGCATCAGCGTTCCCCAGTCCGGCTTCGATGAAACGAAATTGCTGGAGCTCCTGCGTCAGGCGCTCCATCGTCTCGATCATACGACTCAACCGTAAAACAAGGAGAAAAGAAGATGTCGGAAATGGAAAAATTCGCGTGGGGAGCCAAAGAGATCCCCGTCGTCCGCAGCGTCGATGTGCTGGTCGCCGGCGGCGGCTATGCCGGATTCGGGGCTGCGATGTGCGCCGCCCGCAACGGCGCGAAAGTCCTGCTGGTGGAACAGCTGTCGGCGCTGGGCGGACTGGTCACCATGGGCTATGTGGCTCTGACCTTCAGCTACATCGAGGGGATCGGCTTCGAACTCTTCCACGCCCTGAAAAACTGCGGTGCGGTCAAGGGCCGTTTCCTCGATCTGGAAAAGACCAAGGTCATCCTCGAACAGATGCTTCTCAAAGAGGGCGTTGAGATCCTCTACGGCACGAGCATCGTGGATGCGATCGTCGAAAACGGCGCGGCGGCGGGCGCGGTCATTTTCAACAAAAGCGGCTTTCAGGCGATCCGCGCAAAACGCTCGGTCGACGCCACGGGCGACGGCGATCTCGCCGTTTTTGCCGGAGTCCCCTGCGAATGCGGCTGCCCGGAACTCGACGGCTACAATCAGGCCAGCAGTCTGGTCATGCACGTCGGGAACGTCGATTTCGAAGCCATGGACGCCGGATCGCACGGCAGTTTCGAGCTCGTCTGGAGGGAGGCGATCGACAAGGCCATGGCCGCCAAAGAATATCCCTACATGATCGACAAACGGGTGAACTGGCAGGTCCGCGTCCCCGGCCGCGATCCGCACCACGCCGAAGTTTACATCTGCTACGCCCACAGCCGCAAGTGCCGCTGCACGGACGGTTTCGACCTGACCCGCCAGCTGATCGAACAGCGCCAGCAGTGCCAGTGGACGATCGAATTCTGCCGGAAACACCTTCCCGGCTTTGCCAACGCCTGGCTGATCGATACGGCTCCGCTGCTCGGCGTCCGCGAGTCCCGCCGGATCATGTGCGACTACAAGGTCACCGGTGACGACCTGGTGGACGGCGCCCGGTTCGAGGATGCCGTGGCCCGGGCCATGCACGCATTCGACGCGCACCATCCCACCGAGCCCGGCCATATCAAGCACATCGTCCGCCGGAAAGCCGACGGCACCGAGGAAAAATGCTATGTCAATCCGGGCCAATGGCGTGAGATCCCCTACCGCGCTTTGGTTACGAAGAAGATCGAAAACATGCTGGTCGCCGGCAGAAACGTCTCAGCCGACTTCATGGGCCAGAGCGGGATCCGTCTGGTGCTCGAGTGTCTCAACATGGGGCAGGCCGCCGGGACCGCCGCCGCCCTGTCGCTCAAAGACGGCGTCACCGCCCGCAAGCTTGATGTGCAGAAACTCCGCAGCCGGCTCGAGGAAATGGGCATCAACCTCTTCCACGCGCCCGAATACGGCCAGAGCGGCATTGCCGCCTCCTCGAAGATCACTCCCGCCGACCTGATCTACCCGGAAAACAATCCTTCCGGCCAGGCCAACGTGGTCCTGACCGATAAAGCGCGCGGGAAATACGCCATGAACGTTTCCGAGATCGAAGCCGACCGGATGGAAAAATACCTGAGCGACAACGGTTACGCCCAGACCGACGGCGACGTCGGCACCAATCTGGAATAAGCGGAGAGCCCGATCCCCGGGAATAAGCTCGTTCGGGCGGGTGCACCCCGGCTCTGTCCTCCGCGGGGGAGCCGGCTGTGCACCCGGTCCGGGCAAACTGACCGGCCGGATCTGTCGAAAGGGTTGTGTTTCCGTCCGCGGCTAAAATTTTCGGAAACGGCGGAACTCCGCGAAACAGCGCCGTCCGAATTCGTGCTGCGCCGCGGTGTCGAAGTGCAGGCGGTCGCCCTTGTGCGAAAGACCTTTGAGGGGGATCACCCGGAAGAACGGCCATTCGGCGGCGAGTTCGTACAGCGCGTCGTTGACGATGGGGACCTTGCACTGGAGTTCCTCCTCGTAGAAATCCGCAAGCTCGCCCGCCAGAAAGGGCACGTCGTCGCCCAGCGCGAGATCGCGGCGGAAGTTCGTCACGATCTCCCGAAGGTCGTTGCGGTAATTGAGGTTCCCGCGGGCGGCGTCGGTTTCGCCCTGATGCCACAGCACCGCGACGATGTCGCCGCTCCGCATGGCGATCTTCGCCAGCCGGATCGATTCGTCGTAGGGGCGGCGCCCGGCTTCGTGTTCGTCTTCGCCGCCGGGCTTCCACGCCGCGGCGGGGGTGCCGCCCACAGCAGTGGGGATCAGGCCCACGGCCCGGTCGGGGAAAGCTTCGTGCAGCAGTCTGCCGAAGGTCCGTCCGCAGCCGACGCCGACGACCTGTCCGCCGACGGCGGGCAGAATGCAGTCCCACGGATCGGGCGAGGTGAGTTTTTTGCCGTCCGCGTCGAAGGTGCCGACGAAGGCGCGGTCCTTGGTGATCGGTTCGATCGCGGGCCCCCATGCGCCGTCGCGCCTGAGCGCTTCGACGCCGGGGATGTCCACGAGATCGTCCGGACCGGCAATGCCGCGGCCCGACATATTCGACTGTCCCGCGAGGAGGACGAGCATTTTCCGTTTTTCCATATCCGGGGGTTCCTTTTTTTGCAGCGCTCACGGGTAATATACATCCCGTTTACCGTTCCGGCAAGCCTCCGGAATCAACTTCGTCCCGGGATTGCCGCAGCTTGCCGTACCTCCGGGCCCGCAAAGCACAAACGGCGGCCGGATTTCGACAGTTGCCTGCAAACGGATCTTACATCAGTACACTTCTCGCAGACGGAAACCTCCGTCCGGTGTTTCCTCGAAGAAAAGCGTAACCGTGAGATTCCTTCCGCTGGTCGAACCTGCAGTTTCCGTATTCAGAAAGAAGTATCCCGCGAAAGCATGGTTCTTCGTATCCGGTCCCTTTCTGCCGGCGGTTTGGTATACATCCGGCTTTCCGAGAACTGCGGCAGTCTCGCCGGGCGTCATCCCGGTCCGGAGGTGTTTCAGTTTCTCCGCAAGGGCGTGAAACTCCGCAACGCTCTTTTTCACCTTGAAGATTTTCGCAGATTGATTTTCTTCAAGGTACTTTTCCTTGAAGGGCAGGTTCAGGAAAAATAAGGTGTACGGGCGGGGCGCGGGCTTCGGCAGATCGATTCTGTTGAAGACGAATTTCTTCTCGATCAGGTACTTGTAGTAACAGCCCGTCGTTTCAAGCCGGATCCGGAGTTTTCCGTTCCGATTCGTGAAATCGCGGGAAGACCGGTAATGTGCGCCGGGCCCCATACGCTCTCGCTCCTCGGGCTTCAGCAATTCGAAGATCTGACCGTCATCCGCCGCAAAGCAGGTGAAATTGCGTTCTCTCCATTTCCATCTTTTCCCTCCGGAATAGATCAGGTACCGGATCTGCACATCGAATTTTTTCCGGTCCGGTGCAAGACTGACCAGAACCAGCGCATACTGAACTTCATCCGGCCGCAACCAGGACTGCGGCCAGGACGGCCGTTCCTTCTCCATCAGAACGGCGTTGAAAAACGCCGTATGATCCGGCGGGGGCAACGCGTACTCACAGCCGAAGAGACGGATCTTTTGGGTTCCATCCGGGATGTCGAAATCCAGCGTTCCCTCGCCTGTAAATTCAGTACGGATATCCACATCCAGCGTGTCGCCCAGCAGGGCGGTTTTGACCATCGGCGTCCGGGCGGATTCGCAATTCACTCCAGCTGCCTTTCCGTTGTGTATGGTCAGTACCAACAATTCCGGGCAGGCTTCCTGGCTTCCGAAGAACTCAGCTCCGCAGAGAACCCCCGCCGCCAAGGCGATACAGAGAACGATGAACCGCTTCATAACGCTTCTCTTCCTTTTTGATCGGATGAAATCCCTGCTTTATTCTCGTGCGCCATCCTTCGACCGCTCTGCGGCGAAAGGCGCATCATTTCCGCTTTACCGTGCGGATCAGGCTTTGCGCGTGATAATCTCCTTGACTTCCTGCGCATCTTTCGCGGAAATGAGAGCCTGACGTTTATCCTTGTCCGAAAGGACTTTCGCGATTTGCGCGATGAACTGGAGATAAGGCCCTGACTCGTAGCGGGGACAGAGGGAGAGAATGACGATCTGCGCCCGGTTGTCGGAGTCATCGTCATATGGGATCCCTTCCGGCTTGATCCCGATGGCGGAGATGAATTTCTCCGTGCCGGTGGTGCGGGCGTGCGGCATGGCGATGCCGTCGCCCTGATAGGTGGACATTTCCCGCTCGCGCTCGAGAAGATCCCGGCTGCAGAGCGTCTTGTCGTGAAGATGACAATGGCTGTCGATGGTATCCAGCAGTTCCCTGAAGACTTCCTCTTTTGTCGCGCCTTTTAGCCCGACGATGATGTTGTCCGTGGAGATGACTTTGGAAAGCAGGGCAGTTTCCCGATTGGTCGGCTTCGCTTCTTCGGCTTTGATGAAAAGTTCGTTCCTGATGTTCTCCGGGGTGGCGAGCTGACGCAGATCCGAAAGCGACTGGTGGAGTTCCACGATCGCTTCATAAACCGCCGCTTTGATCAGCGGCACATCCGCGGCGTTGGAGGTGAAGGCGAGGGTGGTGTGCTTGATCTGCAGGGAAAACTGGGTGTTCTCCCTGCGGAATTGGATGACGCGGATGCCCTTCGAGTAAAGGGAGTGCATGAAACCGTCATGCGTGAAAAGGTCCAGAATGGTGTTGAGGACCGACAAGGTGATCGCCTCGTTGGGGAAAGAAAAATCGGTCGTGATTTCCGTTGCGTCCGGGACTTCGCGGCGGATGCCTTTTTTCCTGATGGAGAGCGCCATGTCGAGGAGAGGAGGCGCGAGAAGCGCGGTCACCAGCGTCATGATGATGGCGACGCCGAAAAGTTTGCTGTCGAAAATCGGGACGACCTGCGGCAGGTTCCCGACGGCGGCGGAACACTTTTCCAGCGCGGGATTTTTCATCATGCTGGTGGCGGCGATGCCCGCGATGATCAGCACGACTTCGCAGCGGGGCACCATGCCGACGCCGATGCGCAGACTGCCGACCAGATTGAAATTCATCAGCAATGCCGGGAAGAAACAGCCGACCACCTTGCCGATGATCGCCATCGCCGAGAACAGCAGACCGATCGTCAGGACCTGCGGATCTTTCAGGACCCGGACATCCACCAGCATGCCCATGACGACGAAGAAAACCGGAACCAGAAAGTTGCAGATCGGGTCCAGTTTGTCGCGGATCTTGAAAGCGATGTCGGTTTTGGAAAGGCTGAGACCCATGACGAAAGCGCCGACGATCATTGCCAGACCGGCCTGTTCGAACAACCCCGCAAGGATCAGTGAAAGTCCGAAGGCGATAACGGCGAAGACCCGGGACGATTTGAACAGTTTGAGGAAGCCTGCAATGCGGCGGGAAAGCAGGAGCCCGATGGCGGTGACGCCCAGCCAGATGCCGAAACTTTTCACGGAGATCCAGGCGATCGCCCCCCAGGACATCCTGCCGCCGTTCAGATTCACGCCGGCAAGACCGACGACGACGGCAAGGCAGACGATCCCCAGCACGTCGTCGATCACAGCCGCCGCCATGATCGTCACGCCCTCGGGCGATCCCATCGCCTTGTGTTCGGAGAGGATGCGCGCGGAGATCCCGACGCTGGTCGCCGTGCAGAGGATCCCCAGGAACAGCGTGCGCGGATCCATGAATTGCCAGCCCAGCATGCAGCCGACCGCAGCGCCGCAGAAAAACGAGCAAAGCACGCCGCCGATACCCACCACCGTGCCTACGACGGAGTATTTGAAGAAGGTGCGGACATCCGTTTCGAGACCGGATACGAACAGCAGCAGGATCGAACCCAGCGTGGCGATGCTGTACAGCTTCGTGTCCATGGGAACGCTCTGATGCGCGATCAGCGGGAAAAGGCCGTGTTCGAAGGGGGACAGACCCAGTGACAGCGACCCCAGACAATAAGGCCCCAGCAGGATCCCCGTCAGAAGTTCCCCCATCACGGGAGGGACCTTCACCTTGGATGCCATCATCCCGAAAAAACGCGCCGCAACCAGGATAACTCCCAGCTGAATGGCCAAAACCGCAACCTGAACAGCCATCTGCCTGACCCCACATCTATCTCTTACAGTCCGGAAACGAAGCGGTTTAATATACACTCTTTTTCCGAAATTGCCATACCGCATCGGGAAAAAAACTTTTTTTCCGGAGCGGATCCAGCGGCGATTCCCGTTCCCGCAATGGTGTTCGCCGCATTTGCGGCCGGCATCGCCGCCGCGGCGGCGGCACTGGAAATTTTGATCGGTGCGTAGTTCGCCTTTCAGGAAGGCGGCCACCGCCTCATCCACATTGCCCGTTGCTCCGCCGGCGCGTTGTATTGTATTTTTGCGTGGCCCGGCATGAAAAAGGAACAGGGCAGTGTATTTATTTTTTTGCGTAGTAGGCGCAGAAGACGAGATTTTTGTGGAGGAGCCCGACTTCGCGGAAGCCGATCCTCCGCAGGAGCGCAAACTGGTATTCCACGGAGCACGGCGTGTCGCTCTCTTCGATGGAGCGCATGATCCGTTCCGCCTCGGCGTCCCCCAAAGCCTCCCGCAGGAACTTTTCCTGCCGCACCTTGAACAGGGCTTCGATCTTTGCGTTGTCATGCCGGATCAGGTCGGAAACCAGCAGCACGCCGCCCTCTTTCAGCAAAGAATGGATCCGCGTGAAGGCTGAAGTCCTGTCGGCGTCGTCGCGCAGGTGATGGAGCACGGCGGCCGCGACGATGAGATCGAATTTGCCCGCAGGCAGCGGCGCGTCCCTGAGATCCCCCTCGACGGGGATGACTCTTCCCCGTGCGGCGGCGGAAACTCGTTCCCGGGCGCGGGCCAGCATGGCGGGACTGATGTCCAGCAGCGTGCAGTCGGCGGCGGGGAAGACCCTCAGCAGATTGAGCGTCTGATTCCCCGCGCCGCAGCCGATATCCAGCAGATTGCGGGCGTCCGGCGTCAGGACGGCAGCCGTTTCCGCCAGCAGGTTCATCATGAGCCGGGCGTCCTTGATGGAAGCCTGTCCCCGGGTCAGGTCGGAAAACCGTTCCACTTCCCCGTCGAAATAATCGCCGATCTCGGCGACGGTGCGCTTGTTCGTGATTTCATCCATTGCCGAAATCTCCTCAAAATACGCCGCTTTTTTTGAAAAAGGATGGGGGCTCGGGGGAAGGAAAAAACTTTTTTTCCCGTGGAAAAGAAGTTTTCCCCTCCCCCGGATTCCTTTTCTCCCTTGTTCAGCAGCGGTCGGCGCTGCCGAAGAAGCGGATCTTGCGGCGGATGACTTCGCGCATGGCGGCGTCGGGTTTCTGCCGCAGGACGGCGGGCCAGGCGGCCATGTGGGGGACCTGAGCCAGTTCGTCGCGCAGGGTGGTGTTCCAGGCGACGATGAGTTCCGAAAAGATGTTCACCTTGCAGATGCCGTGGGCGATGGCGGAGGCGAGCTGGTCTTCGGGGGTGCCGGAGCCGCCGTGGAGGACGAGGGGGATGTCCGAGGCGGCGGTGATCCGGTCGAGGCGGGGGATGTCCAGTTTCGGGGCTTTGACGTAGATGCCGTGGGCGGTGCCGATGGAGACGGCCAGGGCGTCGACGCCTGTCCTTTCCACGAATTCGGCCACCTTGTCGGGTTCGGTCAGCCGGTCATCGGCAGACTCGCCGCTTTCGCCGGAGCCGACCAGCCCGTTGCCCACGTGTCCCAGTTCGGCTTCGACGGAAATATTCCGTGCCCGGACGGCTTCGACGACTTCGCGGGAGCGGCGGATATTTTCCTCATAGGGCGAGGCGGAGGCGTCCAGCATGACGGAGGTGAATCCGATGTCGGCCGCCCGTTTCACCTGGTCGAGGGTGTTTGCGTGATCCAGATGGATGCAGACGGGGGTCGGGGATTTTTCCGCGGCGAGCCGGGCGAGGGCGTACCAGTAGGCCAGCCGGGCTCCTTCCACATCGGGGCACAGGGCGGCGAGGATGACGGGGGCGCGCAGCGCTTCGGCCTCTTCGGTCACGGCGCGGACCATTTCCAGGTCGGATACGTCGAACATCCCCACGGCGTATTTGCGGCGCGAGGCGTCGGAGAGGATCTCTTTCAGGGTGACGAGCATTTTCTTTTTTTCTCCTTGATAACTCGAAATTTTACAGCAGGCCGAAGTGATCCAGCAGGATCGTCTCGGCTTCGCGGTTCCACAGGCCGCCGTGGCTTTCGCAGGCGTCAGCCAGTTTGGCGAACAGGGGATTGTCCTTCTTTGCGGCAAAATCCCCGATGGCCGTCAGCGGACAGCGGATCCCCGGGTAGATCATCTTTTTGCCGCCGGGGATCGACGGCAGATCCAATATCGTGCCGATGGCCGCGTCGAGGCCGCCGATGTGGGTGATCATCACTTCGGGATGGATCCGGTTTTCGCCCATCAGGCGCAGGGCGGTCAGCAGATCGCTCACGGTCCCGCCGGAAGTTCCCGTCACGTGGGCGGAAGAGTAGTGGACGTTGTAGAAATTGAATGCGGCCGAGAAATGTTTGTCCATCGGACCTGCGAAGAAGTTGAGACAGCCGTCTTCGGCGAGGATCCGGTCTGAGAATTCCACGGCCGTCTTCACAGGGGCCATGCAGAGGACGTCGTCGAAGCCCTTGCCGCCGCTCAGCTCCATGAGAAGTTTGTCGGCATTTTCCCCGGATGTGTTGACGAAGTGGAGCGCGATGCCTTTTTTCGCCGCCTCCTCCGGCGGGAAGATCTTTTCCGCCCGGGCGAGCCGTTCGGGGTTGATGTCGGTCACGACGAGTGTCTTCGGCTTCCGCTCCCCGTTGAGGGCGTAGTCGGTGGCGCCCAGCCCCATGGGACCCGTTCCGCCGATGATCGCCATTTTGCCGTTCACCTTGAGGCCCATTTCGTGGGTGTACTCTTCCTTCCCCCGGTGGTAAAAGGCCCGGAAACCTCCGACGATACAGCTCATGGGCTCCGCCAGACTGCCCTTGAAGAATGCGTCTCCGGAGTAGGGGAGCACGCAGTCTTTTTCGATGATGCGATTGGGGATGAGGACGTATTCCGAGTCGCCGCCGACGGTCCCGAAGGAGTAGCCGATGGTGTCGAAGTTCACCCCTGGATCAATGACCGGCTGGACGGCGAAACGGTCGCCGGGACGGAATTTCCCGGCCCACTTGCGGCCGACTTCGAGGATGACGCCGCACAGTTCGTGCCCGACGATGACGGGATTTTCCGCGACGTCGCCGGGAACGCGCTTATGTTCCGCGCCCTGTTCCGCCGTTTTGTAAGTGGACATGCACACGCTGTCGGAGACGATCCTGGCAAGGATGCCGTCGTCGGGAAGTTCCGGCAGGTCGAAGGTCTCCAGACGCAGATCACGTTTTCCGTAGAGTCTGACCGCGGTCGTTTTCATTTCGTTACTCCCTTTTTTTATCGTAAAAAAAGACCGGACAGCGGCGGGTGAACAGGAGCCGCAGTCCGGCACATCGAAGGGCAGGGGGGACCTTCGCCGATCCCTCCGCCGGTGGGTCACAGCGCGGTGAAGTGGACCGTCAGCCTTTTCTGCCCGCAGACGAAGACCACGTCGGTCCGGCCGGGGCGCAGGGCTTTGAGCTCGATCTCGGCCTTGTCCCAGCGGACCGGGAACACGCCGTCCTGTTCGTGCTTGAGCTTGACGCGGCAGACGGAGGGATCGTAGCTCGTGAGCCGCCAGAAAAGCGAACTGCCGGCATCCTCACCGAGTTCGAAGTCGATGTCCGAACCCGTCGGAATGGATGTTTCGAAATGTTCGTCCTGCCCGAGAAACGAGTACATGTAGTATTTGTCGTGCTGCAGCAGACGGCTGGGTGCGGCCGCCGCGGGCGCGGGAGCCGCGGCAGGGGCGGCGGCTGCGGGAGC
>JAFSTC010000101.1 GCA_017450705.1 Lentisphaeria bacterium | reverse complement strand
CGCCGCAAGTTCGGCGGGGAACTCGGCCAGAACGAACTTGATCGACTTGTCGGGCCAGAAACTCGTGGCCGTGAACTGCGCGGGAACGGCTTTGCCCGCGGGAGAGACGATCCGCAGTTTGTCGATCCCGTAAATGCCGCCCTTGGGGAACGGGAAGCCGAATTTCACGAAGACCGTGCGGGCGATGCTGCTCTCTTCGAGGAGTTCGAAGAGGATCGCCGTCTTGCCCAGCTTGCCTTTCTTCTCTCCCGCGGGATACTTGATGGTGAGCGGCGGCGGAGGCGTAAGCTCGATCCACGAGAACCGCGTCCGGTGGATGGCACTGCCGGGGATGCCCTTGTTTTCGAGGGGCAGATAGCGGGCCTGTTTGCCGTTGTAACGGTAATACTCCGGCGGGAACTTGTTGGGCACGGGGTCGTTGGGACGGTCGGAAGTCGTGTCCTGTATGACGTCACCCAGCCGGGCGTGGAAGCTGATGGTCACGGGGCGGCCCTTCACCACGGGGAGCGTTTGGCGGACGGGCCGTCCGCGGGTGACCGCCGCGACATTTACGCCGTCCGGGGCGTCGGGGACGCGGCGGACGTTCACGGGGGGACTTCCCCAGCGGGCGAACATTTCTGCCTGCACCTTTTCGAAGGAGGGGTTGAGGATCTTCGTCCCCGCGGCCTCGAATTTGTCGACATAGATCCACGGCGTGTTCCTGTTGCGGCCGCCGGAGGACTCGACGTACATGTTGATCCGGCCGTTGATGTCCGGCGTGAATCCGATGGCATATTTTTTCCATTCTCCTGTCAGCGGCGTCCTGCCCAGAGCGCAGGCCGCGTGAGGATCTTTCCCACCGCCGGTTTCGGGGTGGTCGAAACCGAGGCCGCCTTCGGCCGAAAGCGCGGTCATACGGACGTTGGAGGGATACTGCGCCCGCAGAAACAGGCGCAGCCGCGGACGACCGTCTCCGGCGGAACCGCCCGGTGCGGCGGTTTTGCAGGGGGCCGTCTGGTCGGAAAAGAATTTTTCCTTCGGCATCTTCGTGGTCCCGCCGCTCCGGGCCATGAATCTCAGCGTGACCCGTTTCCCGGCGGTCACGCGGAGCCCCTGGCGAATGGGTTTGGCGTTGCAGACGCGGGCGTAGTTTTTGCCGTGGGGCGCGTCCTTCTGGCCGATCCTCTCGGTTGTTTTCGTGTAGTAGCGCCAGCGGTAAAACTCGCTTTTCACGCTCATCTGCTCGAAGGAGAGATTGGCGGCGGAAGCGTTGACCAGCTCCAGTTTGTCGCAGTCGATCCATTCGGCTTTGCCGCGCTCACGGCCCGGCGCGGCGGAGAGACCGAGGACGACGGCGCCGGATTTTTCGGGGACGAAGGAGATCTCATAGGGTTTCCAGTCCGGTCCGGCCTCCTCCGGGGAATAAAATTCCCCAAAATATTCCTGCCCGGGGCCGATGTCCTGCGGGCGGCGGAAGGCGAGGCCCGCGGGCTCCTTCAGGCTGATTTTCGAGTTGCGTCCGTCCACTTCGACGAGGACGCCCGCGCCGAAAAGCTCCGGCGCCCACAGGAACGCGGCCATGACCGCGTTCGCCCAAAGCCCTTTGTTCATGAAAAACCGCATATCCGAACACCTTTCAAGCCGGCAAAAAATCAATCCTCTGCAAATGCTGTTTCAAAAGAGACCCTGCTGCTGATTCCGGTCGTTGTAGACGGTCTGTTTGAGCTTGCTGACCGACACGACATTCCCGCCGAGGGTGAGCACGTTGGTCGCTCCGGCGTGACGGTAATCGACCCGCCGTCCGCTTTTCTTGTTGAAGGCATATTCGATCTCGTACTGGGACGGCGAGTCCTGGGCATAGGAAGCCATGCCGATGCCGTCGGTCAGGTGGACAACCTTGCCGGGATTGCGGATCTTCAGATACTTGAAGCCCTGATGCTGATCGGCCGCCCACGACGACCCCTGAGTCATGGTGTAGCTTCTGTTTTTCCAGAACTCCGTCGGATAATAACCGAAACAGCGCTTGGCTTCCGGCGGGACGGAGGGACAGATCATCGCCTTGGGCACGTTCGCAAGCTCATCACTGGTGGCGGCGATGGACTTCTTCATGGTGTTGCAGAACCAGCTGGTCCCCACATGCCACTCGACGCTGCTGCCGTTGTCATACCGGGTCATGCCCTGCCACGGCATGAGAAAGTCGTCAAACGAGGAGTAATAGGTGTTGACCTGAACACCGAGCTGCTTGAGATTATTCATGCAACTGACCGTCTTGCCCCGTTCCCGCGCCTGCTGCAGGGCGGGCATGAGCATGGCGGCCAGGATCGCGATGATGGCGATCACGACCAGCAGCTCTATGAGGGTGAAGCGATGTTCGGATTTTCCGGGTGCCGCCGTTTTGCTGTCCATGAGAATTTTCCTCCTGTTTTCCGGTTTGCAGTTCGGATGCTGTCCCTGAAAGGGTTTCCGCCATACCATACCCCGGCTTTCCCGGTGAATCAAGGCGGGGGAGAGGGTATTTCTCGGTTCAAGGTAGGACATAAAACTACAGCGGTTTTCCGGCGATTTCCCGGTCGAAGGCGATCCTGCGCGGGACGAGGACGTGAACGCTTTTTGGATCCCGGCCGAAAATGATCTCCCTGAGAAGCCTGTACCCCTGCACCCAGAGACGCCATCCCATCTCGAGGGAATAGAAGGAGTAGAGATTTTCCGATTCCTGCGGGGATGAGGATCGGGCCCGGTGGTAAAGAAATGTGCGGACCGGGTCCCCCGCGCCCGCCGCGGCGCAGAGCTGGCGGAATTGCCGGGAAACGTCCGGATCGGAGATCAGAATCTCGGGGAAAGAGTCCTTTGCCCGGCAGGCGGCGATGTATTTTTTCAGCGCCGTCTGCATCGAATCGCCGGGAGGAAGGACGATGCGGTCGTAAGATTCGACGGGGAGGGCGTGCCGCCTTTTCAGCCTTCTGATCTCCCGGGCTGCCCGGGCGTTGTATCCCTCAAGGCGGCTGTTCGTAAAAAAGGCGATGCGCCTGTAACCCTTTCTCTCGAGGGTCGTCAGCAGGAGATCATAGAGGGCCGGATTATCATAATCGATGTACGGGATTCCCGGGAGAAACGGTGTCAGATTGCAGGAGATGAAGGGGATCCCCTTCTCCTTGAGAAATCGGGCGGTTTCTCTGTCGAGGGAACTGTTGATGAACATGACCCCGTCGGAATTCTCCGGAAGCCAGTGTGGACAGGGGGCGCTCCCGGTCTTTCTGATTTTCAGGGCCGTGAATCCGTCCTGACGTATGTCGAGGAGAAGATTTTTTTCGTCCGAAGTGTAATTGTATCCGGAAACGACGGCGATGATGCCCCGCGTCAGGTTCTCCGGATGGATCCTGACCCCGTCCCGGGGCGAGGCGCACGAGAGCAGCCCCCTCGCGAAAAGCGGCTTCAGCGCATCCGTCAGGGTCTGCCGGGCCACCAGAAACTCGTTCCGCAGCTTGTTGTTGGCCGGGAGTTTCTCCTGATAAAACCCCAGCCGTATCCGCCGTTCGATCTCCGCCGTGATGAACGGCGCTTTCGATGGAAACATCTTCCGCTCCCGCAAAGATGATCATGTACCGCCACAAATATACAGCCCTTTTTTCCGATTTCAAGAAAAAATTTTTTCAAGATAGGATAAAAAACAGAGATGAGATGTCGGACCTGCTTGCCCGCCATAGCTTTGGCGGGGCGGGTCGGACAGCCTCACGGCCCTGTGTTAACTAAAACCGCTGCGGCATAGTTGTCACCATACGGGCTTCGGAGGAGTAACGGTACAAGCAAGGGGGTCCGGGGGGAAGAAAATCGCGTGAGCGACTTTTCGTCCCTCCGGCGGCAAACCGTTGCAAAATATGTGCGCGGTCTTTCCGTAGAAAAACGGGAAGACCGCGCACTTATTTTGCAACACGTCTTTCTGCCCGCGGCCCGCGTGCCACCGGCCTACTCGCCTCCCCGTGCCACGGGGCGCCGGGGGGTGCGGGGGGCGGCGCAAGCGCCCCCGCATGACTCCCACGGGCTCCGATCGCTCACCGCTTCCAGAGGGCGGGGGAGCTGTCGGAGGGCATGCGCCAGCCGTGCCGGGCGTCGAGGGAGACGGCGCAGGCGCGGGGACCTTCGGGGGCGGCGTTGCGTTTGAATTGCTGGGTGAAAAAACGTCTGACGAAGATCTCAAGAGTGCGGTCGATCTCCTGACGGGTGTAGCCGCCGGCAAAGGTTTTTTCCGCGAGGCGGGCGAGGGTCTCTGGCTCCTCGCCGTATCTGAGGAAACGGTACAGGAAAAAGTCGTGGAGTTCGTAACTGCCGACGATGTTTTCGGTCTCCTGGGCGCCGCCGGGGAGGAGTTCGGGGGAGACTGGGGTGGCGCAGATGTCGCGCAGGGCGGCGGCCAGTTCCGGTTCGGACTCGGAGGCGGCGAACTCCACCATGCTGCGCATCAGGGTCTTGGGGATGCCGCAGTTGACGCCGTACATGGACATGTGGTCGCCGTTGAAGGTGCACCAGCCGAGGGCGATCTCGGAGAGGTCGCCGGTGCCGACGAAGAGGGCTTTTTCGGCGTTGGCGATGTCCATGAGGATCTGGGTGCGTTCCCGGGCCTGACTGTTTTCGTAGACCACATCGTGATTTTCCGGATCGTGGCCGATGTCGCGGAAGTGCTGTTCCACGGCGGCGTGGATGGGGATGACCCGCAGCTCCGCTCCGGAGCGTTCGGCGATGGTTTCGGCATTGCCTTTGGTCCGCTGGGAGGTGCCGAAGCCGGGCATGGTGACGGCGCAGATTATTTTTCGGGGGAGGGCCAGCAGGTCGCAGCACTTGACCGAGGCGAGGAGGGCCAATGTGGAGTCCAGCCCGCCGGAGAGGCCCACCACCAGACGTTTTGCGCCGCTTGAGGTGAAGCGTTTGGCCAGCGCCGCGGTCTGGATGGAAAATATCTCCCGGCAGCAGTCGCGGCGCATTTCGGGATCCTCCGGGATGAAGGGGCTTTTTTCGACGGGGGCAAAGCGCAGATCGGGGGCTTTTTCCGTTTTTTCGAGGCGGACCCGGCGCATGGCGGGGGCCGTCATTCCGTCGAAGGTGCCTGAGACCATGCGCCGGTAGTCCAGCGCCGCGGGACTGATGTCGGCAAAGATGAGGCTTTCCTCCCGGTCGAAACGCTTGTTTTCCGCGGCGGTCTGTCCGTCGAAGGCGATGAGGGCGTGCCCTGCGCAGACGCCGTTCCCCGTGGACTCCTCCACGCCCGCGCCCGAGAAGACGAGCCCGGCGGCAAGTCTCGCACTTTCGCTCTCCAGCGCCGCCTTGCGCCGGAGCGATGCGCCCGCCGTCTCGCAGGAGGCGTCGGGGATGAAGAGAAGCTGCGCCCCCGCGGCCGCCAGGGCGGCAGACCGGGAAGAAGCGGAGAAAAATGCTTCTCCGCACTCCACGGCGAAGGTGAAGTCCGGCGTTTCGAAGAGCAGATCCCTGCCGAAGGGGACGGGCGTCCCGTCGAGCGTCACGGTCTCGGGCAGGTCATCGGGGGAGGGAAGCCGGTCCTCGCCGGGAGTCCTTCCGGTAACGGCCAGTCCGGAGACCCGGCCGTTCTGACAGACGGCGACGGCGTTGAAGAGGTGTCTGCCCTCTCGCCACGGGAGACCTGCGATGAGGATCGCGGGGGAGTCCGCCGTGGCTTCCGCCGCGCGGAGCAGGGCCTTGCGGGCGCTCGCGAGGAGCCGTTCGTGACGGAAGAGGTCCCCGCAGGTGCTGCCGGTGAGGGCCAGTTCGGGGAAGAGCACCGCCGAAGCGTTTTCCGATGCGGCTTTCCGGTAAAGTCCGATGATCCTGCCGATGTTGAAGTCCGGGGCCGCCACTTCGAGCCGGGGGACCGCCGCGGCCGTTCTGAAAAAGGCTGACATGATTTTCCTCCAGTCGTTCCTCTTGGTCTTTTTCCGGGATTTAATATACTCTCTGCCGAGCCCGTCTTCAAGAAAAGACGCGAAATCATATTTGAGAAATCGGCGAAGCGGGGATATATTCTATCAAGTAACAGAGGAGCCGGGAAAAAGGAATATGCTGACGGAATTGTTTCTTGCGGGCCGTTATCTCGTGCCGCGGCGCAGCGCCGTTTCGCTCATCACCGTGACCAGCATCGTCGGGGTGATGCTGGGCGTGACGGTGCTCATGGTCGTGCTGGCCGTCATGACCGGCTTCACCGATCTCATGAAAAGCAAACTGGTGGAGACTCAGGCCCATTTTCAGATCCGCCATTACCGTTACGCCGTCAACGATCCCGCATGGATCGTCGAGGCGGTCGGGAAGGCGGGCGGGACGGCGGCGCCCGTCATCCAGTCCAGCATCCTCGTCCAGTACGGAAGCAACCGGCTGGACACCCGTGTCATCATGTTCGGCGCCGCGGCGAAGGATCTGGACCGCCATCTCGATTTGAGCAAAAAACTCGTCTCCGGCAAGGTCGATCTCGAGAAACGTCACGTCGTCATCAGCAGCGCCATGGCTGCCCGCTGGGGCGTTTCCGTCGGAGACAGGCTGCTCTTCCACTCGGCGCAGAAGCTCACCGATCTCGTGGAGTTCAAGCCCGACGGCGGCATCGCCCTCAGCCGCAAGGGATCGGCCTATCTGCCCACGGAGTTCGTCGTTTCGGGGATCTACTCCATGGGCAAGTACGATTTCGACAGCACCGTCCTCTTCGCGGGGGCCGACGATGCGGCCGAACTGGTGGATCTGCCCTGGGGCGCCGCCACCGCCGTCTTCGGCTGGGGACCGGATGCCTTCCGGCAGACGGAGCTGGTCAGCCGGATCCGCAAGGCGCTCCCCCGGGATTACATCGTCACCACCTGGGAGGAAAGCAACCGCAGACTTCTGGGCGTCCTCGCCGTGGAAAAACGCATGATGTTCTTTCTGCTGATCTTCATCGTGCTCGTCGCGGCCTTCAGCATCGCCAACACGCTCATCACCTCCGTCTACCAGAAGACCCGCGAGATCGGTCTGCTCAAAGCCATCGGCGCCACCGACGGAATGGTGACGCGGGTCTTCATTTTCCAGGGTTTTCTGATCGGCGTGATCGGCAGCGGTGCGGGGTCCCTTCTCGGCTGGCTGGTGATCTTTTTCCGGAACGACATATTGAGGCTGGTCTCCCGGTGGACCCACATGGAGCTGTTTCCCAAGGAATTCTATTATTTCAACGAGCTGCCGGCCCACATCGTCGCGACCGACGTGGTCTTCATCGTCGTCTCCAGCATCGTGCTGTGCACCTTCGGGGCGCTCCTGCCCGCCCTGAGGGCCGCAAGTCTTGATCCGGCCCGGGCTCTGAGGTACGAGTGATGAAGACACCTGTGGAAAACATGCTCGAAGTTTCGGGTCTCCGCCGCTCCTACCGGCTGGGGAACAACGTCCTCGAGGTTTTGAAGGGCGTGGATCTCGTCCTCAGGACGGGGGAGTGGTGCTGTGTCTTCGGCGCTTCCGGCAGCGGCAAGACCACCTTGCTCAATCTGGTGGGCGCGCTGGAGCGGCCCGATGGGGGAACGATCCGCATCGCGGGGGAGGACATCTCCCGCATGGGACGGCGCGCCGCCGCAAGATTCCGGGCCAAAAGGATCGGATTCGTCTTTCAAAACTACCAGCTGCTCCCCGAGCTCTCCATCTGGGAGAACGTCACGCTGGCGGCCCGTCTGGGCGGGGCCTCTTCCGCGCGGGCCAGAAGCCGGGCGGCGGAACTGCTTTCCTCGGTGGGCCTCGCCGGACGTCTCCGGCACCGCCCCGGCGAACTCTCCGGCGGCGAGCAGCAGCGGGCCGCCATCGCCCGGGCGCTGGTGAATTCTCCCGGACTGCTTCTGGCCGACGAGCCCACCGGCAACCTCGACTCGAAGACCGGAGACGAGGTCATCCGCCTTTTCGGAGAACTCCGCAAGGCCGATCCGGACCTCACGATCCTCATGATCACCCACAACCGCGATCTGGCCGCCTTCGCGGACAAGACCGTGGAGCTGGCCGACGGCCGGTTGAAGTGAAGAGATTCCACGTCACACCGTTCCACCACGGGGTGCTGACCTTCTGGGCGGCATGGAGACGGGCCCATGAGACGACTCCCGTCCGCGTCCTCTCTCTCGATCACCACACCGACGTGGTCCGGGCCTTCCGGGACGACGCCGCCGAGATCGGCGAGGAGGCCTGGCGCAGTCCGGAGACCGTGGAAAGCGCCGTTGCCCGTCTCCGGCACGACGAACACTTCGACTGGGCGGTGAAGTCCGGGCTCGTCGAAGAGGTGTTCATCGCCTCCCACACCTGCGCCACGGTGCCCGCGGATCGCCGTCTGCACGTGCTCTGCGATCCGCGCTGGCCGGAGGAAAACGAATTCCTCCGGGAGCCGAAGCGTTGTCGTGCTCTGGCGGATTCCGTGCTGGAGGGCGATTATCTTTTCCGTCAATTCGGCGACATCGGCCGATACGGGGCTTTCATTCTGGACATCGACTGCGATTATTTCCTCACCCGCCGGGCGCTTTCTCCCCGGGACGGCGGTTATTTCGACGCGCTGCTGCGCCGGGCGGAACTGGTGACCGTCTCTCTCGAGAGCGATTGGGTGCGGCTGTTGAAGCTTCCGAAAGAGGACATCACGGGCCCCTTCGTCGCCTCCGCCGTCAAAACGCGGCTCGAAAATCTCCCGGCGTCTTGAAAACGCCGCCCCGCCGCTGTATATTACGGCCGCATCCGGAAAAACGCAGACAGACGGGAGGGATCATGGATATCGCAGTCACCGAAAAAACGGGCGCCGCCATCCAGCGGGCCATCGACGCCGTCGGCGCCTCGGGCGGCGGGACCGTCCTCCTCGGACCCGGCACGTATCCCTCGGGGACGATTTGGATGAAAAGCCACGTCGAACTGCGCCTTGCCGCCGGAGCGGTCCTCCTCGGCAGCGCCGACTGGCGCGATTACGACGACTTCGATCATCCAGGACTTCCGGTGACGCCCGAGGGCAGCCGCAAGTGCTTCATCGCCTGCGCCGACGCCGAAAACGTCGCCATCACGGGGCAGGGCGAGATCAACGGGCAGGGGCCCCTCTTCTACGACAGGAACGTTCCCCCCGGCGAGTTTTTCCCGAAACCCGCCCATCCCCGGACGCGGATGATCCAGTTCTTCAACTGCCGGAACGTCCGGTTCGAAGGCGTCTCCTTCGTCGATTCCCCCGGGTGGACCATGTGGCTCTGCGAATGCACCGAGGTGCACGCGGACCGCATCCGGATCACGGGCTGCCAGCAGATGATCAACAACGACGGCATCGACCTCGACGCCTGCCGCAACGTGACGGTTTCCGACAGCTTCTTCCGCACCGGCGACGACTGTCTGATCCTGCGGGCCATCCGCCGCGGGGCCGATCTGCCCGCCGTCTGCGAGAACGTCCTCGTCTCCAACTGCGTTCTGGACAGTCCCTGTCAGGGGATCCGCATCGGATGCCCCAGCGACGACACCATCAGGTACTGCCAGTTCCACGACCTCGTCCTCCACTGCCGGGGCAACGGCATCCTGAGCCAGCATCCGGAGTGGTATCTGCGCAAAAACTGCACGGGATATGCCCATATCCACGATCTGTCGTTCAAAAACTGCGATCTCGACTGCGGACGCAGCCCCATCCTCATCCGGTGCGGCGACGGCATCGCCCTGCGCGGGATCCATGACCTGGTTTTCGAGGATCTCAGGATCCGGGCCAAAGAGCCCGTCATCCTGACCGGCAACGCGGCGTCCGTTCTGGAAAACATTTCTTTGAACAACATCTCCGGGACGGTCGAAAACGAACTCCCGCTGGAGACCCGCTTCGTCCGCCGCCTCAAGATCGACCGTTTCGACCTGACGGCCGAGACCGGAGAGGTGAAGCCTCTGGTCCGCCGGAGCACTGCTTCGTGGGAAACGCAGTTCTGAAAACGGCGTTTTCCCCCCCCGGACCCCTTTTTCGCCTTGACTTTTGCGGAAACCGGGATTATCTTAAAGGCGGCTTATACGCATAAGGAAAATAGTTTCAGATCCGCCCGGGATCCGGGAGAAAGGAGCAGTCTATGCTGGCCGCAGTTCTGCACGATTTCAACGATCTTGTTCTGGAGGAGGTCCCGACGCCGGAGCCGGGGGACGGGGAGGTGCTGGTCCGCATCAGGTCCTGCGGGTTCTGCGCCACGGACTACAAGGCGATCAAGGGGATCCGCCGGAACGTGACCTTTCCGCTGATCCCGGGCCACGAGCCCTCCGGCGTGGTCGCCGCCGTCGGCCGGGGCGTGCGGCACTTCAAGGAGGGCGACGAGGTGATCTGCCAGCCCTCCGGCTACTGCGGCGTCTGCCGGTACTGCCGGGAGGGGAACACCCACTACTGCGAACACGCCTACACCACGGGGGGCGACGGTCCGGAGAACGTACGGCCCGGAGCCTTCGCCGAATACATGGTGACCGGCGAGGAGTGCCTCTTCCACAAGCCCGAAAACATCTCCTTCGACGCGGCGGCCCTGACGGAACCCCTCTCCGGCGCGTGGAAGGGCGTCGTCCAGAAGAGCGAGATCCGCGTCGGCGACGACGTGGTGGTCATCGGCACGGGCGGCATCGGTCTGCTCTGCCTCATGGTGGCAAAAGCCGCCGGGGCGGGCCGGCTCATCGCCGTCGACGCCAGCGCCTACGCCCGGAACAACGCCCGGACCATCGGCGGCGCGACCCATGTCATCGACGCGCTTTCCGGCGACGTCACCCGGCAGGTCTACGACATCATTCCCGACGGTCCCGATCTCGTGATCGAGGCGGCCGGTCCCATCGCGGCCGTGAAGCAGATGGTCGATCTGCGCCGCCGGGGGACGAAGTGGAACGTCTTCGGCATCACCACCCACGAGAAGTTCGAACTGGACGGTGGACACACCCACTTCCTCGAAGGCCGGATGGACGCTTCCTTCGGAACGACTCCGCTGGCGATGCAGAACGCCGTCAAGCTCATGGAGCGGGGTCTTGTCGATCCCTCCCTGATCGTCTCCCACCGCTTCCCCCTCGAAAAGATCCACGACGCCGTGGCCGCCATGGGGGAAAAGGAGCGCAACAAAGTCATCGTCTACGTTCCGTGAGGAGAGGAGGCCCGAATGGAAATTTTCAGCGACAGGGCCTTTGCCGGGAAAAGTCTGCTGCTCACGGGCGGCAGCTCCGGCATCGGCGAGGAGATCGCGGTGCAGGCGGCGTCTCTGGGCATGCGCGTCGCCTTCTGCGGCAGGAACGCCGAAGCCGGGGCCCGTGTCGAAGCCCGCTGTCAGGGCCGGGGCCTGTTCATCCGCTGCGACCTGACCGTTCCGGCGGAGATCGCCCGCTTCGTCGATGAGGCCGGGGCGTTTCTGGGCGGCGCGGTCGATTATCTCGTCAACGCCGCCGCCACCGACAGCCGTCTCGACTTCGACGGCGTGGACGAAAAAGCCTTCGCTTCCTTCGTCAACAGCGATCTGCGTCCGGCGGTGCTGGTGACCCGCGCGGCGCTGGAGCTCCTCCGGCGCGGGGAGGGCAAGAGCATCGTCAACTTCGGCACGACCAACTGGATGATCGGTCTGGCCCCCTTCACGCTCTACGGCGCCGCCAAATCCGGCCTGCTGGGCTTCACCCGTGCCCTGGCCCGGGAGCTGGGCCGCGAAATGATCCGCGTCAACATGATCTCCCCCGGCTGGATCATGACCGAAAAACAGCTGAAACTTTACGTGACCGAACAGGACAAAAAAGACCTGCTCCGCGATCAGGCGCTGCCCTTTCTGCTGACGGCGGAAGAGGTCGTTCCGCCGCTGCTCTTTCTGCTTTCGGAGGGCGCGCGGGGGATCACCGGGCAGAATCTCATCGTCGACGGCGGCAAACGCATGGAGTGATCCGATGAAAAATCCCCTTCTCGAAAAAATGGCCGTTCTGACGCCGGAACCGGGGCATTTTGCCCTCTGTCACCTGGGACAGCACAGTTTTCTGCTGAAGATCGGAAGCGATCTCCTGTACCTCGACCCCTATCTTTCCCCGGGATCCAACCGGCTGATCCCGCCGATGATCCGGGCGGAGGAGGCGGCCGATGCGCGGATCGTCTGCGGCACCCACGACCACGGCGATCATATCGACCGTCCCTCGTGGCCCCTCATCGCCCAGGCTTCGCCCGATGCCCGTTTCATCGTTCCCGAAGCAGTCCGCAGGTCCGTTTCGGAGGTTCCCGCGGACCGTCTCGTCGGCATGAACGCGGGAGAGACCGTCACGCTCGGAGACATCCGCATCCACGCCGTTCCCGCGGCCCACGAACTGCTGGACCGGGACGAAAAGACCGGACTGTATCCCTATCTCGGATATGTCATCGAGGGCCCCGGCGTGACCGTCTACCATGCCGGAGACTGCTGTCTCTACGAGGGGATCGCCGCATGGCTCAGAAAATGGCATTTTTCCCTCGCCCTGCTGCCGATCAACGGCCGGGATGCCTGGCGTTTCACCCACGACGTCATCGGCTGCATGACCTTTCAGGAGGCGGCGGACCTCGCCGGCGTCATCCGTCCGGATCTGGTGATGCCGGCGCACTTCGACATGTTCGCCGTCAACACCGAGGATCCGCAGAAGTTCATCGATTACATGCGCGTCAAGTATCCGGCACTGCGGGCGGAACTGCCCCCCACGGGCCGCGTCGTCCTGTACTGAGAGCGAACCGCCGGAGATCCTCCTCGCGCGGCTTCGGCCCGGGACTGCCGGTCCCGTGACATGCCGCAGAAAATTTCCTCTTTCGCTTCGAGAGCATTTGACATTTCTCCGTTTTGTGCTAAATTATCGCCGTGTTTATACTTTTGCGGCAGAACGTTCGGGAGTATTTTAGGAGATGCACAGTATGTCCGGCTCAGTTCAGTTGGAAGAATCCTCGCGGGAGATCGGTTTCGGCGAGATCATCCGTTTCGTGCGCAGGTACTGGAAAAAGATGATTTTGTTCGCCGTGACGAGTCTGGCCGTCCTTCTGTTCTTCGCGCTCGCCGGTTTTCTTCTCTGCCCCTGCGAATCGGCTTACGTCTGCCCGATCTCCGTTCAGCTGCAGCGGAACGGCCGGACGATCGTCTATCCCAGTAACAGGCCCTTCAGCGCGAACGACATCATTTCGACGGCCGTTTTACGGCAGATCTACGAGAACAACGATCTCGCAAGAAAAATGCCTTTTGGTGACTTCTGCAAGCTTTTTTACATCAGCGGGATCGACGTGGAGAAAAGTGTCCTTGCCGCATCTTTCCAGAGCAAGCTTGCGTATCGCAGCAAGACTATCTCGCTCGTCGAAC
Organism: Lentisphaeria bacterium; assembly: GCA_017450705.1. Lineage (GTDB taxonomy): Bacteria > Verrucomicrobiota > Lentisphaeria > Victivallales > Victivallaceae > UBA1784. The sequence continues at coordinate 39,491 of JAFSTC010000101.1, read as the reverse complement.
TCAAGTCTCTTGAGAACGAATATGCCGAGGCGCTCCAGAAACTGGATCACTCCTCCGTGCAGATCGCCATGTCCTCCTTCTGGAAGCTTTCGCCGCAGGAGAGCTGCCGCATCCTCCGGCAGGTGCCGGCGACCTGGTTCGACGTCTATTCCAAACTCGAGGCGAAGGTCATGCCCAGACCAGAGTCCATCGCCCGGGTCCGGGCCCTGCGCGACGGCGTCGCCGCGGACGGCTTGCTGATCACGCTGGACCGCGCAAGACTGGTCTGTCAGGATCTGAAGAGAACATGCGGGGATCTTCAGACGCTGGTCATGGGGCAAAACGTTTCCCTCGCTTCCGGCGAATCCCTTGAGGACATCCTGTGCCGCTTGCAGGATCTGGAACTCCACCGCATCCGGCCCCTTCTCATGCTTGTCTTTGAAAATCCCGGTTACAAGAGAAGCACCGTTGACGACGTGTTCCTCCGTTCCACCATCCTTGACCTCGAGCGCAGGATCGAAGTTCTGAAGGAAAGGTATGAGGGCGCCGCGGAAGGCATCAACATCCTGCAGGCCAGGAATCCCGCCCCCGTCTCGAAGGCGGCGGCCAAGGCCGAACAGGAACCGTCTCTTGCTCTGAACAATCTCGACGGCAGTTTCTTCGCCTCTCTGGCGGCGCTGATCCGCGGTTCGCAGAGTATCGGACTGCGTGAGAAATACGCGGCCGACGCGCTTCAGTTCAGGGAGAACATGGCCGAGCTCAATGCGACCAAGTCCCATTACGAGCACTTGCTCAAGCAGCTGACCCAGGACGATCAACGTAAGAAAACCGCGTCTTCCGAGCAATTCAAACAGCTTGAGAAGAGGATGTTCGACGAACTTCTCCTTCTCTGCGGCAAGGTCCATGACTTCCGGGAACTGATCATGAAACGGTATCTCTCCGACCGGCAGTTTTTCGTGACGACCGGAGAGGTCTTGAAAATCTCCCGGTGCCACGTCCTGCTCAAGTACTACATCGCGATCCTCTTCCTGCTTTTCATCGCAGTCAACGGCGTGTACGCGGGACTCCGGTTCCACACGGCTCTTTCCGGCGGAGAATTGAAGAAGTAACGTTGAGCGTTGAACTCACCCTCTGCCGTGCAGAAGGCGTTCCCAGAAACCCTTGCGTTTCGGGGAGGGGATCAGATCTTCCCCGGCAAGAAGCGCGGAGGGATTTTTTTCCGCAAGAAGTTCGAAAAGACCCGGACCGTAATGCTTGTTTAAAATGGTGCGGCTTTCCCGGAAAAGAAAATGGTGCGCATTATGCGCGTCGTTTCCGAGCAGATGACAGCCGCCCCGGTCGAGGATGCGGAAAGCGTTTTTTCTGGCGAGATGTCCGTAGCGTCCGACGAGGCTCCCCGAGTCCATCTGGATATAGATGTCGTTCTCGGTCAGGATGTTGATGAGTTTGTCAAGGTCGTCCGCCCGAAGCATCCTCTCCGGATGGGCGAAAATGATCTGAAATCCGGCGAGTTTCAGTTCGAAAAAAAGATTCGTCATGGCGTGAACGATATAGTTGCGGTTCATATCCACCAGAAGAAACTTCGTTGCGCCGATGGGACGCAGTTTTTCCCGGGGGACGTCCGCAATGTACTCCAGATCGTATTCGGTTCCTTTCAGGAGCCGGATACCATGCTTTTCAGCAAGGTTCTCCGCTTTTTCGAAGGCCTCGTCGTATTTCCCGTCCGTTTCCCGCGAATAGTGGCTCGTCGCGGCGATGACGGATATCCCCGAGGCCGATGCTGTTTTCAGCATCTTTTCCGTGTCCGCGAGGGACTGCGCACCGTCATCCAGACCGGGGAGAAGGTGGGAATGCAGGTCTTTCATGAATCCTGCCCGTCACCGCTCCCGCCGGCGTCGGTGTGGCGGTGATGATGACGGTGGTGATGACGGGGAGATTTTTCACCGAAGATCTTCCGGGTCAACCGGGAGAACCACGAATGTTTCCGTGCATGCTCATCCTCGCCGTAACCGTAACCGTAACCGTAGCCGTAACCGTAGCCGTAACCGTAGCCGTAGCCGTAGCTGTAACCGTAGCCGTAGCCGCGCTTCGTCACGCTGTCCTGATAACGATTCAGGATCATGCCCACCAGATTGAGTTTCGCCCGTTTGATCTCGTCGATGGACTGCTGCACGAGCTTGGAGTGGGTGTATCCGCAGCGCACGACCATCACGACGGCGTCGGCACATTTGCCGATCATGACGGCGTCCGCGGTGGAAAGAATGGGCGGCGTATCCAGGAAGATGCAGTCGTAATTTTTCCGCTGCTCCTCAACGAGTTTTTCGAATTCCTCCGATACGAGGAGCTTCGCGGGGTTGGGCGGGATCGGACCGCAGAAGATCACGTCCAGAGGAAGATCCATGACGTTTCTGCGGACGATCTCGTCGAAACTCTTTTCTCCGATGAGATAGTTGACCAGTCCGAATTCGGCGTGGCATTTGAAGATCTTCTGGAGCGTGGGCTTGCGCAGATCGCAGTTGACGAGGAGGACTTTCTTGCCGGACTCAGCCATCGAGGCGGCGAGGTTGGAGGCGTTGAAACTTTTGCCCTCCGCGGGAACGGAACTGGTGATGATGTAGACGAGCCCCTGCTCCTTCTTGCTGACGATACTGTACTGGAGATTCACGCGGGCGGCGCGGAAATGTTCCGAGAGCGCCGTCGATTTGGAACCGCCCGCAGTGGAGAGAACGAGATCGCCGTTGTAGTTTTCGTCGGTGAGCTCTTCGTCCTGGGGGATCGTTCCGATCATGGGAAGCGCCAGAAGAGACGAGGCCTCATCGGGATTTTTGATGGTGGAGTCGAGCAGCGTCATCGTGAAGAAGAAAAGGTAGGCCAGCAGACCGCCGAGGACAAACGCCGCGGCGGCGATCCTGACGGGCTTCGGCTGAATGGGCCATTCGGGAAGTTTCGCCCGGTCGATGATCTGGGAGTTCTGCATGTGCATGATGTTCTGGATCTCTCCGATGAAGGCGTCGGCGTAGGCGTTCGCCATGATCTGGCAGAGTTTCGCGTCATGGGTCTGCACTTCGATGGAAATGATGCGGGTCTGCCGTACGGCGTTGACGATGACGTGGGAATAGAACCTCGGCCGGGAGATATAGGGCTTCACCGCCTCCAGGACCTTGTCCTTGATGCGGTCGGATTTCAGCAGTTCACGGTAGTCGTTCACCAGCTGCAGTCCGATATTCAGCGAACCGGTGTAATCGGTGATGAACTGCCTCTGCGTCATGTTCTGCGGCGAGGCTTCATTCAGGATGCGCCCGCAGAAGATGGTGACGGATGATGAGTACACCGGCTTGATGCAGTATTTGCAGACGGCAAACGTCGCCGCCATGGCGACGAACGCGCAGAGAACGATCCTTTTCCACCTCGCGAGAAAGAGGTTCAAGAAAAAGAAGAAGTCGTACTCTTTCATGAGGATGATCCTTTCCTGAATATTGACATTTCGTCATGCCCTTCCATTTTCGGACAAATGTCGAAAGCCGTCCCTTGCCCGCGAAGGGAACATCCAGGTAATATATCCCGATTCTCCCGTTTGTCAAGCAGAAAGAGGCGGATAAAACCGAAATATGCCGGAAAAATCGGCGCCGAACGGCCTATTTCCGGAACTTGTCTTTTCCCGAACGGCGTTTTTTCAGCACGTGGATCTGGGGCCGCCGCTCGGCCAGACCGCGGTTGACCGGGATCGGGTTGCCGTCGGGGTCCTTGCCGCAGTAGTACATGGCGCCCCCCATGGTCATCGGCAGGGGGATGTAGTCCTGCACCTGCTGAAGGCTCCAGTGCCGGGAGTTGAGGTAATCGTCAACGGTTTTCATCTCCTTGTCGGTGCACCCCGGAAAGTTCGAGATGAACAGCGGTACGATGTATTGTTCGAGCCCGAACTTCTTGCTGAGTTTTTCGAAGATCTCCACAAAGCGGTGGAATTCTTCGGCGGAGCTTTTGCGCATGAGCCTCAGGACCTTGGGGTCGAGGTGCTCCGGGGCCACTTTGAGATGACCGGAGACGTGACAGCGGATGATCTCCTCCAGCAGCTCCGGCTGGCGCAATGCCAGATCCAGCCGGATGCCCGAGTTGATGAACACGTGCTTGATTTTGGGATGCCGGCGCAGAGCCCGCAGCAGATCCCGCAGGGCGAGACCGTCGCAGTGATAGTTGGGGCAGGGCTTGGGGAAGAGACAGCTGGAGCGTTTGCATTTGGCGCAGATCGATCTGTCGGCGGTGCTGCCGAAGATGTTGCCCGCGGCGCCGCCGACGTCGCTGATCGTGCCCCGGAAACGGGGATCGGAGGAAATGGTGTCCACTTCCCGCTCGATGGATTCCGCGCTGCGGCTCATGACGCACCGTCCCTGATGGGCGACCAGACCGCAGAAGGCGCATCCGCCGGGGCAGCCTCTCACGGCCTGCACCGAGGTGGTGATCGCCTCGTAGGCGGGGATCCTGCCCTTGTAGGAGGGGTGGGGCCTCCGCGCGTAGGGCAGTTCGTGCACCCGGTCGAGCTCCTCGGATTCCAGCGGAAGGGGCGGGGGCTCGATGACGAGCAGGCGGTCGCCGTAGCGCTGGATCAGCCCGTGACCGCCGAAGGGATTCATTTCGGACTCCACCATTTTCGTCGCGGTCATGAGGGCGTCGCGGTTTTTCAGGGTCTCCTCGTAGCTCGGCAGTTCGAGGTACCTGTCGCCGGGGACGAAGACCTCGGCCGCCTTTTTGCCCAGCAGCCGGGCCGTGCCCGGGATATTGTCGAGAGGTTCCCCCGCGGCGAAGCGGCGGAAAACCTCCGGCGTCGGACGCTCGCCCATGCCGTAGACCATGATGTCCGCCTTGGTGTCCACCAGCATGGAGGGACGGATCTTGTCCTGCCAGTAATCGTAGTGGGCGATCCGCCGGAGACTGGCTTCCAGCCCGCCGATCATGACGGGGATGCCGGGGAAGGCCTGCTTCACCAGCTGGGTGTAGACCGGCAGCGCGTGGGGCGGCCGCCGGCCGGGGACGCCGTTTTCGCTGAACATGTCCTCTTTGCGCTTGCGCCGCCCCGCCGTGTAGAGGTTGACCATGGAGTCCATGTTGCCGCTGGTGACGCCGACGCCGATTTTGGGACGGCCCATGACGCGCAGGCACTCCGGATCGCTCCATTCCGGCTGGGCGACGATGCCCACCCGGTAGCCGCATCCGGTGAGGAGCCGTCCGATGATGGCCGCGCCGAAGGAGGGGTGATCGACGTAACAGTCTCCCGTGACGATGAGGATATCCAGTTCGTCATACCCGGCCTCTGCCATCTCCTGCCGGGTCATGGGCAGAAATTTCGGCTGCTTCATTTTTGCGGAGCGAGGATCCCCCCCGACGGGACCCGGGAGGCCGGGGTGAGCGCCCGGTCGCGGCAGTTTCTGAAAACAAGACCGGTCGTCGCGTGTTTTTCAGGCGGATAGCAGCATTTCAAACCGAGTTTTTCCGTCGGATTCAAACCGGCGACCCGGCTGTCGAGGATGAAGAGCATCCCGTATTTTTTCCCCTTTTCGGCGATATCGATGTCGCCGGAGAGACATTTCCAGGGCCCGTCGCCGGTCCGGATGGCGACGCACCTGGCGTCGTTGCCGAAGGCGCTCAGGACATAGTCGTGCCGCGAGAGGGCCCGGCCGGGAAAAAGCGTCAGCGTCACCGCCGCGTAGATCCGGTTCTGGCGCGGCAGATCGGGGTAGTCGGCCTCGTCGAAATCGCTGATTTTCTGTTCGGCGGAACTCAGCTCCGCCGCCAGAATGATCCCGCTGCGGAAAGGCAGACTGTCGGCGCCCAGCCGGAGGACCGGACACAGCACGAGGGCGAGAAAAATAATTTTTTTCATCGTGATCTTTCTCCTGTTGAACTGAATATGGAACGGGATCCGGTGACAGGCAAGCCGCGCCCGGGTTCAATCGTCCGTAAAAATAAGTTTTTCCTGTTCGGGCAGGCGGTTGCGCCAGTGGGCGAGCCGGAGGATGCGGTGATGGACGCACTCCCGGCCCGTGACGGGGCAGTCCCCGTCGGCGTCCACGTCTCCGCAGATCCCGTTGAGCAGCTTCATGGGGCAGGTTTCGTGACAGATGAAATTTTTGACCGGCAGATGGCAGACGCGGCAGCCCCGGCAGCCGGTCAGCAGGCGCTTGAGACAGCCGGAGCGGCCGGGACGTTCTCCCTCCGTCTCCCCGAAAAGAAAGGACCTCGAGAAATATCCGGCCTTCTCGGGAAGAGAGACTTCCGGCTCCGGCAGTTCCCGCGTTTCCGGCGGTGCGTCGAAGGGGTAGTTCCGGTGGAGGACCCTGTCGTACAGCTGGAAGTCGCCCGCGAAGGGGGCGATCTCCGTTCCGGCCATGAAGGCGTTGTACTCGTCCAGCCAGGTCTCGAAGCTGGAGAACTCCTCCAGGGCGGCGCGGATCCTCTGCAGAACGAACTCCGCTTTGGCGGGGATGTCGGCGCCGCAGATCTGGACGCCGCTGAACCCGAGGAGCCGGCAGCCTGCGGCCTGAAGTTCCAGCCGGCGGTACTGCACGGACTCGAACTGATTTTTCGAAAGGGTCAGCTCCCGGTCGAGCATTTTTTTCATATCCCGCGAGAGCTTGATCCCCGGCATGCCGCCGGAGCGGATGCTGTCGGCCCTTTCCGGCGAGAGCAAAATCAGCCGCGCGATGTGCGGATAGAACATGCTCCGCCCGGTGAGATACCAGGTCAGCGACTGCAGCTTGAGCATGTCCCAGCCGGCCTGGGTCACCAGAAATCCCGCTCCGCAGGAGAATTTCTTCGCCATCTTGTAGTAACTGCCCAGCAGCGTGTAGGGCGTGTACTGGAACGGATTGACCGTCGCGCCCGCATAGAAGTCGTAGGGAGGCGATGTCAGCATCCTCAGGATGTCCGTGCTTTCCGTGAAGGGGGTCTGAGAACAGCTCCGGGCCGTCCGCAGTTTTTCGGGGATCTCCCCCGAAACGGCCGCGATGTTGCGCAGACCGGCGTGGGCCGCAACGTGCAGCAGATCGGAGACGCTTTTTTCATCCATCTCCGCGCCGGAGAGGTAGACGAGATGCCTGTCCCTGTTGTCCCCGGGGAGGCCGGAAGCCAGCTCCGCGGCCCTCCAGTCGGAACGGGAACTGTTGTCCACGACGGCGAGGGCGGCGTACCCTTCGGAACGGGCCAGCACGGTCTTTTCCAGCGCTTCGAGGCGCTGGAGTCCCGCGTCTCTGTCCATTTCCGCCGGGGGGACCTGTGTCTCGATCAGCGTGACGAAATCCCCGTGCTCCAGCGCGTCGCGCAGCCGGTTGCCGGTGGCGGGATTCAAATTCATTTCCAACTGGGTCTCGCTCATGGCCGCGGCTCCTTTCCCGGATCGTTCCCCGTCTTTCTGCCCCGGTCGAAGACAAAAAACAGACCGTCGGCAAGACTGGTCAAAAGGAGGATCCCCGTGTAGACCAGCTGGACGATCTTGGCGTCGGCTCCCGCGATCCCGCCGGCCGTCATGATGACCACGGCCGTCACGTCCCGGCCGCCGACGCCCGCGGGAAACAGGGGGATGAGGCCGATGATGTTGCCGATGGTCAGCGCCGTGATCACCGTGAGCACGGGACAGGGGATGTCCAGTCCGATCAGCAGCAGGCAAACGGGGAGGGCGGTCATGAGGTGGACGCCGAAAACACTGACCGCGATCAGGAACAGAAGTTCCTTCCACTTGCCCGAGTAGACGTCCGCGGCCGCCGTCATGCGGGAGACGAGACCGCCGGAAAGCCTGTCGCCGAAGTCCATCAGTTTGCCCAGCAGCGCGACTTTGCGCACCTGCCGGTGAAAGAATATGACGCAGCTGGCCGCGAGTCCCGCGATGCAGAGCAGAACGAGGGCGGCGATCAGCAGGAGCCTGAGATCTTCCCGGCCGGAGATACCCGGCAGTTCGGCGTTCAGCAGGACCCGCCGGGAGAGCGGGATCAGGACCAGCGCCATCGTGAAAAGCGCGATCATGCCGGTGATGCGGTCCATCAGCACGGTGAACACGCCTTCGAATTTTTCGCCGGACCGGGAACGGCTGGAAATGACGCCCATCTTCACCACGTCCCCGCCGATGGCTCCGCCGGGGATCACCAGCGAGAAGAAGTATCCCTGCATGGTGAGCGAGACGGCCTCTTTGCCGCTGAGATCGACGCCCAGCATCCGGGCCAGACGGCCCCAGCGCCACGCCGCGACGAGCATGTGGCCGAAATAGACGGCGGCCGCCGCCGCGAGGTACAGCATATCGAAATGGCGGAGCCCGTTTTTGAGGGCATCAGCCTCCTCGCCCCGGGGGAAGAGATACCAGACGGCCGCCGCCGCGACCGCCAGTTTCAGAACGAAGAACAGAAACGATCTTATTTTGCCGCCGCCCGCCATTTTCACATGAGTTTCTTTTCCATGATGAAATCGTCCATGAAGAAGCCGCTTCCGATGTCGTTTTTGACGCTTTCCTTCTTCTTGAAGCCGTTTCTCGTGTAGGCCGCGATGGCCCGGAGATTGTTTTTGTTGACGTTGAGCCGGAGTTTCCCGTAGCCCGCGTCGGAGGCGCATTCGGCGAGATGGCGCAGCGCCATGGAGCCGATCCCCCGCCCGTGGTACGCGGGCAGAAGATAGAGCTTGTCCAGCTTGATCGTCGTGTGATCGTCTCCGTACTCGAAAAAGGAGAAGAAACCGACGGTTTCTTCTCCGGATTTGATGAGACGGAATTTGACGCCGCGGTCGAAGTCCGCCTGCAGGACCTCCTGCGCGTACATCATCTTGAGCATGTAACCGATCTGTTCCTGCGACAGGATCTTCCCGTAGGCGTACTGCCAGATCGCGGGGGCCAGCGCCGCGACGGCCGGCAGATCGCGTCTTTCGGCCGGAACGATGGTCACCGCTTCATTCATTTGCTCATTTTGCGCAGTTCGTTGCGGCGGATCTTGCCGCTGGTGGTCTTGGGCATGGCCTCGATGAATTCGACCTGACGGGGATACTTGTAGGGCGCCGTGTGGGTCTTGACGTAGTTCTGGATCTCCTTGACCAGATCCTCGGAGGGCTTCTGGTTCTTGGTCAGCACCACGTAGGCCTTGACGATCTGGCCGCGCAGGGGATCGGGCACGCCGACCACGGCGCACTCCAGCACGTAGGGCAGCTCCATGATGACCGATTCGATCTCGAAGGGACCGATGCGGTAGCCGGAGGACTTGATGACGTCGTCGACCCGTCCCACGTACCAGTAGTAGCCGTCCTCGTCGCACCAGGCGGTGTCGCCGGTGTGGTAGAAGCCGTCATGCCAGCTGGCCGCGTTGGCTTCGTCTTCGCCGTAGTAGCCGACGAAAAGCCCGGGCACCTGATAGGGTTCGGCCTTGATGACGATCTCGCCCACTTCGCCGGACTTGACCTGGTTGCCGTCCGCGTCGTGGAGTTCCACGTTGTAGAGCGGCGAGGGCTTGCCCATGGAGCCGGGCTTGGGGACCATGCCGATGATGTTGCCCAGGACCATGGTGGTCTCGCTCTGGCCGAAACCCTCCATGATCTTGAGGCCGGTGGCCTTGTAGAACTGGTTGAAGACCTCGGGGTTCAGCGCTTCGCCCGCGATGGCCGCGTGCTTCAGGCTGGAGAAATCGTGCTTGGAGAGATCCTCTCTGATGAAGAAGCGGTACATGGTCGGCGGCGCGCAGAAGGAGGTGATGCCGAAGTCCTTGAAGAGGTTCATGATGTCGTCCGCGTCGAAACGGTCGAAATCGTAGACCATGACGGCGCACTCGCAGAGCCACTGGCCGTAGATCTTGCCCCACAGGGACTTGGCCCACCCGGTGTCGGAGATGGTCAGGTGCAGGCCGTCGGGATCCACCTGCTGCCACCAGCGGGCGGTGATGATGTGGCCCAGGGGATAGGTGTGGCAGTGGACGATGGCCTTGGGATATCCCGCCGTGCCGGAGCTGAAGAACATGATGGCCGGATCCGTCGCCCTGAGGTCCGCCGGACGGGGGAAGCTGTCGGAATACTTGACGAACTCCTCGTCGAATTTCAGCCAGTCCTTGTAGGCGCCGTTCACGGCGATCTTGAATTCCACGCAGGGGACGCTGCTTGCGGCCTCTTCGGCGGCGTCGGTCATGGTCCCGTCGACGGAACAGATCACCGCGCGGACCTTGGCACGCTCGAAACGGTACTTGAAATCCTTGGGCAGGAACTGGTTGCTGGCCAGCAGCGCCACCGCGCCGATCCGGTGCAGGGCGTTGATGATGACCCAGAACTGCCAGTTGCGGCGCAGCACCAGCATGACGTGATCGCCCTTCTTGATCCCGAGAGAGGCGAAATAGTTCGCGGCCTGCTGGGAGTAACGGGATATCTCGGTGAAGGTGAAATCCCGGCGCTCGTGATTGCGGCTCATCCAGGCGATGGCCCGTTTCTCGGGATACCTGCGGGCGAGCTCATCCACCACGTTGTAGGCGAAGTTGAAGTTGTCGGGATAGTGGAAACGCACGGACTTGAGATGCTGGTTCTCGTCGAGGACTTCCTCCATGAAGTCCTGATAGATCAGGCGGCGCTTGCCCTGTTTTTCCGGTTTTCCGCTGTCCGCCTCGAACTCCAGGGGCTCCTCGCTTTCGCCGCGGATGACGATGGCGAGGAATTCGCAGCCCTCCTTGTTGGCGGCCACCATGCCGTGGGGATGACCGGCGTCGAGATAGACGCTGTCGCCGGGATTGAGGAGCTCGACCTTGCTCCCCAGCTGGATGCGCAGCTGCCCGGAAAGGACGAAGTCGAACTCCTGTCCGGAATGAGTCGACAGCTCGATGGGCAGGCTTTCGTCCTGATACTGGGCCGTGACCCGGAGCGGTTCCGTGCTGCGGTTCTTGATCCGGGCGGCAAGATGCTGATACTGAAGGTCTTTTCTTCTCTTGATGGGCAACCCGCCGCCCTTGCGCGTGACGGTGTAGAAGGAGAGCTTGGGGGAATCGCCGGCGATGAGGGAGCTGACATCGACGTTGAAACGCTTCGCACAGGTGTAGAGGAAAGAGAAGGGCGAATCCACTTCGCCGCTCTCGTGCTTGAGGTACTCCCCCTCGCTCATTTCCGTGAGCTTGGCCATTTCCGCGACCGGGATGTCGAGGACCTGACGGATCTCGGCGATCCTCTTGCCGGTCTGCTTGTACTGATTTTCCATAGCGCTGTGCCTTCCACAAAAAAATGTAACAGAGTACGCCTGACGGGTTGCGCGTGATGCGACTCTCCATTCCGTATAATATATCACCTCTTCCCTTTCAATGCAAGAGGCGGGAAACGGCAAAATCACCGCAAAGCGCCGCCGGGACGGAGGAAATGCGAAAAAAATCTCAAGATTTTCGTCAAAAGCTCAGGGAGAGGATTGACTTTTCGGGGGACCGGGGTTATCTTATCGGGTGTGTGCATGTGGATATCAACCGTATCGAGATTGGGTTCGTATATGAGAAAGATGTTTTCAGCCGCGGTCCTGACCGTTGCCGCCGTGTCCGCCGTCCTGCTGGGCGGATGCAAGTCCGAGGAAGATTTCAGAAACGAGCGCGCCGAAAACGCGATGAAGCATTTCGAGACGTCCCGCTTCAAACAGCCCGCCGACGGCAAGGTGCTTTCCCTCAGGGACTGCATCGAGCTGGCGCAGAAGAACAATCTCGAACTCAAGGTCCGTCAGCTCGAGGAGCAGGTGGCCCGCGAACAGAAGACCGCCGAGATGCTGGGCATGCTGCCCGAGCTCAACATCAAAAACTCCTTCACCGCCCGCAGCAACACCGCCGCGTCCTCCAGCAAAAAACTGGAGGGGTCGGGCATGACTTACGGCTACAGCACCAGCACCGACCGCAACGTCAACGTCTTCAGCACCGAACTTGCGCTTTCCACCCTCGATTTCGGTCTGGCCTTTTTCAACACCGTTCAGGCCAACGACCGGGAGCTGATGCGGCAGCAGCGTCTGCGCCGGACCAGCCAGAACCTCACCCTCGACGTGGTCAAGTCCTACTTCCGCGTGGCGGCCGCCCAGCGGGCCATCGGCATCACCCGCAAACTGCTCGCGGATTGCCGCGGCCGCTACGAGCTCATCGAGAAACTGAGCAAATCCCGGGCCATCACGCCCTTCCGCGCCTTCGACGAGACCCGCCAGTTCGTCGATATGGAAAAACGCCTGACCAATTACATCCGCAGTTACGAAAACAGCTGCGTGGAGCTGCGGGCCCTGCTGGGGCTGGATCCCTCGGGGCAGATCCGCCTCGACGAGTCCGTGCTCGATACCGTTCCCCGTCTGGAGTTCCCCGATCTCGCCCTCATGGAGCAGATCGCCCTCTTGGAGCGTCCGGAGCTCTACGAGACGGATATGCGCAAGCACATCAACGTCACCGACTGCCGCAAGGAACTGGTCAAGATGCTCCCCAACGCGAGGATCTTCATCGATTTCACCAACGACAACAACAGCTACCTCTATCACGCCTCGTGGTACGGCATCGGCATCACCGCGGCGTACAATCTGCTGAAACTGCCCCAGCACATCGCAAGCTACATGGCCTACGACAGCATGGCCGACGTCGAGGAGGCCAAGGCCTATTCCATGGGCGTCGGGATCATGGCGCAGGTCCGGATCAGCCACGCCGATCTGCTCTCCGTCAAGGAGCGTTTCGCCATCGATGACCGCGTCTGCAAGACCTACCGTAAGAATCTCCAGTGGGCCCTCGCCAACAGCAAGACCACCGGGGAGCTCTCTCAGCTGGAACTGGACCACATCCGTCTGGAGACCGCCGAGAAGGAGATCGCCCGGATCGTCTCCCTCGGCAACATGTACGTCGCCTATTTCCAGGTGCTGAATACCCTCGGTGTGAGCAAGATCGACGCCGACAGCATCGATGCGCTCAAGAGCGAGCTCGAGGCGGCGCGGCTCCGGGCCGAGGGCGAGCTCCTCAAGGCCGAGACCGCCTACAACAAAAAGCTGACCGAGCGTCCGGCGGAGAAGCCCGCCGCCGGCGGCGAGGCGGTCAAGGCAAAGGCGGACTTCGATCTGGTCAATCAGCCGCTGACGACCCTTGGCGTCTCCGACGGCCTGGCCTCCGGTATCTGAGGCCCTCTGCATGATCGCCCGGTCCGGCACGGAAGGTGTTTACCGTTTCCTGCGCTGGATCGCTTTTTTTGTCGTCATCGTCCTCCCCTGCGCCTTTTTCTCGCTCCCGGCGGGGCTCGCGCCCCTCTGGGTGCTGGAGAAGCTGGGCGTTCCCGCAAACTGCGAGATCGTCGTTTTCATCCTCGTTTTCCTGACTCTCTCCGCCGTTCTCTTCGAAGTCGCCCGGAGGTCGCTGCTCAAGACCGATGCTGTTATGGAGGAGAAGCCCCGTTCCCGTCTGCAGAGCGTCGGGCTGTGGCTCGTGCCCGGATTTCTCCTCTGGCTCTCCTTTTTTGTCCTCACATGGTATTATGAGCGGGATGTTTTTCTGCTGGGGCTTCCCGCGACGCTGATCCTGGCCGCGGCCGCGGGGATCGTCTTTCCCTTCCGGCGGCACCGGAACGGGGAGGTCTTCGGCTGTGTGGGACCGATTTTCGCATTTCTCCTGTTCGGCATCGGCGCCATGATCCTCGGCCGCACCGGCCGCGACGTGACTTACACGGGAAACAGCATCTCAAACATCCCCCACCTCAACAAGTGGCAGAAGGAACACTACTTTCCCGCCGGCGCGCGCGACATCGAAGTCCGCGGGTCCACCATGGGCTTCAAGTGGGAGTGCCGCCTTTCGGAAAAGGACTTTCTCGACTACGCCGGGAAAGGGTGGTATTCATTCCGCAGGGTCGAAAAGAAGGGGAAGGACATTTTGTCCCGGGAGCCCCTCCCTCCGTATTACGAATACGTTCGCCGGGAGTCCGACGGCGGTGGCCTCACGCTGCGCTACTCCGTTCCCGAGGAGAAATTCCGCGGCTTCTATGCCCACCATTAGTAATTGACGTGCCCCGAGACCATGTCGGGGGTGCAGAGGCGGTAGCCCGAGCTGTTGCCGCTCTTCTCCGTATCGACGCCGTAAACAAAGGAACTTTTGCACCCCTCGATGTCGATGGTGCGGGCGTCTGAGTCCAGCGTGACGACGGCGCTGAGGGGATCGGCGTAGATCACCTGATTGCCCGCGCACTCGTAGATTTTGTACCACTCCTCGGGGAAGAGGTAGTGGGGGGTCGGCACCCAGTTGAAGGAGGCGGAGTTGACGTCCAGCCGGGCCACGCCGTCGATGATGTCCAGCCCCGTGCGGTGGTAGTGGCCGTTCATGCAGAGGATGACTTTGCCGGGGGTGTTCTGCGAGTTTTTGATGATCTCCCGGACGGGCTCCTTGCATCTCACGCCCGCGCCGTTGGGGTAGTCCAGGGGCGCGTGGCTGGAGAGGATGCAGGGATAGGGCGAACTCTCCACCGTCCGCCGCAGCCAGTCGATCTCCTCGGGGGGCATCCAGTCCCGGGACTGGGGGTGGTCGAAGTAATTGCGGGCCGAGTAGTGGAAATACACGCCGGGGAAGTCCCGGAAATAGTTTTCGTCCAGCTGGATGAAGCGGAAGCCAGACTTGTCGAAGAAGTAGTAGCCGCTCTCGAGACCCATGGTCTCCAGCACCGTTTCATAGTAGTCGATGTCGAATTCGTGGTTGCCCAGAACGAAGTAGCCGGGCAGGGAGAACTCTTTGTACTGCCGGATCAGCTCCGGATACCGGGAGGGCTGGTGACTGAAATCCCCGAGGTGGAGCAGAAATGCCGAACCGCTGTCGAGGGCACGCTGCTGAATGGCCGCAAGGCGCTCCGGGGCCTCGGTCTTGTACCAGGCGGGGTGGTGGTGCAGATCGGAAAAAACGGTGAATGTCAGTTTCGCCATGGAAGTCTCCCATCGTTCTGTTCGCGGACACGATTTCTCCGCATAATATAACATGGAGATTTTTATTTTCAAGCCGGTCCCGGAGGGGCGGGGGCCGCACGGGGAGCCGATGCGCCGCGGGAGCGCCGGATTTTCCCGTTTTCCCGGAAATATGCACAAAAAAGCCTCTTTTTTTGCAAACCGCTGTTGACACGGCGGGGTTTTGGAGCAATATTATATATGTGCATACGGATGAGGCCCGCTTCATCCAGTCGTCTATACAGGAGATTTAATACAATGACAAAACGTGACTTAGTCGTCAAAATCGCACGGGAAACCAACCTCAACCAGGGTGAAGTCGCCGAGGTCGTTCAGAAGACTCTCGATCACATCGCCGAGGAGCTGATTTCCGGCCGTACCATTGAACTGCGCAATTTCGGCGTCTTCGAGATCAAGGTCCGCAAGAGCCGCAAGGGCCGCAACCCCAACGCTCCGGAGCACGAAGTCGTCATCCCCGAGCGCACCGTTGTCAAATTCCGCGCCGGCAAGGAACTCAAGGATGCCGTCGAGAAGCTCAATCCCGCCGATTTCAAATAATGTTGGACAGGGTCGGGAAGACACAGCTGTAAACGCGCGCCTGACGAAAAGTTTTTCGTCGGGCGTGCTGATTTTTTGGAGATCGTGACATGGCGGCATTTTCCCCTCCTCCCGGGACGGCGGACATCTTCGAGCCCGAGGCCCGCGAGTGGCGCGAGATAGAGCGCATCGGTTCCGAGATTTTTTCCCGGTACGGCTACGGCGAGCTGCGGACGCCCGTTTTCGAGTACACCGAGGTCTTTCAGAAGGGCCTCGGGAGCGAGACGGAGGTCGTCCAGAAGGAGATGTACACCTTTTCCGACCGGGGCGGACGCAGTCTGACCCTCCGTCCCGAGGGAACGGCGGGGGTGATGCGCGCCCTCTCCAATACCGATGTGATGAATCAGGTCGAGCAGCGCGTCCGTTACTTCGGCCCCATGTTCCGCGGGGAGCGTCCGGCCGCCGGACGCCGCCGTCAGTTCCATCAGATCGGCGTGGAGAACGTGGGCCGCTGCGCGCCCCTCATCGACGCCGAATGCATCGCCATGCTGGGCGCCTTTCTGCGCGCCATCGGGCTGGGGGATTTCGTCATCGCCGTCAACACCCGCGGGGTGTCCGGCGACAGGGGGCCTGCCGAGGAGCTGCTGCGAAACTACTTTGCCCGCCATCTCGACGCCATGTGCGACGACTGCCGCACCCGGTTCGAGCGCAACATCTGGCGCATCCTCGACTGCAAGCAGCCGTCCTGCGGCGAGATCGTCGCGGGCGCGCCCGATTACGTCGCAAGTTTCAGCGAGGATTCCCGCCGGTATTTCGACGAGGTGCGCCGGGCTCTGGATGCGCTGAAGATCCCGTACAAAGTGGATCCGCGGCTGGTCCGGGGGCTGGATTATTACGTCCATACGGTGTTCGAGGTGACCCATCCGGCGCTGGGACCCCAGACGGCCATCGCGGGGGGAGGGCGGTACGAGCTCTTCCTGCCCGGCGGCAAGCGTCCTGTTCCCGGCGTGGGATTCGCCGCCGGGGTGGAGCGGCTGCTGCTGGCCCGGGAGGCCCTCGGCGTCAAAGCGCCCGCGCCCGCGGGGCCCGTGGCCTACCTGGTCGGCCTGAACGCGCAGGCGCGCTTGGCAAATCTGGCCCTCGCCGACGAACTGCGTGCGGCGGGCATTCCCGTCGGGCTCGAGCTTGAGGAGCGTTCCTTCAAAGCCCAGCTGCGGGAGGCCAACAGGAGCGGCGCGCCCCTGGCCGTTGTGCGCGGCGACAGCGAGATGGAGAAAAACACCGTCATCGTCAAAAACATGGCGGACGGGGAGCAGACGGAGATTTCCGCCGACGCGGTTTTCGAATTTTTACACAAAAGGGATCTATCCAAATGAGCACTGAACACAATCTGGTCTTCCTCGGGGCTCCCGGGGCGGGGAAGGGAACGGTTTCGAAACAGGTCCTGGCCAAGTATCCTCTGGCGCACATCTCCACGGGGGATCTGCTGCGGGCCGAGGTGGCGGCGGGGACCGAACTGGGCAAAAAGGCCGACGCCCTGATGAAGTCCGGACAGCTGGTCCCCGACGAGATCGTCGCGGGCATGGTCCGCAGCCGGCTGACCAGGGACGACTGCAAGGCCGGGTTCATCCTCGACGGATTCCCCCGCACGGTCGCTCAGGCCGAACTGCTCAACGACGCGCTGAAGGCGCTGGGGCGGAAACTCCAGATGGTGGTGTACTTCAAGGTCCCCGACGAAATGCTCATCCAGCGTCTGACCGCCCGGCTGAACTGCCGCGGCTGCGACGCCATCTACAACAAGCTTTTCATGCCGCCCAAGGTGGAGGGCATCTGCGACAAGTGCGGTTCGCCCCTTTACCAGCGCAGCGACGACTCCCTCGAGACGGCCAAGTCCCGTCTCCAGGTCTTCTACAAGCAGACCCTGCCCCTGATCGACTTCTACGAGAAGTCCGGGCAGCTGCTGACCATCGAATCCACCTCGAGCAGCGAGATCCTCACCCGGCTGATCGAGGCGCTGGAGAAATAGTTTTATGGCCAGAGGGCAGAAC
The DNA here is from genome assembly GCA_017450705.1 of Lentisphaeria bacterium. Classification (GTDB taxonomy): domain Bacteria; phylum Verrucomicrobiota; class Lentisphaeria; order Victivallales; family Victivallaceae; genus UBA1784. The sequence goes on along the minus strand of JAFSTC010000101.1, from coordinate 22,028 downwards.
GTTCACACGCCCGAGGAGATCGTGCGTATCCGCCGCGCGGCGGCGGTCACGGCCCAGGTGCGCGACATGATCGCCGAGTCGATCCGTCCGGGTATGACGACCATGGACGTGGACGTGCGCGCCGGCGAGCTGATCCGCGCTTCCGGCGGCAAGAGCGCCTTTCTGAATTACCACGGCTACCCGGGCAACATCTGCATCTCCGTCAACGACGAGGTCGTGCACGGCATCGCCCGGCCCGACCGGGTCATCGGTCCGCGGGACATCGTGAGCATCGACGTCGGCGTGGAGTTCGACGGCGCGCTGGGGGACACCGCCGTGACCGTCAGCATGGAGGCGCATCCCTCTCCGGAGATCTGCCGTCTGCTGGAGGGGACCCGCGCCGCCCTGAAACAGGGGATTTCCGCCGCCCGGTGCGGCCGCCGGGTCGGCGACATCAGCCGGGCCGTGGAGATGGCCGCCCGCAGGAGCCATCTGGGGATCGTCCGCGAATACGTGGGGCACGGGTGCGGCATCCATCTGCACGAGCCTCCCGAGGTCCCCAACTATTCCGGCTGGGGCGGCGGGCCCGTTCTCGTCCCCGGCATGGTGCTGTGCATCGAACCGATGCTCAATCTCGGCACGGAGAGGATCGTCGTCGACCGCAGGGACGGCTGGACGGTCCGTACGCATGACGGCGCGTGGAGCGCGCATTTCGAACATATGGTCCTTATAACCGACAGTGAACCGGAGATTCTGACGTGGCAAAAGACGATGTAATCAGAGTGGATGGCGTGGTCCGTGAACTTCTGCCCAACACGATGTTCAGGGTGGAGATCCAGACCGGACACGTGGTGAACGCTCACATTTCCGGAAAGATGAGGATGAATTTCATCCGCATCCTTCCCGGCGATGCGGTGACGCTCGAGATGTCGCCCTACGATCTGACCAAGGGGCGCATCGTGTTCCGCAAAAAGTAGGCCCCGGGGCCGTGATCCTGTGATTTTTCCGGAAAAGTTTCCGGAGACGGTTTTGTTCCAAGCAAGTTTTCAACTGGAGAAAGGCAATGAAAGTTCTGGTCATCAACGCCGGCAGCAGTTCGCTCAAGTTCACGCTGTTCGCCATGGAGAACGAACAGGTCCTCGCCAAGGGGCTCTTCGAACGGCTGGGAAGTGACGCCCCCAACCTCATCTACAAGCGGCCCGACGGCTTCAAGTTCGAGGCCGTGATCCCCGTGAAGGACCACGCCGAGGCCGTGAGCCGGATCTGCGAAAAACTGACCGATCCCGAGATCGGCGTCATCAAGAGTCTCTCCGAGATCTCCGCCGTCGGGCACCGCGTGCTCCACGGCGGCGAAAAGATCACTGCGCCCATGCTCATCACCCCCGCAGTGAAGGACGTGATCCGCGAGTGCTTCCCCCTGGGACCGCTGCACAATCCCCCGAACCTGGCCGGGATCGAGGCCTGCGAAAAGGCCATGGCCGGCGTGCCCAACGTGGGCGTTTTCGACACCCAGTTCCACCAGACCATGCCCCCCGAGGCCTATCTTTACGCCATCCCCTACGAGTATTACAAGCAGTACGGGATCCGCAAGTACGGCTTCCACGGGACCAGCCATCACTACGTGACGCTGGCCACCGCCAAGTTCCTCGGGCAGAAGCCTGAAGACACCGACATCATCACCTGTCACCTGGGCAACGGCTGCAGCATGGCCGCCATCAAAAACGGCAAGGTCATCGACACCACCATGGGGCTCACCCCGCTGGAAGGTCTGATGATGGGGACCCGTTCCGGCGACATGGATCCCGCCGCCGTCCTGCGGCTGGTGGAGGTCGGCCACACCGCCAAGGAGGTGGATACCATCCTCAACAAGAAGTCCGGCCTCTACGGCGTGGGCGGCATCGGCACCGGTGACATGCGCGACATGCTCGCCGCCGCCGACAAGGGCAACGAGCGCGCCGCGCTGGCCGTCAAGATGTTCGTCCGCCGGATCGTCAAATATCTCGGCGCCTATTATGTGCTGGTGGGCAAGCCGCAGGCGATCGTTTTCACGGGCGGCATCGGCGAGTACTCCTTCGAGATCCGCAAGATGGTCATGGACCAGCTGGGACCCCTGGGGCTCAAGATCGACGACGTCCGCAACAACGAGTGCTTCGGCAAGCAGGGCGTCATCTCCACGCCCGACAGCGCCTTCAAGGTGATCGTCATGCCCACCGACGAGGAGCTCATGATCGCCCGCACGACCAAGAAGATCGTCTCGGAAAAGTGAACCGTTTTTACTGAAAGGAACCGAAAAATGTCCGCCATCGAAAAATTCGCCGAACGCGCAAGGACCGTCAGCCGCACCATCGTTCTGCCCGAGGGACAGGATCCCCGCGTGGTCAAGGCCGCCAACATGGCCGTCGACAAGAAGGTCGTCGGCAAGATCATCGTCCTCGGGACCGAGGAGGAGATCTCCAAGGCCTGTGCCGAAGCCGGGATCGCCGAGCGCAAATTCGAGTGTCTCGACTACCTCAAGAGCCCCCTCTTCGAGGACTTTGCCCAGGAACTGTACGAAATGCGCAAGGCCAAGGGGCTGGAGATCGAGAAGGCCCGCAAGATGATGTCCAGCCGGATCTACTTCGGCGCCATGATGTGCCGCCGGAAGATGGTCGACGGCCTCGTCGCGGGAAGCATCGCCTCCACCGCCGACATGCTGCGCGCCGCCTTCCACTGCATCGGGACCGCGCCCGGCATCAAGAGCGCCAGCAGCTGCTTCGTGATGGATCTGGCGACCCCCGCCCCCGCCGGCGACGAGGTGCTGGTCTTCGCCGACTGCGGCGTCAATCCCAATCCCGACGCCGATCAGCTGGTCGATATCGCCATGGCCACCAGCAAGAGCTACCGTTCGCTGCTGGGCAAGACCCCGCGGGTGGCGTTCCTGTCGTTCTCGACCCACGGCAGCGCCGATCACGAAGTGCTGATCAAAATTCGCGAGGCGGCGGCCAAGTTCGCGGCCAAGGTCGAGGCGGAGAAGCTGGATATCGTCTGCGACGGCGAACTCCAGGCGGATGCCGCCATCGTTCCCAAGGTCGCGGCGGCCAAGGCTCCGGGCAGCCCCGTGGCCGGTTCCGCCAACGTGCTGATCTTCCCCGACCTCAACTGCGGCAACATCTGCTACAAGCTGGTGCAGCGTCTGGCCAAGGCCGAGGCCTACGGTCCCATTCTCCAGGGGCTTGCCAAGCCGCTCAACGATCTTTCCCGCGGCTGCAGCGCCGAGGATATCTACGGCGAGATCGTCATCACGGTCTGCCAGAGCCTGTGACGCGATACCGCGTCCTGTTTCAATGCGAAAACAGCGGGGAAAACCCGCTGTTTTTGTATTGACGGCGGGGGAATGATCCCTTTTTTCGCCGAAAGCAATTGCATATTTTCCGATCGCGGAGTATGTTAAAGAAAGTATTCGGTATCCGGGGGAAAATCTTATGAAAAAACTGTCGTTTCTTTTTGTTCTGGCCGTCTGCGCCTGTGCGCTCTACGGCAAAAATCCGAAGTACGTGTTTCTTTTCATCGGCGACGGCATGGCCACGCCCCAGCGGATGGTGGCGGATGAGTTCTCCCGCAAGATGGGCCGCGGTCAGCTGGCGATCAACACGCTGCCGTACCACGCCACTACGCGGACGAGCTGCGTCAACAGCCTCGTGACCGATTCCGCCGCCGCCGCCACGGCCATCGCCTGCGGCGAGAAGACCCGGAGCGGCCGCATCGGCATGGACGCTTCCGGGGAGCGCAAGCTGGAGTCCGTGGCTTACGTCGCCCGTCGCGGCGGCAAAAAGGTCGGCATCGTCACCTCGGTGACCATCAATCACGCCACGCCCGCGGGCTTTTACGCCCACCGCCGCAGCCGCGCCCAGTACTACGCCATCGGGCTGGATCTCATCGGCTCCGGGTTCGATTATTTCGGCGGCGGCGGCGTTGCAAAACACGACGACAAAACCGCGCCCGAGTACAAGGGCGACATCTACGAACTGGCGGCGAAGGCCGGCTACAAGGTGGTCCGGGACAAGGCCGGACTGCTGGCGCTGACGCCCGCCGACGGCAAGGTCCTGGCCTCGGGCGCATCGGGGAAACTGCCCTACAGCATCGACGGGAGAAAAGATGTCGCCACGTTGGCCGAGTACACCGCCAAGGGCATCGAACTTCTGGATAATCCCAAGGGCTTTTTCATGATGGTCGAAGGCGGCGCCATCGACTGGTGCGGACATGCCAACGAGGCCGCCGGCAATCTTCACGAGGTGCTGGCCCTCGACGAGGCCGTCCGCGTGGCGCTCAAGTTCGCGGAAAAACATCCCGACGAAACGCTGATCATCGTCACCGGCGACCACGAGACCGGCGGCATGACCATGGGGTTTGCCGGGACGGGGTACGCCATCTACATGGAGCGTCTGACGAACCAGAAATGCTCCCACGAGGCCTTTGCCGAGACAGTCAAAGCGGCGAGCAAAGGCAGGAGCGATTTCTCCTTCGAGGATGCCAAAAAACTTCTCGCCGAGAATTTCGGGTTCAAATTCACCGGCGATCCCAAAAAGGATCCCATGGTCATCAATGACAAGGAACTCAAAATTCTCCAGGACGGGTTCAAGAAGAACAAGCTGCCCAACGCCGCCCGGCTCGTCATGGCCGGCAAGGCGGGGATCGGCTGGACCAGCGGCTCCCACACCGCGCTGCCCGTGCTGACCACCAGCAAGGGCGCCGGCGCGGAGCTGTTCTCGGGATTCATCGACAACACCGACATCGCCAAAAAACTCAAAACGCTCCTGTGATGAAGCACGTCCGCTTTCGCAAACGGGAGATCCTTTTCATCGCGGGGGTGCTGCTGGTCTCGGCGGTCCTGCTGTGCATCCCGCCCCTGCACCCCTCTTCGGAGCGCGACGGGCGGGCCGTCCGCGGCATCGTGACTTCGGTGGACGACTCCGGACTCTCCAGGCACGGGCTCCTTCTCTACGGCTCCCAGAAACTGGAGGTCGAGGTCCGCGGGGAGCGCTTCACCGCCAACAACGAACTGCGGGGGCAGATGGAGCTGGACAAGGTCTTCCGCCCCGGCGACGCCGCCGTCGTGATCCTGCACCCCGGCGACAGGCCGGGCAGGAGCGTCCTCACGGCGCAGGACCATCACCGCAATTACTGGAGTTTCGCCCTGTTCGCCGGATTCTGTCTTCTGCTCTGCGTCTTCGGGGGCGCGACCGGCGTCAAGGCGCTCTTCAGTTTCGTTTTCAGCTGCATCGCGATCTGGAAGCTGGTGATCCCTCTGGTGCTGCGGGGGTGGCCCGCGAGCTGGACTATTCTGGCCGTCGTCGCGGTCCTCACCGCCGTCATCACCTTCCTCGTCGCGGGGGTGACGAGAAAGGGCGTCGCCGCCTTTTCGGGAGCCGTCTCGGGCGTTTTCGCGGGACTTCTGATGGCCCATGTTTTCGGCCGTCTCATGCACATCAACGGGGCCGTTCTGCCCTACGTTCAGACGCTCTTTTACTGCGGATACGAGTTCCTCGACATCCGGGACCTTTTCATCGGCGCCATGGTGCTGGCCTGTTCCGGGGCGGTGATGGATCTGGCCATGGACATCGCGTCGGGCGTGGAGGAGGTCTCCTTCCGGAACCCGGCGCTTTCGGGACGGGAGCTGACCCGTTCCGGCATGCGCATCGGCAAAAGCGTCGTCGGGACCATGACGACCACGCTGCTTCTGGCCTACTCCGGAGGATATATTTCCCTGCTCATGATGTTCTACGCCCAGGGGACGCCCGTACCGGAGTTCCTCAACAGCACGCTGGTGGCCTCGGAGCTGGTCAAAACCCTGATCGGCAGTTTTTCGCTGGTCCTGGTCGCGCCTTTCACCGCCGTGATCTCCGGCCGGCTCTTCGGCGGCGGGATTTCCGTCCGGAAAGATGTGTCCGGCCCGCCGCCCCTGGCCCTCCGCATCCGCCGCTTCCGCTCCCGGAAGTGAGGTTCAAAAAAAATCCGCGGCCGATGATCGGCCGCGGTTTTTTCGTTTCCGGGGAAAGCCGTCAGAAGTGGATCAGTTCCTGAACTTTGACGGGCTCTCCGGTGCGCATGGAGATGTTGGCTCCGATGCCGGTGAGGATGGACATGGCGCCGTCGGTGAAGTCGGCGGCATGGCCCAGGGGATCGTCCTTGACGCCGATGAAGAGATTGTTCATCAGGCGCACATCGCCGCCGCCGTGGCCGCTCTTGACGGTGGTGTCGTAGGTGTAGACAACGGGTTTCCCCCAGAAGGGCTGGAAGAGGATCTCCGGCGCCATCTTCTTGCGGTCCTGACCTTCTGTTTTGTCGTCTTCGCGGTTGCCGAAGGTGGTGAAGTCCTCGCCCAGCGGCGTCACGCCGCTTTCGATGACGTAGAACTCGAGGCGTCCCTTGGTGCCGTTGAAGCAGATGCGGTACCCCTCGTAGGGGCAGTGGGCGCAGAGGGTGTAGTTCATGACTACGTTGTTTTTGTAGCGGACCATGACGCTCATGTTGTCCTCGATGTCGATGCCGTCGCCGAAGACGCTCTGATCCCGCTGGTAGCCGTCGTATTTCTCACTGTCGAAATAGAGGCGCTGGAGAAATTCCGAGAAATCCTTGTCAAGCCTGAAGGCGAAGGGATCCTTCTTGGCGATCTCGCTGCCCTTTGCCCGCTGGTAGAACTCGGTCACGCCGCGCTTCTCGGCGTTTTCCCTGCCGTAGAACTTGAGGTCGCCCATGGCGTAGACGGTGACGGGGACGGAGTCCAGCCACCAGTTGACCAGGTCGAAGTGGTGGGTGGCCTTGTGGACCATGAGGCCGCCGGAGTTGCGTTTGCAGCGGTGCCAGCGCCGGAAATAGTCCGCGCCGTGGCTGGTGTCCAGCAGCCACTCGAAGTTGACGCTGGTGATCTCGCCGCAGATGCCGCTCTTGAGCAGTTCCTTGATCTTGGTGTTGCGGGGACTGTAGCGGTAGTTGAAAGTGACGGTGTAGTGCTTGCCGGTCTTCTTCTGGGTGTCGATGATCTGCTGGCACTTTTCCACGTCGACGGTCATGGGTTTTTCGCTGATGACGTCGCATCCCAGCTCCATGGCGCGGCAGCCGTACTTGTGATGGGTCCTGTCCATGCTTGTGACGATGACGGTGTCGGGTTTGCACTCGGCGATCATGCGGTCGAAGTCCTGCGACAGGTAGGTGGGGACGGGGGGATGGTTGTATTTCTTGCCGATGCGCTCGTTGTAGTAGTCCATGCGGCCCTGATTGACGTCGCAGATCCCCACCAGTTCGGCGTAGTCCTTGTAATCGCCTCCCGTGAGCGCGGAGATGTACATGTCGGACCGGGCGCCCGTTCCGACGACGACGTAACGTTTTTTCGCCATGACAGAATTCCTTTCTTTGCGGATGTTTCCTGCGGAACACCCGGGGTTGGCTGTGGCGTCAATATAGCATTCCTTCCCGTTTTTTCAAACGGAAAAACCCTTTTTCGGGAAATGCGGTTGCAAAAAAAAGTCTCCCGTTCTATATTACAGCCGGTCATCTTCAGGGAAACGGGAGGTAGGTCATGCTGAAGACGTCGATCTGTATTTTTGCCGCGGTCTGCGTGGTATCCGAAGCCTGCGCGCTCGAAATGGTCCGGAAGGGCGGGGACGTGATTTTGAACACCGCTCGGGTGAGCGTCATTGTCCGCGAGGCGCGTCTGGTGCATCTGACCGTCCGGCAGGACGGAAGCGTCCTGGCGGATGCGGCGGGCGGCGGTCCCTGCGATCTTGCCGGGCTGGGCAATATGACGGGCCGCGAAGACCAGCTCTCGCGTTATCACCAGTACATCACCGAACAGAATCAGCCTTCGCGTCTTTTGATCAAGCCGGGACGGACGCCGCTGTACCGCCGCCCGGACGGCCGTTCCAAACTCGATGCGAAGATGAAGAACGGCGCGGCCGAGCTGGTCTGGACCGGGCTCACCGACGGAAAGGAATTCTATCCCGACGACCGGATAACGCTCAAGTTCCGCGAGGACGAACGGGGCGCGCTGGCGTTCTCCGGGACGGGGGTGTCCCGGGAGTCCGGCGTCTTTTCCCTTCAGATCCCCCTTGAAAATCTCGTCCCCTCCGGCCGGTTCATCCTGCCGGTCTACGGCGGGCTGGAATACAGCGCGGGGCAGGGGCCCCGTCTGATCATGGGCTTCATCGGGACCATGGACTTCTTTCAGGCGCCTCTCATGACCTTCGAGGCCGGGCGTCACGCCGCGGCCTTGTGGAGCGAGGACGCCTCCTTCCGGCAGTACTTCGCTTTCCTTCAGAGGGGGGAGCGCGGCAGTTCCTTCTCCCTCGAGTTCCTGAATCTGATGCCCTTCGACGAGCTCAAGTCCACCGAGACCTGCGAGATGAAGCTGGACGTCTTTCCGGGAGGGGGGTACCTCGCCGCCGCCGCGCCCTACCGGGACTGGTACCGCCGCACGTTTTCTGCCGAGATCGCCGCCCGGGACGGCTCCTGGGCCAAAGACATCGGCGCCATCGTCAACAACAGCCCGGCCGGTCTGCGGCACTCCACGGATCCCGAGGCGCTCGAAAAGATCTGCGGCAAAGATCACATCCTTTTCATGTTCTTCGGCGTGCGCAAGCCGCCCTTTGACGTGGACTTGCCCGATCACACGCCCCGGCCCGCCGTCATGAAGAGCATCAACGAACTGCACAGGCTCGGCCTGAAGACCATGGGGTACTGCATCCCCTTCTGCGTCAACAAAAACAGTCCTCTGTTCCGGCGGGACGGCCTGGAGAAGATCACCCTGACCAAACGGCACAGGATCGACAATTACAAACACTTCCGGGACAGCGGCGGAGAGACGTGGGCCAAAGTTCCCGACGGGAAACTGCTTTACCTCGACCCGCTGTCGGAGGCGTGGAGAGAATACATCGTCCGCAACCATGTCGAGATGCTCAAGGCCAACACCCTCGACGCCTTGTACGAAGACACCCTCGGCGTGGCCTTCGACTACGGTCACGGCGTCATCGGCGGGATCAGCGGTCCCCTGGGGGCCGGCGTCATGGCCCGGACCCTCAAGAAGGCGCTGCGCGTCCCCTTCGCAACGGAATACGGTCCGGCCGTCGTCGCCTATGTTTCCAACTGGCCGCTGATCCAGGCCAAGCGCCGTCCGATCTCGCCCTATCTCCTCCATCACCGGCATCCGCTGTCGCCCTATCTCTTCGGCTACCGGGTCTGGGCCTTCCCGTCGCTGAACGAGACGGGGGCCTCGGGGGATTTTAATCACCATCTGGCCTCATCCTCCTCCGACGCGCTGTGCGGCGTGGGACATTTTTCCTTCGGACCCTATCTCTTTCTGCCGGGAAAATACACGATGAAAAGCGGTTTCCGCGATCTCTGCAACCTGCAGGCGGCGCTGTTCTGCCGGCTCGGTCTCGTGCCTTATTTCCCCGAAGGCCGTTTCCCCGAGGGGGTGATCTCCATGTTCACCGACTGGCTGAACCGCAAATACACCTATCGCGACGACGGTCATCTCCAGCAGCTGTGCGGTCCCGACGGCAAGGCCCTCTACGGGCGGCTGGACGGCAAAGACGCTCTGACGCACAAAGATTTGACCATTCCCGGCTGGCCGGTGACGGAGGGAAACTCCCCCGTCTCGCTGGATCCTCAAGTCCGTTACGCGCTCTTTCCCGGGCGGGACACGGGGACATCGCTCAAGCTGGGGCGTCTTCCCTCCGGCGTCCGGCTGAAGACTTATCGGGAGACCGACGAACTCTTGGTGCTGGAGCTCGCCGCAGCCGATCCTTCGGTCAAGAGCTGCGAGATCTCGCCGGACCTTCCCCCGGTATGGTCCCGCCTCTGGATCAACGGCCGGGAGATTTCTTCCCGCAAGGGTGTCCTCCGGGCGGATCTGCCGCTCTGCCTGTTTGCCGCAAGAGACCGCGAAACCACGGGCGGGAGCATCACGCTTGCAGCCGCCGGCTCGGGGCTCAAGGTGGGCGAACGGAAGTTCCCCACCGAGATCCGGCGGCGCATCGGCGGGCAGGATATGTACCAGATCGACGCGGGCGAGATCAAATACTGGGACCGGGTCGTCGCGGTGAAGAGTCCCGACGAGGTTTTGGAGTTCAGCTACATCTACCCCAAAACGGGAACGCGCCTCTCCAACGCCTCGAAAGTCTCCGTCGAGATCAACGGCGTCCCCGTCGGGACGGCGTTCACGGTCGCCCGGCCCAATCCGCCCCGGATCATGCCGCGCTACGTTTACGACAACCGCAAAATGACCTTCCGCGTCCCCCTGGGCAGCTATGTCGGAAAATCCGTTCTGGTCTCCATCCGGATCGACGACTGCGGCAACGGCTATGACGATTTCCAGTTCCTGTCGGTCCCCGCGATCGGAAAAGGCAGTCAAAATTGGAGCATGACCCCCCATGAAAAATAAGACCTCTTCCTGCGGTACGGACGGTTTCGACCGGTCCCTGAACTGGAAAGACATCCGTCTGGTCTGCGACGGCCGCACGCTGACCGTCGAAAACAGCCGCATCCGCCGGGTGTTCGACCTGACGGCGGGCGCGCCCAGCACGGTTTCCCTGCAGGACGGCCGGGGAAAAGAGCTGGCTCAGCCGGGGAGCGGGTGCGACTTTTCCTTCGCCGGACTGACGCCTGCGGATCCGGAACGTCCGTGGCGGTTGACCGGGATCGACCTGAAAGTCCGCGGAAAGAGCCTCTTCGACGGCGAACACGCCGAGGCGATCCTTTTCATGGAGGAGCCCGCGGGCGGCACGCAGTATGTCAGGACGTATTTCATCTATCCCGGTCTCGCCGCTCTCGGGACGCAGTGCGTCCTCCGCAGTCCCGTCGTGCCCAACTGTTACTGGTCGGCGCGGGGACTGCGCATGGTTCGGCGCCTGGAGAGCGTCGGCGACGCCGTGCGTCCGGCTCCCGGCATCCGTCCCCGCCGGGCGGTGGAGTTTCTCGGGCGCACCGATCTCGACGCCGTCCAGGTGAAGGAGCACCGGGCGCTCGGGAGCGAGCTCAACGGCAATCTGCTCTTCTGCCGGGGGCGGGGCGGTTCCGGGTTCTTCTTCCTTCAGGAGGCCATGCCCAGCGCCGAGAGAAGGGATATTGAGCCCTACGACTTCCGCATCGACGAAGAGGACGGCACGGTCTTCTCCTGCACCTGGGGCGTGACGCCGCAGGAGGCGGGGAGCGGCGCAACGCAGGTCTCCTGCCGCCACGTCCTGTTCGTGCACGGTGAGGGGGAGGAATACGCTCTTTTGAAGCGCTACCTCGCCCTCCGTTTCGACCAGAGGCATTTCCACTCGGTCATGGTCAATCCCTGGGGATGCGGCCGGTTCCCCGAGCTGCTCTCGCCCGACTTTCTGCGCCGGGAGATCCGCGCCGCGTCGGAGGTCGGCGCGACCTGCTATCAGATCGACGACGGCTGGCAGAAGGGCCGTTCCCTCGCGGAGATTCTTGTCCGCAACCGGCACGTCACGCCCGGGTTCTGGCAGCTTTCGGATGAACTTGCTCCCGAATTTCAGGGTCTCATCGACCTCTGCCGCTCGTGCGGCGTCGCCCCCGGCCTCTGGTTCGCCCCCTCGGTCAACTGCGATTACCGGGACTGGCGGGAATCCGAAAAGATCCTCTGGGATTTCTACACCCGTTACGGGATCGACACCTTCAAAATAGACGGCGTGATGATGCGCACCGCCGAGGCCGAAAAAAATCTGCGGGATCTGCTCCGGCGTCTCCGGACCCGTTCCCGGGGAAAGATCTGTTTCAATCTGGATACGACCAACGGTCAGCGGGCGGGGTACTTCAGTTTTCTGGAATACGGCAACATCTTTCTCGAAAACCGCTACGTCCACGCGCCGCGCAGACACAATTATCACCCGGAGCACACGTTGAGGAGCCTGTGGCGCCTCTCCCGGTATGTCCGGACGCAGTCGCTTCAGATCGAAGTCCCGTGGCCCGGTGCCGTCGATCCCGCCGCGTACCGGGATTGCGCCTGCGATCCGCGGGTCTACCCCATCGAATACTGGGCGGCGGTCGCTCTCTTCGCCAATCCGCTGCTTTGGATGGCTCCTTCGCTCCTGCCGGAGGAGGACCGCGCCCGTCTGCGGAAGATGATGCATCTGCATCTTGAGATCCGCGACCGCCTCTTTTCAGGCGAGATCTATCCCGTGGGCCGTGAGCCGGACGGGAGCGCGTTGACGGGATTTTTCGCCGACGCGGGGTATCTGCTCCTCTTCCGGGAGCGGAACGGGAAAACGGGGGAGATCGCTCTCGCAGACGTTGTCCCCGGGTCCGGCGCGTGGCGCGTCATCGCCGGGAACGCCCGGGTCCGTAACGAAAGTATCTTCCTGCCCGAGCCCGCGTCCTTCGCGCTGCTCGTCCGGGAAACTTGAAATATCGATGGCCGTCCGCAGGGGAGAACGACAGATGATCACATTCGGCAAATTGGAGATATCCGGACTGCCGCCGGAAAACGTTTCGGACCGCATCTCGGGAAATGAGCGCCTCGTCACGCTTTCCGGCGCGGAAGGCGCAACTTGCGCGGAAGTCACGGTGAAACTTCATTTCCCGTACCCCCGGGAGGCCTTCAAGCTGGACGTCTGGACCGCCGCGGCGGGATTCCCCGCCAACCTCTGCAATGTGTGCGAGCGGCGCATCACCTATAATGACAGTTGTCACGGCACGGTGCTGCCGGTCCTGACGTTCCTCGATCACGGAGAAAAGCGGGGAAAGAGCATCGTCGTCCCGCCCGGGAGCGAGCCGGGGGGGAGTTTTTATTTCGATTTGGACGACTACTTCGGCGCGGGCGTGACGCTGGTCTTCCGAAACGTCCGCGTCACATTTGCGGAGCCGGTCGAGATCCGCGTCCTGCTGGTGGAGCACGAGGATTGCTACCGGCCCCTTTTGAAATGGCTCACGGAGACTTATCCCGACTGGTTCTACCCCGCGCTTCCCGAGGTCTGGCGCGACCGGGGACCCTTCGTCATGACCAATCCCGACTCCTCGGAGAGACTTCTGGACTTCTCCGCCGCGCAGGGGGCGAAGTGGTCCGAGATCCACAACCATTTTCCCCATTACGGCAACTACGCACCGGAGGAAAAGGAGTGGCTCAGCGTCACTTCCCGCGACTACCCCGAACTGCCGCCTCACCGCATCACGGTGGAGAAGATCAACGCTCACATCGCCCGGCTCCACGCGCGGGGCATCGCCGCCATGCTGTACATCCAGTGCGGCGGCGACGCCTTCATCGACTGGATCTATGACAAATTCCCCGAAGCCGTCGTGAAGAAGGAAGACGGCCGGGACGTTCCCACGTGGCGTTTCTGCGTCCTGGCCTTCGACGACGGACGCTCCGCCTACAGCCGCTTCGTGGAAGGGATGATCGACAGGTTCCTCGAAAATTATCCCGGGATCGACGGGGTGTTTCTCGATCAGCTGTGCTACAACACCCTCGACTATGCCCACGACGACGGCTTCTGTGCCGCGGACGGGGCTTCGGCGGCGATGACGGGCAGCGGTTACCGTCACGGCGCGGAGCACCTCGCCCGGGCGCTGCATCCCCTGGGTAAGCGCATCTGGGCCAACGGCGCTTTCAACCTCGCCGCCGCCAAATACGCCGACGGCCTCATGGCCGAGGGCGTCTCGGGGACCGCCGAAGTCCTGAAATATCTGTGTCTCAAAAAACCGCTGCTGGTCCACGCCTACTGCGAACAGCCGGAGACTGTCGAAGCCCTGATGAAAAGCTGTCTGCTCTCCGGCGGAAGCCGGTCGCTGGGGGGCTCCTCCAAAGTTCCCGATCCCGGCCCGTACACGCCCGAGGTGGAGGCGGTCCTCGCCGCCTATCTGCCTTTGCTGGAGCCGCTGGAAAACACGGAGATCTTTCTTGAGCCTCACCCCTTCGTCCCGCCCGCGGAGTTTCGGGGGGAGATCTTCCGGAGCAAAACCGACGGCAGCCTGTTCATCACGCTGGTCGGCTCCTCCGTCCGCAAGACGCTCACGGTCACCGTCTGCGGGTGCGATCCCGCGGGGGCCCGCTTCCGCTCCGCCGCGCAGGCCGACTGGGATTCGGCGGAAGTGCGGGGCGACACGATCGTTCTCCCCGGCGGGAGCTGTGCGTACATCGTCCATCTTCCCCGCGGCGCGAAAGTTTGAAAAAAGGGGAGGGGCTCCTCCCCGAAAATATGTGAAAGGTGAGTTTCTTATGCTTGAAAAGATCACGGGCAATCTCGTCCTGCCCCGGCGCACGGCGTACGGGACGCTTTCGGTGGAGGACGGCGTCATCGCGTCCGTCGAAGAGCAGGGGCCGTTCCGTCCCGAGGCCGACGTCGTCGTCCCCGGATTCGTGGACATCCATTTCCACGGCATCGGCCCCTACGGGACTTTGACCGAGGAGGACATCAACGGGATCGCCGCCTTCGAGCCCTCCAACGGCGTGACGCTCTTCACTCCGGCCCTCGGCGCAAGCCCGAGAGATCTGCGCCTCGCGTTCCTCCGCAGCGTCCGGGAGCTGGCCCGCCATCCCCGCCCGGGCGAGGCCGTCTGCGGCGGGGCCCATCTGGAGGGCCCCTGGCTGGAATACGAACACCGGGGCGGCATGGGCGCGGACATGCTCGCTCTGCCCACGGACGAAGCGGTGGGCGAGGCCATTGCCGAGGCGGAGGGGACCCTTCGGCTCGTCACCCTCGCGCCGGAGCTGGACAACGCCCTCAAGGCCATCGCGATGCTGAAGATGGCGGGATGCGCCGTTTCCATCGGCCACTCGGGTGCGACGCCGGAGATCTTCCTGAAAGCCGTCGACGCGGGGCTCTCTCACGTCTGCCACCTCTTCGACGCCTACTCTCCCCGGGAAGTGATCGAGGGCGTGACGCGCTACTGCCTCGCCGACGCCTGTCTCATGGAGGACCGGGTGACCGTTGAACTCATCGTCGACGGCTTCCACGTGCCGCCGGAACTCATCAAACTCGCCTGCCGTCTGGCCGGGACGGACCGCGTCGTCGCCATCACCGACTCCATGCAGGGGACCGGCCTGCCCAACGCCAAGTACATTCAGGAGGACGGCACCTATTATTATCTCGACAACGAGAGCGTCTGCCGCGCCGTGGACGGAAATCACGGCATCGTCGGCTCCTGCCTCACTATGAAGAAAGCCTTCTCCAATCTGGTCCGCAAGTGGGGCTTCTCCCTCGAAGAGGCCTCCCGCATGACGTCCGCCAATCCGGCCAGGGTCATCGGGTTCGACAAAATCACGGGCTCCCTCGAACCGGGCAAAGCCGCCGACATCGACATCCTCGGTGCGGCGGACCTCGCCCTCAAACGCTGTCTCGTGCGGGGAAAAACGGCCTTCGAGGCTTAGACCGGGAGATCGGCGATGCCCTGGCCCGTGATCGCATCTTTCCTTCTGCTGGCGGCGGTTCTGTGGGCGATCCCCGGGACCCGGCGGGCGGGGAGCGACCGGGCCATCGCGTGGAAATGCGTTCCCCCCGGCTGCGCCGTCATGCTCCTCGTGCCCTGGCTCATCACGGGGGCGCTTTGGCTTCTGGCGGAGTACGTGCGGTGCTTCTCCTTCCGTTTCCTGAACTCGGGCCCCGTGTTTTTTGCCGTGACGATCCCGGGCGTGATCGCGGGGATCCTCCTTATCGTCAAATTGCGGAACTTCTGCCGGAAAAGGTATGCGTCCGAGGGGAGTCCCCGCTCCAATGGTCCCTATTGGAGCGTGTTCCTCACGCTGGCGGTCCTCGGACCGGTCCTCTTCTTCGCGGGCGGCATAGCCGTCATCGCCGTCATGATGAACATGCCCGGCGGTTATCACGGGCCGTGGCGGACCTATCCCGTCGCCGAGGAAAACGGTGTGGAACTGGCCTTTCAGGAGCGGTCGATCCATCCCTTCCTCGCCGAATACGACTACCGGCTCCGTTTCAGGAAGGCGGGAAAGGACACGTACCGGGACCTCTGGTGCAACGCAGGCGGGCAGACGCACGTCAACGTCTTCCGTCTTTCCAACGGCCGGTTCGTTTTTTCCGACAAGGACGAGGATTGCCTCGCCGATCTCGGGACGCAGCGCGTTTTCGTCCTGAGGCGTTTCGAAAACAAATTCTGCGCGGGGCTCCTCCCGGAGGGCCCCTTCGACCGCCCGGCGAGCGTCGCGACCTCGGGCGGCCTTCCCGTCATCCACACCGGGCGGCGCAAGCTCGAAACGCACGTCGTCCCGGAGACCCCGGACCGGAAAAACTACTTCGGCCGCATCTCATACGGTTTCTTCCCCGCGTCGGAAAAACCGTACCAGCCCATTCCAAAGCGGTGGTGAAAAAAAGCGGTCCTTTCAGGGGACCGCTTTTCGACCGGCGCTATTTTCCGAGCCAGGGAACGAGGGAGACGCCGGTGCTGTTCCGGGGGCGGGGCCAGTTCAGCAACTCGCACAGCGTGGGCGCAAGATCGACCGTCCGGCAGGGCAGGGTGAGCGTCTTCCCCTCCGCGATCCCGGGACCGGCAAAGATCCCGAGAGAGAGCATGTTGCCGTACTGACTGCGGGCGGTGGGGATCTGTTCGGCGTGGATGGTCATGGCCGCGTAGCCCGCGGTGAGGCCGAAGACCACGTCGCCGCAGTTGGGGCCGCCGAGACCGAAGAAGCCCGCTTCCTCCCTGCGCACGGCGAAGGCGAGGAACGGACGGCCGTCGGGGCCCCGCAGATTGTCCTGCAAGGCGGCGATGACTTCGTAGACCGTGTCCTCATACTTTTCCTGCGGCACGATGCCGCCCTCTTCGCGCCCCTGCAGATTGATCCTGACGTGCCCGCAGGCGAGGCAGACGGCGCGGGTCTTCGCGACGTCGATCTTTCGGTTTTCGTCGTAAGAGAGCAGTCCCGCCTTGTTCAGAACGGCGTTGACGTTGTTGTCGGCGACGTGGCCCAGCGAACCGTGGTCCGAGGTCAGCATGAGGATGGTGTTGTCATCGGCGACTTCGTCCAGAAGGAACCCGAGATACCTGTCCGCCGTGGCGTAGGTCTCCCGGTAGGCGTATTCGGCCAGCTCGGCGATCTCCGGCGTGGAGTTGATGCATTTGCTGAAGACCTGCCAGAAGAAGTGGTTGACCGTGTCGGGCCAGGGGAAGTAGGTGACGAGGATGTCGCTTTTTTTCTGCGCCAGCGCCCGGCGGAGCATTTCGATCTGCCAGTCCGTTTCCCGGCTGCAGCTCTCCGTCGCGATGTGGGCCGTGGCGGGACTGTTGAAAAAGGTCCACGCCTTGTCCAGCGGCGGCGGCGGGAGCTGTTTCGTGATCTCGTACATATCGGGCGTGCAGACGTCCCCAAGGTCGCCCGTCACGTCGGAGAGGATCAGAAAACCGTCGTCGAAGGCGTAGCAGCCGAAGCGGAAGGGCATGGAAAGCACCCCCGCATCGGAGGGCAGGTCGCGGAAAAAGGGTTGCCCCTCTTCATCGGGGAGGAGTTTTATCTCCTCCGGACCGTTGAAGAGCGTGAAGCCGTCTTCATCTGCCCGCAGTTCCCACGAGAAGGGCGGGATGTTGCGGTAGTTCGTGCCGGGCTCGAGGTCGAGCTTCATGTCCAGACGGAATCTGCCGTTCCCGAGATCGGCGACGGGAGAGGGTTTCTGCTGGGGCACGTCGGCGAAATTCTTCAGGGGCCCGGAGGGTTTCTTCTTCGTGTCGAAAAACCACAGCTGCATGGGGATGTCGTAGAATTCCCTGCGGTCGTCGGGTTTCGTATGGCGGTAGAAACAGAGCCCGCCGCACTGGCGGATCCCCGGAGAGACGGCGGGGCCCGAAAGGGGGATCCCGCTCACCAGCGCGGTTTTTCCCGCCCGGGCGGCGGCGTCCCAGAAGCGTTCGGCCAGAAGATGCTGACCGTTGTACGAGGTCACGATGTCGGTCACCTGTCCCGCTTTGTAGAGCCGATCCGCCATGATCCCGTGGATCTCGGGCGTCGCGCCGGTCATGATGGAGGACCAGCAGGTGGGCGTGATGCTGGGATGGGCCGTCCGCAGTTCCGTCAAGCGGGTCCCCCGCGCAAGAAGACGGGCGAAGTTGGGGAGATTCCCCGCCGCCGCCTCGCGGGCGATGTAGGAGTCCACGCCCCCGTCGATGCCCAGAAAAATCATTTCCGGATGGTTGAGTTCCCCGAACTCAGAGGGCTTCGTGACCGCCCCCCGGGCGTGTTTTCCGATCTTCGAAGAGTGAAGTTTGCGTTCCTGCAGTTCCTGCTGGTTCATGATGCTGTTCCCGTACGAAATTTGAGATCCGATACAGAAAAAGCGGACCGGAGACGGTCCGCTTTCCGAAAAGGCCTGCGATCTCCTTACGGCATGACCATGAAGGAGAAGATCAGCGCGAAGATGGCGCAGGTCTCGACGATGCCCAGCACCATCAGGTAGTTGGCGAAGCCCTTGCCGCTTTCGGCGAAGGCCACGCAGGCGCCGGCGGCCGCTTTGCCCTGATAGAGGGCGGAAACCATCAGCGCCACGCCGCCGAGGACGCCGATGACGGCGTAGACGGGCATCTGGCCCGCGTTGTCGGCGACTTTGCCCTTGATGATGACCATCATGATCATGGCGTAGATGGTCTGGGAGAGGGGCGCGCCCACCATGGCGAGAAGCAGGAACGGCGCGGCTTTGCCCTGCTGGTAGCATTTGCGCCACGCGCCGATGGCGGCCTGTCCCGCGGCGCCCGCGCCGAGGGCGGAACCGATGGCGGCAAGTCCCACCGCGACGTAACCGCTGGCCAGCGCGATGCTCTTCATGATCTCAAGTGACAGTGACTGGTTCATTTTTCTTTTTCCCTTCTTTTTGACGAGGTTATTTATCGGTTTTGTTTTCGAACGGATGAAATTGTTTGCCGCTCCAGGTGAGCCCCGTGTGGTTGGAAAACTCCAGCGTATTGAGCCGCACGGCGTGGACCAGCACGCCCATCATCGCCATGATGAGGTTGAGGATGTGCCCCGCCAGCAGGATGAGGATGCTGAAGACGATGAACCACGGCGAGGCTTTGGCCACGTTCACGGCCATGCCGTTGAAACTGGCCGCGATGCAGGCGCCCGACATGCCCACCGCGAACAGGCGGATGTAGCTCAATATGTCGGTGAAACTGTTGATGATGGCGAAGGGGAACTGGAACACGTCGGCGATGTCCTTCCAGTTGACGCCGAAGAGGATCACGAGAAGCAGTCCCGCGCCGAAGAGGCCGTACATGAACTTGGGGAAATCACCCTGCCACACGATGATGCGCAGCGTCAGAAAGAAGTTGCCCCACAGAATGAGGATCCAGCCCAGATCGGACAGCATCTTGCGGTAGTTCCGGCTCCGGACGGAACTCCAGATCCGGCCCATGGTGAGCTGGGCCACGGCCAGCAGGAAGCAGAAGGCCTGGATATTGGCGTCTTTGACCGAAACGTCGGCAAGACAGGGGATCCCGCCCCAGGACACGCCGAACCAGCTGCCGCACAGCGCGCCCCAGACGATGGTGGCGCAGCTGAGGATGAGAAAGAGCCGCAGGGGCAGCTTCGCCGCGGGCTTTTTGCGCAGCAGCCCCATGGCCGCCAGCGTCCCGGCGAGGAACAGCGCGCCGTAACCCGCGTCCCCCACGATCATGGCGTAGAAGATGGTGAAAAACACCAGCACGCCGCCCGAGACGTCCAGTTCGTTGTATCCGGGGGAGATGCCGAGGAAGTCGAAAAGCGGTTTGATCCAGCGGGTGAAGCGGTTGTACTCCAGCAGAACGGGGACGTCGTCTTCCGGACCGGGATCCTGTATCAGCAGGCCCCAGCCCTGTTCCGCGGCCTTGGTCCGCAGTTTTTCCACGGCGGGGCTGGGAACGTATCCCTGAAGCGAGACGATTTTTTCATGGGTCCCCAGAGAATCCCGGACCCGCTCGAACTCGAGCTCGGCAAGAAGCTGTTTCTCGTAGGCGGCGACGGCGTCGAAGTTCTCCGCGTCCTTTTTCAGGGCGGAAGAGAGGGTCTCCTTTTCCTTTTCCAGAGAGGCGATGCCGCGGGCGAGGGCCCGGGGATCGTCCTCCGGCTGGAGCTTCACCTCGGGCAGCTCTTCGCGCTTCCCGCCCACAACGGCGAAGAAACATTTGCCGCCTTCGGAAGAGATCAGCTGACAAAGCCGGGTCTCCGGGGCCTCCGAGATCTGCTTGAAAACATCCGGGGTCGCCGAACAGAGGACGACCTCGATTCCCTTCTGCGCCAGCTCGTCCAGCAGGGAGCGGTCGAAGTCGCCCCACATGGCCAGAGCTTTTCTGCGCTGGTTGAGGGAATCCAGCTCCGTCTCGACGCGGGAGAGTTTTTCCAGATGTTCCGCGGCGTTTTTGCAAACCGTTTCGCCTTGAAGAAATGAGGGCTCGACCGACGTTTCGGGACGCAGCTCCTCCAGAGAAGCGAGCACCCGGCGCGTTGCCGCGATCCGGTCGGCCAGCGAGGAGGAGGTGCCGGAGACGGCGCCCGTCATCTCGATCTGCATCACGCCGAGCTCCCGCAGTTCGGAGAGGACTTTTGCCTCCTCCTCCGCCACGGCCAGCAGCGTGATCTTTTTCATCGGAACGATCATGGTTCTGCCTTATTTCCTGATCTGCCCGTTGCCCCGGACGATGTACTTGTAACTGGTCAGCTCGTCGGCGCCCATGGGACCCCGCGCGTGGAGCTTGTCGGTGCTGATGCCGATCTCGGCGCCCATGCCGAACTCGCCGCCGTCGGTGAAACGGGTGGAGGCGTTGACGTAAACGGTGGAGGAGTCCACGCGCCCCGTGAAGTAATCGATGTTTTCGGGGATCTCGCTCAGGATGCCGTCGCTGTGGTGCGAACCGTAGAAATTGATGTGGTCCACCGCCATTTTGACGTCGTCGACGATCCGCACGGCAAGTTTGAGGGCCTGATACTCGGCGAAATAATCCTCTTCGGTGGCGGGCAGCGCTTCGGGAACCAGTTTGCGGAAAGCCGCATCTGCGTAGAGCGTCACCTTGTTCTGCCGCATCGCCTCGGCGAAGCGGGGGGCGAACTCCGGCGCGGCGTTTTTGTGGATGAGCAGCGTCTCCAGCGCGTTGCACACCCCGGGCCGCTGACACTTGGCGTTGACGATGACGGCCAGCGCCGAATCGAAATCGCACTTTTCGTCGACGAAAAGATGACACACGCCCTTGTAGTGCTTGAGCACGGGCATGGTGGCCTGACCGGTCACCGCGCGGATGAGGCTCTCGCCGCCCCGGGGGATCACCAGATCGATGTATTTATCCATCTTGAGCATGATCGGGACGGCCTCGCGGCAGCTCCAGGGAACGAACTGCACCGCGCCGTCGGGCAGACCGGCTTCGACGGCGGAAGAATTGAGCACTTCGGCAATGGCCATGTTGGAGTTGAAGGCCTCCTTGCCGCCCCGCAGGATGACGGCGTTGCCCGCCTTGAGGCAGATCCCCGAGGCGTCGGCGGTCACGTTGGGACGGGATTCGTAGATGATGCCGATGACGCCGAAGGGAACGCTGATCTTGGTGATCTCCAGTCCGTTGGGCCGGACTCTGCGGTCGAGGATCCTTCCCACGGGGTCGTTCTGGGCGGCGACGGTCCGCAGACCGTCGGCCATGCCCGTGAAACGGGCGTCCGTCAGGGTGAGCCGGTCGATCATGGCAGGAGCCAGCCCCACCGCCGCGGCGTTGCCGAGATCTTTTTCGTTGGCGGCGAGAATGCGTTCCCTGTTCTTCAGGAGCACGTCGGCCATGTGTTCCAAACCGGCGCGCTTGACGTCCCCGGAGAGGACCGCCAGCGTCTCCGCGGCCTGTTTCGCTTTTTTGCCCATCCGCTCCAGCACGGCGGACATTTCATCGGTTGTCATATGCTCGATCCTTCAGAGTTTTTTCATTTCTGCATACACGGCCTTAAGATAACACCGTTCCCGCAAAAATACAACCTGTTTCCACCCGGAAAATGCAAAAAAAAGCGCTTTGTTGCGGAATATCCGTGAAATCTTTGAAACCGCCCTTGACAAACCTTTCTAGAAAGGGTATATTACCGCAGAAACAACAGCTGAAATGAAAGGAAGGCGGTTATGTCATCACGG
>JAFSTC010000100.1 GCA_017450705.1 Lentisphaeria bacterium | reverse complement strand
GCCGCCGTCGCCCTATCTACAGTAACACACTTTTTAAGGTTCAGCCACTTTTTTTACTCCCGGTTGCTGCTTTTCTTTTACCATAGCAACTCATCTCTTTCACCTCATACCTCATACCTCATACCTCATACCTCATACCTCTCTTCTTTTTCCCTTTTCGGGGAAAAAGGCTTGAAATGCCGGAAAAAAGCGGTATTTTATTGGAACGGCGGCTTTCCGCCGGAAAAGTTTTACCGATCAACAATGAGGGAAATGAAATGAAAGTCATCATCTTCGGCGGGACCGGGTGGCTCGGCCACAACATCTCGAAAATCCTCGCCTCTCACGGCATGGACATCACCATCGTCACCCGCGGCAAAAAGCAGACCTTCGCGGGCGAGGTCGCGGGGATCCATTCCATCGTCGCCGACAAGAACGACGAAAACGCCATGCGCGAGATCTTCCAGACCCGCTACACCCACGTCATCGACACCGTTCCGTCGCCCAAGTCGATCGAACTCATCGTCAAGTACGGCACGGGCGTGCGCCATTACCTGCACTGCAGCTCCACCGGCGGCTACGCCCCCCTGCCCTACATCCCCTGCGACGAAAGAGCCCGCTACGGCGGCTTCGACAACGGTTCGGGCTGGGACAGGAAGCGCATCGTCGACACCACGGTCATGGATCTTTTCGTCCAGAAGGGCTTCCCGGCCACGGTCATCCGCCCCTGCTACATCACCGGCGCCGGGATGCTGCCGCTGGACAACATCGGCGGACGCCGCGCGGACTTCATCCCCGACCTCATCGCCGAGAAGACCGTCGATCTGCCGGAGAACGGTCTGGCGCTGCTGCAGCCGATCCACGTCAAGGATCTGGCCCAGTCCTTCTACCTCGGGCTCACCCATCCCGAGACCGCCATCGGACAGATCTTCAATATCTGCCTGAGCCACGCCGTGACGCTGAACCGGTATCTTGAGATCAACGCGGCCGCCTTCGGCAAGAAGCCCCACATCAATTACATGAGCGTGGACGACATTCTGGCCAAGTATGCGGGGAACATCGACGAGACCGGACTGCGTTTCCTGGCCTGTCACATGTGCTTCTCCATCGCCAAAGCGCAGCGCGAACTGGAGTATCAGCCGGAACACACCCCCGAGGACGCCATCGAGGAAGCCGCCTTCTGGGCTGCGAAGCAGGCCGGGCTGTAAGTCTGCGGGAAAACCCTCTTTCCGCGCCGGAAACGTTCATCGTTTTCCGGCGCGTTTTTTTATCGGGGGGAGCGGGATCCGTCAGCGGCGGCCGAAGATGGCGGTGCCGATGCGGACGATGGTGGAGCCGTGTGAGATCGCGTTTTCGAAGTCGCCGCTCATGCCCATGGAAAGAAGGGGGAGCGAAACAGCCAGTTCCTTTTCGGCCCGGTCCCGGAGCGAGGCCAGGCCGCCGAAGACCGCATCGAGGGTCTCGCGGGAGGCGCCCAGAGGAGCCATGGTCATGAGGCCCGAAAAGACGGCGTTCCGGCACTGCGCGGCGGCCCGGGCCAGAGGCATGAAGTCGTCGGCGGGGACGCCGCTCTTGCTGGCTTCGCCGGAAACGTTGACCTCAAGCAGAAACTTGACGCGCCGCCCCTCCTCGCCGCAGATGCGGTCCAAACGCTCCACGGCGGAAACGTTCTCCACCGAGTGGATCACCGAGGCCAGCTTCACCGCCTTGCGGATCTTGTTGGACTGCAGCGAGCCGATGAAGTGCCACACGATGTCCGGCGGCAGGGCGGGAGCCTTTTCTTCCAATTCCTGCATGCGGTTTTCTCCGAAATCCCGCACGCCCATGTCGTAGAGGGCGCGGATGTCGGTGACGGGCCAGGTCTTGCTCACGGCCAGGAGCAGGATCTCTTCCTTCTTCCGCCCCGCGGCAGCGGCCGCCGCATCGACGGTCTCCCTGACGCGCCGGTAATTGTCGCAGACGGTGCTCATTTTTTCCGCTCTTTCGCGAATTTGAGTTTGTTTTCGGGGGGCCGGGCGGTGATCTTCGTCCCGGCGGGGAGGCTCTCGGTCAGCCAGACGTTGCCGCCGATGACGGAGTTGTCGCCGATGGTCACGTCTCCCAGCACCGAAGCGCCCGAATAGATGATGACGTTGTTGCCGATGGTGGGATGGCGCTTGAGGCCCTTGATCAGCATGCCGCAGGCGTCCTTGGGGAAGTTGCCCGCGCCAAGGGTGACGCCCTGATAGATCCGCACGTTGTCCCCCAGCACGGCGGTCTCGCCGATGACGACGCCGGTGCCGTGGTCGATGAAGATGCCCCGCCCCAGCCGGGCTCCGGGATGGATGTCGATCCCGGTCAGCGTGTGGGCGTACTCGGTCATCATGCGGGGGATGAGCGGCACTTTGGCCGTATAGAGGATATGGGCCAGACGCTGGACCGTGATGGCCTTGACGCCGGGATAGCTCAGAATGATCTCGTCGTTGTTGGTGGCGGCGGGGTCTCCGGCGTAGGCGGCGGCCACGTCCAGCTTGGCGGTCTCGCGGATCCCCGGCAGGGCCTCCAGCAGGGAAAAGACGGCTTCGTCGCACAGGGCGGAACCGCATTCGCCGCCGCAGTCGCAGCCGCCGCTCGCGTGCCGGATGGCGCGGCAGATCTGGTCCGAGAGGTCGCTGCCGATCTCCGCCAGAAGCGCCACGGTGTTTGGGGTCCCCGCGTGGCGGTCGAAGCCGGGGAAGACCAGCTCCAGAAGTTTCTCGGTGACTTCGATCACCTCCGCCCGGCGGGGAAGGTTCTCCCCCTCCACCGGATTGACGCCGACGCCGTCCTCGTAGGTGGCGGCGATCTTCGAGGCGATCTCCTTCAGTCGGGCGATATTGCTGCTGCGGCTCATGATGAACTTTTACTCCACGTTCTGGATCTGCTCACGGATCTTTTCGAGGGTGCTTTTGAACTCCACGACGAGGGCGGAGACTTGGGGGATCCCCGCCTTGTTGCCCAGCGTGTTGATCTCCCGGAACATCTCCTGCGCGAGGAAGTCCAGGCTCCGGCCGCCGGGAACGGTGTCGTCCAGGTAACGCGTGAACTGCCCGAAATGACTTTTGAGGCGGGTGATCTCCTCGGTCACGTCCGCCCGGTCGGCGTAGAAAAGGGCCTCCCGCAGGAGCTGCTCCTCGCTGCCGGGCACGGGAATCTTCTCGGCGGCCAGTTTCTCCAGCAGACGCCGTTTGATCTCGCCGGGGATCCCGGCGACGGCGGGCTCGATCTTGACAAGGAGCGCCTTGAGCGACTCCAGCCGCGCGGTCAGATCCGCCTTGAGGTTCCCGCCTTCGACTTCGCGCATGGCCCGGAACTTTTCGAGGGCGGAAGTCAGCACTTCTTCGAAAGCCGCCGCCAATTCCGGCGACTCGGGATCGACGCTCCGGAAGGTCACGATCCCGGGAACGGCCAGCAGTTCTTCCACGTCCACGGCGTTCTCGTCGAGCCCGCAGGCGCGCCGCACGGCCATGCACTGCCGCACGAGGGACTCCAGCGCGGAAGGATCCACCTGGGCTTCGCCGGAAGCGGCCCCCTGCCTGCCGTGGAGAGAGACCCTGATCTGGACCGCGCCCCGGGAGATGTACCGGGCCGTCAATTTCCGCGCCGGATCCTCGAAGGCGGCGCAGTCGGGGGGCAGATTGCAGCGGATCTCCAGCTGCTTGCGGTTCACGGAACTCACCTCGGCGGAGAGGACGAGCCGCTCGCCGAACATCGTCTCGGCCTTGCCGAATCCCGTCATGCTCAGCATGTCACCGGCCCTCCTTCACACGCTCGGCGGGAGCCGGGCGGTCCCTTTCCAGCGGCGTGATGTTCTCGTCGGGCTTATCAGGCGTCCTCACGACGCCGAGGGTGTGGGCCTTGAGATCGTCCGCCGGCGCGATCCCGGCGAAATTGATTTTCCAGCTGTTCATGTCCAGCTGCCCGAGGCCGCAGAAAACCGTGGAACTGCCGTCCTCGTTCGGCCAGACAAGGGTGTACTGGAAAAGTTTTTCCGCGGCCGCCTTCGCCTCCCGGACCTCCTCGGCGGAGAGTTTGCCGTCGACATTGAAGTTCAGCTCGAAATCGCTGCGGATGATCGTGGGGAACGTGAAGCGGATCGTGTTGAGATCCCGCGCCGAAAGCGAGTAGTACAAACTGCTGACGGCGTACTCGCGGCACAGGGCGACGGCGGCGTCCTCGGGCATGGGCTTCTGGTAGAAATCCTTGCGGATGAGACGGATGGGACGCCATGAATACATGCGGCTGTCGGAGACGCCGAACACCATGTACAGGTAGCGGGAACCGGGGATGTTCCACGTGACGCAGATCTGCTGCTGCTCGCTGTTGGTCGTCTCTTCCTCGGGGGATCCGCCGCGCGGGGCGCCGAGGACGGGGGCCGTCAGGAGCATGGGGTCGTTGTACTTGACGAAATAGACCTGCCGGACGCTCAGTTCCGGCGCGTTGGCCAGCAGGAACTCCCGGGCGGTCTGCGCCGCCTCGGCCTGATAATAACGCCCCGACCGGCAGCCGCTCAGAAGAACGGACTGCGCGGAAGCGAGGGCCGCAAAAAGCAAAACGTGAACGATCCGATGTTTCATAAGCCTTTCTCCACGCTGACGGCACAGCGCCGAATTCCTGTACTTTCCAATAAGATAACCCGAAAACGCACAAAGTTCAAGCTCGTGCGGCGGCCGCGGGTCATTTTTGCGAAAGACTCTCCCTCAGCTTCTCCCAGTAGGCCAGCCGCTTGGCGATCTCGCGCTCGAACCCCCGCTCGGCGGGCCGGTAAAAACATTTTCTTCCCATCTTCTCCGGAAAGTAATTCTGACCGGAGAAACCGTCCGGCGTGTCGGGATCGTACTGGTAGCCCTTGCCGTACCCCAGCTCCTTCATGAGGCGCGTCGGCGCGTTGAGGATGTGCGCGGGCGGCACGAGAGAACTGTACTCGGCCGCCGCCCGGGCGGCCCGCATGTGGGCCGCGTCCACAGCGTTGGACTTGGGCGCCGTCCCCAGAAAGATGACGAGCTCCGTGATCGCCAGATCCCCCTCGGGGGAACCCAGACGCTCGTACACGTCCCACGCGGCGACGGCCATCTGGATGGCCATGGGGTCGGCCAGTCCCACGTCCTCCACGGCGAACCGGGCCAGCCGCCGCAGGATGTACAGCGGATCCTCGCCCCCCGCCAGCATCCGGGCCGTCCAGTAGAGGGCGGCGTCGGTGTCGGATCCCCGCAGACTTTTGTGGAGGGCGCTGATGAGATTGTAGTGCCCTTCCCTGTCCTTGTCGTAGATGGGGGCGCGCTTCTGGACGACCTTGAGGACCCCATCCTCGTCGAGGACCTCCCCCGGACGGGCCAGATCGAACACCGTCTCCAGCAGGTTGATGAAGTATCTCCCGTCGCCGTCGGCAAGGTCGATCAGGGTCCGGCGGGCCTTTTCGTCCACGGGCAGAGGCCGCTCCTCCAGTTTTTCGGCCCGGGCGATGAGTTTTTCGAGGGCGGCCTCGTCCAAAGGCTTGAGGACGAAGACCCGGCACCGGCTGAGAAGAGCGCTGTTGAGCTCGAAGGAGGGATTTTCCGTCGTGGCGCCCACCAGAACGACGGTCCCGTTCTCCACATAGGGGAGGAAACCGTCCTGCTGGGCGCGGTTGAAGCGGTGGATCTCGTCGATGAAAAGAAGAGTCCCCTCGCCGTATTTGCGCCGGGACTCCGCCTCGGCAAAGGCTTTTCTCAGATCGGCGACGCCGGAAAAAACGGCGGAAAGGGCGGTAAAGTGGAGATTTCCGGTCCCGGCGAGGATCCGCGCGAGCGTCGTCTTGCCGCATCCGGGCGGTCCCCAGAGGATGAAGCTGGAGAGCCGTCCCGAGTCGAACATCCGCCGCAGAGGCGCGTCCGCGCCCAGGAGCTCCTCCTGCCCCACGACGTCGTCGATGGACTCCGGACGCATCCGATCCGCCAGCGGACGGCGGACGGTGTTTTCGAAGAGGCCGCTCATTCCGTCTCCCTCCACGTCGAATAAGGTCTTTTGCTCAGGGAACTGTTGGTGTAGGCCGGATCGTCGGAGACCTCGTCCCCCAGCCACGCCGGGCGCTCGAAATCTTCGTCGGGCGAGGCAAGCTCGATCTCCGCGGTCAGAAGTCCCGAGTTGAGTCCGGAATACACGTCGATCTCCCAGCGGCCGCAGAAAAAGCGCGTTTTTTCCACCACGCGGGTCCCGCAGAGATTTTCGAGCATATACCGGGCGTCGGCGGGAGGGATCTCGTATTCGAACTCGCTGCGCACCAGTCCCGCCGCCTTGCCCTTGACGGTGAGGATGCCCCGGCCGTCGGCGATCCGGACGCGGACGGTGGGGGTCCCCGCGCCGCCGGCGATGTAGCCCTGGACCATCTCGGTCCTGCGCTCCACGCCGGCGCGCCACCCGTCGTTTTTCACCAGAAATTTGCGTTCGATCTCCCAGGCCATGGTCACGAAATCTCCCCGACGAGTTCCCCGTAAGTTTTGAAATGGAGCTTGGCGCAGGTCCTGAGGATCCCCGGCCCGGACTTTTCCAGAAGCTGACGGCCCGCGATCTTTACCTGAGGCCCGCCGCCCCGGGGCAGCTCGACACCGACGGCTTCGCTCAGCTGCGCCATGCGGCGGAGGAACTGTTCGCGGGCGAGGATGCTGGCCGCGGCCACCGCCACATCGCTCTCGGCCCGGACCCTCTGATCGAGCACGATTGTTCGCCCCCGCTCCATCAGCGCCCGGCGGATGAGGGACTCGTTTCCGAACTTGTCGGAGAGCATCCGGGGGCAGTCCGGCACGAGTTCCAGCAGATTTTCGATGGTCCGGGCGTGTCCCCAGGCCAGAAGACGGTTGAGATTGCCGATGCTGTCGTACAGCCGGTTGTAGGTCTCGGGTTTCAGCACGACGATGCTGAAGCGTCCCGGCACGGCCTTTCTGATCCCGTCGGCCATTTCAAAGATCCTTTTGGAACTGCTGACGAGTTTCGAATCGCAGACGCCGACGGCCCGCAGTTTCGAAGCGCTTTCGGCGTCCACGCAGACCCCGGCGATGACGAGGGGACCGAAAAAATCCCCCTTGCCGCTCTCGTCGATGCCGCCGTGGGGGGCAGCCTCCTCCGGGGAGGGTCCGGGCGGCAGAAGCGTCCCGGCGGTGTGCAGTATCTCCGGCTCGAGGACGAACTCGACGAACTCCTGAGCCTTTTTGCCCTGCACGACGAGCTTGCCGCTTTCGTAGGCCGCCACGGACACATGGTCCCCCGAGGCTTTGAAGCGGGCATAGGGGATGGCGGAGATCTCCCAGCCGCGCGCCGTCAGGATCTCCCTGAGACGCGCCGCCTGTTCCTCCGTGAGCATGCAGACCGTCGAATTGACCATAAAATCCTCCTTGCCGTAATATACATCCGGCCGGGAGATTTTCAAAGCGCCGGAGAGCCGGGGAACGGGGATTTTCCGCCGAAAAACCGCTTTTTCAGGAAAAAAAGCAGAGCCTGCCCGGCGAAGGAGGCCGCGACGAGCAGCGCTCCGGCGAGGGCCGCCGCGGCGGGAAAGACGAGGGCTTTGCGGCCCCATTTTTCGGTCGCGGAGATGGAGGCGCGCTCGAGAAACAGTCCGGCGCTGCCCTTCCTGACGGCTTTGGCGCCGCGCAGCAGCAGCGTCACGCCGGCGGGACCCTTGCGCACGACGCGCAGCAGGAAGGGACGGGGGATCCCCGTCTCGAAAAGTTTCCTCGCGGCGGAAGCCGTGTTCTTCCCCGCGGAACGGGCCAGCAGATGGGCCGCGGGGACCGATCGGCGGGAGATCCTGACGACGACGGAAGCATCCTCCGCCGTGTCGATGCCCCGCAGGATGTTTTTTGTGCGGACGTATCCCGAGCGCCGGAAAAGCTCGACGATCCCGCGGCCCGCCGGGCGGAGCCGGAGCGTCGTCCTCCCTCCCCGCGCGGTCCGGAGGAAGAGATTCGCGGCGAGTTTGTCCGAAATGACCGACGCCCGGCGCAGCAGCTTGAAGAGCGCCGGAGCCCAGTCCGCCGCGTCGACGAATTCAGTGAGAAGTCCCGCCGCGGCCAGAGCGGCGATGAGGGGATCGGCGGGCTGTCCCGCCAGCCGGCGGGATCCCTGTACGGCAAGGTCGCGGATATCGCCGTACATGAGCATATCCGAAAGCATGGCGGCTCCGGCCTCCTCCGCGGAGTTCCGGGGATCCCCGGTGACAAAAGCCGTGACCGCGTTCCGCACCCGGAGACGGAACGAGTTCATCCGTTCGTCGCAGATGTCCCGCAGGATCCGCGCGGGCCTGTCGCCGGGCAGACCGCAGGAAATGATGTCCTCGCACAGCGCCTTCGCCTCGGCGTACTCCCCGCGGGCGGCCAGACGCCGGGCTTCGGCGCAGTAGTCGTGATCGGGGAGCCGTTCGAGCAAATCGCCGAGGCCCGGCTGAGGCCGCAGCATCAGCCAGCCCACGTAAAATCCCAGGGCGATCAGCCCGGCTCCGGTCAGCCGCAGGACAAGTGACGACAGGCGCATTTTCCTTCCCTCCGGCGGCTAATATAGCACGAACGGCCGCGTTTTCAACTTGAAAAAAAGGCCGTTCCGGAGTATTTTATCACGATTTTATCCGGAGAGGGGGAATCCATCATGACCGCCATCGTCGTCTTCTGCGCGCTCTCGGTGCTCCTGCTGACGGGGAAACTGCTCAGGACGAGCATTCCCCTCTTTCAGAAACTCTATCTGCCCAGCTCCGTCATCGGCGGACTGGCGGGCCTGCTGGTCCTCTCCCTCGCGGGGAAACACGTGCCGGAAGAGGTCGTCCGGAACCTGAAACTCCTGCCGGGATTCCTCATCAACGTCATCTTCGCATCGCTCTTCCTCGGGACCGTCACCCCCGGGATCGGCAAGGTATTGAAAACCGCCTTTCCGCAGATCTGCCTCGGGCAGATCCTGGCCTGGGGGCAGTACGTCGTGGGGCTGACGCTGGCGGGATTTCTCTTCTTCCCCCTCTTCGGCGTGAATCCGGCCTTCGGCAATCTGCTGGAGATCGGCTTTCAGGGCGGCCACGGGACCGTCGGCGGCATGACCGGCGTCTTCCGACAGTTCAAGTGGGAGGACGGCATCGCCCTGGGCTACACCGTGGCCACCTGCGGCATGATCGTCGGCATCATCGCGGGGATGATCCTGATCAACTGGGCGCTGAAAAAGGGCTATGTCCGGGAGATCCGGAGCTTTTCCCGGCGGAAGCGCCCGGAACGGCTGGGCGTCTATCTTCCCCGGAACAGGCGGCCCAACGCCGGGGTGCAGACCGTGTTCTGCGACTCCATCGACTCGCTCGCCTTCCACACGGCGCTCATCGGCATGTCGATCCTGATCGGCTTCGGCATGCTCAAAGGGCTGCAGTTCGCCGAGCTGAAGCTCTTCCCCGCGGCCAGGATCCGGATCTTCAGCGGATTTCCCCTCTTCCCCCTGTGCATGATCGGCGGCGTCCTGCTGCAGCTCTTTCTCGACCGGGTCAGGATCGGCTACCTCGTCAGCCGGGAGCAGATGCAGCGGCTTTCGGGCGCGTCGCTGGATTTTCTGGTGACGGCCGCCGTGGCGACCATCCAGCTCAGGGTCGTCGCCGACAATTTCCTGCCGCTGCTGATACTGGTGGCCGCGGGGACTGTTTTCTGCGTCGCCGTCGTGGTGTTCGTCGCGCCGAAGCTGCTGAAGAACGCCTGGTTCGAAAAGGCCATCGCCGATTTCGGGCAGGCCACCGGCGTCACCGCCACGGGACTCATGCTGCTGCGCACCGTGGACCCCGAGAACAAGACCGGCGCCGCCGCCACGTTCGGCTACAAGCAGCTGGTCCACGAACCCGTCATGGGCGGCGGCATCTGGACCGCGCTGGCCCTGACCCTGGTCTTCACCGTCGGCTGGTTCCCCGTCTGGATCACAAGCCTCGTCATGCTCGCCGTGTGGAGCCTCATCACTCTCGTCATCATCAGAAAAGGCTGAGTCCCGGCCGCGGAACGCGCCGGGATTTTCAAATTTCCCCTTGACATTCTGCGGTTTCCGCGCTAAAGTAAAGGAGCGTCGATCTCACGGAACACCCTGCCCGACAACGGAGATCGGGCAGCGCGGAAGAGAGGGGGTCCTCATGAAGAAGACAGCGTTCCTTTTGTTCCTTCTGGCTTCGCAGTTCCTTTTCGGAGAAGAGCTTTACCCGTACCGCCGCACACCGTTTTTCGGCAAAACGACCTGGGGCCTCTGCGATGCCCGGGGAAAGGTGGTGACGCCCCCGGTCTACGCGGGCATCACTCTGCCGTCGGGAGGCGTCGCCGTCGGTCTCCGCGAAGACGGAACGCAGGTTTTGCTGAAGGACGGCAAAGAATGCGGTCCCTTCCCTTTCGACGCCGTCGGCGAGCCCTCCGAAAACTGCATCTTCCGGAAACAGACTTTTTCGGAAGGTCTCACCGCCGTGAAACGGGAGGGCAAATGGGGCTTTGCGGATACCAGTTTGAAGATCGTCATTCCCTGCGCGTACGATCTTGCCGACGACTTCTCCTGCGGTCTGGCCCGTGTGCGGAAAAACGGCCAATGGGGGTACATCGACCGCAACGGGCGTCTCGTGCACGATTTCCGATATGAAAAGGCCTTCGATTTCCAGAACGGCTGCGCGCAGGCGGTCCTGAGGGGCAAGTGGGGCGCCGTCGATACGGCAGGGAAAGAGGTGCTCCCCTTCAAGTATGAGGGCGTCGGCCGCTTTTCCCACGGGATGTTTCACGTGTCCACCGGCGGACGGGTCCGCTTTTTCGTCGACCGCAGGGGCGAACGCGCCTTCCCGGGAGAGTTTTCCTTCGCCCGCGATTTTTCCCGCGGGGTCGCGGCCGTGTCCGGAAAAAACGGGAAAGCGGGCGTCATAGATGTCAAAGGCAATACCGTGATCCCCTTTGCCTTCGACGGATTGTCGGATTTTTCAGGCAGATTTTACGCGTACAGAAAGGATTCCCGCGACGGAGCCCGTTTCGGGTTCATCGACCGGACGGGAAAGCGCCTGACGCCGCCGGTCTTCACGATGGCGGACCCGATCGCGGAGGATATTTTCCTGGTCGCCCGGAAGTACAAAAAGTACAGGGGCTCGTTTTCCACCGTGTTCACGCCCGTCGATTACGTTTTTTTGAGGATCGCGCCGGACGGCCGCCTCACGTTCTTCGAAAACTGAACTCACGGAACGGGGAGGCGGTTCAAAACTTTTCCGCCGCGCCGGAGGGCTTCCGCGACTTGTACAGCTTCATGAAATATCCCCGCAGTTGAGCACACGCAGCCTTGTCGGAGAGAAGATCTTTGAGCAGCAGAGCCTTGGAGGCGGCGTTCGTCCGGGCCGCCCGCCGGATCTTGTCGTTGTCCCCGTCATAGGCGTACCAGTTCCTCTTGGCGATCTGCTGGGCGGCGAAAACGGCGAGCTCACCCTCCGCTGCATTCCTGAAATTGCAGATGTGGACCGCCGTCGGCCGCGGGCTCGGAAACCGGTCGAGGAGCGCCCGGAATTTCCCCTCGTCCTTTCCGGCGGAGGCGAAGAACAGCTGCCAGTCCTTTTTGGCGAAGAGGCTCCCCTCGACCGTGAAATCGACGTCCGACGCCGATATCAGACACCCTTTTTGCGCCGCCAGACGATCCCACTCGGGAAACTCCGCCGCAAAAAGGGCGATCGAAAAGAAAACGGCGGCCGGCAGGACCGTGACGAAGCTTTCGCGTTTCATATTTTCCCCTGTTCAAGTTCCGATCGGGAAAAACGGCATGGAGCCATGCCGCGTCCTGTCCTACGATACCATGCTTTTCCGGAAATGTCAAGATGCGAAAACGGAACGGACCCTCCGCCCGCAGCCTTCTTTTTTTTCCATATTTTTTTATTTCGGAACTTGTAACTATTCGCGGTGAATGGTATATTAAGCAGATAGACTTTTTCGAAACAGGCGGGGTTCCGCCGGAAAAGAGGGATATGTGTTGAAATGGATCTGAGAAAAGCCTCCGGAGCATTGCTGCTCGCCGCCGCGGTCTGCGCGGTCTGCCCGGCAGCGCAGGAAAAGAAGAAACCCGCCAAGCCGGCCGGAAAACCGGGCATGGCCATGCCGATCCCGACCGTGCTGGTGGATAAGGTGTTCACGGCCCACGACATCACCGCCCGGCGCTGCGTCGGGACCATCGTGCCCATCAACAACGTCTACTCCGTCGCCAGAGTTTCCGGCGACATCGTGAGTCAGGGGTTCAAGGACGGCCAGTTCGTCAAGGCCGGGCAGGTGCTCTTCGAGATCGATCCCACCCGCTACACCGCCGCGGTGAAGTCCGCGGAGGCCAAGATCGCCCAGATCAAGGCGAAACTTGCCTACGCCCAGAACAATCTCGACCGCAAGCAGGAACTCTTCAACAAGAAGGCCGTCTCCCTCGACACCTACCAGAGCGTCCTCTGCGAACGCGACACCCTCAAGGCCCAGCTCGCCGAGGCGGAAGCCGCCCTCGTCCTCGCCAAAGACGACCTCAAAAACACGAAGATCGTCGCCATGACGACGGGCAAAACAGGCAAAGCGGCCTACTCCCCCGGCAACTACGTGACGCCCTCCAGCGGCACGCTGGTCCAGACCGTGCAGACCGATCCCATCCGCGTGCGCTTCTCCATGAGCGCCCGGCTGTTCCTCTCGCTCTTCGGCAATGACGCCAACATCCGCAAACAGGCCAACGTCAGGATCAAGCTCGCGGACGACTCCGAATACAAGTATGCGGGAAGCATCGAGATCGTCGACACCTCCATCCAGCAGGAAACCGACACGATCCGCGTCTGGGCCCGGTTCAAGAATCCGGACAATCTCCTCATTCCCTACGGCGTCGTGACGGTTTCCCTGACCAAGGACGACAACAAAAACTACCCCGCGGTGCTGCCCTCGGCGGTCATGCACGACATCAAGGGCCCCTTCGTCTACGTGGTCTCGGCCTCCAACATCCCGGAACACCGGAGCGTCGTCCTCGGCAACTGCACGGACAACGCCCAGGTCATCCGCAGCGGCCTCAAACCCGGCGAAACGGTCATCGTCGAGGGCGGTCACAAGGTCATTCCCCAGATCCCGGTCAAACCGGTCAAGCGCGGAGCAAAGTGACCCATGTTCTCACAGATCTTCATCAACCGCCCGAAGTTCGCCTTCGTCATCAGCATCGTGATGGTGCTGGCCGGGCTCATCTGCGTCTTCAAGCTGCCCATCGCCGAGTATCCGGAGATCGCGCCGCCGCAGATCTACGTCCAGACCGCCTATGACGGCGCCAGCGCCGAGACCGTGGCCGAAACCGTGGGCATCCCCCTGGAGTCCGAGTTCAACGGTCTGGAGGACATGCTCTATTTCAGCAGTACGGCGAACAACAACGGCAGCTACCAGTGCACCATCACCTTCAAGAGCGGCACGAACTCCGACATCGCCATGGTCAACGTCCAGAACGCGGCCAAGCGGGCCGAGAACAAGCTGCCCGAAGAGGTCAAGCGCGTCGGACTCAACATCGGCAAGAGAACGGGGGACATCCTCGCGGTGTTCACCTTCATGACCGACTACAGCAAACTCACGGTCCTCGAACTCAACAACTACATCACCACCGGCCTCAAGGACGCCATCGCCCGTATCGACGGTGTGGCCGCCGCGGAACTTCTGGCGGCCAAGGAGTACAGCATGCGCATCTGGCTGGATCCCCTGCGCATGGCCGCGCTGGGCATCTCCACGTCGGAACTCACCTCCGCCATCAGCCAGCAGAACATCCAGGCGGCGGCGGGCAGCATCGGCGGCGAGGGCAGCAGCAAGTACGTGGAGTACAAGCTGAACGTCCTCGGACGGCTCAAAACGCCCGAGCAGTTCGGCGACATCATCATCCGGCGTGACGCCAACGGCGGTGTCATCCGGGTCCGGGACATCGCCCGGGTCGAGCTGGGCGCCAAAACCAACAAGGGACAGGTGTTCTTCGAGGGCCGCGAGTGCGTGGGTCTTGCCATCTACCGCAACGACGACGCCAATGCGCTGGCGACCGTGGCGAAAGTCGAGGCCGAGATCGAGCGCGCCAAGAAGAACTTCCCCCAGGGCGTGACCTGCGAAAAGGCCTACGATCCCACGGAGTTCATCCTGATCTCCCTGCGCGAGATCGTCATCACCCTGATTCTGGCCCTCATTCTCGTGGTGCTCATCACCTATCTCTTCCTTCAGGACTGGCGGGCCACGCTCATCCCGGCGCTCTCCATCCCCGTGGCCCTGATCGCGACCTTCACCTTCATGTGGGCCATGGGGTACTCCATCAACGTGCTGACCATGTTCGGCCTGATCCTCGTCATCGGCAGTCTCGTGGACGACGCCATCGTCGTGGTGGAAAACACCCAGTCCCTCATGGAACGGGAGAAACTCTCCGCCAAGGAGGCCGCCTCGAAAAGCATGAAGCAGATCACCGGCGCCATCATCGCCACGACGCTGGTCACGGTGGCCTGCTACGTGCCGCTGGCCTTCTACGGCGGTATGGTCGGACGCATCTACATGCAGTTCGCCGTGACCATGTGCATCTCGCTTTCGCTCTCCACGGTGGTGGCCATGACGCTGAGTCCGGCGCTCTGTTCGCTGCTGCTGCGGCCCGTCAGCGAGAAGAAGCCGGCCTTCTTCAAGCCCTTCAACTTCATCGTCGACTCCTCGCGGAGCATCTATCTCAAATCGGTCGGGATCCTCGTGCGCCACGGCCTCGTCACGCTGATCCTCTTTGCCGGGGTTCTGGCGCTGAACTACTTCCTCTTCCGGCATCTGCCCAGCTCCTTCCTGCCCACCGAGGACAAGGGGGCGATCATGTGCAACATCGAACTGGCTCCCGGCGCGACCCTCGCCCGCTCCAACGACGTGGTGAACCGCTTCCGCGAGGAGATCAGGAAACTGCCCGGCGTCCAGAGCATCATCTCGGTCAACGGCTTCAGCGTCTTAAGCGGCGAAGCCGAGAACGTGGGCTTCATGATCGTGAAACTCAAGAACTGGGATCTGAGAAAGACCCCCGATCTCCAGCTTCAGGCGATGCTGGGCAGGATCCAGGCCATCGGCGCGAGCGTGCCCGAGGCGCGGATCATCTGCTTCACGCCCCCCGCCATCATGGGGCTGGGCATCACCGGCGGCGCGACCTTCATGCTCTGCGCCCCCGGCGGCACCTCGTCGCAGAAGCTCTCGACCGACACCAAAATGATGCTTCAGGCCCTGAGGACACGTCCCCAGACCCTTTACGCGACCAGCAGTTTCAACGCCGACACGCCGCAGCTCTACTTCGAGCTGGACCGCGACAAGGCCGAAACGCTGGGCGTCACGGTCAACTCGATCTTCTCGGCGCTGCAGAGCCAGCTGGCCAGCTACTACATCAACGACTTCAACATCATGGGCTACGCCTTTTACGTCAAGATCCAGTCCACGGCCGACGAACGCATGTCCGTCGACGGCGCGCGCAACATCCAGGTGCGTTCCAGCAGCGGCGCCATGGTGCCCCTGAGTTCTCTGGGGACCTTCCGCTACATCGTGGGACCGCGGCAGATCCAGCGCTTCAACAAACAGGTGGCCGCCGACGTCAACGCCCAGGCCAAGCCGGGCGTGAGCAGCAGCGAACTCATGAAGGTGATCGAGTCGATCAAACTTCCCGAAGGCTACACCATTTCGTGGACCAACATGAGTTATCAGGAACGGGAAAATCAGGGCCAGATCGTTCTGCTGATGGCTCTGGCGCTGACTTTCGCGTACCTTTTCCTCGTGGCGCAGTACGAAAGCTGGTCGATCCCCGTATCGGTCATGCTCTCCGTCGGCTTCGCCACACTGGGCGCGCTGATCGGACTTACGGTCTGGGGCGTTTCGCCGCTGGCGGTCTTCGCGGGCCGGTGCGGCATGAGTCTGAGCATCTACGCCCAGCTGGGACTGGTGATGCTCATCGGACTTGCGGGAAAGAACGCCATTCTGATGGTGGAGTTCTCGAAACAGCAGCGTGAAGCGGGGTTTTCCATCGACGAAGCGGCCATTCAGGGCGCCAATATGCGTTACCGCGCGGTGCTGATGACGGCGTGGAGCTTCCTCTTCGGCGTGTTTCCGCTGGTCGTCGCCACCGGCGCGGGCGCGGGCAGCCGCAAGGCCATCGGCGTCACGACCTTCTCGGGAATGCTGCTCTCGACCATTATAGGCATCGTCTTCGTTCCGGCCCTCTACGCCGTGTTCCAGCGCATCCGCGAGTCGGTCAAGGGCCGCCTCTTCAAACATCAGCAGTAAGCACGTACCTCCTGCGCGCTTTCCGGGCAACTCCCGGGAAGCGCTTTTTTTTCGATTTTCGCCCCGCCATCGTCCCTTTTCGAAACTTTTCGTTCCGGCAAAGAGCAGTTGGAGCCGGGGAGAAAAAATCTTTTCAACGTAAAACACCGAACATCGCCTTCATCCTCGTAAAGACTGCAACGAATAGGACGGAGAACGGACGGGATTGCCGCGGGAGACGGCCCTGCCACGAGGTGCGGCGGGAGTTTTGCATGCTATCCCTTGCCGCCTCTTTCAAGCAGCAGCATCGACAGGAATATCACAAAAGTTTTTTCAGATCGAAAAAGAACAGCCGTCTTCAGCGAAAATAATGCGGTTCGGATAATCGGCAAAAACATCTTTCAGGATCAGTTCCGGACGAACATCCAGCTTGGGATGAAAATGCGAGAATGCGGTTACAGCCGGTTTGTTGACGGCAGTCAGCATGTTGAACTCCTGCGGATCGAAATGCGCCATTTCACAAAGGAACAGATCCACGGGGCGGGTAAAAAGACTGCTCATATCCAGACACGAGAAGACGTCGCCGCTGTAAATGATTCTTTTACCTTCACAGGTCAATTCCGTCGAATAGCTTTCCCCGCGGTTTTCGGGTGAAATATCCCGAACCAGCGCCGCCGCATCGCGCAGATGGTTGTTTCGGAGGAATTTCATGGAAAAAACGCCTGTCGAGACCTCGCCTGTTTCCGGGATCGGCAGCAGTTGAAGCGGAAATTTGATAAACGGACCGAACAGATAAAGCGCCCGGAGAAATGTCTTGAAAGGTTCCACTCCTTCGGCCGGCAGAAAGACTGTGAACGGCGTCTTTTTCCGCCGGAGCAGAAACGTCGTCAGCAACTGCGGCAGAGTGCCGCAATGATCCGAGTGCATATGGGAGATGATCATGCCGTCGATGTTATCGCAGGGGATATCCCTCTGTATCAGGTGGATGCTCAAGGGTTCGCCGCCGTCCAGCAGAAGGTGACGGCCGCCGGATTCCAGCAGAATCGCATTCTGCCCGGGGCGATGTTTGGTGGCGATCCCCGATGCCGTTCCGAAATAAGTGATGTTCATTACGGAATCCCTTTCATGTTGATTTCCAAGTATAAACGGCAAAGGACGGCGAAGCCTTCCAGTTGATTTCGATACGGTTTCCCGAAACGGTTGCGACGGCATCCCCGGATATCCTTTCCCACACGGTCCGGGGGGGCAGTTCCGGCAGGGAAAGTTCCGCGACAGAATCCTCACAGCTCTTTTCTCTGAACAGAATGAGAAAACCGCCGTTGCCGCGGTTGACGAGAAAACCGGTGATGCTGTGTCCGGAGGGAACTTCCCCGACCGGCAGAACATCCGCATCCGCAAGGAACGGACGCAACTGCCGGTAAAGTGCCGTCATTTTCCGGCATACGGTCCGATCCGAATCCGTAAGAGCGGATGGGGCAAACCAGAGCAGCGGAGCAGCCGTCAATGGAATCGCCAGCCAGTATTCCCATGGATAGTCGTCGGGGAATGATTCGCCTTTTTTCAAATAGAAATCACGGTTGATATCTCCCGGCCATGGGACTTCGATCTGCAATTTCTGAGCCGGGAGCCAGTGGGCCAGCCGCCAGAGATTCCGCAAGGTGCGTTCAGGATGGTATCCCGGGCCGTTCGGATAACACAAATACCTGTTCTCAAGAAAGATGGAACCATATTCCAGAAAACGGAAATAACCGCCGCGCTGTCCGTAAGTCACATCGAGATTGAACCGTATTTTTCCCTGCGATTTCCGGTTGAGATACCGGAGCATGGATTCAAAATTCTCTTCCGCGGCATTGGTCCGCAGCGTTACGCCGTCCAGTTTGAAAACATCAATCCCGTACTTCCTGTGGAAATCGAGGAGAATATCCGCGAATTTCCGCCAGTCCGCATAGGCAATGTTATTTGTCGGCGCACACCACAGCGCCAGTTCGACGCCATGGGCTTTGGCGAAATCGCGCGGCACCGAAAAATCCCCGTCCCAAAAACGCTGACCGATTTTCCAGAATGTCCCGATGTCGATCCGGGTGTTTTTTCCGGAAAGATCGGAGAGTGTTCCTCCCTCCTGCCATCCGTCGTCGATCTGGTAAAGTTCGATACCGCATTTTCCCGCGGCGTCCAGTTCCTTCAGAAGAAAACCGGCATTGAGCCGCTCTAGGAAATCTCCGCATCCCCAGGGGTTTGCCGTAATCACCAGATCGCGTACCGTCCCCATGCGGAAACGCAGATAACTGCGGACGGCTTTCCCCGAATCGCCGGATGGATGCGCCAACAGCGTCGTCCGATAGGAGCGATACCATTTCCCCGGTCGTATTTCACCGGGGAAAACACCCCAGCCGCAGGAGAATATCATTTTCCCGCTGCGGCGAAAATCATAACCGGTGAGATCGCGGCGGTCTTCACTGCATGGAGCCTCCTGAAACCAAGTCATGCCGTGTCCCTTCCCGTCCGAAAATATCAACACGTTTCCATTCAGGAAACATCCCGCGGCATGACGGCGTTCCACCTGTTCGTCGCAGAAATCGGTCCTCGCGTGAAATTCAATGCATTCCGTCGGACGAAAATGACCGGCAAGACACATACAGTCAACGCATCCTTCCGGAAACACTCCCGGCGGGAAATGCCCTTCATATTCCCTGCGGAGTCCGGGGCGTGTATTCCAAAACACGTTCGGCTCGACCTCCATGCGGATCTTGTTCTGCATGGAAAGCGCGGGAAAGCCGGGGTAAAGGAAAAACGTACGGAGGATCGTCAGTTGCTGCCGTTCTTCTCTTACGGAGAAGGTCACTTCCAAATGCGCCGGTTCCAGTTCCGTTGCTTTTTTGATTGTGGCAGATACGAATCCGGAAACATATTTCATTTCTCCGAAAGAACAGCGGTCCCCGTAGAAACTCAGGTCCAGTTCCCGCGGATTTTTCCCGCAAAGATGCAAAGAATCCTCTCCATACAGGGCAGTTGTCCGAAAGTTACCGTCCTTCAGGGTGATCTTCCGAAGAAAAAACCGGTTTCCCAGTTCGAAATCCGTCTCCGAAATCTGTCGGCAGAACGCATCTTTCAGAGTCCATGCAGGAATATGATCCATTTTTCGATATCTCCCAGTCAATCAAAAAATCCTGTAAAGTCCCTGAACGTACCTGCCGGGACTTGCAAAAGATGCGACTTCAGTCGGTTCCGCATGATGCAACGCCAAGTTCCGCTGACGGCGCTTGCTTTTGCCGGCTCCGGCAAGACATTACTTCAGCGTGACCGCGATCAGGGATCTGTCACCCATGATGTGGTTCCTCGGGTCAATTTCCAGAGTGATTAGAACCGGCTTTCCCGCGTATTCCTTCAGGGGCAGATTCCAAGTTCTGGATTTCAGATCGAACCGGGTTTTCCGAACCGCCATTCCCCCGCCCCATTCGGGTTCCGTTCCCCTTGTGGTGTCATACTGCCGAATTATCTTCCCATCCACTCTCAGCCGGAATATCTGCCCGTCATGCGGATGAACCATCAGAGAGGATTTGTCCTGTATAAAAAACTCCAGCTGCTGTTCCGGTTTGAGAGCCTTTGCGGACAGAACAAGGACCTGATGACCGCCCGGCAATTCGTGACAAGTTTTTCCATCTGTTTTTCTGATCGGGAAAGCGGCCAGCGGTTTCGCCGGAGCGGCCATTTGCCCTGAAAACAGCAGAGAAATCACCTCGACTGAAACGGAAGTCTTTTTTCCCTGGTCGGGAAATCCGGTCAGGATCAGCGGGGATGCGGCGTGGATTTTCCCGGGTTTCAATGTTTTTCCGTCTGACGTGAGTACGGTGTATTTCGGATCCCATCTCAGATCGGCAGAGATATCCTTTTCCGAAGAAAACAGTTCCAGATGCCAGACGGATCCGGTTTCGTAGTATTGCCTGACGTAACATTTTTCCGGAATGGAAGTGACCGTAACGGCGGTTTTCCGCTGTTCTTTCGGATACAGGACATAATGCCATTCCGGATTCAATCCGGCCAAAATGCCGGATTCATCAACCGGCCAGCGGCGGGGATGCCATTCCGTCTTCACCCGGCCGCTTCCGGTTGTTCTGGCATAAACAATTTTGCCGTCAGGCCCCAGCATCTGCTGAAGTATTCCGTCGTCATAATACGAATAAATGCCGTTGGTGCCTTTATACATGCAAATGATGTTTTTCGGATAGCCCCCTTTCGGAAAATACGGTCGGAGATTAAACTTCGAAAACAGAACTGCCCGTTGATGGAGATGCCCGTCAAGCGAATAATCCTCCTCGATCTCCTTTTCGTCATGGGTCCGGTAATAAGCCTCGTCGAGGAACCCGAAACCGCCGACGGAATCAGCCAATGACACCTGAACATGCTTATCGAACGGACTGTATCCGCGCGATCCGCTGATCCATGGGCGGTTTCCATAGATGAAAGCGGAAACCGGACGATAATCGTGCAGCATGGAGCGCCTAGTCCCCTCGCTGAAAAGAAAACAGCAGTGAAGTTTCAACGGCCAGTGAATCGAGGCCGCATTGCTGTGGGTCAGATATTCGGAGGCAAATACCGTATTCGGAAGCTGCTTTCGGAGCTGACGCAACTGTTCTCTTTCTCCTTCTGAACCGGCCAAGCCGCCGATCACCCCGTTGCCCGTATCGCTTCCGCAGCCGCTGCAATCTTCATACAGGGCATCGGTGCCCGTGATTCTGCACCACTCATCCATCAGTCCCACATGAAATTTTCTCCATCCAAGAGAAAGCAGATCGCCGTAATACAGCTGGTCTTTCTTGTAATTCGAAAACTGACGGAAGTTCATCAGATCTTTATTTTCGCGTTCGGACATTTTCGGATGCCCGTAGTAGCCGAGCGATACTTTTGACGGCAGGAAGAAACTGTCGAGACCGTATCTCTTCCACGCGGGAGAGAGATAATTAGCACAGCAGATATTCACATAAGACATGACTTTGAATCCCGCCTTATGTGCGCGTGCCACGCCTTCGACGTATTTGTTCCGCGGAGTCCAGTCCGGCAATTCCCTGTCCCAGCCAGGCGCTCTGGCGTTCCAAGTCATGATAACGGCACTCCCCGGCGCATAAAACTTCTTCATCATATCCAGCTTCTCGTCAGGAAACATGACACTGCCCAGATTGATCGATGTCCCGATCCCGTTCTCCCATTTCACCGCGGAACGGGCGGCAAAATCATCCTTGTACTGCCGCCTGTAATAGTCACGGTACGGCGATGCCGCGACTTTCCAATCGCCTTGAAACACCTTGAGAAAGACATCCGGCGACGCCGCCTCGGTTTTATCCTTGAAATACATAAGATTGCAATGTTCGAAAATCAGGGAATGACTCTTCTCCGTCCGGTTGAAATAGGCCATATAATCCCGGATCCGGGGGTCTTCGATCCAGAGGGCCAAGGAGGTCTCTCCCCGGTCGGTGAGCATCATCAGAGGAGCTTCCATGTCCTCGTTTTTGCTCAGGCACGTCATCATTCCCTGTATACTGCCGCGAACCGATTTGCCCCCGTATATCGGCAAAATCCCTTCCGCTTTGCGG
The DNA here is from genome assembly GCA_017450705.1 of Lentisphaeria bacterium. Classification (GTDB taxonomy): domain Bacteria; phylum Verrucomicrobiota; class Lentisphaeria; order Victivallales; family Victivallaceae; genus UBA1784. The sequence continues at coordinate 3,640 of JAFSTC010000100.1, read as the reverse complement.
TCTATGTTGCCGACTGCCGTCATTGTGGCGTATACGTTGCCTTGCGGCCAGCTGCCGCCTGAGCGGATCCGCAGTGCACCGTCCGCGGATGCTTGCAGTTCCATGAAAAACTCCGCATCCGGTAAAAAATCCCGTCCGTTGGAAAGGCCTTTCCAGATCAATTTCATACTGCCGTCTTTTTGTTTCTGAACGGAATAATCCGATTGGGCGCACGGGCGGAAATAATTGATCAGGGAAAAACCGGGTTTCAGCGCCCGTCCGTTTTCAAACATCCCGTCTCTGGAATGAAATTTGCGGAAAGTGTCCAGATCCTTCAAAATGCCCAGTCCGGAGGGAATTTCAGTGTCCTTGACCGATGAGTCCGCCCAGACACGGCCATTTTTCCGGTCCCGGATTCCGGTGATCATTCCGTTTTCAATCCGGACCGACATGACGGATGTATCCATTTGAAACGGCGCAGGCGTTCCAGCGTGAAGCGCTGCATTCATCAGGACCAGTCCGCCGAACATGATGATTTTGTTCATTTGAGATCGTCTCCATCTTTACCAGGTATGGTAGGCATTGTTTTACGGTATTTTCAAAAGAGAGCGTTATCGTAATCACACCGATAAAACGGCTGGGCGCTCGCCGAAGTAAACCCCGTCAGGTTCATAAAATCCACGTGCATATCGAAAAACAGGTAATTGGTGCCTTTCTTATGGCATTTCAGGTCCGTAGTCAGATCCGGCCCCATACGGAACACGGTTCCGCCGTGACCGATTCTCGGATATGTATGGCCGAAACAGTTCAGCACGATCCTGCTGCTGATCTTTTTTTTGCACCGCGAGAATTTACCGAACACCATGCCGCCGTAATAAGCGCCGCCCTGCTGGAAATATGCATTCGTCAGGCAGCTTGGATAATCCTCCATGATGTAGCCGTTTGCTACATAATTGCGGGAATACGCCCAGTTCGGACATGGCGGAGAGGCACATCCCTGTGTCGTTTTCTGCATGAAAGCCGGACAGGAAAACAGCTTGCAATTCGGCAGGTATTTGCCGTTCATCAACACGCTGTCCCAAGTTGACACATGCAGTACCGTCGATGGCGCCATATTGGCGGCCGGGATACGTTTGTGATCGCTTTCATATCCTGACATTGCCTGTCCTATTTGTTTCAGCTGACTTGAACAAGACGTCCGGGATGCGCTCTGCCGCGCCTGCTGCAAAGCGGGCATCAGCAGAGCGGCCAATATCGCGATAATGGCTATGACGACAAGCAGTTCAATCAACGTAAACAGTTTCCATATGTTTCTCCGATTCAGTACCTGCATTCCCATTTGTTGTTCCTTTCCGTTTGTGTTCCGGTTTTCATGATATCATCATATCCCTTTTTCAAGCATCTTACGCAGCATCGTCCCCGTTTTTCCCGCCGCATCGGACGCGAAATACATTGCTTCCCAGCACACCAGCCGCTGCACATAGGGAGCCGCCTGGGCAATTTGTGCCAGTACCCGGGCGGAATCGGCCGGAACCAAGTTCGTTTTCGGCGCATACCCCCGCCGTTCGAACAGTTCGATGTTAGCCCATAAATCCAGAGACAGACCATCGGCACATTTTTTCCAGTTTATCCATAATGCCGGAAGCCGTTCCAGCGGATATCCCCCTCCTCCGACCGAATCCTGAGGAATCAGAACGTCTACTCCGGAGTTTTCCAGAATACTCCGCCAGAATCCAAGGAATTCCCTGTCCTTGCCGGGGAAATCGGGGGATACCGGAGAAATCAGGACTTTCAAACCGGCATCCGCGTCTTTCACCATGGATGAATAAAAACGGTAAAGTTCGTGCATCCTTTTTTCCTTTTGCGGCTCCCGTTTTCCGGAGAAAGCGGTTTCCGCGGGGAAATACATTCCCGCGATATTTCCTATCCGGCGGATTTCCTGAAAACATCTCCGGTGGTTTTCCAGTTCGCGCCTCAAGTCGGCATCGGAAAAATTTTTCTGCCAGCCCGAACAGGAACCGTAACCGCCCAGAAAGACTCGCATGTCTTCCAATTCCGCGGCTTCCAGCATCTTCTCGAGCACCTTGTGCTGCGTCATGCCGGAAAAAAAGGGCGAATGATAAAAACACTCATTGAGTTCTTTCCATAAGGCAGCCTGAAATATCACGGTATCCATATTCATCCGTTTGAGACGGCGGAAAACCTCCCGCCAGTCGGATGCCGAAGCCTTCAACATCTGAAGCCCCTTGTAATCAGGTGGGTGCGCATAAATAAAACTGCCGGTTATAACCTTTCCCGAATTCGATTTGACGGTTTTTGCCGCCTGGCGGTTGTGTGCGTTCTGTTCCGCAATTCTGATGAGAGCCTGTTCCTGTTCCAAATCCGGCGGCGGCATGAAATAGGGAACACCGTCCACATGTCCCGTCGGGAACGTCACTTCGCGCCGCAGTTTTTCCGGGACTGTCTCCAGTGCGGAATCATCCCAGCTGACCGGAACGGAAACATGGCCGCTCTGCGGATTTTCAACCGCGTCAAAAAACAGATTCACCTGGTCGGGGATATTGCAGACCAGATTCAATACCCGGATCGGAAATTCCGCCAGGATACTGCCGCGGTTGATATGCGAGATCAGGATCACATCCCGCATCACCTGCAGCCCTTTCTGCAATACGGCGGAAATGATCCCCAGCGTGAGTATGCTGTCTGTGGATATGATCCCGCACGGAAGGGATGGATTTTTATCAAGATAATCCAATGCCGCCCGATAACCTTCCCGCGGATGTACAACACAGCAGTAAATATCTTCTTCATCCGCCAAATGCCCGGTCAGGGCTCGTTCTCTGTATGACAAATCGGAGTCCCAGTCGGTTATTTCGGCTTCACCCGCGATCAGCGCGGTGGAATTGCAGGAACAATGCCGCAGACGGTCAAAAGCTTCCGGCAGCCATTCCCGGCTGTAAGTGACCGACCGATCCAATGCGATATACCGGTAGAGTCCGATAACGGGAACGGGCAGATTCCTCAAGAAGCGGTCGATGCCCTCTGCAAATGTCCGACTGGCCAGACCGATCGCATCACAAGGATTGTCCTGCAGGAACAGGCGGACTTCCAGGCAATCCGATTCGGAATCCACATTTTCGAAAACGGTAAACCGAAAATTTCTTTTTTTGCACTCTTCCCGGAAGGTCTGAACGAAAAAAGACTTGTGTCCATAGGCCCCGCATTCGGCATTCCGGTCGAAAATCAACACGTAATGGCGACGGCATTTCCCCGCCACGAAGATCCCCTTGCCGTTGATGCGGGTCACTAGACCTTCCCGTTGAAGAACGGCAAAAACTTTGTCCAAGGTCGCGCCTGTTGTTTTCAGCCTCGCGGCAAGTGCCGGCATGGTTTCGAAACGGTATTTCTCCGGCAGTTCGCCCGAGAGGATGCGTTCCCGCAGATCATGAATCAGCTGTTGACTCTTGCCCCGTGACGACAGGATCGCTTTTTCCTCGCCTGCCTTCTTGCCGCCTTTCCCCCGTGATGACATAACCGCCTTCCTTTCATTTCAGCTGTTGTTTCTGCGGTAATATACCCTTTCTAGAAAGGTTTGTCAAGGGCGGTTTCAAAGATTTCACGGATATTCCGCAACAAAGCGCTTTTTTTTGCATTTTCCGGG
>JAFSTC010000099.1 GCA_017450705.1 Lentisphaeria bacterium | reverse complement strand
CTCGACCCACATCTGGTACAAGACCAGCCGTCCGTACCAGAAGGAGGTCGATCAAATCGCTCCGCTGATCGACGCCTTCTGCGACCGCTACAGCACCCGCAGTCTCTGGTACGTGGATCCCTGGAGCGAGATGCAGAAGCGGGTCGTCAAAGAGGGCAAGGAGTTGTGGAGTTACAACATCGACCGCGCGCTGATGTTTGCCCAGCCCTCCAGCAAGCGCTTCGCCTACGGCTGGTTCTTCCGCACCGAGGGGAAGGACTGCACGGGCCAGCTGATCTACACCTACAGTTTTCCCCACGGCTCCCCCTACACCGAACTTGACGGCGGCGACGGCGAAAGCATCGATTGGTGCTACATCTATCCCGCGGGCAAGGGCCATGCGGGCGGGGTCTCCATCAACTTCGAGGGCATCCGCGAGGGCATCGACGACCTGTGCTACATCACCACACTGGAGAACCGCATCGCCGAGGCGAAGAAAAAGGGTCTGACGCAGGAGGCCGCCGCGGCGGAAAAAGTCCTGACCGGTCTCGTGAAGAGTTTCGACTTCGGGCCCCGTTACGTGAAGAACACCGTGTTCCTCGATCCCATGTTCGACAAAAGCTGGGAGAAAAACGGCAAGCGGTTCTGCTCCGGGCGCTTCAACCTGCCCAACGGCTGGCGCTTCGAGGACTACCACGCCGCAAGAGAAAGAATCGCCGACGAGATCGTCAAACTGGACAAGGTCCTGAAAAAATAACCAAGGGAGGGTTTCACCGAAATGAAAAGATCGCGTTTCCTCAGTACGGCCGCCGCCCTGTGCGCGGCGGCGGGCCTCTTCGCCGCGGACTGGAAGATCAAGGACGGAACGGGCAGTCTCGTCCTCAAGGATTCGGGGCCGGACAAGATCGACCTCAAAATAGCCACGCCCGACACGGTGACGTGGGCCCGTGAGGACGACCGGAGCTTTTTCCTCAACTTTGCCGGCGGGCAGGTGACGGGGCCGGCGGAGAAACTGCTTTTCCCCGACGGCATGATCCTCGACATCGACTTTTCGCCCGACCTCAAGTCCGGCAAGGAGTGGCTGCCTCTCGTGACCTGCGGCGACAGTTTCCAGAACGGCTACTCCGTCTGGGTCCGCAAAAACGGCACGCTCCTCGTCTGCTTCCCCGGCACGGGCAAGTGGTACATGTCGATCAAGGCCGGACTCAAGAATCTGGTGGATCACAATCTCAAGATCATCCGCGGCGAAAACCGCTGCGTCGTGCTGCTGGACGGCAAACCGATCGCCGACTACGTCTCCCGGGGAAAAGTGAAGAACACCCCCGGCGAACCCTTCCGGCTGGGGAGCACGCCCAAGTGGAAGTTTTTCGGCAACATCTACCGCGTCAAGCTCACCCCCTTCCGCAAGGGGGCGTTCAAGCTGGAGAAGAAGATCGAAAAGAAGCTCTCGGGCAATGAGATCGTCGAGATCGCGGACATCCCCGATCCCGAGGGGACGGTCGTCGTCACCGACTTTGACAAATTCGAACCCGCGCCGACCGACGCCCGGAATTTCTGGAGCGGCAAATGGCTTTTCCGCCGCTCCGGGATGTTCCCGGCGCCTTCGAAAGGCGTGCTCCATTGCTGCGACAACCCCGACGGCGACGACATCGTCTGCACCCCGAAACTCAAAGGGAAGTACGACGTCTATCTGGGGCTCCGGGCCACCTACAACGAGACCGATCTCATGGTCTCCCTGCCGGGACTTCCCGAGAAACTGCGCGTGCGCATCCTGCCCGTTGAGATCAGCCACGGCAAACACGCCAACACCGAAGTTTTGCTCGCCCGCGACGTGCAGATGGACGACGGAAAGATCGTCTTCCATCCCGGCGGCTTCATGTATCTGGGGTACATCAAATTCATTCCCTCCGCCAACCGCAGGAAGAAGGATTATCCCAAGTGGGAGTGCGTGACCGTTTCCCCCGAAAAGCGCACCTACCGGCAGATCTGGGATCAGACCATCGCCGCCCTCATCGCCAAGCGTTACTACGTCGAGCGCAAGTTCGTCGACGGCAAAAAGCCCCCCGTCCCCTCCGCCGCGTCGGAGAAACTGGGGTGCATCGCCACCCCCCACGACTGGATGGATCTCCTCTTCGAGAACGCCGTCCCCGCGAAAGATCCGGGCAAAGCCGTTCTGAAGGCCAAGGCGGCCCCGGACGAGTTCGAGCCCGCGTGCCTCGCCGTCTACGGTCTGCGCGATCTTGACAAAGTCTCGCTTTCGGGCGGTGAGGACCTGGCCAAAGCCGGGATCACATCCGAGATCACGGTGGTCCGCAGTCTGCCCAAGCGCACCACCAACATCTACGGCCCGTCGGAATTCATCATGGGGCCCCAGTACTTGGAGCGGACGCAGGAGACGTCTCTTAAAAAAGGCGCTTCGAAACTCTTCTGGATCACCCTCAAAGTCGGCAAAGACGTGAAGCCCGGCACGTACAAGGGGAGTTTCACTTTGAAAACGCCCTCGGGCAGTGAGGAGATCCCCGCGGCGGTCACGGTGCGGCCCCTCAAACTCGACCCCGTTCTGCGCGAGACCATCGCCATCGCGGGCACCAACTACGAGCACACCCCGAACCGGCCGAAGTATCTGGCCGACCACGGCTGCAACGGATTGGGCGTCGACATCGACCGGGATTTCCGCCGGACGGCGAAAGGCATCGACGTGGAGCACTCCATCGCCGCCAGGGTGATCGAATACATGAAAAAGCACGGCCTCAACATGATCCGCATCAACCTCCACGGCCTCACCGCCGACTGCTTCCGCAAAGGCAAAGACGAACTCTTCCGCCAGTGCCTCAAAGACGTCATGGATTACGCCGCGAAGCACGACTGGCCCCCGGTGTATTTCTACACCATGGATGAGGTTTTGAGCAATCCCCACAGCCTCAAGGCGGCCCAGTGGGAGATGGAGAACATCAAGGCCGTGGGCGGCAAGATCATGAGCAGCCACATCTGGTACAAGACCACCCGGAAATTCCAGAAGGAGGCCGAGACGATGTCCGAAAAGATCGACCTCTTCCACAACCGCTTCAGCACCCGCAAACTCTGGTACGTGGACAGCTGGGAGGAGATGATGGCCCGCTGCAAAAAGGAGGGCAAGATACTCTCGTCCTACAACATCGACAACGCGATCCTCTTTGCCCAGCCCGCGATGAAGCGCTTCTCCAGCGGCTGGTTCTTCCGGACCCTGGGGCGCGACGCCCACCAGCAGTGGCATTTCAACTGGTACAAGACCAACCGCTCGCCCTACACCGATCTGGACGGCAAGGGCGAGTGCGTGGACTGGTGCTACGATTATCCCGCGGGCCGGGGGCACAAGGGCGGATTCCCCATCGACTTCGAGGGCGTCCGCGAAGGCGTGGACGATCTGCGCTACATCACCACGCTTGAAAACCGCATTTCCGAGGCGAAGAAAAAGGGTCTCGCCGACGCGGCCGCCAAGGGCGAAAAAGTGCTGGCCGATCTCAAGAAGAGCTTCGATTTCGGCAAGAACTTCGTCAAAAATTCCGTGTTCCTCGACTCCCACTTCGAGAAGAGCTGGGAGGAGGAGAACGGCAAACGCTTCTGCTCCGGGCGTTACAATCTGCCCAACGGCTGGCGCTTCGAGGACTACCACGCCGCAAGAGAAAAGATCGCCTCCGCCATCATCGAACTCTCAAGTATGCTGGATAAGAAATGAACGTCTCGACGGCACACTTTGCCCGCGGGACGCGAGCGGGTTGCCCGCGAGCGCGCAGACCGAATGTGAATGGACCGGCAACCGAAGGGCAGCCGGATGCGCTCAAGTATTTGAGCGCAGATGAACGGAGGTCGAGCATTAAGCCGCGAGAGAGGACGGGCGGAGCCCGGCCGAACGCAGGCGCGCAACTTCAGAAGGGAATTACCCCAAAATCCGCGCTTGCCGCGGGAAGGAACAAAAGGAGGGGTCCGGGGAGGGAAAACCGCGCAAGCGGTTGTCTCTTCCCCGGCTGGGCGGCTCGTATTTCAACTGACATAAAGATCTTCAATCTTCTTGCGGCGGGAATTCTGCTGGCAGGGGGCCTTTCGGGCGCCGAGTGGAAGATCAAGGACGGCGCGGGCAACACCGTGCTCAAAGATTCCAGCGCCGACAGGATTGACCTCAAAATCGCCACCCCCGACACGGCGACGTGGGCCCGGGAGGACGACCGGGGCTCCTTCCTCAACTTCTCCGGCGGCACGGTGACGGGCCCGGCGGAGAAACTGCTCTTCCCCGACGGCATGATCCTCGAGATCGATTTCTCCGCCGATCTCCGGGCGGGGAAGGAGTGGCTGCCCCTCGTCACCTGCGGAAACAGTTTCCAGAACGGTTACGCCGTCTGGGTGCGCCGCAACGGTCAGCTTCTGATCTCCCTCCCCGGAACGGAAAAGTGGTACCGGCTTTTCAACGCGGGCTTGAAAAATCTGGAGGATTACAACCTTAAAATCATCCGCGGGCGGGACCGCTGCGCCGTGCTGCTGGACGGCAAAGTCATCGCCGACTACGACTCCCCCGGCAAAGTGAAGAACACCCCGGGGGAACCCTTCCGGCTGGGGAGCACCCCCAAGTGGAAGTTTTTCGGCAACATCTACGGCGTGAAACTTTCTCCCTTCCGCGAGGGGGCGTTCGACTTTGCGAAGAAGGCCGAAAAGGAACTCTCCGGGACCGAGATCGTCGAAGTTCCCGGGATCGAGGACCCGCCGGGCACGGTGGTCATCGGCGACTTCTCCAAATTCTCCCCCGCGCCGTCCGCGGCCCGCAATTACGCCGTCGGCCGGTGGCTGATCCGCAGGGGCAGTCTCTTCCCGCCCCCCTCGCAGGGGGTGCTCCACGGCTGTGAAAATCCCGATGCCGAGGCTATTTCGTACGCCCCCGGCCTCAAGGGCAGGTACGACGTCTATCTGGGACTGCGGGCGGTCTACCGCGACACCGACATGATGCTCTCCCTGCCGGGCATCGAAGAACGGATTCGCGTGCGCATCCTGCCGATCCACTGGTCCCACGGGCGGCACACCAACACCGAGATCTTGGCCGCCCGCGGCGTGAAAATGGACGATGGAAAGATCGTGCTCCACCCCGGCGGCTTCATGTATTTGGGGTACATCAAACTCATCCCCTCTTCCAGTCCCCGGAAGAAGGACTATCCCCAATGGAAATGCGTCACGGTGACGCGTGAAAAGACCTCCTACCGGGAACTCTGGGACAAAAAGATCCGCTCCCTCGTCGCCAAACGCTACTTCATCGAACGCAAGTACGTGGATGACAAAAATCCCCCCGCCCCCAGCGCCCTCTCGGAGAAACTGGGGTGCATCGCGGCTCCCCATGACTGGATGGATCTCCTCTTCGAGAACGCCGTTCCCGAAAAGGATCCGGGGCGAGTTGCCCTCACCGTCAAGGCCGCGCCGGGGGAATACGAGCCCGCGGGCCTCTCCGTCTACGGTCTGCGGGATCTGGACAAAGTCTCGCTGTCGGGCGGAGAGGAACTGGCCAAGGCCGGGATCACAAGCACCATTGCGGTGGTCCGCAGTCTGCCCAAGCGCACCACCACCATCCGCGGCCCGTCGGAATTCATCTACGGTCCCCAGTATCTGGAGGAGGTCCGCGAGACGGTTCTGAAGAAGGGCGTCTCCAAACTTTTCTGGATCACCTTCAAGGTCGGGGAAAACGTGAAGCCCGGCACCTACAGGGGGCGCTTCACGCTGAAGACTCCCTCGGGAGAAAGGGAGATCCCCGTGACGGTCACGGTGCGGCCCTTCCGGCTGGATCCTGTCCAGCGCGAGGCCGTGGGCTACTTCGGCGACACCTATGAGCACAGACCGGACCGGGCGGAAGTGCTGGGCGAGCACGGCTGCAACACCGTGTTCTTCCACATCGGCACCGATTTCGCGCTGACGCCCGACGGCGTGGACATGGAGCGCTCCATTGCGCCCAGGATCGTCGAACGCATGAGGCCCTATCATCTCCGTCTGGTCGTCGTGCGGGTCCAGGACCTGACCTTTGCGGCGTTCAAGGACCGGGCGTCCGGCGGCGAGGAACGTTTCAAAAAGACCGTCCGTCAGATCATGGACTACGCCCGCAAGCACAACTGGCCCGAGGTGTGCTTCTACACCTGCGACGAGGTACTCAGCGAGTTCCACAACCTCCCCAAGGCGCTCTGGGAGACCCGTCTGCTCAAGGCCTGCGGCGCCGAGGTCTTCTCGACCCACATCTGGTACAAGACCACCCGGAAGTTCAAGAAAGAGGCGGCTGAACTGGCCCCCCAGATCGACATTTTCTGCAACCGCTTCAGCACGAGAAAACTCTGGTACGTGGACGACTGGCAGGAAATGCAGGAGCGGGTGGAAAAGGAGGGCAAGCGGCTCTTCTCGTACAACATCGACAACGCCATTTTCGCCGCCCAGCCGGCCATGAAGCGTTTCGCCTGCGGCTGGTTCTTCCGCACCTGCGGGGACAGGACCACGGGCCAGATGATCTATTACACCTATCTGCCCGTGATCTCGCCCTACACCGATCTGGACGGCCACACGGTGGACTACTGCTACAGATATCCCGCGGGCAGCGGCCACGCGGGCGGGTTCGCCATCGACCTCGAGGCCGTCCGCGAGGGCGTGGACGATCTGCGCTACATCACCACGCTGGAAAACCGCATTTCCGAAGCGAAGAAAAAGGGCTTCACGCAGGAGGCCGCCGCGGCGGAGAAAGTCCTGTCCGATCTCAAAAAGAGTTTCGATCACGGCAGGAACTTCGTCAAAAACAGCGTGTTCCTCGACTCGAAATTCGAGAAGCGGTGGGAGAAAAACGGCCGGCGTTTCGGCGCCGGGCGCCTTGTTCTGCCCAACGGCTGGCGCTATGAAGATTATCACGCCGCCCGCGAAAGAATCGCGGCGGAAATCATCAAACTCAACAGGGTGTTGAAATGAACACATTACCACTGGAAGGCCGTCTGGCCATGGTCACGGGCGGCTGCCGCAACTTCGGCGCGGAGATCGCCCACGCGCTCCGGGAGGCCGGGGCCCGGGTCATCATCACGTCGAGACACTACGAGACCGCCGCCGAGGCCGCGCTGGACAAGTACATCCCCATGGAACTGGATCTCAACAGCGAGGACTCCGTCGTCGCCCTCTTCGAGCGGGTGAAAAAGGAGTACCGGCGGCTGGACATCCTCGTGAACAACGCCGGGGGCCACTCCAGGAGCGCCTGCGGTTACCTCGAGAAGGAGTCCCTGGCCGGATGGAACGACTTCATCTCCGCCAACCTCACCGGGACCTTCCTCATGATCCGCGAGTACGCCAAACTCATGATGAATCAGGGCCCCGGCTCCATCATCAACATCGCCTCCATGGCGGGACTGGTGGGCCGCGACCGCAAGATCTACCAGCCCGACATGACGCCCAACCCCATCGCCTACTCTTCGGCCAAGGCCGGCGTCATCGGGCTCACCACCGACTGCGCCGCCTATCTCGGGCCCTACGGCATCCGGGTCAACGCCATCTCCCCCGGAGGCTTCGAGCGCAATCAGCCCGAGCACTTCATCCGCGACTACGCGGAGCTGACCATGCTCAAAAAGATGGGCCAGCCCGGCGAACTCGGCGGCGTGGTGGTCTTCCTCGCCTCCGACGCCTCCAATTACATCACCGGTCACAATCTCGTCGTCGACGGCGGGTTCACCCGCTACAAATAAGGAGTTGTAAAACATCATGTTGAATTTCGGCATCGTCGGCATGAACGAGGGCAACGGACACCCCTATTCCTTCGCCGCGTCGTTCAACGGGTTCGACCCGGAAGCGCTGGAGAAATACTGCGATTTCCCCATCATCCGCAAGTATCTGACCACGCACCACCGCAATCAGGAGTTCATCCCCGAGGCGCGCATCTCCCACATCTGGACCCAGGACCGCGCCGTCTCCGAGGGCGTCGCCGCCGTGGCGAAGATCCCCCACATCAGTTCGTCGCTGGAAGAAATGGCCTCCCAGGTGGACGGCATCATCTTCACCCGCGACGACATCTGGAACCACTTCGAGATGGCTTCTCCCCTCTTCAAGACGGGCAAGCCCATCTACATGGACAAACTCCTCTGCGCCACGGAGCCTGAATTGCGGGCCATGCTCAAGATCATCGGCAGGGACTACCCGCTGCTCACCGCCTCCAGCTTCCGCTACGCCCCGCTGGTGAAGGAAGCCGCAAACTTCATGCGCGACAAGTCGCCGCTCACCGTCAATGGAGAGAGCCACTGCCTCTGGATCCGGTACGCGCCCCATCTGCTGGACGCGCTGTTCGCCATTTCCGGGCGGGACGTGAAAACGGTCCAGAACACCGGGACCGACCGCCGCGACACCGTGACGCTCACCTACGGCAGCGGCATGCAGGCCGTGATGCAGGTTTTCGACGGCATGGCCGGGACTCTGGGCCTCACCTACCGCTTTGCCGCGCCCCAGCTCCCCTATGAAGTGCCCTACACCGACAAGACGCTGGAGTCCTACTTCTTCAGCATCGTCGAAATGATGCGCGCCTACACCCGCATGGCGCTGGGAAAAGAGCGCTCCGTCACGCTGGAGGAGACCGTGTTCATGAACCGGGTCGTTCTGGCGGGCATCGCCTCCCGGGAGCAGGGCGGGAAAAAGATCGAAATGAAGGACTTCCTCGCCGATCTTTGAGCGGCGGGGACCCTTCCGGGAAGGATTTGAAACATGCTCATTTACAACGAAGACTCCGATTTCCGCTTCTATCTCGTCGAAGCAGGGACCATGACGGCGGAGAAACTCAACATCAACGTCGACGGGCTCAAAGGGAGCCAGGTCGATCTGTATTTAGTCTGCGCCAACGGCATGAAGGCCAATTACCCCAGCCTTGTGCTTGACTCCTACACCGACGGGTTCGACGCCAATCTGGGCATGGATCAAAAGTGCTTCAACGGCGAGATCGGCGAGTGGGGCTACCGCCGTGCCGCCAACATCCAGGCGCTGGAGAGCCACGGCATCGACTCCAACGCCTATCTGCTCAAGCGCGCCCGGGAGAACGGTTTTGCCGTGGGCATGTCCATCCGCATGGGCGATCACCACGGGTTCTACCGCAAAAAATCCCTCTTCATGAGCAAGTTCTATCTGGAACACCCCGAATTGCGGCTCAAGACCACCCCGCCGAGCCAGACCTTCAACTACGTCCACGCCGAGGTCCGCGATCTGATCGTCCGCGCCGCGACCGAGATCATGTGCCGGTACGACACGGACTACGTGGAGCTGGACTGGCTGCGGCATCTGCCCTACTTCGAGCCGGGCGAGGGGGCGCAGCACCGCCATTTCCTCACCGAAATGGTGGAGGCCATCCGCGAGAAGGCGGATTATCTGGAAAAGGTCCGCAACCACAAGATCCACCTTTACGCCGTGGTGCCCTCCAGGTACGATCTGGCCGTCTTCAACGGCGTCGACGGGGCGGAGTGGGCCGACAGGAAACTGGTGGACATGCTGATCCTGGCCCCCACTTATCTGCGGGACTGCACCATCGACGCAAACAGCTGGAAAAAGCATCTGGCCGATCCCGACTTCCCCGTGGGCGTGCGGATCGAGAATCCCTATCAGGCCTATCCCGGCGCGCCGGAGCAGGGCGGGACCATGCCCGAGATGAAAAAGACCATCGAGCACATCGTGTTCTACACCCGGGGCGCCGCGTGGAGCGTCTATCACCGCGGCGCGAAGCACATCGAGATCTTCAACTACCACCGGACCCGGAACGATCCCGCGGGCGCGCCCCTCTTCGCCGATTGCAGCTCCAAAGAGTCCCTGCTGGGCAAGGAGCGCTGGTTCATGATCTCCTACAACGATCTGGATATGCCCTACAATCTCCACTGTACCGGCTGGCGTCAGCCGGGGGTGTTCGAGAAGTACATTGCCGAGTCCCTCGCCGACGGGAGCTATCCCTATCAGCTGCCCCGGCCGGTCAAGCCGGGGACGGAGGAGAAGTTCGTCTTCCCCAGCGGCCCCGTCCCGGAGAAGGGGGCCCGTCTGCAGGTCTGCTTCACCGGCGTCCCGCGGGATGCCCGGGTCACCCTCAACGGCGCGGAAGGCGTCTTCAACGGTTCCGGCTGGGACTTCCCCGCGACCGTCGCCCTCACGGGCGATGCGGAGGTCGTCGTCACCGATCCGGGGCAGGAGGCGTATTACGTCACCGAGGCGGTGCTCAAGGTGATGTTCCCCGCGTGAGGTCGAGGCCATGCTCATTTACAACGAGGATACGGACTTCCGCTTCTATCTCGTCGAAGCCGGGACCATGACCGCCGAAAAGCTCGACATCAACGTCGACGGCCTCGACGGGAGCGGCGTCGGTCTGTACCTCGTCTGCCCCAATTGCATGAAGGCCAACTTCCCCAGCAAAGTGCTCGAGACCTTCACCGACGGTTTCGACGCCAATCTGGGCATGGATCAAAAGTGCTTCAACGGCGAGATCGGCGAGTGGGGCTACCGCCGCGCCGCCAACATCCAGGCGCTGGAGAGACACGGCATCGACTCCAACGCCTATCTGCTGCGCCGCGCCCGGGAAAAGGGCTTCGGCACCGGTGTCACCGTGCGGATGAACGATCATCACGGCTGCCACCTCAAGCGGTCGCTCTTCATGGGGGACTATTACTTTTCCCATCCGGAGCTGCTGCTCGAAAACGTGCCGCGGGAACCCATTTACGATTTTTCCCATCCGGAAGTCAGGGAGCGGATGACCCGCTTCGTCGTCGAGGTGATGGACCGCTACGAGCCCGACTGGATCGACATCGACTGGCTGCGGCATCTGCCCCACTTCGAGCCGGGAAAGGGGGCGGATAACGCCGGTCTCATCACGGAGATGATGGCCGACATCCGCCATGCGGCGGACGAAAGGGAAAAGAAGTTCGGACACGCGATCCGCATCTGCGGCACCGTGCCCTCCCGGTACGAACTGGCCGTTTATCACGGACTGGACGCGGCGGCGTGGGCCGACAGGAAACTGGTGGACGTGATCATATTGGGACAGCTGCTCTTCCGCAACGGCTTCATCGATCCCGGGTCCTGGCGGCCGCACCTGGCGGATCCCGCGTTCCCCGTCGCCGTGAGGATCGAGTGTTTCCAAAACGCCTATCCCGGCGGACCCCGGCAGAACAGTCCCCTGCCGGAAGTTCCGGGGGCCTTCGAAAAGGTCGTGCGCTTCACCCGGGGCGCCGCATGGAGCGCGCATCACCGCACGGCGGATCATCTGGAGTTCTTCAACTACCACCGGGTCCGGCACGATCCCGCCGGGAGCGCCCTCTTTGCCGACTGCGTTTCTCCCGAGACCCTGCGGGGCAAGGAGCGCTGGTTCGCCGTCGGCTACGACGACGTGGACATGCCCTGCGATCTTTATTACAACGGGTGGCGTCAGCCGGGGGTGTTCGAGAAGTACATTGCCGAGGCCCTCGCCGACGGGAGCTACCCCTACGCGCTGCCCCGGCGGATCGGGCCGGGAAGAATCGAAAAATTTTTGTTCCCCAGCGGTCCCGTTCCGGAGCCGGAGGCCCGGCTGCGGGCGGTGTTTTCCGGCGTCCCCGCGGATGCCCGGGTCACCCTCGGCGGCGTGCCCGGGGTCTTCCGCGAGGGTGGCTGGGACTTCCCCGCCGGAACAAGGGTGTCGGAGGATGCAACCGTCGAAGTCGCTTCTCCGCCGGAAAAAGAGTGTTACGTCACGGAAGCCGTGCTTCAGGTGCGGTTTCCCGAAAAGGAGAAAGAGTAAATGATCAACGGTCCTTTGAGCAAAAGGGACGCCGACCGGATCTCCGCCCACTTTGCGGGCGGTCATCTGGACGACCCGTGGACATGGGTGTTCTACGGGGATTCCATCACCAAGGCGGCCAAGCACACCTACGGCTGGCGGGGGTTCCCCGACATCTTCGAGGAGCGGGTCCGCCACGAGCTGGGTTTCGGCTTCGACATCGTCATCAACGCGGGCAACAGCGGGCAGAGTTCGGAGCATCTCGTGGACCCGGTGCAGTACGACCGGCTGGTGCGCCATCCCCGTCCCCAGGCCGTCCTCATCATGATCGGCATGAACGACATGGTGAAGAACACCGCCGAAAAATTCCACGCCAATCTCCACACGCTGGCGGACCGGGTCCGTGCCGACGGGGCGATCCCCGTTCTGCAGACCAGCAACACCATCAAGCAGATCTTCCCGCCGCAGGACGAGTATCACACGGGGTACATCGTGCGCCACAAGCTCATGCCGCAGTTCATGGAGATCGTGCGGCAGGCCGCCCGCGAAAAGGATGTCATACTGATCGACCACCACGCCTACTGGCAGGAACACGCCGTGCTGGACGAGTGGCTGGGGGAAACCATCCATCCCGGGGCGCTGGGGCACTTGGAGATCGCCAAGGAGATCTTCCGCACCTTCGGCATTTATGATCCCGAGAGCAACTG
This sequence comes from Lentisphaeria bacterium, assembly GCA_017450705.1. Classification (GTDB taxonomy): domain Bacteria; phylum Verrucomicrobiota; class Lentisphaeria; order Victivallales; family Victivallaceae; genus UBA1784. The sequence goes on along the minus strand of JAFSTC010000099.1, from coordinate 10,597 downwards.
CTGCAAGGTCGTTCCGAAATCGAAAAATCTTCTCAATTAGTCCGAAAGACAGGGAGCATATGAAAAAATGAAAAACGAAGTCTGTCACGTCGATCACAAACTGCTCAAAAGTTTCATGATCGACTGTTTCCGCGCTTCCGGGGTCCCGGAAGCGGATGCCGAGGTCTGCGCCGACGTCCTCATCTCCGCCGATCTGCGGGGGATCGACTCCCACGGCATCGGGCGGCTCAAGCCCTTCTACATCGACCGGATCAAAGCGGGCGTCCAGCAGCCCGTGACGCAGGTCGAATTCGTCCGCAAGGGCCCCGCCACCGCCGTCATCGACGGTCACGCCGGCATGGCCATGGTCGTGGCCAAGACCGCCATGCAGCACGCCGTGGACTGCGCCAAAAAGTACGGCGTGGGCGCCGTGGCCGTGCGCAACTCCACCCACTTCGGCATGGCCGGGTACTACACGCTGCTGGCCGCGTCGCAGGGCTGCATCGGATTTGCGTGCACCAACGCCCGGCCCGCCATCGCGCCCACGTTCAGCGTCCAGAACAAGCTGGGGACCAACCCCATCGCCGTGGCCATGCCTTCGGACGAGGCCAATCCCTTCTCCCTGGACTGCGCCACCAGCGTGGCCCAGCGGGGCAAGATCGAGTATTACGGCCGCGCCGGCAAGGAGATCCCCCCGGGCTGGGTCATCGACGTGGAGGGCAAGACCCGGACCGATACCCTGGCCATCCTCGAGGACCTGACCAAAAGCCGCGCCGCGCTGACGCCCATCGGCGGCATCGGCGAGGAAGGCGCGGGCTACAAGGGCTACGGTCTGGCCACCGTCGTCGAACTGCTCAGCGCCGCGCTGCAGCAGGGGTATTTCCTCAGCGCCCTGACCGGTTTCGCGCCCGACGGCAGCCGGACGCCGCCCCGGATCGGCCACTTTTTCCTCGCCCTCGACATCGAGAGTTTCACCGATCTTGCCTCGTTCAAAAAGACGGTGGGCGACATCCAGCGGGAGCTGCGCGCCGCCCGGCTGGCTCCGGGACACGACAGGATCTACACTGCGGGCGAAAAGGAATTCATCAAAATCGAGGAGCGCAAGCGCACCGGGATCCCCATCTCCCCCACGCTCCAGAAGACGCTGGAGGGCCTGCGGGACGAGTTCAAGCTGACGCAGTACCGCTTCCCCTTCGAAGACTGAAAACACGCGAAAGCGCATCAAAAAACACATAAGGAGCCAACGAAAAATGAGCAAAAAAGTCGTGAGCGCGGCGGTGACCCCGCTGCTGGAGGACGGAAGTCTCGACAAGACCGGCATGAGCAACTTGATCGAAAGAGGCGTGCGGCACGGCATCGACGGCATGTTCCTCTTCGGGTCCATGGGCGAGTGGGGGAGCTTCTCTCCCCGCTTCAAGGAAGAGGCCGTGGAATACGCCTGCGCCTGCAACAAAAAACGTCTGGAGCTCATGGTCGGCATCACCGCCACCAGTCTGCCCCTCTCGCTGGAACTGATGAAGTCTTACAGCAAATACGATCTCAGCGCCTACGTCTACATGCTCAACGGCAAGACCTATCACCGCGACCCGGTGAAGACCGTGCTCGAGGTGCTGGATGCGGCGGACCGCCCGGTGTACTTCTATTACGCGCCGGGCGCAAGCGGCGTGCCCTTCGGTCTCGCCCAGTTCGACGCGATCATGGCCCATCCGAACCTCAAGGGGATCAAGAATTCCTCTTCCGCCATGGTCCTGCGCCGGGAACTCCTGCTGCTGAAGCGGGAAAAACAGTACAAGACCCTTCTCTTCGAGGGGCAGGAGTGGTCCTGCGACGAGGCCCTGATGATCGGTCTCGACGGCATCATCTCCGGCATGGGCGCGCTGGCGTCGGGCATGTTCAGGAAACTGGCCGATTGCGTCGATCGGGGCGATTTTCCCGGAGCCACCGCCATGCAGGAGAAGCTCATCGATCTCTATCACGGCGTCTACGGGCCGGATCTTTCCACCGTCTGGGTGGGACAGAAGTACGCCCTCAAAAAGCTGGGGATCTTCACCTCGGAGTACACCGTCACGCAGGATCCCGCGCTTCTCACGCCGCCCGTCCGCGAGCGCATCGAAAAGTGCATCGCAAAGTACGCTTCTCTTCTGGAGTAGACCATGAACGTTCTCGACAGTTTTTCCCTCAAGGGAAAGGTCGCGCTGGTCACCGGCGGCGCGGGCCACAGGGGCGGTTACGGCGCCCAAATCTCCGGCGCGCTGTACGAGGCGGGGGCCACGGTTTACATCGCCTCCCGCGACGCGGCGAAACTGGAGGAATTTGCCGCGCAGTACCCCGGCATGAAGACGATCAGACTGGATCTCTCCGAGGAGGATTCCATCAGAAACTGCATCTCGCAGATCGTGTCCGAGTCGGGCAAGCTGGACATCCTCGTCAACAACGCGGTGCTGAGGACGGCTCTGGCCCAGTGGGATCTGCCCATGGCCCAGTTCGACGCCAGTTTCCACGTCAACGCCTCGGGGCTCTTTTTCATCACCCGGCTGGCGGCGGAGGATATGGCCAGGCGCCGCGCGGGCTCCATCATCAACATCGCAAGCTACATGGGCATGCTGGGGCTGGACCCCGCGAACTACGAGGGGACCGGCATGCAGACCGACGGCGACGTCATGCCTTCGCCCGCCTACCATTACGAGAAGGGCGGCATGATCAACTTCACCCGCTGGGCGGCCAGCGTGCTGGGCAAGTACAACATCCGGGTCAACTCGGTAAGTCCCGTGGGCTTCAGCGCCAAGTGGCAGGACAACCCCTCGACCTTCACCCGCAACCACGCCGCGGCCACCATGCTGGGGCGGCTCTGCGGGCCCGAGGACCTCAAGGGCGGCATCGTTTATCTGGCCTCCGACGCCTCCAGCTTCGTGACCGGGACGAATCTGGTCATCGACGGCGGCTACACCGCAAAATAAGGAGGTCCTGAGACGATGGCGGAGATGTTTTCGAAAGTGATGCTGGGCACGGTCCAGTTCGGTATGAAATACGGCGTGGCGAACACCACGGGCAAACCCTCCGGCGAGGCGGTCCGTGAGATATTGAAGGAGGCTTTCGACAACGGCGTCACCGCGCTGGATACCGCGCCGGAATACGGCGACAGCGAGGAGGTCATCGGCCGGGCCCTGCGGGAGCTGGGACTGACCGGAAAGTTCCGGATCGTCACCAAGATCCCCCGGCTCCCGAAGGAGGGCGATCCCGAGGTTTTCATCAGGGATTCCCTGCGGGGCTCCCTGAAACGGCTGGGCGTGGAGGTCATCGACGGGGCGCTTTTCCATCAGGAGGCCGACGGCATCCATCTGCCGCTGCTCAAAAAGATGTGTGCCGAGGGGCTGATCCGCTGCGCCGGGATCTCCCTCAACACCGAGGCCTTCCGGGACGCGGGGGAGGAGGCCGACTGTCTCCAGATCCCCTGCAGTCTGCTGGACCACCGGTTCGACCGCTGCTTCGGCAAGGCCGGCCGGCACTGCTTCGTCCGCGGCGCCTATCTGCAGGGCATGCTCCTCATGCCGGAGGAAGGGATCTTCATCCCCGAGATCCGGGAGCGCCGCAGAAAACTGGAGGCGCTGGGCATGCCCATGGCGGAGCTGGCCCTGCGCTACCTCTTCGGGAAACCCGGCTCCAAGAGCATCCTCACCGGTGTGGAAAATCTGGCGCAGCTGCGGGAAAATCTCCGCATCTCCCGCATGGCGCCCCTTTCCGCGGAAGAGGTTGCCGAGATCGACAAGATCGTCTTCCCGCCGCTGGAGGAACTGCTCGTCAGTCCGTGGATGTGGAAGAAATACAAGGAAATCCATCACATCTCATAACAGGAGAACGTATCCATGCTTCGTTATCAGGAAAACAACGAACTGCACCGGAATTTCCACGGCAGCACCGACAACGCCATGCGCTTCGTGGAAAAGACCTGCGGCCGGGAGGCGCTGAAAGAGGTCCTGCGGAAGACGGGCCGCGACGTCTACAAGTCCATCCGCGAAAAACTGGCCCGCGGCGACGCCAGCGAGCTCATCGAGCATCTCTGCTGGTTCTACTACCGCGAGAACGCCCCCTTCAAACTGGAGGTGAGCGAAAACGAGATCCGTTTCGAGGTGCTGGCCTGTCCCGCCCACGTGCACATGAAGAAAATGGGGCTGGAGCCCGCGCCCTTCAACTGCCTCCAGACGGAAGAGGTCAATGCGGGCATGTGCGAGGGCACCCCGTGGACCAGCGCCGTGGAGCACATCGGTCCCGATCACTGCGTCCAGATCTTCAGAAAGGAGCCGTCCAAATGATCCCCAGCGACCATTTCGTGAGATTCTACAACGAGGTGTTCAAGTGCCTGGAGCCCAAAGGGCTTCTTCAGACCTACTTCGACGACATCGGCCGTTACGCCGCCAGCCGCAATCTGGAAAAATTCAAGAAGGGCGGACTTCAGGCGGTGTACGACTACTATCTCGTGATCCGCAAGGAGGAAAACTGCGAGATGGACATGGAGCTCAGTGACGGCGAGTTCCACCAGCGCATGAACAAGTGCCCCAGCCTCTCCAAGGTGCTGAACAACGACGCGTCGGCCTCGCCCTCCTACTGTCTCCACTGCCCGGGCTGGACGCTTCCCGTCTACACCGCCGCCGGACTGTATCAGGTGTACAACCTGAAGGAGCCCGATCAGCCCCACTGCGAGTCGTGGCTCTACGACGATCCGAAGCGGGCGCTGGCCAGGTACCGGAAACTGCTCGAAACGGTCCCGGCCTCGCGGATCAGGACCAATCTGCCCAAATCCCTCCTCGAAGAGTAAGGCGGCGGAAGGCGGAGAAAGAGAGAAGGAGCCGTCGAAAATGATCCCCAGCGACCATTTCGTGAGATTCTACAACGAAGTGTTCAAATTTCTGGATACGCGCGGTCTGCTCCAGGCGTATTTCGACGACGTCGCCCGCTACGCCGCAAGCCGAAATCTGGAAAAGTTCAAGAAGGGCGGACTTCAGGCCGTGTACGACCACTATCTGGTGATCCGCAAGGAGGAGAACTGCGACCTCGATCTGGAATTCGGGGACGGGGAACTCCACTCGTACATGCGCAAGTGCCCCAGCCTGTCGAAGGTGCTGGACAACGACGCGTCGGCGTCGCCTCACTACTGTCTGCACTGTCCCGGCTGGAGCCTGCCCGTCAACACCGCGGCCGGATTGTACGAGGTGTACGACCTGATGGAGCCCGACGTGCCCCATTGCGAGTCGTGGCTCTACGACGACGCGGACCGCGCGGTGAAAAAGTACCGGGAGCTGATCGCAGCCGTTCCCGTGTCCCGGGTGAGGACGAACATTCCCCCGGCGCTTCTGGAGGACGCCGGAAAAGAGTGATTTTTTCGGGCCGAAACCGGGGAAAAGGTTTGATTATGGAGCCTGTCGGTGATATAGTACATCCTCTGCGCATCGTTTTTTCGGAGAGGAAAATATGAAAATACAGAAGATCGACAAGAAAAACACGTTGAGCTGTACCATAGATGCCATCGGCAACTATATCCGCGACAACAAGCTGCAGGAGGGGGCGCCGCTGCCGACGGAGCTGGAGCTCTCCGCCCGGCTGGGCGTGAGCAGAAGTATCCTCCGGGAGGCGCTCCGGCACTTCCGGACGCTGGGGATCATCACCTCCAAGAGCAAGACCGGCTCCAAGCTGGCCAAGCTCTTTCCCGAGGATCCCTTCCAGAGCTACCGGCCGTTCCTCATCCAGCAGCCGGGAATGCTTCAGAAGCTCATCCAGCTGCGGGGCATCATCGAGAACGGCGCGGCGGAGTGGATCGCCCTGCAGGCCACCGAAAGCCGCATCAAGGCGATGAAGGAGTACAACCGGCAGCTGAAGGACGCCGTCTGCTCCAGCGACCGCGTCATGGCCGACTGCCTCTTTCACGCCGAACTGCTGCGCTGTGCGTGCAACCCCTTCATCGACAGCATGATCCCGCTTTTCTCTGATTTCTTCCGTCAGATCCGGATGGACATGGGCGAGGACGATTTGCGGGTCACCCGCGCGGACGTCGTGCGGGAGCATGAAGTGATCATTGCCTGCATCGAGAAAAAAGACGGGCCGGGGGTGAGAAAAATGCTCGCCTCCCACAATCAGCCCAATGTGGATTTCGCATCAGGTTATCGTCGAGACAAAACCGAAGCAAGAAAGAAAGGAAAATCATGAGCAGCGATTTCGAGAAACCCGCTCCGGTCCCCAGCCGGGTCCTGAGCAAACTGCGCGCGGGCAAGCACGCCTACGCCATGAAATTCAACTTCGACAGCGCCCGCGCCATCGAGATCGCGGGCCTGACCGGGTTCGACTGCGCCTGGTGCTGTCAGGAGCACATCGCCACCGATCTGAGCCTCATGGAGCGTTACGTCCTGGCGGCCAAGGCCTACGGGCTGGACCTCATGATGCGGGTCCCCCGGGGCAGCTACAGCGATCTGGTGCGGCCCCTCGAAGTCGACGCCTCGGGCATCATGGTGCCCCACGTCATGAGCGCCGCCGACGCCCGGAACATCGTGCGTCAGACCCGGTTCCATCCCGTGGGACTGCGGGCCCTCGACGGCGGCAACGCCGACGGGCAGTACTGCATGCTCCCCATCAAGGAGTATTTCGAGTTCGTCAACAACAACCGGTTCCTGCTGGTCCAGATCGAGGACGTCGAAGCCATGGAGGAGCTGGAGGAGATCTGCGCCGTGCCCGGGATCGACATCATCTTCTTCGGGCCCGGTGACTACAGCCAGAGCGTCGGCTGTCCCGGCGAGCTGAATCACCCCGAAGTCGTCGCGGCCCGCAAGCGCGTCGCCGAGTGCGCCCTGCGCCACGGCAAGTTCGCCGGCACCGTCGGCTCCGCCGAAACGGCTCCGGAACTGCACAAGATGGGCTACTCCTTCATCAACCTCGGTGCGGACGTGGTCGCTTTCAGCAATTACTGCCGGGACATCCAGAACAAACTGCGCGCCGCCGGACTGAAATAAAATATTCCGCCCCGTTGCGCGGGGCATCGCCAAAAAAGGAGGAAAGTACTTATGTTCAAGGGAATTCTTTTGAGTTGCGCGGCGGTGCTGGGAAGCGCCGTTTTCGCGGCGGAGGTCATCGTCATCGCCAGCGATTCCACCGCGGTGGATTACCGGGGCAGGAAAAATCCGATCGCCAAGACCGATTCGTGGTCGCCCATGGCCGGCTGGGGAGAGTACACTGCCCGGGACGTCCGCAAGGGCGTGGCCCTCTTCAACCGCTCCGCGGGCGGGTACAGCAGCAAGACCTACTGCGAGACTTTTCTGCCCAAAACGAAAAAGGTGTTCAAAAAGGGCGGCTGGCTTCTGCTGAGCTTCGGCAGCAACGACTCGCGGCCCCATCCCAAGTTCGACCGGGCGACGAAGCCCGAGAGCACCTTCCCGCAGTACATGGACCGGATCGCTTCCGCCGCCAAAGAGGCCGGGATGAACGTCGTCGTCCTCAGTCCGCTGCCCTTCTACGTTTTCTCCAAGGGCAAGTTCGCTCCCAAGACCCTCGCGCCCTACGCGGCGGCCTGCGAGAAGCTGGCCAAAGAGAAGGGGTATTACTATATCGATCTCTACAAACTCGTCTGCGACCGGTTCGAAGGCAAGTCCGCCGACGAGATCAAATCGTATTACATGTTCCTCAAGCCGGGCGACTCCCCCAACTGGCCCCAGGGCCGGTCCGACAATCTGCACGTCAACGACAAGGGCGCGAAGATGGTCTGGGGTCTGATCCGTTCCGAGATCGACAAAAACATCCCCGAGCTGGCCAAACTGCTGAAGAGCTCCGACGGCGCAAAAGAGTAAGGAAGATGTCATGAAACGGGCCTGTGTCTTTCTTGCCGCGGTCCTGACGCTGGCCGCGGCCGCCGCCGGACCGGAACTGCTTTCTCCCGAAAACAGGACTTCCGTCCCGCTCCTGCGCGCGGACTGGAAAGCGTTGACCGAACAGCGCAAGATGCTGCCGAAAACGTCCGAGATATTCAAGGAAAATCTGCATTTCCCGCTGCCCGTGGATCTCTCGTGGCGGGGCGGGAAGGGACCGTACACGCTGGAACTGACCGGGGGTTCCGACAACCGCCGTTTTTCCGGCGTGACGGCGGAGAAGTTCAGGATCGTGAACCTGCAGACCGGCACGGATTACCGCTGGAGCGTCACCGACGCTTCGGGGGCCCGCGGTGAGGGGGTCTTCCGCACCGAGCCCGGTCCGCGATTGATCCAGGTGCCCGACGCGGCGGCCTGGCCCGTCAATCTGCGGGACCTCGGCGGGCGGGTCTCCTCCCTCGGCGGGAAGGTGTGTCAGGGCCTCGTCTACCGGGGCTCCCACATGCGCGAGAGCAAGAAGATGTCCGAAGAGAACCGCCGCTTCATGGTCGATGAGCTGAAAATAAAAACGGAGCTCGATCTGCGCTACGAGAGCGTCATCAAAAAGGAGAAGCGCACGAAGAGCAATCTGGGTGACGGCGTGACCTGGATCCACTGCCCCGTGAACGCGTACAAGTCCTTCACTCCGGAGCAGAACGATCTCTTCCGGAACGCCATCCGCGTGTTCGCCCGGCCCGAGGCGTATCCCGTCTACGTCCACTGTCAGGGCGGCGTGGACCGCACCGGGGAGATCTGCTTTCTGCTGAGCGCCCTGGCGGGCGTCTCGGAGGACGATCTCCTGACGGATTACGAACTGAGTTCCCTGAGCCGCTTCCCGCGCTCCCGTGAAAAGACGGTCTATTTCCGCACCTGGCGGGAGAAGATCGCCTCTTTCGCCCCGGACAAAAACTGGAGCGAACGGGCGGAGCGCTATCTGCTCTCCATCGGCGTGACGGAGACCGAGATCGGCGCCATCAGGGACATCCTGCTGGGCCGGATGAAAGCGGGAGTGGAAAAATGAAGATATCCTGGTTCAAAAAAGTCATCTCCCCCGACGTGGGCGCGGAGCTGGCCGGTTACGGGCCCCACGACGTCTCCGTGACCAAGCTGGACGATCTTTACGCCACGGGTCTGCTGATGGACGACGGAGAGAAAAAAGTCCTCCTCGTCAGCTTCGATCTTCTGGGGCTGGACGCTTCCTTCATCCGCGGGATCCGCAAGTTCTACGCGGCGTCTCTGGGCATGGAGGAGAACGCCGTCATGCTCACCTGTACCCACACCCACACCGGACCCCATTCGCGGACGATCAACGAGGGACGGAAGAACATCCTCAACGTCCCGTACCTCGAACGTCTGGAAAAGGTTTTGCGCGACAGCGTGAAGGATCTGGCCGACCCGCGTCCCTGCGAGGCGTTTTATTACAGCGCGTACTGCGACGAAAACCGCAACCGGCGGTACGTGACGGCGGACAACCGCGGCTCCTTCACGCCCCACCGGCGTGAAGTCATCTCCATCTGCGAAGCGACCCATTTCGCGGACAAGGAGCTGGGCATGGTGTTCTTCTTCGATCCCAAGACGGGCAATCCGCTGTACGGCATCGGGAATTTCGCCGCCCATCCGCTGGCCGGTCACGCGCCGGGGATCGGCGGCTTGCGCATCTCGGCGGACTATCCCGGGGCCTTCCGGGACTACGTCCTTGCGGAGACCGGGGCCGAGGCGATGTTCATCACCGGCGCGGCGGGGGACATGGTCCCCAAGGAGGACGAGCTGGGATCCGACGCCATCCGCTCCATGGGCGTGCGGCTGGGAAAGGCCTTCATAGGCGGCATGATCGACGCGCAGAGAAATCCGGGCCGGTTCCACATCGCCGAGCCGAAGCTGGGCAGCACGAGCCGGATCTTCCGCGTTCCCTTCCGGGAGCAGTTCCGCCGGAATCCCGAGCTGCTGCCGGAGTCTTATCTCGGCAGCGACTGTTCGGAGCTGGAGATCCAGTGTGTTTCCATCGGCGACGTGTGCTTCGTCGGTGTGCCCGGGGAGCTCTGTTCGGAGCTGGGACAGGAGATCAAGTGGCACAGTCCCTTCCGCCGGACGTTCATCGCCTACAATTCGACGGCGTATTTCTCGTACATGTGCCCTGCGAACTTCCTCGTTCAAGGGGGGTACGAGGCCAACAACCAGCGTTTCGCTGCGGAGGGCGGGCTTGTCTTGCTCAACACGGCCTGGGAGGCCATGCGGGAGCTGCGGGAAAGCGTCTTCCCCTCCGCCGGGGAGAAGTATCCCGACGGCAATTTCGGCCCCGTCGTCAATATCCCGCCCAACCGCTGACGCGGGGTCAAATTCGGGGCCGTCCGGTGCAAGTCCGGGCGGCCCGTTTTCGTTCGCCTCAAAACACTCCTTTTTCCTGAGGCTCTGTTCCCCGCATGGGTAGGTTTAGCGCGGACCGCCGTTTGAACGCGAGCCGTCCAATCGGGAGAGAGACAACCGCTTCGCGGTTTTCCCTCCCCGGACCCCTTCTTTTGTTCCCTCCCGCGGCGAGCGCGGGCCTCGGGGTAGTTTCCTTTTGAAGTTGCGCGCCTGCGTTCGGCCGGGCTTCGCCCGACCTCACTCGCGGCTTAGTGCTCGACCTACGTTCATCTGCGCTCAAAAAACTTGAGCGCATCCGGCTGCCCTTCGGTTGCCGGTTCATTCACATGCGGTCTGCGAGAAGAGGCGGCGACCGCCTCGCCTCCCGTGGG
>JAFSTC010000098.1 GCA_017450705.1 Lentisphaeria bacterium | reverse complement strand
TCGGAAGCGCCCGTGGCGCAGTCCCACTCGCCCGGAGAGGCTTTGCCGTCGATCACGGGAGCGGTCTTCACCACGGGAATGGAGTAGACCAGTTTGCCGTCCCCTCCCCGGGCGGCCTTGAATTCCACATTGTCGACGATCACGTTTTCGCCGATCAGTTCGACGGCGGCGTTGTCGATGCGGCACGCGGGCGGAAGCGAAAACGCCGTCGCGTACTTTTTCCACTCGGACGTGGTGGGTTCATCCACGAGATCGACCAGATAATCGACGAAGCCGTTGCGTCCCTCGTGGAGGCGCGCCCTGATGCGGCCGTTCTCGCCCTTGGCGTAGAAGGCCAGACGCATGGGACGGGACCGGGGAACGGCCAGATCCCGCATGGGCGGCTCCATGATGATCTTTCCGTCGAGGAAGAGGCCGCTGCGGCCGAAGCGCGGGAGATCGCTCTCGCCGTGGGCGAAACGCCGGATGGAGGAGGCGGTGTCGTCCTCATGCCGTTTCCACCCCTGCGGGAGACCGTTTTGCCACGTTTCGAAATCGGAGAAGATGAGATGCCGCCCGCTCCTGGGATGAGGGACGGTCCTGACCGCGGTCTTTGCCGGGGCGGGCGCTTTTTTCTTCGGAGCGGCGGCGGCTCCGTCGTCGATGCGGAACGGCTCCAGTTTGAAGTCGTCGAAATCCACACGCCCGTCCCGCACGGCAAGCCGGATGAGGAAGCTCGCATCCTCCTCCTCGGGGATGTAGGTGAACTCCACGGGCTCCCACGTCTCCGAGTTCAGACGTTTGAACCCCGTCTCCTGTTTGCGGTGCCACTTCCTGTTTTTGCCGTCGGCGCCGCGGCGCATCACCCCTATCAGCCGCAAGCCGTCGCCCCTGACTTTGCCGGTGATCTTGAGCCCGTAGCCCGCGATCTTCTTTATTCCCGGATGGGCGATGACGCCCGCGCTGGTCTTGTTCGGATTTTCGATGCGCAGAAAACGTTTGCCGCTGGCCGCAGATTTGGGGTCTTCGACGACTTTGGCCGAGAATTTGACGGTGGTGGCCTTGGCCCACTGGGCCCCGGTCCACATGGGGAGTTCCTGCGGCTCAGTCCGCTCGAAATCCGGGTCTCCGAAGGCGAAGACGCCGAAAGCAGCGAACAGGACCGCACATGGGATACAACTTGACTTCATCGACATACTTATTTCCTTTCACGATCCGCGAAGGGATCCCTGTACTTCAGTTTCGGGGAAAGCCAGACGGCGGAAGTCTGCCTGTCGCCGCCGGCGGAGAGGAGGCTGATCTCCCGGCAGTTTCGGGGAAGGGTCAGATGGAAATGCAGTGCCTCGCTTTTCCTGTCCGCCCGGCCCACGGCGAGCAGCGGTTCCGGCGCTTCGTCGCACCAGACGCCGAAAACGACCTCCCGGTCCGACGCGGAATCGGGATGGACGCCCGCGAAAACATCCAATTCGCAAAAGACCGTTCCGGGGACCCGGAATGTGGCGATGCCGAAGGCTCCTGCCGCAAGTCCCCTTGCACCTCTGCGGCGGCGGCCGTCGACGATCAGCTCCAGCGGGATCAGATTGCCGGAACCGTCGTACGCCGCATCGAACGCCGGTTCGTAGGCATAAGGATCGGTGGCAAGGCGGGCCCGGCAGGGATCGGCCTCGGGGAACAGCGTCCGGTAAAAGGGGATCCCTGCGTCGATGTATTTTTGCCGGTCGTATTTTTTGTCGTAGCTCAAAACCATCCGGCTGTCGGTGAGATCGCGGAAGTCGAATTTGCGCAGATCCGCCTCTTCGAAGCGGTCGAAGGCAATGCAGAAAAGCGTGTGCCAGAGATCGACCGTATACCGCACGGCGTCGGCGTTGATCTCCTGAGAAATGCGGTTTTCTTCGCGAACATCGCCGTTTTTGACGGCCGCGAGGAACGGGACCAGAAGACCGATGTTGTGCTCGACCTTGCAGATCATCTCCTCCATGAAGGCAAAGACCAGTTCCTCCTCGGTCCGCCCCAGCAAGCGGGGTTCGGCCGAGATCGAAGCGGCATCGAAGGGGTGGTTGTCCACGATCCTGTGGTAGAAGAAATACTTGCCGTCCGCGTCCGGGAACAGCCGGTTGATCAAAATGTTGTTCATCGCGTGGACCGGGATGCAGGCATCCTGGGCCAGATGGGCCAGAGTCCCGGCGAACCGGGCGGACTCGACGACGTCGTTTCCCCGCAGGAGTTCTATGATCTTCCGGCAGTAGTATCTCACGGCGTATTCCGTGGGGGCCGGATCCGTATCTCCGGCGAAGGCGGCGCACTTGCCGTCCGCATCCACCGGACCGTGGGGGATCAGCCGCCCGTTGGGCATGATGCAGTACTTGCCCAGAAACTCGAACCGTTCAGGCGAGGGATCCCACTGCGCCGCCTGATGGTCGTCGGGATAGAAACAGTAACCGGGCATATTCTCCGCCTCCTGTTTCCAGAATTCCCGTTCCCACGGCGGCAGCAGCGCAAAAGCCCTCTTCCCCAGCTGATCGTGCAGACCTGACATGTTTTCGACCTTGCTTTTTATGGGAGGACTACACGCCGCCCCACTTGCCGGTTTTCCTCACGAGGGGATCGTCCGCCGGGCTGTAGTGCTCCCAGTTGCGGACCTCGTTGTACTCCAGAGACCCCGCGTGTCCGTCGAAGAAGGCGCAGTTCGCCCGTCCGGCGTGACGGATGGAGACGCCGTACCAGACGCCGTTGTTCATCTCATAGACGCCGTTGTTGGCGTTGAAATAATAGCCGACAGCGCCGACGCCCTGCTTGGTGACGGGGACATCCATGAAAACGACGAGCTTCGAATTGTTGTGGAACTGGGAGATCGCCGTCTCCTTGTGCCAGAACTTGCTCAAACTGTCGCTGCCTCCGAAGGTGCGGATATTCAGCCCCACACCCGTGTTGAGGGACCAGTCGTTGGCGCCGACCTTGTAGCTGGTGATGGCTTTGGCGGAGGGACAGGTGATGGACTTCATGGACGACATGAACTTCTTGTCCACCATGACATTGGGCCAACGTCCCAGGTGGCCCGGGTAATCTCCGGCGTGCATGCGGAGACACCAGCCGTCGTAGGACTCCGAATACATCTGGTACGCTTGAGCCAGCTGTTTCATGTTGCTGGTGCAGTTGGACTGCTGGGCCCGTTCCCGGGCCTGCTGCAGTGCGGGCATGAGCATCGCCGCCAGGATCGCGATGATGGCGATCACGACGAGGAGCTCGATCAGGGTAAAAGCCTTCTTTTCCGTTTGATGTTGACGCTGTTTCATGTTTCCTCCTTCGGGTTGTTAGAAAGCGTATCGACTATCACCATTCGGCAATGGTACCATCTGCAGTGCGCCAGACGGGATTCTTCCAGTCGTGGCCGATCCGGGCAGCCTCGCGGACCTTTTCCTCATCGACCGAAATGCCCAGTCCGGGCGCGTCATTGCGGTAAACGAAGCCCTGCCGGTACTCGAAAACGGTCCGGTCGGCAAGGTAGTCCAGCAGATCCGCACCCGCGTTGTAGTGGATCCCCAGACTCTGCTCCTGGATGACGGCATTGGGCGTGCACCAGTCCAGCTGGAGCGACGCCGCGAGAGCGATGGGGCCCAGAGGACAGTGGGGCGCCACGGCGATGTCGTGACACTCGGCCATGGCGGCGATCTTGCGCACTTCGAAGATGCCGCCCGCATGGCAGAGATCGGGCTGGATCACATCGACGCATCCGGAGCCGATGATCTCCTTGAAGCCCCAGCGGGTGAAATTGCGTTCCCCCGTGGCGATGGGGGTGGCCGTGTGGCCGCGAAGCTCTTTGAAGAGCTCAAAGTTTTCGATCAGGACCGGCTCCTCGACGAACATCAGGCGGTATGGCTCCAATTCCTTCATGAGGATCCGGGCCATGGCCTGATGGACGCGGCCGTGGAAATCGACGGCGATGTCGAAATCCTTGCCGCAGGCCTCGCGGATCGCGGCGACCCGGCCGACCGCGGCGTCGATCTTGGCGTAGGAGTCGAGGTAATCCAGCTCGGAAGTCCCGTTCATCTTGACTGCGGAGTACCCCTGCGCCTTTTTCTCGAGGGCGGCGGAAGCGACGTCGTCGGGCCGGTCGCCGCCGATCCAGCAGTAGACCCGGATCCTGTCGCGGACCGGACCGCCGAGGAGCTCGCAGACGGGAAGGTCCAGCACTTTTCCACGGATGTCCCACAGAGCCTGTTCGATGCCGGAGATCGCGCTGGTGAGGATCGGTCCGCCCCGGTAAAATCCGCCCCGGTAGAGCATCTGGAAAGCATCCTCGATCCTGTTGGCGGGGTGCCCCTTGAGAAGCGTTTCGGCCTCACGGACCGCGGCGGCGACCGTCTCGGCGCGACCTTCGATCACGGGTTCGCCCCAGCCGGTGACGCCGTCATCCGTGACGACTTTGAGGAAAAGCCAGCGGGGCGGGACTTTGAACAGCTCGAAATGGTCTATTTTCATCGTTTCACGGCTCCTCGTTTCCGATTATCTTTTCCGCATGGAGCAGACTGTTGACGAAATACGCGCCGTCTTTGCGGCACACATCCTCACGCTGGGCAAGATCCACCATGATGACCGTCCCGATCCCGGCCCGGAGGGCGGGATAGAGATCGAAATCCGGCTCGTCGCCGATCATCGCGACATTCTCCCCCGTGCTGCCGAGGGCCGCAAGAATGGAGGGAAAGTACGCGGGAGACCCCTTCCCCAGAGGATTCCCGAAGGCGTCGCCGCCGAAGAATCCGCAGAAATCCTCCTCCGTGAAGCCGCCGAGAGAAAGTTTCAGAAGCGCGATGTACTTCGAATTGGTCGTCGCCGTATAAAGTTTGCGCCCCGAGGCTCTGCAGAAGCGGAGAAATGCCGCGGCGTCGGGCCGCAGGACCGTGTGCTGCGCCAGATCCTCCCGCAGTTTCGATGCGAATTTTTCGGGGCTGATGCCGTACTTCGCCAGCGTCTTGCTGATGCAGACGTCGGAGGGCGGGATATCGCCGCATCCGGCCGCTTCCTGAAAGTGCGAGAGGATGGAGCGGGCCATGCCCCCCGTCTTATCGACGGAGGTGAGCGTCCCGTCCACATCCGTCAAAACATATTCGATCTTCATGTCCTGCCCCCTTACGCGGAATCCCTCACGGCCAGTCCGCACTTGATGAAAACGCATTTTTTCACCGCCCTGCCCTCCAGCATATCCAGCACACCGGTGACGGCGGCTTCGGCAAAGGCGTCCAGACTCGGACCGATGGAGGTGAGCGGCGGCGGCGCAAACGCGCCGGAAGAGATGTTGTCGAACCCGGCGACGGCGATCCGGCCGGGGACGGAGACGCCCTCCTTGTAGAAGCGGCTCAAAATGCCGATGGCCATATCGTCGTTGTGGGCCACGACGGCGTCGCAGCCGGGGAACTTCTCGAGGACCTCCCCCGCGAGCAGGTATCCTGCGGACCGGGTGTTGTCCCGGCAGAAGATCGTCTCAAGATGAGCGGCGTCTCCCAGCGCCTCACGCACCCCCCTGTACCGGGGTTCGCTGTCCCGGGCCATCCCCACGAAAACGACATATTTGCGGCCCTTCCCCAGCAGATAGCCGCCCAGGGTGCGCCCGCTCTCGTACAGATCGGGCTGGACCCACATCATCTGCGGATTCCCGTCATCCCGGAAATTCTCCCCCGCGATCAGCACGGTGGGGATTTCATTCGGCAGAAACTCCTGCGCCAGAGCGCTCCCGCACCCGGCAAGGATCCCCGCGACGTTGTACTGCCGCATGGTCCGCCCGATGCGCTCCATGTCCTCCTCGCGGGAACAGTTCTCCAGAAGCAGGACGTACCCGTGCGCCCGGGCGTGGGTGTAGAGTTTCTCCAGCAGTTCCGCGTAGAACCCGTATTCCAGAGGCGGCAGGATCGCGCCGATGAGATTGCTGCGGCCTTTGCGCAGCAGCTGCCCGGCGAGATTGGGACGGTATCCCAGTTTCTCCGCCAGCTCCTGGATATGACGCCGCCGCGCAAGCGAGATCTCCGGGCTGTCCTTCAGCGCCATGGAGACCGCCGCCTGCGAAATGTTGAGCAGCTTTGCGAATTCCCGCTGCGTCATATCGAAAAGCCCCGGCTTCTTATACGAATTAGTTGTTCTCGGATGCAATATAGCACTGCCTGCGGACCATGTCAACCGCGCCGGACGTTTTTTTTCGACTTTTTACGTCTTTTTCATCGACCGGGAGTTGTATCGGGCTTCACTTACGGCTATATTAGCGGCAGAAACCGGCAGCTGGAGGATCGATCATGACGGGCGCACGGAACGGGAAAAGGGAACAAGGCGGAGAAGGCGGCATGGATACCGCATCCGGACGCGGGAGAGCGGTCAAGCTCGCGGACCGCGGCTGCCGGATCGTCAGCTGCGCCGTCATATGTCTCATGGTGACGCTTCTGATCCTCCGGCACAGTCCCTGGGGGATATGCCTGCCGGAAGAATTTGCAGAGGGAAGTCTCTTCAGGAAGTACCTGCTCCCCGTTTTGGCCTCGGCCGCCGTCGGCTATCTCACCAACGCCGTCGCCATCTGGATGCTTTTCAGACCCTATGAGAAGCACTGGTTCTGGCCGCAGGGGGTGATCCCGGGCCGGAAGGAGAGTTTCGCCCGTGAACTGGGGATCCTGATCCCGAAACATCTCCTGAAGCCTGAAAAGATCTCCAATGCCGTCGGGAGGATCGCGCTGGAGTACCTGCGGGACCCGGCATTCGAGGAAAAAGTCCGTTCCTTCGTGAACCGCCAGCTCGTCAGCCACAACGCCGAGATCGCCGCACTGGCGGCGCCCTTCGTGCGGGATTTCGTTTCACGGATGGTCCGGGAGACGCTGACGCCGGAAAACGCCGGGCGGCTCTGCCGGTTCGCGACGCGGCAGTTCCTCTCGGATGACGCCGCCCGGAAGAAAACCGTCGACGGCGCCGTAGCTCTCTTCTGGGAGCTGCTCCCGGATCTGTCGGCCGAACTCCGGAAAGTGGTTTCCGAAAAGGTGGCGGAGTCCTTCCGCAGGGAGCACCCGATCCTCAGCTGGTGGAAGGAAAACATGACCTCGAGTTCCGTCGGCGATGAGGTCGAGAAATTCTGGAATGACGGCGAAAAAGAACTGATGACCGCTCTCGAGAAGACGGAAACGCAGGAAAAGATCGCGGGCTATCTCGCCCGGGCGCTGGAGATGGGCCGGGACTGGGCGGAACGTCCCGAAAACGCCGGAAAGATCGAAAGTTTCCTGCGGGACAAACGCCTTTCGGCGGAGGAATACGCTTCCTCGGTCCTTGCGGAAAAACTCCCCGAACTGGCCGACGAGATCCTCCGCAGCGAGCTTTTCTGGACCCTGCTCCGGGAAAAGGGGCTGCCCCTGCTGCAGCTTTACGTGGTCAAGACCCTGCGCGACGACAGTTCGGGTCTGCTGGCAAAAGTCGATCTCCCCGGCACGATCAGGAAGGCCGTGAACGATATGAAGATGAAGGAACTGCACAAGTTCGTCGTTCAGGCCTCCAACGACAACCTGACCCTGCTGCAGATATTCGGCTTTTTCCTCGGCGGCGCCGCCGGAGCGATCCTCGCCTTCGTGCTTTGACGCCCCCGGGGTGGTATTTTTACCCCTTGACCAGTCTTTTTGCCTCCTCGATGCCGGTGCGCAGCACCCAGTTCTTTTCGGGGAGCCATCTGACCGCCCGCTGCGGCGCCGTTTCGCGGCACAGGGCGAATACCGGCACCAGCCGTCCGTCCTGCGCGTAGGCAAGGATTTTTTTCGGGCGGTCTTTCCGGCCGGGCCGGAAGAGGCGCACCCCGGTATCCAGGGAATACTCTTTGGCGGTCTTGCCGTAAGCCGACGGATCGACCGGGATGGTCAGATAATTCTTTTCTCTGACCCGGATGGGGCCGCCGATCTGTTTGTGCATTCCGATTCGGCCGAAAACTCCCTCGCCCCGGATGTCGGCGCCGCGCTGCGAGACGTTGCGCAGCACGACGGCGTCGGCGATCTGTTTCCAGAGTCTGCGGCCGCCCTGGGCGCGGGCGTTGGCCCGGGTCTGGTTCATCACCCGCACGCCCCAGAACTTGTAGAGCTTCGCGGGATCCCGGATGCGCAGCATCAGGGTCCACAGCCTCGCCGAAGCGAGCGCCGTGTCGACGGTGACGGATAAATTCATAAAATTTTCTCCTGGGCAAAAGGGTGCGCCGCCCGCCCGGGGGCGGAACGGCGCGGCGCTGTGGCAGGCGTGTTGTTTTTAAGCGTCAGACAGTCAGACCGGTCGGACCTGTCAGACAGGTCCGACAAAATTTTTCAGACCTGCTTGATTTTT
Organism: Lentisphaeria bacterium; assembly: GCA_017450705.1. GTDB lineage: Bacteria > Verrucomicrobiota > Lentisphaeria > Victivallales > Victivallaceae > UBA1784. The sequence goes on along the minus strand of JAFSTC010000098.1, from coordinate 32,053 downwards.
TGCTTTTCTTGTGATACATTACATTAGGGCCACGTGGTAGGTGCCGGATGTTGGCGATACCTATCACAGCATGGCAGCGGAACATCCCTAGCTGCAATCTATTTTTTGTAGACCCGGTTCAATCCTTTTCTCGCCTTGTCCGTGTATTTTTCGCCGCCGGACATATAGCTTCGGCATTTCCCGTCGCTTGTTACCGTTACCATCATATTGACAGTTCTGCCGTCGACCACAAACCTTTTGAAAAATGTCCGCTGCGTTTCCTGTTCCCAGATTTCCTGCGGATCGGAAAGTGTTTTCTTGGCGCAGTCCAGTAATTTCAACCGCTTTTCGATTTCCTTTTCAGGCTTGGAAGCGGATACATCCTGCAGCGTCCAGTGATCCAGAACTTCTTTCCCCAATGTCACGGTCTGTTTTTCCGGCGTCACGATCTGGATGCCGGCTCTCAGTTGTTTTTCCGCCTCGACGGGATCCGTCTCGCCGATGATTTTTTCCGGCGTCCAGTGGGAGACGGATTCGAAACCAAGTTCCGCACTGCTCTTGTATCTCGGATCCCGAAGTGAGATCGGGCCTTCGATCGAATCTTGAAAAACAAAATTCTGACCGGTAAGGATGTCCAGTCCGTCTTTTGTCCGGAATCTCAGGTCGGGATCATTGATTTGCCGCAGATCATATCCGGAAAAAGCTTCCGCAGGATCGAATTTGAATCCGCTTTCCGCATCTTCGACATCTGTCGGAGCCGTTTCCGGAGGATCGTCACAATCTTCCACCGAGCATTTGCAGCCGAAGTCGGACGGCGGGAAGATCCGATGCCAGATTGGATCAGACTTGCGATAGACATGACCGACGAATCTGGCATGACTGTCTCGCGGATTTGCCGCTTTGCTTCCAAATGTAGCGCCAGCATGGGAAGCGTTTTTTTGATATCTTCCCGGCGCGTCAGGGAGGGAAGTATCGTGAAAAAAAACGCGATCCGCCCGAAAAACGGTGGATTTTTCGCGTTTCAGGCAGTATATTACAACCCCTGTGCGCGAACGACCGAAAAAACACTGAGGGACATCATGGATCGTCGGAAAATATCGGAGCTGTCACAGGCGGAACTGCTGGCGCTGTCGGCGGAACTGGAAGAACAATACCTCGAATTCAAAAAGCGCGGCGTCAAGCTGGATATGTCCAGAGGACGCCCCTCCGCGACCCAGCTCGACCTCTCCATGGGAGCCGCCGGCGGCGTGACCAACTTCGTCGGCGTCAAGGGGGCCGATTACAGAAACTACGGCCTGCTGGACGGCATCCCCGAGATGAAGCAGTTCTTCGCGGATCTGCTGGAACTCGAAGCCGAAGATATCATCGTCGGCGGCAACGCCAGCCTCAACCTCATGTACGACGCCATGGTGCGCCTGATCCTCCGGGGGACCGGAGGAGAAAAGCCCTGGAAAGACGTGAAGGAGGTGAAATTCCTCTGTCCGAGTCCCGGTTACGACCGTCACTTCGCCATCTGCGAGCACCTGGGAATCCGGATGATCGTCGTGCCGATGAAGGAAGACGGTCCCGATATGGACATGGTTGAAAAACTGGCGGCCGAAGACGAGACCGTCAAGGGCATCTGGTGCGTTCCCCTCTACTCCAACCCCCAGGGGATCTGCTACAGCGACGAAACCGTCGACCGGCTGGCTTCGATGAAGTGCGCCGCCCGGGATTTCCGCATCTTCTGGGACAACGCCTACGGGATCCATCACATCTTCGGCGAAACGAAACTCAAAAACATCATGGAGTCCTGCCGCAAAGCCGGAAATCCCGACAGGGTCTATTACTTTTTCTCCACCAGCAAGATCACCTTCCCCGGCGCCGGCGTCGCCATGGTGGCCGCCAGCGAGAACAACCGGAAGGAGATCCTCCGCACCATGGGCATCCAGACCATCGGCTACGACAAGATGAACCAGATGCGGACTTTGAACTTCCTCAAAAATGCCGCTCACACCCGGGAACACATGAAGCGGCTCGGCGATTCCCTCAAGGAAAAATTCGAGATCGTCCTCGCAACCCTCGACAAAAATCTCGCCGGGACCGGCGCCGCCACCTGGCATTCACCCCGGGGCGGCTACTTCGTGGCGCTCGACACGCTCCCCGGATGCGCGAAGGAAACGATCCGGCTCGCGGCCGAGGCGGGGGTCAAGCTCACGCCCGCGGGCTCGACCTATCCCTACCACATGGATCCCGACGACAGCAACATCAGAATCGCCCCCTCCTTCCCGCCCTGCGATGAACTGCGCGAGGCGATGTACCTCTTCTGCCTCTGCGTCAAACTCGCCGCCGTGAGAAAGTTTCTGACGAAATAATTTGATGCGTCCCCCGGGACGCCCAAAAGTAAAGGACATGAATATGCTGACATTCGGATTTGCCGGTTTCCGCCACGGCCACATCTTTTCCCTGTATGAACGGGTAAAATCCCATCCCGAGACCCGCATCGCGGGAGCGTTCGAGGCGAACGAGGCCGCCCGCAAGGCCGCCGGGGAGAACGGTGTGGTCTTCGATTACGATTCCTTCGACGCCATGCTCGAGGACTCCTCCATCGACGTCATCGCCGTCGGCGGCGCCTACGGCGACCGGGCGGAGGTCGTCAAAAAAGCCATCGCCGCCGGAAAACACGTCATCAGCGACAAGCCCTTCTGCATCTCGCTCCGGGAATTGGAGGAGATCGAGGCGCTTCTCAAGGAAAAAGAGACCGTCCTCGGATGCATGTTCGATCTGCGGACCAGCGCGAACTTCAACACGGCGGCGCGGCTGATCCGCGAAGGCGCCATCGGAGAGATCAGCGGCGTTCAGTTCAACGGCATGCATCCGCTCAATTACGGGACCCGCCCCGGCTGGTATTTCGAGCCGGGCATGCACGGCGGCACCATCAACGACATTGCGATCCACCTCTTCGATCTGCTGCCGACGCTCACGGGACACAAAGTCGCGAAACTCCTCGCAGCCCGCAGCGGCAACATCAATTTCCCGCAGGAGCCCCATTTTTCCAACGCGGGCGTCCTGATGCTCGCCCTCGACAACGGGGCCTGTGTCAACGGCGACGTGTCCTATTTCGCGCCCTCGTTCGCCGCGCCGTCCTACTGGCGGTTCACCATCGGCGGGAGCAAGGGGATGATCGAGTTCAACTACGGCACTCCGGGCGTTCAGCTCATGCGGCACGGCTGCGAGGCCGAGACCGTTCCCCCCGAACCCGCGAAGAACGATTATTTCGACGCTTTCCTGAGCGAGATCGGCGGCAAAAAGCTCTCCCCGTGCACGGAGGAGATCCTGCAGACGGCCCGCTTCGCCCTCTCCGCCCAGAGTCTCGCCGACCGCAGTTGAAAAGCATTCCGCTCCGCAGAAATTCGGATAAAAAGAAGGAGATGATCTCATGACACAGACCGAACTTGCCGCGACTGTCAGGACCATGATCGGCGCCCCCTCCTGCTGCCGGGAACTCAAGGATGCCGGAAGCCGCTACCTGGAAGCCCTCGGCACGCCCGGAGAAAAGACCGCCTTCGACGCCCTGCTCCTGGAGGTGAAGGACGATGTCTGCACCCTCGATCACACCATCCCGTTCTTCGAATCGGCTGAGGGGATCCGGATCTTCGGCGCGGAAAAAGCCAGGGCTCTTGCTGCCCACGCCCGCGAACGCAGGGCACAGGGGGAGAAATGGTGCGACTGTACCGCCTGCGCCGCGGGGGTTAAGATCCTCGCGCATGCTGCGGCAAAATAAGCTGCCCTGCCCCGTTTTTCACCGGCGGAGGACCCGTTTTTTTGTTTTATTTGCACATTTTTATGTCTCCTGCGGAAAAATCCCGGGAGAGACGCTGGAAAAAAGCGCGCAAGGGGTGTATATTAGCCGCGTTCGGTCCCGACACGGGCCCGGACGCGGATGTTCTTTTTTTGCACAAATGAAAAGTTTTGTCTTACTTTAAACAAGCTCGAAAGAGCAGGACAGGAGTTCGAGAATGAAGTGCGTCGTTTTGGCTTACCACAACATGGGCTGTGCAGGGATCGAGGCTCTGCTGAAGGCGGGATTCGAGATCAGTGCCGTATTCACGCACCGTGACAACCCCGGCGAGAACATCTGGTTCGACTCGGTCGCCGAGTGCGCCTCGCGTCACGGCATCCCCGCTTTCGCGCCGGAGGACATCAATCACCCCGTGTGGATCAACCGCATCCGTGCGCTGGCGCCCGACTTCATTTTCAGCTTCTATTACAGATCTCTCATCAAGCGGGAACTGCTGAGCATCCCGACGAAGGGATGCGTCAATCTCCACGGTTCGCTTCTGCCCAAATACCGGGGCCGGGTGCCCATCAACTGGGCTATCATCAACGGCGAAAAGGAAACCGGCGTCACGCTCCATTACATGACGGAAAAGGCCGATGCCGGCGACATCATCGCCCAGAAGCGTTTCGAGATCACCCCCTGCGATACGGCGAAAAGCGTCTTCACCAAAGCCGTCGCCGCCGCAACGGAGATGCTTGACGAGACCCTGCCTCTTCTCCGCGACGGCAAGGCGCCGCGGACGCCCCAGTGCGAAGCGGACGCGACAGTCTTCCACGGCCGCCGTCCCGAAGACGGCGAGATCGACTGGAATAAAAGCGCCGAAGAGATCAACAATCTCATCCGCGCCGTGACCCGGCCCTACCCCGGCGCCTTCAGCTTCCTCGGCGACCGCAAGTGCTTCATCTGGTCGGCGAAGGTACTCGATTCCAATCAGGGGATGGCTCCCGGAACGGTCATCACCGCCGATCCTCTGGTCATTTCCTGCGGGAAAGGCGCCATCGAGGTGCTCACGGCGGAGTTCGACGGCTCCATCTTCCAGACCGGGCCCCAGTTCGCCGCCGAAGGCCGGATCGTTCCCCGCATGAAGTGGAACGGCGACCCGAAGCGTCTCCGCGCGGCCAGCCGCAAGAAGAGCGTCCTGATCCTCGGCGTCAACGGCTTCATCGGCAGTCACATCAGCGAGCGTCTGCTGGACTCCGGCAACTATGAGGTCTACGGGCTGGATCTGCGCCACAATTACATCGATCATCTCCTCGACCGCCCGGGATTCAATTTCCGCGAGGGCGACATCTCCATCCACAGGGAGTGGATCGAGTACCACATCCGCAAATGCGACATCGTTCTGCCGCTGGTGGCCATCGCGACCCCCATCGAATACACCCGGAACCCGCTGCGGGTCTTCGAACTGGACTTCGAGGAGAATCTGCGCATCGTCCGTTACTGCGTGAAGTACCACAAGCGCATCATCTTCCCCTCCACCAGCGAAGTCTACGGCATGTGCACCGACGAAAACTTCGACGAGGACAACTCCATGCTCATCACGGGACCCATCCGGATGCAGCGCTGGATCTACTCCAGCAGCAAGCAGCTGCTGGACCGTGTGATCTGGGCCTACGGCGCCAAGGGACTGCTGGATTTCACGCTGTTCCGCCCCTTCAACTGGATCGGACCCCGGCTCGACAGCCTGACCAGCGCCCGCATCGGCAGTTCCCGCGCCATCACCCAGCTGATCCTCAACTTGGTTCAGGGCTCGCCCATCCAGCTCATCGACGGCGGCGAACAGAAACGCTGTTTCGTCGACATCAAAGAGGGCAGCGAGGCGTTGTTCCGCATCATCGAGAACAAGGACGGCTGCTGCGACGGCAAAATCATCAACATCGGCAACCCGGACAACGAAGCGAGCATCCGGGAGATGGCCGAGATGCTGGTCAAGAAATTCGACGCGCATCCGCTGCGCTCCAAGTTCCCCCCCTTCGCGGGCTTCATCGTCGTGGAGTCCGGAGCCTTCTACGGCAAGGGCTATCAGGACGTCCAGCACCGCAAACCGAGCATCCGCAATGCAAAGCGCTTCATCAACTGGGTCCCCTCGATCACGCTGGAGCAGTCCATCGAAACGACGCTGGACTTCTTCCTGAACGAGGCGATCAAGTCCGGTGAATTCACGAAATGAAAAAAACCATCGGTCTGCGTATCGACGTTGACACCTTCCGCGGTACCGCCCGCGGTGTGGGCACCTTGTGCGAGATCCTGGAGAAGTACAACGTCAAGGGGACGTTCTACTTTTCCGTCGGGCCGGACAACATGGGCCGTCACCTGTGGCGTCTGCTCAAGCCGGCGTTTCTGTGGAAAATGCTGAGGACCAACGCCGCCGGACTGTACGGCCCGGAGATCGTTCTCATGGGAACGGCCTGGCCGGGACCGCGGATCGGCAAACATCATGCCGACGTCATCCGCCGGACCGCGGCAGCCGGGCATGAATGCGGTTTCCACGCATGGGATCACCACTACGCGCAGGCCCGGTTGATGACCATGTCCCGGGAGGCCATGCGCAAAGAGATCTCCCGGGGCGTGGACGCCCTGACGGAGATCTGCGGCGCCGCGCCCCGCACCAGCGCCGCGCCGGGCTGGCGGGCCAACGAGCTGCTGCTCAAGGTCAAACAGGAATTTCCCTTTACGTACAATTCGGACTGCCGGCGGGGACAGCCCTTCTACCCCGTGGTCGACGGGGAAAAGCTCAGCCAGCTTCAGATCCCGGTGACGCTTCCGACATACGACGAGGTCCTGGGCCGGGACGGCGTCGGCGACGACAACTACAATGACTATCAGCTCTCCCTTCTCAATGAAGATGAGCTGAACGTTCTCACCATCCATGCGGAGGCCGAGGGCGGCCGCTGCGCACCGATGTTCGACGCCTATCTCAAGGCGGTCCTGGACCGCGGTTACCGGGTCGTTCCGCTGGGCAGCATCGCGGAGGAAACGGCCGGCACGGCCCCGTCCGGGAAAATGATCCTTGCGGAGTTTCCCGGCAGAGAGGGCGTCCTGGCCGTGCAGGAAACCAAATAATTTCGGAAAAACCGGGGATTTTTTATGAGTTCGACATCTCCCGCATCCGGGCTGACATTTCGCCGCATCGGCGGATCGATCCAGCCTGTCGCTGAAAACTTCGACGATCTGAAGGCCGTTCTGGAACTGGATGAAGCCCTGTTTGCCGTGACGGGGCTGGACATCATCTCCCTGCGCGCAGATCCGAAATTCCTCGAATACCTCGACACCGACAAAAACGGCAAGATCCGGACCGACGAACTGAAGGCGGCGATCGCTTTTCTGCTGGATGTCCTGAAGGACGGAACGGGGGTGAACGAAAGGAGTTCCGTCCTCGAATTGAGCCGGCTCAACACCGATTCCGCAACGGGATTGGAGATCTCCCGATCCGCCCGGCAGGTCCTGCACAATCTCGGGAAACCCTCCGAGGGCAGGATCTCGCTCGACGACGTCAAAGATGAGAAGCAGATCAAAAGCTGCGTCACGCACAACGGGGACGGCATCGTCTCCGCCGAATTCGCCATGCCCGGCGCCGCCGAGACCATCGCGCTTGCCGTCAAGTTCTCGGGGGGCTCCGTCGACATCTCCGGGACCGTCGGCATCAACGGCACCCAGCTCGCGGATTTCGTCACGGCGGCGAACGCCCTGATCGCCTGGTACAAGGAGGCCGACGCCGACAGCGCCCTGCTGCCCTTCGGGGACAGGACACAGGAGGTCTGCTCGTGTTTCACACAGATAAAATCCGTTGTGGATGATTTCTTTCTGAGTTCCGAAACGCTGGCATTCCTCGATTCCGATCCGGAGCGGCTGGCAAAAAAAGACTCCATCGCCGACGTCAGAACACCTGCCGATGTGCTGGCGATGCTGCAGAAGATCGCCATCGCCACCCCCTCCCCCGAGGAGAATCTGGATATGGACGGAGCGTTGAATCCCCTCTGGGCGGAGAAGATCCTCCGGTTCGCGGAACTGCCCGAAGTCGAACCATTCCTGAACGGCAAAAAACTTTCCTCCGCTTCCTGGCGTGAATTTTCCGCCAAGATCGCTCCGGCGGCGGGCTGGTTCGCCCGGCGTCCCGAGTATCCGGCGCTTTTCGATACGCCGCGGCAGGCTCTGGAAGACGCCGTCAAGGATGAAAACGTGACCGCCGTCGAGGAAATGATCGCAAGCGACATCGAGGCGGGAACAGTCCTCGCTGGGGTCGAAAAACTTCACAAACTGATCCTTTTCCAGCGCGACATACTTGATTTTCTCAAGAATTTCCTCAACCTGGGGGCTCTCTTCGAGCCGGGGATCAACAGTCTGCTCCAGACGGGAAGACTCATCATGGACGGACGGCATTTTTCGCTGGCCGTCCCCGTCAGCAATCTGCCCGAGCACAAAAGCATCGTCACGGGAAGCAACATCTGCGTCGCCTATGTGGAGACCTCCCGGGGACTTCCGGGCGCGCTCAAGAAACAGCTGCTCGCCGTTGCCATCACTTCCGGCAATATGCGCAATCTCTTCCCCGGCAAACGGGGAGTGTTCTTCGATGCCGCCGGAGACGTTTACGATGCCAAGATAACCGATTTTCTCCGTCAGCCTGTCTCCGTATCGGAAGCGCTGAAGAGTCCGTTCCTGCGCATGGGCGAGTTTCTCGGCAAACAGGCCGACAAAATGATGACGGCCAAGAGCAACGAAGCGCAGCAGAACCTCAGCAAAGCCATATCCTCCGGGAAACTTCCCCAGCAGGAGGCCAAGTCCAATCAGGGCGTCAACGGTTCCATGCTCCTGATGGGCGGCGGGATCGGTCTTGCCGCGATCGGCAGCTCCGTGGCGTTCATTGTGAAAAGTCTGCAGAATATTTCCCTCCTGAACATCATCGCCGTCCTGATCGGCATACTGGTCGTCTTCGGCGGTCCCATCGTCGTCATCTCCCTGATCAAGCTCTACAGGAGAGACTTGGGACGTTTCCTCGAAGCCTCGGGATGTGCGCTGAACTTCCCCATGCGGCTGTCGCGGAAGCTCGGAAATTTCTTCACGATGGCACCCGCCCGTCCGAACGCGTCGCACCAGGACCCGGAGCTTATGCCGCCGGAAAGGAAAGGCACGATGAGGATGATCCTCTGGATCATTTTGCTCCTGCTGCTGATCGCGACGCTCGTTGCCCGGAACGTCTGTCTGGAATCCCGGATGAAGGCCGGCAGGGAGAAAAAAATCTGCGCCGCGCGGAAAACATGTCCCGTTCCCGCCACGACGCCGAAACATGAAACGCGGGCGATCCCCGCGAAGCCTGCGGCAGCCCCCGCGGCGAAACCCGCGGTGCAGGGCAAAACCGCTGCGCCCTCCCCCGTCACAGGAAATCGATAAGCACCATCTCCCGCCGGCAGTTGATCCGCCACGGGAAGGAGCCTTGTCCGGCACCAGATGAGACGATCATCACGGTGTCGCGGAATCTGTGCCGAAAACAGCCGTAGTCGAGACGACAGCCGTAAACGCTCGCAGCAAAAATGGATCCGATGAACGGCAGACGGAGCTGCCCGCCGTGAGTGTGTCCGCAGAGCGCCAGGTGTGCCTCCGACCGCCACGGTTCATCGAGGGCAATGACCGTGTCGGGACGATGGGTGAGAAGGATCCTGAGTTTCCCCCGGGTCCACTCTCCCGGCAGAACGGGATTCCCGAAAGAAGGGTCTTCGGAGCAGAAGATCTGAAAAACGTCCAGCGTTCTGAATTCGTTGAACCCGACATCGAAACCGCCGGAACGGAAGAGATCGCGCCAGCGATCGGCGGAGATCCAGCTCTTCCCCCTCTCCCAGTTCCCGGGGACCGCCAGGGCCTGCGGCACGGCGTCACTCAGGGGCTTCAGAACTTCGGGAAAAAGCTTCAGCGTGCCGGCATCGCTGCAGACGTCCCCGCCGAGAAGCAGCAATTCGGGCTTGAATTCGAGAAGATACTCCCGCAGCTGGGTCACGACATCGCGCTGGGCAGGGGTTCCCTTGTAGTGCAGATCGGAAACAAAGGCGATCCGCCTTCCGGAAGCGGCGGGAACGGGCGCCTCAAGCCGATACGAGACGAGATCGACGCTTCCCCCGCGCAACAGCTCCACGCCGCCGTATCCGATGCAGCGCCGCCAGTTTTTCAACCGCGTCGGGACGCGGGGAATGTGAAAGTCGTAGTATTCTGTTCTGCGTCTCAAGCATCAAGCTCCGCGATGAGGGCGGCGGGCAGCGGTCTGACCGCTGCAAGACGGCATTCACGTTCGCCGACCTTGAAGGATTCGCCGACTTTCCTGTTCAGAACGGCTGCGCCCAGCCGGGTTTTGTAGGAGAGGAACCCGCGGTCGGGATCGCCGTCCCAAGCCCCCAGCAGAGAATAGGTCTCTTTCGCTCCGTCGGAGTACACGAGATCGACCTCCGAACCGATCACGGCTGTATCGCTTACCGTGACGCCGGCCATGATCACCGGCTGGATGATGGCCAGAAGCCGTTCCAGCTCGGAACGGCGGCGGCTGAGGTAATTGCGCCGTTCCTTGGCCGCGTCGAATTCCGAATTCTCCCTGAAATCACCGTGAGCCCGGGCCGTTTTGAGGGCCTCGCGGTTCTCGGGAACGTGGATATTGATGATGTCGTCAAGCTCCTTGGAGAGACGCTTCTGCGAGTGAACGCTCGTGAAGTCCGGCTGGATCTCCTGCGGCGCCTCTGCCTCGTCGGTGGTGCCGACACCGGCTCTGAGGATCCGCTGTCCCGCGCCGCTTTCAAGATATTCCTGAAGCATGGACGAGTGCCGGGAGAGTTTGACCATGAGACTCTGACGTTCGCTGGCGGTGAGGAACAGCGCCCCCTGAAGGACGGAGGCGAAGAGGACCGCGTCTCCGGAAGCGGCGTCGAGGATGAATTTCTGGAAATCGGCATTGTCAAGGAGAAGATTGCGCAGATCCCGGCGGGCCGGAGTCCAGGCCTTGGGAACATCGCTTCCGCCGAGGACGCGGCAGACGTTCTCCACCGTCAGAAGCTCGGTCAGTTCACCGAGATCCGCCCTCTTGCGGTTCTTCCATATCCAGAGCAGGATGTCCGCAGAGAGATTTTTGCAGCTGCAGACGGCGTCGAACAGGATCTCTCCGGAGACCATGCCGCCGAAGGCGTTCAGCGCCTTGAGCGGCAAACACAGCATGCATTTTGCCAGATACTCCTTCGGAAAAACGAGGGAGGTCACCTTGGCAAGATTCTCCACGTTTTTCGCGGCGATCTCGCCCCAGACCGAAAGGGAGGCCAGAGGCGCCTGGACGGGATTGACAGGCCAGAACGCAGCCTTGGCTGTCAGAGGAGCCAGTATGTCCTTCAGAACGTCGGCATCGCAACGGACGGAGAGCTTTCCGACAAGCTCGGCCAGGTTCCGGCTCTCTCCCGAAGCACTCTCAGAGCGGAGCCGGGTGAAGAAGTTTTTGAACGCCTCGCAGGCGGCAGCGTCGAATTTGCCTTTTTCCCCTGCCTTTTCCTCCGCGTCAAGAAGGACATTGATCTCCTGGATGCTGCGGCCCTGCCAGGACTTGCGGACACTGCCCGCCGCCGGAGCGGGAGCCGCGGCGTTCCAGTAGGCCTCGAAGGTGGCGGGCGTCATCTTTGCCGCGCAGCCGGCGAGAGCCATGGCGCGCATCTGGGAATCCGAAACGGAAATGCGGGCCCGCCGCCGGACGATATCGCGGAATTTCGACGAAGCCACCGGGACCCGGTCGGATCTGACGAGCTGATCCAGCTCGATGTCCTGCTGAAGAACGACGACGTCCCGCAGGATCTGCTCAAGAGGGATGCTCGCGGATGAGCCGACGCCGCGGAAACCGTTGACGAGAACCGTTCCGTTGAAGGGATCGACGGAACTTGCAGCTCCCCAGCGTCCGGAAGAGGGGATGAAAATAACTGCGCCCGACCTCAAGGCGAGCAGACGCCGCAGTCTTGTCGCCACTTCGGGAAGCGGGGTCTTCTCGTCGCGGACGCCCAAAGCCCGCATGACGGGATTGTGGCCGAGATCGTTGGGGAGCATCGTCTTGACGGCACTGACCAGCACTTTGCGGAACAGGGGACTGTCGGCGACGGCCAGCTCCGCGGAAGTGATGCAGAGCTCGGCCATCGCAGTGTCGAATTCAGCCGTGCTCCAGGCCTCCCAGAGGACCTCGAGAGCTCCCGAAACATCCGCGGAGAGCGGAGAACCGGCCTCCTTCAGAAAATTTTTCAGGCTGTCCAGATTGGCCTTCCCGGGCTTGTCGATGACATCCGACAACAGAGAATCAAGCGTGTCCTTATCCATACCTTCCCCCCGTTCCACGTGGTTCTGTTTTGCATTTGTCCTGATAATATAGCCTGAAATCCTGTTTTTTTCAAGTTACCCGGGGGGGTGTCCGGGAGAAAATCCCCCGGAGCTCCCAGTCGCTTTCTTATCTCAAAATGCGGCGTCTCTCTTGAAATACGGGGCCGATGGTGCTATGTTATGCACAGCGTTTTTTTCTTTTCACTGACAAAAGGAGTATCCAAGATGTCCGGACACAGTAAATGGGCCAATATCAAGCACAAGAAAGACGCGGCGGATAAACTCAAGGGAAAAGCCTTTTCCCGCATCGGCAAAGAGATCATGGTCGCCGCCAAGAACGGCAGCGATCCCGACGCCAATCCCCGTCTGCGGGCGGCACTCGCCGCGGCCAAGGCGGCCAACATGCCCAACGCCAACATCGAACGCGCCATCAAGAAGGGCAGCGGCGAACTCGGCGACGTCGTTTATGAAGAGATCGTGTACGAAGGCTATGCCGCGGGCGGCGTCGCCGTCGTCGTTGACTGTCTCACCGACAACCGGAACCGCTCCATCAGCGACGTACGCATGGTTTTCGACCGCAACGGCGGCAACATGGCCGGTTCCGGCGCAGTCTCCCGTCTGTTCCAGCGCCAGGCGCATTTCATCATTTCCGGTGAGTGGGCCGACGAGGACAAACTGATGGATCTTGTTCTCGACGCGGGCGCCAACGATCTTTCGGTCGAGGACGGCGTCGCCGAAATCTGGGCGGATCCCGAAGCCTTCGAACCGCTCTGCAAAGTCTTTTCCGACAACGGCATCACCACCGACCAGGCGGAGATCGTCCGCAAGCCGGACATGGTCGTGCCCGTGACCGATCCCAAAGTGGCCTCGCAGGTCCTCCGTCTTCTGGACCGCATGGAAGAACTGGACGACGTCCAGCAGGTCACCGCCAACTACGAGATCCCGGACGAGATCGCCGATCAGATCGAAGAGTAAGCCCGCGAAAAAAAAGGATCTTGACCTATGGACCGGATCGACCGGAACGGCAGGTATACGCTCATCGACGGGCGGAGCGGTTTCTCCATCGCTTTTGCAGGAATGAAGTTCGAGGAGGCGGATATCGTCCGCCTCGCTCCCCTCTTCGGACGCGCCGCGAGAGAAATGGCGCGCATCGAAGCCGGAGAGATCAAAAATCCCGACGAAAAGAGACGGGTCACGCACTTCACCGACCGCATCTCCTACCCGCAGAGCGCCCTCTTTTCGGAAGTCGAGTCTTTCGCCGCCGGGATCCGTTCCGGCGAGATAAAAGGATCCACGGGGAAAACCTTTGATGCGCTGGTGGTCAACGGGATCGGCGGTTCGGCCCTCGGCCCCCAGCTGATGCAGTTTGCCGTCAACGGTCCCTACTGGAACGAGCTGAGCGCCGAAAAACGCGGGAACAACCTCAAACTCTATTTTCTCGACAACACCGACTCGGCGGAGTTCGCCGATCTGCTGGAAGTGATGGATCCCGAACGGACCCTTCAGCTGGTGATCTCCAAATCCGGCGGCACCCGGGAGACGAAGAACAACATGATCGCCATGGAGTCCTTCTACGCCTCACGCGGCCTTGGCTTTGCCCGTCACGCCGTTGCCGTCACCATGTCGGGCAGCGAATTGGACCGCCACGCCCGGTCCAACGGCTGGCTCAAGGTCTTCGAGATGGCCGAATCCATCGGCGGACGCACCAGCGAAACCAGCATCGTCGGTCATGTTCCGGCAGCGCTGACCGGCGTGGATTTCAAAAAGTTCCTCGCCGGCGCCTGCGCCATGGATGCCTGGACGCGCGATGCGGCGCCGGAAAAGAACCCGGCCATGATGCTCGCGGCCATGTGGTACATCGCAGGGAACGGACGGGGCGACCGCAACATGGTCATCGTGCCCTACAGCGACCGTCTGGTCCTGCTTTCGCGCTATCTCCAGCAGCTGGTCATGGAAAGTCTCGGCAAGGAACTGGATCTTGACGGGAAAACCGTCCATCAGGGGCTCAACGTCTTCGGAAACAAGGGCGGGACGGACGCCCACGCGTTCATCCAGCAGCTCAACGACGGACGCGATGACTTTTTCGCCACGTTCATCGAGATCCTCGCCGACGCAAAAGCCATCGACATGGGCGACGGCGTCCGCATGGGGGATTATCTCCACGGTTTTCTGGAGGGTCTCTCCTCCGCGCTGCGGGGAAAAGGACGGCAGATCATCAGGATCGGCATCCCGAAACTGGACGAGTTTTCCCTCGGGCAGATCATCGCCCTCTACGAGCGCGCTGTGGCGATCTACGCGGAATTCATCAATATCAATGCCTTCCACCAGCCGGGCGTCCAGGCCTACAAACTGGCGGCCAACGGCATTCTGAAACTGGCCTCGGGACTCCGGGCGGAACTGAAAAAGATCGCCCCCGTCTCCGGGACCGCCGCTGACATCGCCGGAAAGATCGGCAAGACCGAACAGGCCGCCGAGATCGCGGGGCTTCTCGACAAGGCCGCGCTGAACACCGACGGCGTCTCCCGCAGCTTCGACGCGTCTTCCGGCAGCTGGGTCTACACGGTCAAGTGAATCTGCTGCTGCTGGAGGAAAAGGACTTTCTTCCCTCCGGGGAAGCGCGGATATCCGGCCGCCGCCACCGGCAGCTCCGGGATGTCATCAAGGCCGTTCCCGGCAAACGCTGCCGGGCGGGCATCCTCGGCGGCATGCGCGGACACGCCGAGATCCTCGCCTGTGAAGAGGACCTCACGATTCTCCGCTTCTCCGAAGAGGATCCGCCGCCGCCGCCGCTGCCGGTGACGCTGCTGATCGCCCTGCCCCGGCCGCAGACCTACACGAAGGTCCTCAACTGCGCCGTGGAGATGGGCGTCAAGCGCATCGACTTCATCAACTCCTTCAAGGTGGAAAAAAGTTTCTGGCAGGGATCGCGGCTCTCGCAGGAGTACCTCGACAACGAGCTGCGCCTCGCCCTCGAACAGGCGGCCGACACCGTCATGCCGCAGATTTTTTTCCATCCCCGGTTCAAGCCCTTCATCGAAGACGAACTTCCCGGACTCTCTCCGGGAGCGGCGCGGATCGCGGGGATCCCCGGCGCGGAAGAAGTCCCTGAGCGTTTTGCCGGGGCTCCCGTCGTCCTCGCCGTCGGACCGGAGGGCGGATTTACGGATTACGAGAACGGTTTTCTGCTGGAACACGGCTTCACCGGCGTGGGGTTGGGACCGCACATCCTGCGGACGGAGTTCGCCGTCGCCGCGCTTCTGGCCAGACTGAGCATAAGGAGCTTTTGAAAGATGGCCGAACTGAACCTGCCCGTCACTGTCTGCTATCTGGACGAATCCGGCGCGCGGCATATCCGCAAAGGCGTTGCGTTTTCGCCCCGCGGCGTCCTGGACATTCTCGATCAGACCCGGCTTCCGGAAAGCGTCGTCCGGATGTCCCTTTCGACCCCGCTGGAAGTTTTCGATGCGATCAAACGCCTCTGCGTGCGCGGCGCGCCGGCCATCGGTTGCGCTTCCGCCGTTGGACTGGCCGTCTGCGCGGCGAGATTTGAAGAGACGGACGGAACCGCGTTCATGGAACGGCTCCGCAAGACGGCGTCTTTTCTCAAGAGTTCCCGTCCCACGGCCGTCAACCTCATGTGGGCCGTGGACCGCTGCTGCGCCGCCGTTGCGGGATTGGCGCGCCCCGCGGATATCTGCCAAAAGCTTCTGGACGAAGCACTCGACATCATCGAAGAGGATTTCCGGCTCTGCCGCAGGATCGGCGACTTCGGCGCAGCGCTGCTCGAGGACGGCATGACAGTCCTCACACACTGCAATGCGGGGGCTTTGGCCACCTGCGGCATGGGGACCGCCCTTGCTCCCGTCTACCGGGCGCTGGAACAGGGAAAGAGGATCCGCGTTTATTCGGACGAGACACGCCCGCTTCTTCAGGGAGCGCGCCTCACCGCCTGGGAACTGGCGCAGGCGGGCGTCGAAACGTACACCATCTGCGACAACATGGCGGCAACGGTCATGCGTCAGGGAAAAGTGGACATGGTCATCGTCGGCGCGGACCGCATCGCCGCCAACGGCGATACCGCCAACAAAATAGGGACATTCCCCCTGGCGGTAGCGGCAAAATACTGCGGGATCCCCTTCTACGTCGCAGCCCCGTTTTCCACCATCGACAGAAGTCTGCCGGACGGGACGGGCATCCCCATCGAGGAACGCTCATCCGACGAGATATTCCACTGTCCCGGCGTCAAAGTTTACAACCCCGCCTTCGACGTCACCCCGGCGGATCTCATCACGGCCCACATCACCGACAGCGGCGTGATCCGCTTCTGACCCCTGCCCCGCTTCCGTCAGCGGCGTGATCCGCTTCTGACCCCTGCCCCGCTTCCGTCAACGGCGTGTCAGGGGGACGGTGAAGGCGGCGGCCCAGAAGACGACGGCGGCGATCCCGGCAAAGATCCAGTCGACGCCGACGCCCGCATTGAGTACGATGCCCGCGCCGACGGCCCCCGCCGCCATGGAGAAGGAGTTGGCGATGTTGTTCCCAGCGATGACTTTGGAGAGGTGTCCCGGCGCGGCGGCCTTCTGCATCAGCGCCTGGAGGGGGACCGACCAGATGCCGCCGCAGACCGCCGTCGCCAGCAAATCGAACGAGACCCGGTAAAAGAGGAAAGTTTTCAAAAGGGCGGAACTTTCTGAAAGCCCGGGAAGATCCGGCAGCCGGGAGGCGAGGAAGGCGATGTCCAGCGTGAAAATTCCCATGCCGCAGATACAGGCGATATATCTTTTGTTGAGCCGGACTTCGCCCCGGAGGATCAGCTGGGCCAGTCCCGCGCCGATGCCGACGCCGACGGAAAAGAGAACGAAGAAGAAGGTGCAGACCATTTCGTTCCCGCCCAGTTTGAGTTTGGTGAAAAGGGGCATCTGGGTGATGTAGAGCGAACCGGCCATCCAGAAGACCGTCACAGAGAAGACGCATCTGCGGATGACAGGTCGGCCCCAGATCTCACAGGCCATGATCCGCCAGGTCCCGGCAAAAATGTTCCGGCTGATTTTTTCGTCGGGCGCAACGGAAGGCGCGGGCGGGATCCTCCGGGAAGCCGCGTACCCCGCGAGAGCCATGATCGTGAGCAGGATCCCGCAGAGGAACGCCCCGTTTTTCAGCGTGATGACGACGCCTCCGGCCATGACGCCGCAGAGGATGGCGAGGTAGGTCCCGCCGCCGATCCAAACGTTGCCGGCGAGCAGTTCGTTTCCCCTGAGATGAGTCGGCAGGAGCGCGTACTTGGCCGGACTGAAAAACGTGGACTGGGCCCCCATGAAGAAGAGGACGGTCATCAGCACAGGCAGGGAACGGGTGCCGAACCCGATCCACGCCGCCAGCATGAGAAAGACCTCCCACAGTTTGATGATCCGGCAGTAGAGGGCCTTGTCGAATTTATCCGCGAGCTGTCCCGCCAGGGCGGAAAAGAGAAAATAAGGCAGAATGAAAAGACCGGCGGCCAGATTGGACAAACCGCCGATCTCCCGGCTGCCTGCGCCCAGCTGATAGGTCACCATGATCAGCATGGCGTTCTTGAGAAAATTGTCGTTGACCGCGCCGAAAAACTGCGCGACGAAAAGCGGCATGAACCGTTTCGAGAAAAGAAAGTCCTTCACTTTTCCCCCGCCTTCCCGATGAACCGCAGAAAATTTTCCCGGCACAGCTCCGCCCAGCCGGAGATCCCCGTTTCCCGCTCGGCCCGCAGGCAGATCGCGGCGATATCTTCTCCTGTATCGTCGCTCTCGAGGCCGATACCGGAAAGCCCCCTCGCCGCGAGAAGCCCCGCGTATTTCTTCCACGCGCCGGGAGCGATGGAGACGAACCGCCCGAAAGCAAGGTGCTCCAGCAGCCGTCTTTCGCTTCCCCGGAACCCGTGGATCAGGACATTTCCGGAAAAATCCCTCAGCGCGGCATCCAGTTCGGCGTCGCAGCGCACAGCGTGGATCACCACCGGTTTTCCGGCCTCTCCGGCGGCAGCCAGCAGGGTCTTCAGAAAACGGATCTGGACGGCGATATCCGGCCCCCGCAGGCGGTCGAGACCGATCTCTCCCAGCGCATCCGCCCGGCGGAGATCGTGAAAAAAGGCCTCCCCCGGCATTTGAAAACTTGCGGGGAGATGCCAGGGATGAAACTCAAGACTCCACAACCCCTGCCCCGGTTTTTCCCGGGCGGAGACCAGCGCATCCGCCTTCGGACGGTGGGTATGAAAGTCTGCGTACAAGTTCAAACGCTCTTTCCCAGCTTACCCAGCTCCGGGTGGAAATGACGCTGCGCATGGCAGATGGCCAAACTCAGCGCATCGGTGCTGTCCAGAGGGATCTGGCTCACATCGATCTTCAATTCGGCCGCCAGCAGGTAGGCCACCTGTTCCTTGGCGGCCCCGCCGTTGCCCACGGCGGCGCGCTTGGCCACGCTGGGCATGTAGGAATAGACCGGGATCCCCCGCACCGCCAGTGCCGCGATGATCCCTCCCCGGGCCATGCCGAGGATGATGGCGGTCTTGGAATTGCGCCCGACGAAAGGCTCCTCCATGGCGGCGCAGTCCGGCATGTAAAGGTCGATCAGTTCGTTGACGCCGCCGTAGAGACGGCGGAGACACTCCGAGTGGGGCATGGTCTTTTTGTTTTCGATCACGCCGCAGTCGATGATCTCGTAACGGGAGGGACCTTCGGCGCGCACCACCCCGTAACCGGTGGTGCGTATCGCCGGGTCCAGTCCGAAAATGATCATCCCCGCACCGCCTCGAAAGCCGCCGCCGCCCGGAGCAGACGGTTTTCCTCGAGCTCCGGCGCCAGGAACTGAACGCCGACGGGCATTCCCGTCGCCTCATCGGTCCCGGCAGGGACGCTGATGCCGCACTGGCCGGAGAGATTCAGCGCGATGGTGAAGATGTCCGAGAGGTACATCTGCAGGGGATCGCTCTTTTCCCCGAACTTGAACGCGGGCGCGGGCGTCACCGGCGTCAGCAGCAGATCGCACTGTTTGTACGCTTCGGCGAAATCCCTGCGGATAAGGGTCCGCACCTTCTGGGCCTTGAGGTAATAGGCATCGTAGTATCCGCTGGACAGAACATAAGTCCCAAGCAGAATGCGCCGGATGACCTCCTGCCCGAATCCCGCGCCGCGGGACTTGAAGTAGGTGTCGACCAGATCGGCGCCGTCGATGCGGCGGCCATAGCGGACGGCATCGAACCGGGCCAGATTTGCGCTGGCCTCCGCCGTGGCGATGATGTAGTAGACCGCGACGGCATATTTCGTGTGGGGCAAGGAGACATCGACGATTTTGCCACCCATGCTCCTGATTTGCGCGACGGTCTGCTCCATGATCTTGGCGACGCCGGGGGCCAGAGGCCCGGAAAAATACTCTTTGGGCATGCCGAAAACGAGGCCGTCGAGGGCGCGCCGTTCGGCGCCCTCCATGGCGGCGGCGGAGGAGGAGGCGGGATCCAGCGGCAGACAGGTGGAATCCTTTTCATCTTTGCCCGACACGGTGTCGAGGATGATGCCGGCGTCGATGACATCTTTTGCCAGCGGTCCGATCTGGTCGAGGCTGGAAGCGAAGGCCACCAGTCCGAAGCGGGACACGCGGCCGTAGGTGGGCTTCAGTCCGACCACGCCGCAGAAGGCTGCCGGCTGGCGGATGGAACCGCCCGTGTCGGACCCCAGCGCGGCGGGAACGAGATCCGCGGCCACGGCGGCGGCGCTGCCGCCGGAGGAACCGCCGGGCACCCGGGAGGTGTCCCGGGGGTTCATCGTCCGCCCGAAGGCGCTGTTCTCGCAGCTGGACCCCATGGCAAATTCGTCCATGTTCAGCCGCCCGAAGGGGATGAAACCCCTGGCGCGCAGCTTCGCAACGGCCGTGGCGTCGTAGGGGGAGACCACGTTTTCAAGGAGTTTCGAGGCGCAGCTCACCGTCGTATCGCGGACGGCAATGTTGTCCTTGATGCCGACGGGGATCCCGTCGTAAGCGCTGAGGGCCTTGCCCGCAGCGCGGCGTTCGTCGGAAAGGGCCGCCTCACGCAGCGCGTCGTCGGCGTCGAACTTGAGGAACGCATGGATCTCCTTGTCCCGCGTCCGGACGGCGTCGAGACAGTCCTTGACGATCTCCACGGAACTCCAGCGTTTTTCGGCCAGGCCCGCAGCCAGTTCGTGCACGGTTTTGCGATCGAGTGTATCAGCCATCAGTTGCTCTCCTCTCCCGGCAGGACCTTGGCGACTTTGACAAGGCATCCGTTGACCAGCGCCGGCGCGTTTTTCAGCATGGCATCGCGCAGACCGGAGTCAGTTGCGGCATCCTCCCGCCAGACATTGGAGAGCGCCGCCGCATGGGCGGTGGGCTCCACGCCGGTCACATCCACCTCGTTGAGTTCGGCGATGTAGTCGACGATGCTGGCCAGATCCCTCTCGACGGCGGCAAAACGCTCAGGAGGGAGTTCGAGCCGGGCGAGTTCGGCAACGTATTTGACGTCGATATCCGCTTTGGCCATTTGCGTTCACTTCTTTTCGAGAAGGAGGGTGCAGGTCTTGAGGTCGCAGACCTCGGCGGGACCGAAGTACTGGATCGGACCGGGATACACGAAGCTGGTCTCCACCGCCCACTGGTCGCGCTGGGAGACGAAATACTTGAAGGGCGCGCCGTCCAGTTCGACCAGCGCCTTGCGGATCACCGGCTTGTCGGCGCCGTGACGGCGCTCCATATTCATCATCATGGTGATGGGGATGCCGCCCGCGATCCACTGTTCGGCGGGGGCCGTGGTGTTGCGGACATTGGCCATGTAGCCCGTGCGCCCGGCGCCGATCAGCGCGGAAGCGGAGTAGCCGAGGCTGTAGCAGTAATCGGCATCGTAGTTGGAGGGCGCGGCGCAGCGGCCTTCGTAACCGAAGAAGTGGGTCTGCGTGGCGAACTTGCCCTTGTAGGTCCCGGCGGCCTTCATCTCCTTGAGACGGGTTCCCACCATCTGGGCGAGCATTTTCTCCGTCTCAATGAGGGAGACCTGGACGTTGCCGTGGGGGTCGCGGTCGCGGCAGAGCTGGCTGCGGATCCCGGCGGGCAGGGATTTGAAGACCTCGGCGCTGGCACCGGCGAGTTTGCCCGCGACGAAAGCGGCCTTGCTCTCGGCGTCCATGGCGTCGAGGGTCGCCGCTTCGGCGGCCATGAGCTCGTTGAGCTCGGCGATCAGGACTTTGATCTCGGGAATGAATTCGATCAGCCCCTCGGGGATGAGGGCGATGCCGAAGTTTTCTTTGTTTTCCGCGCGGGCGGCGACGACGGAGGCGATCTTGTTCACGATGTCGCCGAGAGTCATCTTCTTCGCCGCGACCTCCTCGGAGATGATGGCGATGTTGGGCTGGGTCTGGAGCGCGCACTCGAGGGCGATATGGGAAGCGGAACGGCCCATGAGCTTCACGAAGTGCCAGTATTTTTTCGCGGAGTTGGCGTCGCGGCAGAGGTTGCCGATGAGCTCGCTGTAGACGCGGCAGGCGGTGTCGAATCCGAAGCTGGCCTCGATCCACTCGTTCTTGAGGTCGCCGTCGATGGTCTTGGGACAGCCGATGACCTGAATGGGAATGTCATGGCTCTTGAAATACTCCGCCAGCACGCAGGCGTTGGTGTTGGAGTCGTCGCCGCCGATGATGACCAGCGCACTGATCCCCATGGCCTCGCAGTTCTTGCGGGCCTCGCGGAACTGCTCCTCGGTTTCCAGTTTGGTGCGTCCGGAACCGATCATGTCGAATCCGCCGGTGTTGCGGTAGGCGTCGATGATGTCGGCCGTCAGCTCCATGGACTCGTTTTTGACCAGCCCGTCGGGTCCCTTGAGGAAACCGAACAGACGGTTGGACGCGTTGAGGGACTTGAGACCGTCGAAGAGACCGGCGATGACGTTGTGTCCGCCGGGAGCCTGTCCGCCGGAGAGGATCACGCCGACGTTGACGGCGGCGTGCGCCGCATTGCCCTGAGCCGCTTCGAACGTCAGCACGGGGCTTCCGAAAGTCGCCTTGAAGAGATTCTTGATCGCCTCGACATCGCCCGCGGCGGTCGTGGGAGCGCCTTCGCTGATCTTGACTGCCGCCCCGCTGGCAAGAGCCGGAGGCAGTTTCGGCTGGTAGGCGGCACGGGCTTTCTGAAGTGCGGAAATACGTTTCATGACATCGATCCTTTTTTGTTTTTGAGAGCTTGTTTTGTCGACCAAATCCGTCGCCGCGGAACACCGCGGGCTGATCCGAAGTTCCGACGGGCCGCCGCGCCGTGCGCGACGCGTCCCTTCATATAAAATACTCCCGAAAACGTGATTTATCAAGGTGGAAAAGCGCACTCGGAGCGGTTATATTACAACAAACGCAAGGGAGGGATCATGAGAACGAAAATCTTGCTGCTGCTGTCGGGCATCGCGGCCGCCTTACTGGCCGGCTGTACGACCGCCGACACACCTCCGCCTCAGGAGGGAGCCGGAGAGAAGGACTACCTCAACGCGGGCGTCCTCGTCCAGGCGATGGACATCCTGAACCGGAAGTACGTGGACGCCGAAAAAACGGGGAACGACAACCTGTTCGAGGCGGCCCTGCACGGCATGGTCTCCAATCTCGATCCCTACTCGGACTACGAACCGCCGAGGGCCTTCGACCGGAATCAGAAACGCCGGACGGGGGAACTCAGCGGCATCGGCGTCACCATCGTCAAGCCTCACCGGAATCCTCTGCACGTCGTCAACGTCATTCCCGGTTCACCCGCGGAAAAAGCCGGGATCAAACCGGGGGACACGATCCTCGCCGTCGACGGGAAAGATCTGCGGAAACTCAACTTCTACCAGTGCCAGCAGCTCCTGACCGGACGGCCCGGTTCCAAGGTGACCGTCACATGGAACGCAGCGGGAAAGATCAGGAAACAGACGATCGCGCGGAAACACCTCGTGACCCCCACCGTCTCCGCGGCGAAACTGGCAATCCCGGGCATCGGGTACATCAGGATCGACAGCTTCACCTCCCACACGCCGGATGAGTTTCTCCGGGCCCGGAAGAAGCTCGCCGGGGAAGGCGCAAAAGCGCTCGTCATCGATCTCAGGAACAACACGGGGGGCCTTGTGCGTTCGGCGGTGCTGACTTTGTCGCAGCTGCTCGCCCCCGGGACGATCCTGTTCACGGCAACCCAGCGCGACACGGCAAAGGTGGAAACCATCCGCAGCATGAAATTGAAAAATCTCCCGCCCGACACCACGACGCCCCTCGTCCTGCTCGTGAACAGTTTCACGGCCAGCAGCGGCGAAATATTCACGGCCGCCTTGGTCGACAACAAGCGGGCCCAAACAGTCGGAATGAGGACCTTCGGCAAGGGAACGCTCCTCAGCGTCGTCCGGCTGGCCAACGGCGGCGCGCTGCGCTTCGCCAGCGGCCGGTATCGGACGCCCTCGGGGAAGGTCATCGAGGGCCGGGGCATCCGGCCCGATCATGCCGTCGTCACGACTCTGCAGACGCTGCACAAGCTCACGCTGCAGATGCGCCGGTATCCGGGAGAAGTCCGGCCCAACGCCAAAGACGCGGTAACGGACACCCAGCTTGAGAAAGCCCTGTCCCTGCTGGCTCCGCCGGCCGAAAAGCCCCATGACGTCACGGAAAAACATTGAGATATGGCCTGGACCCATGGAGGGCGCGTCGCAGACGCCCTTCGTGCGGGCCGTCGGCAGTCTCGGCCTCGTCAGACGCTGGATGACCCCCTTTCTCCGGGTCTCGAACGCCTGCTGCGGGGAGAAAAAAGTCCGTGAATTTCTTGCCCCCTACCTTGAAAGCGGCCTTCCCGTCACGGCGCAGATCATGGGGACCCGGGGGGACGTGCTCGGCGAACTTGCGGTAAAATGCCTCGAAGCCGGCGCGGTCGGCATAGATCTCAACTGCGGCTGCCCCTCCAAAAGGGTGGTCTCGGGCGGCGCGGGCGGCGGCGCGCTGAAAGATCCCCTCCGTCTTGCGGAAACGGTCAGAACCATCCGGAGCGTCATCGGTCAGAAAACACCCTTCTCCGTCAAAATGCGCACAGGATTTTCGGATCCGGAGGAAATGACCGAACTCATTCCCCGTCTTGCGGACGCCGGGATCGACAAATTTTTCATCCACTTCCGGACGGTCCGGGAGCAGTATCTCCCCGTGCCCGGAAGAACGGAGCGTCTGCGGAAAGCCGCGGCGGCCGCCTCTCCCCTGCCCGTCATCGTCAACGGGGATATTTCCGATGCGGAAGACGGTCTGACGCTTTTGGAAGAGACCGGCGCGGCGGGACTCATGATCGCCCGGGGCCTGCTCAGGGATCCCTGGCTGCTTTTGCGGTTCGAAAACGCGGATGTCCCCTCCCCCGAAGAGGGAAGACGGCGCTTTTCCGCGGCCCTCGAGGCATTCGACGCTCACGGCGGCAACAAACTGGAGCTTGTCCGAATGATCTGGGGAGAGGATTCCCCCGAGTTCAGGGCGCTCTGCGGAGAACGCCGCCGGAAGTCTTAAAATTTGTCGGCAAGGGAGAAGAAGAGTCCGGGGAAAGCCCTGCCCTCCCCGACGGGCCGGATCATCACGTTTTCACCGCCCCAGGCGGCGGGATGGGCTTCGTCGCGGGCGGCGATCCGCCACCCTGCGGCAAGAAGTCTCTCCGCGGCAGGGTCGTCCGGAGAGAGGAAGGCCGTTTTCACGCCGCGGAAAAGATCGCGGGAGAGTCCCGGCCCGGCCATTTCCGCCAAAACACCGTGGTAGACGAGGGCGTAGCCGCCTTTGCCCGTGTACCAGGAAAAATCCGGCGTGCGGAACACCTGCTCCCAGCTGTGGAAGAGGGCCTTTTCTTCGCGGATGACTTTGCCCGGAAAAACCGGACCGGCCTCGTACCACTTGACGATGGAGGCCTTTTCATCTTCCGTCAAATCCGGACCGGGGCGGCCGGGGTGCTCCGACGGTGCGGGGTTTTCCAGCGTCAGGGACCGCACGGGGTAATCCTGCCACCCGCAGACGGCGTACACCCGGTTGACGCCGGTGTAGAGTGCAAGCGAATCATACCGCTGTTCCGCGGCCCAGTCGGCGGCCCTCCGGCAAAGTTCGGCGGCAAGGCCGCGGCGGCGGAACGCGGGGTCGACGCCCACCGAGGCGATCCCGGCCACGCGCAGGGTGCCTTTCCCTCCATGGACGCGCATGGGCATGAGGCCGACGTGTCCGGCAACGCGCCCGTCAGAAGTCCGCGCAATGAAGGACTCCTCGACGAAGGGCATGCGGGGGATGTCCCCTTTCCACTCGTCGAAGCACACGCCCAGCATCGGGAGACAGGCGTTCTGTTCCGCGCTGCCCGGCGCGGCGTGGAGAAATTCGAAGTCTTTCAAATTTTCCATCAGTAGATGAAGAGAAGTTCGCGGTATTTCGGCAGGGGCCACAGCCGATCGTCCACCAGAAGCTCCAGCGCATCGGCCTCCTTGCGCATGTTGCCCATGGCCTGAAGGATGGGACCGGGATCGTCGCTCACGAGAGCGCCTTCGAGGATGTCGCACTCCTCCAGCATCGCGGCGAGTTTCGGTGAAAGGGCGTCGATCATCTTGCGCGCGTTGCCGGCGGCCACGGTCAGATTCAAGGATCCGCAGTTGACCAGCACGGTGCTCAGGCGGTTGATCTCCTCCATGACGGCGGGGTAGATCAAGGTCCGGGCGAGACTCAGAGAAAGCTCTCCCTCGATATGGATCCTGCGCTTGTATTCCCGCAGGAAGACCTCGTACCGGGAGAAAACTTCCGTGCGGGAAAAGACCTTGTATTTCTCGTACAGAGCGATGTTTTTCTCGTCCAGCAGGGCCGTGAGGGCCTCGGGGGTGGTCCGGAGATTGGGGAGCCCCCGCCGCTGGGCCTCCTGTACCCAGGCGAGCGTGTAATTGTCGCCGTTGAAGATGATGCGCTTGTGCTTTCTGATGATGTCGTGCAGCGTCTTCGACAGCACGGCGTTGAAGTTGTCGGGTGTTGCCCCCTCCAGAATCGTGGCGATGCGGTCGAAAGACTCGGCGACGATGGTGTTGAGCACGGTGTTGGGCGTGGCGCAGCTGCTGCTGGCCCCGGGAGCGCGGAACTCGAACTTCGTCCCCGTGAAGGCGAAGGGACTGGTCCGGTTGCGGTCGGTGCTGTCGACGGGCAGCTGCGGCAGGGTGTCGACGCCGACCCGGAGTTTGCGCGCCTCGCTCCGTTTGGATTTGTCCCCCGTCTCCAGCTCCTCGAGGATCCCCGTAAGCTGGTCTCCCAGAAAGATCGACATGATGGCGGGGGGCGCTTCGGCCGCGCCGAGCCGGTGATCGTTCCCGGCGCCGATGGTGGCCGTCCGCAGCAGATCGCCGTGGAGCGAGACCGCCTCGATGACGGCGCACAGCGTGGTGAGGAAGAGGGCGTTGCGCTTGGGGTCGCTCCCCTGATCCAGCAGATTGACGTTCCCCACGCGGATCGACCAGTTGTTGTGCTTGCCGGAGCCGTTGATGGAGGCGAAGGGCTTCTCGTGGAACAGGCAGACCAGCTTGTGCCGGTCGGCGACCTGACGCAGGATCTCCATGATCAGCATGTTGTGATCGCAGGCCAGATTGGATTCCTCGTAGGTGGGCGCCAGCTCGAACTGGGCCGGAGCCGTCTCGTTGTGGCGGGTCTTGGCGGGGATGCCCAAACGCCACAATTCATGATCGACCTCGGCCATGAAATTGAGGATCCGGGGCTTGATGGTGCTGAAGTAGTGATCCCCCAGCTGCTGATGCTTGGGGGGCTTGGCGCCGAAAAGGGTCCGGCCGGTCTGGACGAGATCGGGACGGCAGAAGTAGAGCCGTTTATCGACGAGGAAATACTCCTGCTCCGCGCCGAGGGTGATGACGGCTTTGCCTTCGATGCCGAAACAGCGGGCCAGACGCTCCGCCTGAGCGGAAACGGCCTGGATGGAGCGCAGGAGCGGCGTCTTCTTGTCCAGCACCTCGCCGTTGCACGAACAGAAGACGGTGGGGATGCAGAGCGTGGCCGTGTTCTCGCCCCTTCTGATGAAGGCGGGACTGCAGGGGTCCCACGCCGTGTAGCCCCGGGCCTCGAAGGTGGAGCGCAGTCCGCCGTTGGGAAGACTGGAGGCGTCGGGCTCGCCCACGATGAGGTTCTTGCCCGAAAACTTCAGCGTCATCCCGCCCTTCTGGTCGGGTTCGACGAAGGAGTCGTGCTTTTCGGCGCTGGAGCCCGTGAGCGGCAGGAACCAGTGGGAGTAATGGGTCGCCCCCCGCTCCAGAGCCCAGGTCTTCATGGCCTCGGCGATCTCCTCGGCCAGTTCCGGCGGAATGGTCCTCCGGTTGGCGAGGCAGTCGGCGAATTTCCGGAAGGCGCCGGGGGCGAGATACTCCCGCATGGCCTTTTCGTTGAAGACATCGGCTCCGAACAGCTCTTCCAGCGGTTCGGAGAACTTCACCGGACCGCAGGCCCGGTCGGCGGCGATGGCGGCGACCGCCTTCTCCCTGAAACTATCCATTTTTCATTCCCCCCGGGATCTCTCTTGCTGCTCACCCTTTGAGCGAGGAGAGCAGTTCCTCGGTCCGGGTCTTTCTCGCCTCGAGGTCGGCCAGACCGGCTCTTGCGTCGGCGACGACCTGGGGCGGGGCATTTTTCACGAAGCGCTCGTTGGCCAGCTTGCCTTTGGCGGAAGCGATCCAGCCGTTGATGTCCTTGAGCTGTTTCTCCAGCCGGGCGATTTCGGCGGCCACGTCGATGAGTCCGGCCAGCGGCAGGCTGATGACGCCCATGGCGCCGGGCTGGGAGGGCGCGGCCCCGTGGGCAGCGCTGTCGAAGGGCGCAAGGGAGATCTCGATCTTCTGCGCGTTGAGCAGAAGTTCGAGGGAGGCCTTCTGGGAGCGGAGCGCCTCCAGTTCCTTCTCTCCGGCGGCCTTGATGTGGAAGTCGAGCTTCTTGCCATCGGGGATGTTGTAACTGGACCGCAGGAAACGCCCGATGCGCACCAGTTCGAACTTGCCGTCGGTGAGAGCCGTTTCGGCGGGATCGAAAACCGCCGCGGGATCGGCCTCGGGCCAGGCGGCGTACATGATCGACTTGCCCTCCTCGACGAAGCCCATGCGGTGAGCCAGTTCCTCGGTGATGAAGGGCATGAAGGGATGCAGCAGTTTGAGGATGCGGAACAAGGCGTAGTCCAGCACGGCCAGCGCCCGCTCCTTCTCCGCGCCGCCGGCGCGCATGGGCAGCTTTTCGGCTTCGACGAACCAGTCGCAGAAATCGGACCACACCAGATCGTACAGGGCGTGGGCCGCCGCGTGGAAGCGGAACTTTTCAAGTTCGCTTTCGATGTCCGCGATGGCCGCGTTGAGTTTGGAGATCATCCACTTCTCGTCGCCGGAGAGACCGCCCGGCAGACGGCCGAAATCGGCGGAGACGCCTCCCTGCATCTGGCGGAAACGGCAGGCGTTCCACAGCTTGTTGGCGAAGTTGCGGCCGATCTCGCACTTTTCGTTGTTGTACCGGATATCCATGCCCACGGGGGCGATGTAGACGATGGAGAACCGCAGCGCGTCCGCGCCGTATTCGGAAATCACGTCCAGCGGATCGGGGGAGTTGCCCAGGGACTTGGAGAGCTTGCGGCCCTTTTCGTCGCGGATGATGCTGGTAAAGTAGACGTTGCGGAAGGGGATCGCGCCCTTGAACTCGCATCCGGCCATGATCATGCGGGCGACCCAGAAGAAGATGATGTCCGGCCCGGTCACGAGATCGTTGGTGGGATAGAACTTTTCCAGCTCCTTCGTGTCCTCGGGCCAGCCCATGATGGAGAAGGGCCAGAGCCAGCTGCTGAACCAGGTATCGAGCACATCCTCCTCCTGACGCCACTTGCCGGGGGCGGTCGGGGGCTCCTCGCCGACGTAGACTTCGCCGTTTTCGTCGTTGTACCACGCGGGGATGCGGTGGCCCCACCAGAGCTGCCGGGAGATGCACCAGTCCTGGATGTTCTCCATCCAGTGGAAGTAGGTCTTGGTCCAGCGCTCGGGGTAGAACTTGATCTTGCCCGACTTCACCGCCTCGATGGCGGGCTTGGCCAGTTCGTCCATCCTGCAGAACCACTGGGAGCTCACCAGCGTTTCGATGGGCACGCCGCCCCGCTCGGAGTAGCCGACGGCGTGGGTGATGTCCTCGATCTTCTCCACCAGTCCCTGCTCCGTCATCCGCTTGACGCAGAGGTCGCGGGCGACGAAGCGGTCCAGACCGACGAATTCGGCGGGGCAGAGATCATTGAGCGTTCCGTCGTTGTTCATGATGTTGATGACTTCGAGGTTGTGCCGTTTGCCGACTTCGAAGTCGTTGGGATCGTGTCCCGGGGTGATCTTGACGCACCCCGTGCCCTTGGTCGGATCGGCGTGGACGTCGCCGACGATGGGGATGAGACGGTCGGTCAGCGGCAGTTTCACGAACTTGCCGATGAGTTTGTTGTAGCGCCCGTCGTCGGGATGCACCGCGACGGCGGTGTCGCCGAACATGGTCTCGGGCCGGGTGGTGGCCACGATCAGCGCCCCCTCCCCCTCGGCCAGCGGGTAGCGGAAATAATAGAACTTGCCGGGCACGTCGCGGTAGATCACCTCCTCGTCGGAGAGGGCGCTCTTGGCGGCGGGGCACCAGTTGATCATTCTCTGGCCGCGGTAGATGTACCCTTTTTTGTAGAGGGCGACGAAGACCTTTTTGACCGCGTCGGAAAGCCCTTCGTCCATGGTGAAGCGCTCCCGCTCCCAGTCGCAGGAGCAGCCCAGGGTGCGGAGCTGGCGGATGATCTTGCCGCCGAACTCCTCCTTCCACTGCCAGACGCGCTTGATGAACTCTTCTCTGCCCAGTTCGTCGCGGGTGACGTTCTGCTTCTCCTTGAGATACTTGACCACCTTGGACTCGGTGGCGATGCCGGCGTGGTCGGTGCCGGGGAACCAGCAGACTTCGAACCCCTTCATCCGGGCGCGGCGGCAGAGGATGTCCTGCAATGTATTGTTCAGCACGTGCCCCAGCGTCAGGATGCCCGTCACGTTGGGCGGCGGGATGACGATGGAGAACGGCGGTTTTTCCGAATCGGCCCGGCCGTGAAAGTCGCCGTTTTTCTCCCAGACGGGATACCATTTCTTTTCGACGTCGGCGGGCTCGTAGGCCCGCGGCAGAGTTTCCAGTTCGCTCATATCGCTTCGTTCCTTCAAAACTTTTTTGGAAATGAAAATACAGCTATTCTCTATAATATAACACCGTTTCGCCTCACTTGCAATCAACTTCGGAGAAGACGGCACCAGGTGATCGATTTTGCGGCAAATCGCGGTTATTTCGTCTCCGCGGCTTGACAAACGGCGGGAAAAAGGCTATCTTTAGAGATGGATGACTCGTTCACCCCGCAAAGAAAGGTCAAAGGAATATGAGAAAGCATCGATTCACCCTGGTGGAACTGCTGATCGTGATCGGCATCATCGCGGTCCTGGCCGGACTGCTCTTCCCCGCGCTGCAGGGCGCCCGGGTCACGGCGAGAAAGACCAACTGTCTGAGCAATCAGAATCAAACCTCCAAAACCCTCACCACCGCCATGAACGCCAACGACCAGAAACTGGTATCGGGCGCGAATTACAACCCTTCTGAAACCGGGACCCCCCCGCTCCCGGCGGATCCGCCGTCGTGGATCTGGAATCTCATCCAGAAAGGTCTGGTCCAGGACCTGAAAGCCTACAGATGTCCGGCGATCGTCCCTGCACCGGTCAGTGCGGTCAACAATTTCACGCCCGGCGGCAGCAGTTTTACCGATATCCTGAAAGAGAACTTCGGCGTCGTCTTTTCCACTCAGTCGCTCCCCGGATCGGCCGCCCATAACGGTTTTGATTTCCGCGGGACCAGGTATCTGACGGCGGGTTCTACCCTCGTTTCTCCCAATCAGCTTCTTTTAGGCGGTTGCTCGGCCGACTTCAACTCCGGCACTGACGGCGGCCCTTATGGAAAAGCGAGGGCGCTCTTGGATCTCACTTCCAGTAGCAAACTCTCCGGCGCCGGGCTTCTGGCCGGAGTCCACGGGGGCGATACCAATATTTTCTGTCTCGACGGACATGCGGAAACCGTCAACAAGGACAACTACAAAATAAATCGCTACTACCCGAGCAAAACCGCTTCGGCAGCAGTTGCGGTTCCCGATGACAACTGGTTCAATCCGGACAAAGGAGATACCAAAACAGACGGCAAGAAGGAGTAAAATACTATGGCATCGATCAAAATGTACAACAAGACGGGCGACGCGAAGGCGGTCGCGATCCAGGAGAAACTGGAGAAGAACTTCGGGTTCCTGCCCCAGGTCTTCCAGGTCATGGGACGCAACGGGGATTTCCTCGAGAGCGTGCTCAAAACCGCCGACTGCGCCGGACGCGGGCTGGATCCCAAGACCAAGGAGTTGATCGTCATCGCCGTCAGCGCCGCCAACGGATGCAAATACTGTCTCGACGCCCACCGCGCCGCCGCTTTGGCCGCCGGAGCCACCGACGAGGAGATCACGGCCGCCATCGAGGTCGCCGCCTCCATCAGTCTCTTCAACACCTACAACAAGGCCATCGGACTGGATTCCGACCTCAAGGCGAAGTAAGTATTGCGTTTCATCGCAAAGGCCCGTCCGGCACTTTTCCGGACGGGCCTTTTTCTTCATTTGGCTCTGTTGCCGTCAACAGGCAGGTTTGACGCAGGCCGCTGTTTGGACGCGGACCGTCCAGCCGGGAGAGAGACAACCGCTCCGCGGTTTTCCCTCCCCGGACCCCTCCTTTTGTTCCTTCCCGCGGCGAGCGCGGATCTCGGGGTAATTCCCTTCTGAAGTTGCGCGCCTGCGTTCGGCCGGGCGATGCCCGGCCTCACTCGCGGCTTACTGCTCGACCTACGTTCATCTGCGCTCAAATAC
>JAFSTC010000097.1 GCA_017450705.1 Lentisphaeria bacterium | reverse complement strand
TGTTCGCTGCGCTCACGACTCGCCTTGATCGGGCGAAACGTCGGCACCGGTATGTCGCGGCGGCTGTTCGCTGCGCTCACGACTCGCCTTGATCGGGCGAAACGTCGGCACCGGTATGTCGCGGCGGCTGCTCGCTGCGCTCACGACTCGCCTTGATCGGCCGAAACGTCGGCACCGGGGTAACGGCGCGTTGCCCTTCGGTCCGACAGGTCCGGCAGGCCTGCGGGGAGCGAAAACTCACTCCCGGCAGAAGCCGGGAAGCAGGGAAAGGGCGTACAGCGGCAGATTGATCAGCCGGCTTTCCTCCCTGAAATCCGACATGGATGTGCGGAAAACCTTTCCGGGGTGGTATGTGTCGGCGTAGACCCGAAGGCTTTTGGCCTTGAGATTCTCCTCCGCCTTGACCTCGAGGGGGTAAATGTCCATCCCGGCCTGAAAGACAAAATCCACTTCGGCGGTCGCCCGTTCGGCGCTCCAGTAAAAAGTTTTTTTCCCGAGTTCGGACCGCAGCTGCTGGGCGACATACTGTTCCGTCAGGGCTCCTTTGAACTCGGTGAACAGCCGGTTGCCCTGAAGAAGAGTTCCGGCCTCCAGGCCGCTCATGGCGCCGAGGAGTCCGACATCGGAAACGAACATTTTGAATCCCTCGGTTGCGTAGGCGGGCAGCGGCAGCGCGGGTTTGGAAAGGCGGATCGTCTGATCGATCAGACCGCAGTCCCGGAGCCACTGGATGGCCAGTTCGAAGTCTTTGGCCCGGGCGCCGCTGCGCAGGGCGCCGTAGACGAATCGGCGGTTTTCCCTGGCCAGCTGCGAAGGGATCGACTGCCAGACCATGCGGATCCGCGCGACGGTTTCCGGCGGAGCGTGTTTGGAAAAGTCCTGTTCATAGGCCGTCAGGATGTTCTCCTGAACTTTTCGCACGGCATAAAAATCGTCTTCATCGATGAAGGTTTTGACGGCTTCGGGCATTCCGCCGATGAAGTAATAGCAGCGCAGCAACTCGGCAAACCGGCTTTTGAAGGCGGTGATGAGCGGCCAGTCGGCGTTCCGGAGCAGTTCCGCGAGCTGTCCGCCGTCGGCGGCCTCAAGGAATTCGGTGAAGCTCAGGGGATAAAGGTCCAGAAATTCGACCTTCCCCACGGGAAATCCGGTTCCCGCGTGCAGTGCGACGCCCAGCATGGAACCGGCGGAAATCACGGCGTATTCCGGCGCGTCTTCGCAGAAATATTTCAGACTGCTCAGCGCCCGGGGGACCTCCTGGATCTCGTCGAAGATCAGCAGCGTTTCCCGCGGCAGGATCTTTTTCCCGGCGTAGATCTGCAGTCCCGAGATCAGCCGCGGGACATCCAGTCGGCCGTCGAAGAGGGAAGCCATCTCCGGATTGCTGTCGAAATTGACGTACACGGTGTCCCTGAAATTCTCCTTGCCGAATTCCTTCATCAGCCATGTTTTGCCGACCTGCCGCGCGCCCCGGACGATCAAAGGTTTGCGGCCCGGAGCGTTTTTCCAGTTGCGGAGTTGTTCCATCGCTTTTCGTTTCATTGCCGCATCCTCCCGTTTCTGCGGGTAATATAAGCTCGCAAATACATTTTTTCAAACGAAAAAGTGATAGTTAATGCATTTTTTCAAACGAAAAAGCAGCGCGAAACAACATTTTTTCAAATGAATATCAGCTTTACGGCGGGCCGGCCGAAACGTCGGCACCGGTATGTCGCGGCGGCTGCTCCTTGGTCGGACGGGTCCGACGGGGCCGACGGGTCCGACAAAACGCCCCGGTTTTCTTAAAAAAGAGGGGCGGGCATCTCCGTACCCATCCGTACCCCCGGATAGTATACGGATCGCTGATGAGAAAATTTTCGTAAAGGCCTTGAATTTTACGTAACGCGTATTATATTAAACATAAGACGGAGGGCGTATGATAAAAAGTTTCAGGGATCGGGAGACGGAGGAGATATTCAACCAGCGTCCGGTGAGACGGTTCCGCGGGATCGAAAAGGTCGCTCTGCGAAAACTTGTGATGATCGCGGCGGCCGTGAAGCCGGAAACGCTGAGGGAGCCGCCGGGAAACCGGTTCGAGGCGCTCCATGGCGACCGGGAGGGGCAGTACAGTATCAGGATAAACGACAGGTACAGGATCTGCTTCACGTGGTCGGACGGGGCGGAAAATGTTGAAATAGTCGATTACCATTAAGGAGGAGATGATATGACGAAGATTCCGATGCCGACGCCGGGGGAGATCCTTCTGGAAGAGTTTTTGAAGCCTTATGGGATCAGCCGGAACAAATTGGCCACGGACATCAGGGTCCCGGCCAACAGGATCGGCGCGATCATCAGCGGCAAAAGGGAGATCACCGCGGACACGGCGTTCCGGCTGGGCAAGTATTTCCGGACCGGGCCGGAATTCTGGCTCAATCTGCAGACCCTCTACAATCTGCGGACTGCCGATGAGGCCATGCAGGCTGAACTGCGCTTCATTCCCGAGTGCAGCCCCCGGACCGAAACACCGGCTCCTGCCTACGCCTGAGTTTTCAAGGCCGAAACCTCGGCCGACTGCCCCCGGGGGCCGACAGGTCCGACAGGTCCGACAAAACGCCCCGGTTTTCTTAAAAAAGAGGGGCGGGCATCTCCGTACCCATCCGTAAAACCTGCCGGTTTATTCCTCCCCGGCAAAGCGGATCAGGCGGAGCCAGTCGAAAGAGGCGATGCCGTGGCCCTGACTGCGGCGGTAGTAGCCGAGGAAAGGGCCGACGGCGGAGGTGTCGAAATCGGCGGGGAAGGAGACCTGCGGCAGGCCCGGCCTGCCGAGAAATTCCCAGGCGGGCGAAGCGGCTCTACAGGCGAGGAACTCGCCTTCTGTGTCGAACCACGGGTCATCGAATCCGGCAACGAGCAGTTTCCGCGGCGCCACGGCGGCCAGCAGCAGATGCTGGTCGAAGGTCAGCAGTTTCGCGGGATTCACCGCGTATTTGTCATAGGCTTTGCAATACCAGTGCCGGAACATTCTGGTTTCGGTGGCGATGTTTTCTCCGAAATCCCGTTTGGCAAGAGCCGCGCCTCCGCCGCCGCACTGTATTGCGACGCAGGCGTCGAACCGTTCGTCGCGGGCGGCGGCCAGCAATGCGGCCTTGCCCAGACGGGAGTAACCGGTCACGACGGCGTGTTTCGCGTCCAGTTGGGGAATGTTTTCCGCCAGATCCAGTCCGCGGCAAAGGGCCCAGGCCCAAGCGCCCAGGGAGGTGATGTTGTCGGTGCGGGACTCGTCCCGTTTGCCCCACAGTTCGAAAACGCCCGTGTAGGCGAAGGGCTCCTGACGGAAGCGGGGATCCCCTTCGGTGTGCAGGGGGTCGGGGGAGACCTGACAGTAACAGCAGCTGATGACGGCGAATCCGGAGCTCAGCAGCATGCCGACGGGGAGGACGGTTTTGCGGTTGGGGTCGCATTGCGTGCCCCGCTGTTTCGAGACCTGATGTCCTTGGGCGTGGGACCACATGCCTTCGGGGATGATCACCTCTCTGTCGGGGATCAGTTTGTGATTGCCGCCGTAGTTGAGAAAGATCACGGGCCGGGCCTTTTCCGCGCCGAAGCGGGGCCGCAGGACCAGAAAATCCAGACACGGACCGCTTTTGTCGGCCTTGAACCACATCCGGTACTGGGAACGGACCGCGAAGCCCGCCAGGGCGCCTTCCTTTTCCTCGATGAGCTCTATTTTTATGCATTCGGGCGCGGGCGGCTCCTGCCCATACATCTCCCGAGCGAAGATGTCCAGAATTTCCCTGCGCCGGGCCCGCCATTGTTCCGGAGAAGTCATCTTTTTCCCCGAAAGGAAAGTCAGCGGGTCTTCCAGCGTATAGGGGCCGATTTTCGCCGGATCGTAATTGACCGGTCTGCGGGCCGGAGCCGCCGAAACCGTGGTCGCCAGGCAGAGCAGGGCGAGAGCAATTTTGTTTTTCATCTTATTTTTTTCTGCAGTTTCCCTTACTTGACTTCGACGATCTCCACGTGGTCGATCCAGCATTTGCCGGTGCTGGAACCGATGAAGAACTCGAGGTGGGGCTTGTATTGGGTGCCGAATGTTTTCGGGGTGCGGAAAATCTTTTCGACCCGGTACCAGTTCACGGTGTCGCGGATGTAGTCGCGGTAGTCCCCCAGTACATAGAGCGAGGGAGCGGGATCGCCGCCGTAGCGGATCATGATGCGCAGTCCCGGCGTCAGATTTTCCGTCCGGACGAAGAAGCTGATTTTGTACTGCCTGTCAGGTTCGACCGGAATGGTCTGCCGAATGGCGGGACAGTCGGGCTCCAGCCGGACCGAGACGCCCCGGGTCATGAATATCTCGTGATCCACTGTAAGAGACACGTCTTTCTTTCCGACGGCCGACCAGGCAGTACCCATGTGCCGCTTGCCGTGAACGGGGTAGTCGAAATCGCCCAGCCGAACGATGTTTTTCTCTTTTTCGGGCCGGTCGAGCCGGATGATGCCGCAGTTTTCGGCGATGTTGCGCAACTTGGGGAACCACGCATAATATTCCGTTCCGACTTTTGTGTCCTTCAGCACACGGTGCCGGGTAAAATTGCCGACGAAAGCATTTTTTCCGGCCAGTTCCGGCACGGCTTTGCGGGGGATCCGCACCTCCGCCGTCCATTTCCTGCCGGGAATGACGCTTGTTTTCACATCGAAGCCGGATTCGTAGGAAGCATCCGTTTTGAAGATGGTGTTTCTCAAATCGGCCTTGCACCCGGCGGAGTTGAAAATGAATTGATAGATGAACTCGCTGGCGACCCCGGCTGAGAGAAAGATTTCCCCGCCGTTGTCGCGCCAGATTTCCGTGCTGCCGGGCTTCCGGTTGGTAAAAGCGATCATCCGTTCCGTTTCGGGTTCGTCCGCTTCGAAGCCGAAGTAGAAGTTCTCCTCGTCCTTCAGCATTTTTACCCGGGTCTGCACCTCGGTCTTCTGACCGGGACGATTGGCGTTGAGCCAGACGGCTTCGGCATTCTTCCACGCCTGTTCGTTCAGTTTGCCGTCGAAAGTGATTTTTCCCGCTTCGGCGGCATACAGCGTCCACGCGGTCCGGTTGGCGGTCTCCGCCTGAAAGGCTTTGGCGCCGTCGATCACGGGCTGCCACAACTCATTGCGCATGAATTTCAGCCGTTTGAGGGCTTCCGGCTCCCCGGACGCGGCCTTTTCCGCCTGATCGAAAAGTCTGTCGATCTCGGCGATCTTTGCCGGAGAATAGATTTTTGTCCAGACTTCATGCCGGGTGGGGATCTTCCAGTTTTCGCCCCAAGGGGTGTCGACGACCTCTTTGACGATGCTGTTCATCCAGATATTTTCCAGTTCGGCATAGAACGCCTTCATCTCTTCGGCGGCGGGGCCGTACATCAGTCGGCAGTGCTCGTCGATCAGGGCCTCGACGTCGGTGTCGAAGTTCCACAGGACTTTCGATGCGACGTAACAGTTAAGAAAACCGTACATCCAGCGGTCGCTGCCCGCTTCGACGAAGCCGCCGAAGATCCAGTTTCTCACTGACTTGTAAAACGCTCCCACGGCGCGGGGCGTGAACCCCGGCACGACCGGCACAGCCGCGACGGCTTTAGTGATGTAAGCCCATGTCCTGATTTTCGCTCCGGCGGTTTTGGACCATTTTTCAAGCCGTTCCGCATCGCGGGTACGGACTTTTTCGTTGTTCATTCCCCACGGACCGGTGATCGCCGCGCCGATCATGACGTTGTCGGGGATCTTTATCGTCGGAAAGCGGCTGAACACGCCGTAGGACTCCATCATGACATAGCCGGGGATACCGTTCTTTTTGAGACGGCTGGCGATATCGGCGGCGAAGCCCCAGATGTGGTTGCTCATCGCCTGTCTGCCCTGCTCCTGGATCTTTTTGCATTTCGGGCACTGGCACCAGAGCATGCCGTCGTTGGGGGCGAGGTCGACGTGCAACGTGTTCCAGCGGGGAGACCAGCGGGAAATGCCCCGCGAGGAAGCGGGTTTGCCGGTCAGACACGCGGCGGCATCCTGATAGATCACTTCCTTCAGCCCTTCCGAACTGTAGCAGAGATGGCCGTGTTTCTGATAACTGGTCGTAATCTTCGAGCCGTCGTGACGGTCGCCCGCCGCGGTCATGGCGAAAAACTCCGGATTTGTCTTGGCAAAACGCTTGACCAGCTCCAGATCGTTGAGCCCGTGACAGGAGCGGATGCTGTTCAGAGTGCTGTTGCGCCAGATCAGCGGATTGTCATCCTTCATGCCGGGGTATCGATATTTGACTGCGCCGCCGAGTTTTCCGTTGGGG
Source organism: Lentisphaeria bacterium (assembly GCA_017450705.1). Classification (GTDB taxonomy): domain Bacteria; phylum Verrucomicrobiota; class Lentisphaeria; order Victivallales; family Victivallaceae; genus UBA1784. Next base: position 31,004 of record JAFSTC010000097.1, on the reverse strand, counting down.
TAGACGTAGATCCAGCGGTACTGGGTATCGGGTCTTTCGGTGATATCGATCTCCGGAAGAGTCCAGTTCTTCTTTTGGGGAACGACCGTGCCGATCTCGCCGGGAAAGTAGTAGCGGACGCCCGCGAAGCGCTCCAGAAAATCATAGACGCCGAAGAGGGTCGCCCGCTGAACTTTTCGGGGATCCCTGCTGTCGCAGCCGGTGATGAAGATTTTATTGCCGTCCGTTTTGATATAGAAGCCGTCCCTATCCAGTTTTTCGGGGTCGAGACCGAGTTTTTCCGCTTCCGGACAGACGCCCAGATAAAACGCCGGGACTTTTCCGGAGGCCGTCTTTACCGCTTCGACTTTTTTCCCGGTGATTTGAGCGAGCCGTTCGATCAGTTCCTTCGCCGCGGGCGCGGCGGCGGGATTGGCGGGCTTCACGACTTCGAATTCGGCAATTCCATCTTTACACAGGGTGATGGCCGGTTTTCCGCCGATGACGATCTTGCGCGGATGCTGCGGAGCGGGGCGAAAAGCCGATCCCTCCGCCGATGCCGCAGTCAGCAGAATTGCGAGCACAGCTGCCGCCGAACCGGCCAAATTTGTAATTTTCATGTTTTCTCCCCAAAACCTCTTTTATTTGACTTCAACCAGTTCCACATGGTCGATCCAGCATTTTCCCGTGCTTTTGCCGATGAAGAACTCGATGTGCGGCTTATACTGGGTCCCGAATTCCTTAGGCGTACGGAAAGTCTTTTCCACCTTCTGCCAGTCCGCGGTACCGCGGATATAGTCCCGGTAATCTCCCAACGTGTAAAGCGAGGGTGCAGGGTTGCCGCCGAACCGGATCATGATGCGCAGACCCGGCGTCAGGTCCTTCGTCCGAACTGAAAAACTGAGCTTGTACTGCTTATCCGGCTCGACAGGGATTGTCTGCCGCACGGCCTCACATCCGGATTCCAGCCGGAGCGAGGCGCCTTTTGTCACGAAAATTTCTTTGTCCACAAAAAGATGCGTCGTTTTTCCGACTCCCGACCAAGCCTGACCCGCACCGCCCATGTGACGTTTGCCGTGGACGGGATGATCGAAATCTCCGCATTTGATCAGATTGTTTTTCTGCCCGTCGTCCGCGGCGCAAACGACCGCGAGGGCCGCCAGAACAAAAAGAGAAAAAAATTTTTTCATTTGCATTTTTCAATTCCCTCCTTTATTTCGCCCAGGGATTCAGATCCGGTCCCTCGTACGGAAACCGGGTCGAACTGTACTTGTACGCGGGGATGTCATCCCATCTGACCGTGGCGGCGTGTCCGTCGGCATAGACGATATTGGCGGCGCTGTTGTGCCGGGCCGACAATGCGTAGGCGTTCTTGGTGCTGGTATCCGGATGGATCCGGCACTGGTAACCTGTGTAACCGCTTCCGCAGCTGTCGCCGTAAGTCAGAAGCCGTGACGGTTTCTTGACGATGGTCATGCGCACGGGCTTCGTCCCGTAGCAGTTGATCAGGAGTGAGTTGACCCCGAAGGTTTTGAAGAGCCCTCCGGTGGGGGGGATATTCGGAGCGACCGCTTCCTCGGATGTGAATTTCATGCTCGTTTCCGCCGTCGCGGGACAGGCATATTTGCTGATGGCCGTTCCCGAGCCGAGTGTCTGATACAGGGCAAACCCGCTGGCCCCTGTCGAAGTCGTATTCTCATATGCTTTTTCCGAGGGGAAGAAGTTCCTCAGGGGCGCCTTGAAACGGTCGGCGTTGTTCGGATCGGATTTGAAATAGTAGAAAAAGTGGGTGATCGAACCGTCGTAGGCTCCCCAGGGGAAGAAGTCTTCGGACGCGTCCTGATAAAACATCGTCGCTTTCGAGAGCTGGCCGATGTTGCTGAGACAGGAGGTCTTCTTCGCCGTGTTCCGCGCCTGCTGCAGCGCGGGCATGAGCATGGCGGCAAGGATGGCGATGATGGCAATAACGACTAAAAGTTCGATGAGTGTGAAGTTTTGCCGGACCGGGGAAACGGGGAGACGCTGTGACTTTTTTTTCATAGTTGGTTCCTTTCGTTGATCGGGAGTGATTTATTGTTTCACGATTTGGGAAATGGCATCCAGAAACGCGCTGCCCGCGTGCTTTTCGGGGATGAGGGACATGCCTTCGGTCCACTCGTTCCAGGCGTTGATGATGACGGCGCAGGACTCCATGGTGAGGGCCTCGCGCATCAGCTCGCCGATCCGTGCGGGCGTATTGTTGACCACGATGGGGTAGTAGCCCGTTTTGGCGTAGTCCCAAGGATACGTGAGCTTGCGGCTCCAGCGGGGGGAGACGTCCAGCCCCAGCGTGATGCCGGGGACGAAGGGCATGCCCTGCTCGGCGATGCGTTCCCAACAGAAACGCTGATTTTCCATCATGAAGAAATAATCCAGCGTCGGTTTGTCCGGGGCCGCGGTCTTTTCGAAGTCGGAGCGCAATCCGCTGTTGTAGGCGAACACCGCGTCGAAGCCGTTGTCACGCATCCTCGGGATCCGCCCCCAGCCGCAGTAGTACTCGTTGTCGTTGCAACACCCCACGTTCATCAGCGTGTAAATGCCCGGGAAGCCGTTTTTTTGCGCCACCTCATTGACGATCCGCAGCACGTCCCGGGGCGGAACGTACTTGAAAAGCGTGTCGCAGTTGTAGAAGGAATAAACCGGCTTCCCGCCGATCTTCCAGTAATTGGCGCACTGGAAATACTTTGCGCAGCAGTACTCCATCACGTTGCGCAAGTCCTCCTCGCTGTGGCGGATGGTGAGAAAGACCCGGCTGGACTGGTTCTCATTGCCGTTCATGGCGTGGAAGTCCTCTTCCAGCGCGGGCCACATGCCCCAGCTGTGGTTGGCCCACATCAAAAAGAATTTCAGCCGGTTTCTGTTGGGCGCGGCGAGGAACGCCTCGTTCAGCGGTTTTTCGAGGAACTGCTCCCCCTCGTACCAGTACCAGTCGAACATGAAGCCCGTGATCCCCGCGTCGGCGGCGAGGTCGATCTGTTTTGCCATCCACGCACGATCGGACTCGTCGAAGTACCCCCATTCCGGCTCCTTCGGCTGGACGTGGCCCGGAAACAGCGGCTTGGTCGATTTGACAAGTTCCCACTCGCTGAACCCTTTGCCGTACCACTTTTCGTAGTGCCGGTCCGGGTGCCAGCTGGGGAAGTAGATGGCGAAAATTTCCTTTTTCCGGGGCATCATGCGGACTCCTGCCTGGCGGTTTTCCGGGTGCTTTCCCGTTCCGAGAGGTAGTGGGGCGTCACGGCGAAGGGCCGGGAGAGTTCTTTTTTTGCTTCCATCTCCAGCAGCGTGCGCACGGCGAGGCGGCCGATGGCGGTGCAGTCGAAACTCAGCGCCGAAAGCGGCGGAGTGAGAAAATCGCACCCGATCATGCCGCCGATGGAGAGCACCGCGACGTCCTCCGGAATTCGCAGATCATGGGCGTGGAGATACTCGTAGAGACAGATGGCGAAGAAGTCAGAAAAGCAGAGGACCGCGGTGGGGCGTTTTTCCCGCTCCCGGGAGAACAGTCCGTCGATGCTCTCCAAAATGGCCTCCCGCCGGTTGTAGCTGGCCGACCGGACGTAGAGATCGGCGCTGCCCGCCAGCCCCAGTTCCTCCAGCAGCCGGAAATACTCCTCCCGCCCGATGCGGTGCTCCCGGAACCCCAGATAGGAGATCCGGCGGTGGCCGAGATTGACCAGATACTGCAAGCCGTCGCGGATGACCTGCCGGTAGTCCGTGCCCATGACGGCGAATCCGGTGACTTCGGCGTCGCGGGCGTAGGCGTGGGGGAGCAATACGGGCAGTCCGGTCTCCTTCAAAATGCCGATCAGCGGCTCGGAGCCTGTGAAGTTGGACTCGAGGGAGATGATGCCGCAGCAGTCGCTTTCGCGGATCCGGCGCACCGTGTCTTGAGCCTGTCCCGCGCTCAGCGAAAGACAGGTGCACGTTTCGACGGTCATGTTCATCTCCAGCGCCTGCTGCTGGATCCCGGGGAGGATGAAGCGGTCCGGCAGGGTGATGTCCTCGGCGTTCCTGACCACCACGAGGATCTTCCGCCGTCCGGCGGCGCGGTTGACGAAGGTCCCTTCGCCCTTGACCCGCAGGATGAGGTTCTCCAGCGCCAGACGCGACAGGGCCGCCCGCAGGGTCTTGCGCGAGACCCGAAGCTCTCCGGCCAGAACCGGCTCCACCGGCAGGGGCCCGTCGGCATACGCGCCCGCCGCGATCCTGCCCTTCAGCAGTTCGTAGACGGCTTCCGTCTTCGGCGCCTTGCGTATCTGCATCATGTCCCCCGTATGTACCCTTTAATTTGCCATTAATATACAGCACATGGCAAATTTGTCAAATGCTTTTCCGGCGGTCGGGAAAAATTTTTTGTTGGGGAGGACTTGACGGGTCGGTCGAAACGTCGGCCGACTGCCCCTTTGTCCGACAGGTCCGACAGGCTCTGCGCGTTGCAAAAAAGGCCGGGCCGTTGTATATTATCGCACGTCCGGTCAAAAAACAACTGCCAAGGGGGGCAAAATCATGCTGAAAGGTATTCCTCCGGTCATTTCGCCGGAACTGCTGAAGATCCTCGCGGAGATGGGACACGGCGACGAACTGGTCATTTCCGACGCCCACTTCCCCGCCTATTCGGTCAACGCCAAAGTCGTCCGCGCCGACGCGGTCTCCTCGCCGGAGATGATGGCCGCGGTCCTCAAACTGATGGAGCTGGATCAATACGTGGAAAAACCCGTGGCCATGATGGCGCCGGTCCCCGGCGACGCCGTGGATCCCGGGATCGCCGCCGAGTGCCGCGCCGCGCTGGGACCCGACGCGGACCGTATCGATTACATGGAGCGGTTCGCCTTCTACGACCGGGCGAAACAGGCTTACGCCGTCGTCGTCACGGGAGAGGTCCGCCAATACGGCAACATCCTGGTCAAAAAAGGCGTGACCATGCCGTAGCCCGGGAAACGTCCGCTGCGGATAAAAGGAAAGATCCCGGAAAATGCCCGAAAAAGAAGCGCCCGAAGAAAGACCCCGGCTCAAAACGGAACTGCTGGCCGGGGCGACCACGTTCCTCTCCATGGCCTACATCTTGATTTTGTATCCCGGGGTCATGAGCAAAATAGGTCTCCCCGCGGGCGGGGCGATGATCGCGGCGGCGCTGTCGGCCGCGCTGGGAACGTTCCTCATGGGGGCGCTGGCGAAGTACCCCTTCGCCCTGGCGCCGGGGGTGGGGATCGTGCCCTTTTTCGCCTATTCCGTGGTGACGGCCATGAAGATCTCGTGGCAGTTCGCCATGATGGCGGTTTTTGTCGAGGGGGTGATCTTCATCCTGCTTACGCTCACCCCGGTGCGGGAGAAGCTCTTCAACATCATTCCCGAACCGCTCAAAATCGCCATCGGCGTGGGCATCGGATTTTTCATCATCTTCATCGCGCTTCAGGGCGCGAGGCTCATCACGGCGGGGCCCTGCCTGACGACGCTGGTGCAGTTCCGGAAGGACTTTGCCTCCTCCGGGCTGTGCGCGCTTCTGGCGCTGGCGGGCACGGTGATCCTCGTCTGGCTCTGCAGCAAAAGGATCACGGGCGCCCTGCTGCTGGGGATCCTGATCACCTGGGGCTTGGGGATGCTCTGCCAGCTGGCGGGGATCTACCGGGTCGATCCCGCCGCCGGGCTCTTTTCGCTGTATCCCGCGCTGAATTTCGACGCCTGCGGGCAGGCCTTCCGGGAGTTCGGCTACCTCTTCGGGCAGTGCTTCGACGTGAGCAAGTGGTCCTCCGGGGAAAGCGCCCTCTCGGGAATGGGGCTCCTGTTTTCCATCAACTTCCTCGTGGTGATCTTCACGCTGCTTTTCGACGACCTCTTCAACACCATCGGGACTTTAGCGGGCATCGCCTCCTCCTCGGGCATGCTGGACGAAAAGGGCCGTCTGCCCCTGGTCCGTCAGGCTCTGCTGGCCGATGCGCTGGCAACCACGGCGGGGGCGGTCATGGGCGCCACCACCACGACCACCTACATCGAATCCGCCACGGGCGTTCTGGCGGGCGGCCGGACCCGGTTCACCGCCTGGACCTGCGCCGGGCTCTTTCTCCTCTCTGTCTTCTTCGCCCCGGTCTTCGCGGCGGTCCCGGCCTTCGCCGTCGCTCCGGCGCTGATCATGGTGGGCCTCAGCATGGTGTCGCAGATCGGCCGGATAAATTTCGCCGACCTGACCGAAGCGCTGCCCTGTCTGGCGGTCATCGTCTTCATGCCCTTCTCGTACAACATCGCCGACGGCATTTTCATCGGCTTCATCCTCTGGACGGCGGTCAATCTGCTCTGCGGCCGGCGGGACCGCGTCAACGGCTTCATCGCCGTTCTCTCGATCCTCTTCATCCTCAAATACGCGTTCCTGTAACAATCTTGCGGAAAGGAGAAGCGCCATGACGGACCCGGACGGAAAAACTCTCCCCGCGGAGAATGCTCCGCCCCGCCGCCCCCGGCGGCTCTGGTGGCGCATCCTCCTCGCCGTGCCCGCCACGGCGCTCATCGTCCTCGTCTGTCTGGGCGGATACGTCGGCATCATGTTCGGCTCGCTCTCCCCCGGCGTCCACAGCCTGCTCTGGCTGGCGGGAATGATCTCGGTGGAGTTTTTCGTTCTCGCCGCGCTCTTCGGCTGGAAACTGTGCCTCGCAACAAGCGGCGCCGCCGCTCTTTTCTGCGCCGCGGTCTTCGGCGGGATGGAGGCGCACCGCTATTTCACCGTGACCCGTTACCGGCAGATCCGGGACCGGATCGACTGGTACGCCTACCGCCCCTTTGCGCCGCAGAGCCGCGTCGTCAGGGTCGCGGCCGACCCCGCGTTCCGCATGGCCGGGACGGCGCCGAACATGAGCGCGGCCTTCGCGCTCTATCCCCTCTGCGCGGGGACGGTCCAGGCGCTGTATTCGGAGCAGGACTTCGACCGCACCGGCATTGACGCCTCGGGGTCGGATGTGATCTACGACAGATTGTTGAGGGGGGAAGTCGATCTCATCTTCGGCCTTCCCCCCTCGGAACAGCAGAAAAAGGCGGCGGAGGAGCTGGAGCTGAAATTCGAGATCACCCCCTTCGCGCGGGAGGCCTTCGTCTTTTTCGTCAACCGCCGCAACCCCGTGACGGGGCTCACCTGCGATCAGATCCGCGGCATCTATTCCGGCCGGATCACCCGCTGGGAGGAGACGGGCTCCGGTTCGGGGCCCATCCGGCCCTTCCAGCGTAACCGGGGCAGCGGCAGTCAGACGATGCTCCAGCGCATCATGGGGGCGACGCCCCTTATGCCGCCCATCAAAGAGGACCGGCTGGGCGGCATGGGGGGCATCATCAACGACGTGGCCGACTACCGGAACCACGTCGGGGCGCTGGGCTTCAGTTTCCGCTTTTTCGCCAGCGAAATGTTCCGGAACGACGACATCCGGCTGCTGGCGCTGGACGGCGTTGCGCCGACGCGGGAGAACATCCGCAGCGGCCGTTATCCCTTCATCACCGACTGCTGCGTCGTCACGGTGAAGCCCCGGGACGAAAATGTCCGGAAGATCGTCGACTTCCTCCGCTCCCCGGCGGGCTGCGAAATGATCGAAAAGACGGGTTACACGCCCCTGGCCCTCCCGGAAGCGGGAAAATAGGACTTTCCCGTCTCCCGGGCGGCCCTCCGGGATTTCCGCGGCGTCTCCGCCCGCGTGGGGGGGAGGGTTTATCGCCGGAGGGAGCTTGAATTTGCGCGATATCGGTACTATATTTACCGCAGGAAAGGGAGTCCGCCGCATGACAAAAGGACGCAAACTCATCATACAGATACCGTGCCTGAACGAGGCCGAAACGCTGGCTCTTGCGCTGAAGGAGCTTCCCCGCGAGGTCGAGGGGTTCGACGTCGTGGAGTTTCTGGTGATCGACGACGGCTCGACGGACGGCACGGCGGAAACGGCCCGGCAGTGCGGGGTGGAACACGTCGTCCGCCACTGTACCAACATGGGGCTGGCCCGGGCGTTCATGACCGGTCTGCGGGCCGCGCTGGCGGCCGGTGCCGACGTGATCGTCAACACCGATGCGGACAACCAGTACTGCGCGGCGGATATCCCGAAGCTGACGGCGCCGATCCTCTCCGGCGAGGCGGAATACGTGATCGGGACCCGTCCGATCTCGGAAATAAGACATTTTTCACCCGTCAAGAAACTGCTTCAGAAATTCGGTTCGCTGATGGTCCGGAAGTTTTCCGGCACGGACGTCGAGGACGCGCCCAGCGGTTTCCGCGCGCTTTCCCGGGACGCCGCCATGCGGATCAACGTCTTCAGCGATTACACCTACACGCTGGAGACGATCATCCAGGCCGGTTCGAAAAACATGAAGATCCGGTGCGTGCCGATCCGCGTCAACAAGGATCTCCGTCCCAGCCGGCTGGTGAAGAGCATCCCCCGGTACGTCCAGCGGTCCGTTTTCACCATGATCCGGATCGCCGTGATCTACCGGCCGTTCCGTTTCTTCATGATCTGCGGCCTCGGGAGTTTCTCCGTCGGCGTGCTTCTGGGGTGCCGCTTCCTCTGGTTTTTCCTCCAGGGCGCGGGGCAGGGCATGGTGCAGTCCCTGATCCTCGCCTCGCTGTTTCTTCTTGCGGGGTTTTTCTCGTGCATCGTTGCATTCATTGCGGATCTGCTTTCGGTCAACCGCATGCTTCTGGAAGAGATCCAGTATTCCGTAAGAGCCAGAAACCTTCTTCAGGAGCAACAGGATGAACAGAAAATTCCTTGATTTCATCACCTCTCCCCGGCGGGTCCTCGGCGCGGCGGCTCTGATCGGGGTCGTCATGCTGATAGTCGTTCAGTTCTTCCCCGTGTTCTACCGGGATTCCGTCAATTATATGGCGGCGGTGAATGCCGTGTGGCTCAAAAACTGGACGACGGCATTCAATCTGACCTTCGTCCCGGTGCTTTTTCTCGCGGCTTCCCTGTTCCGTCCGCTGGGGCTGGATGCGAATCAATGCCTGTCGCTGGTGAGTTCCCTCTGTGCGCTCGGCATGCTTTTTCCGGCGTACAAGGTCCTGTCGTTTTACATGGACAGGCGTCTGGCGGCCTGGGGCAGCGTGCTCTTTTTCATCACCCCGCCCGTGTTCCGCACCTCGTTCGCTCCGCTGACAGACAGCGCCCGCTGGTTCTTCTTCTTCCTCTGCTGGATGATGATCCTGATGTACCGGGAAAAGCCGAACGTGTTCAAGCTCGTCCTTCTCGGTCTGTTTTACGCGCTGTTCGCGCTCGTCCGTTCCGAAGGGATCGTTTTCGTCGGACTTTTTTCCGTTTGGTTTTTCCTGGAACAGGGACGCGGAGCCGACTGGAAGAAAGGCGTGCGGCAGCTGTGCAAAATCACGGGAACGGTGGTGCTGCCCCTCGTCGTGATGGGCGTTCTGCTGCTCCCGCGTCTGATCCAGATCCACAGGGAGACCGGTTTCTGCGCGCTCGACACGCGGCAGACCTGGGCGATCAAGGGGGCGCTGGCCCACATCTTCCCCGAGAAGGCGGAGCGGAAAAAAGCGGATCCTCTCATCGATTACTCCAGCGATTTGAAGTTTCACTACAGCTACGTGGCCGACGGCCGATGGAACCGGAGGTACTGGGACAGTCTCTTCTCCGGCAACTACAGGCTGTACGCGGTTTTCACCGTCATCGGGCTGATTCTGGTGATCCGCCGGAGGGAGTGGCGGTATTTCCATACGGTTTTCTGCATTTTTCTTCTGGCGAATGCGCTCGCCTACATGCTGATGCGGTCCAATGCCGGCCGTTATTTCTACATAAACACGTTCCTGCTGATGCCCTTCACGCTCAAGGGCTTCTCGGGAGTCTGGGAGGGACTTTCCCTCCTTCCGGAAAAATTCCGGGAACGGGTCGTGCGCCTTCTGCCGCTCGCCATCTGCGTCACGCTGGCGGGACTTGCGTTCTCCGGAATGAAAAACGCCCTGACCGGCGATCACAAATATTACCGCACCGTGGGGAAAATGATGCGTGAGGAGAGCAGAAAAATCGCCCCCCGGTCCGGCACGAAGCACCCGGTCTATCTCATCATCGGGGAGAACTACGGCTGGGGGTTCCATTGCGGCGGCAGCGAGATCGTTTCGACGGTTCCCCTCTGCCGGAGCACCCCCGGCGGCATGCGGGGGATACTGCTGGAGGGCGTTCCCTCCCGGCTGTGCTCCTTCGTCGTCGATCCGCTGGAAAACGTCCCGACGCTCAAGCCGGACTACGTGCTGGTGTGCGGCGGCGACGGGCCGGAAGTCCTGGCGGATTGTGCGGATCTTCTCGAGGTGATCCCCCAGAAACTTTCCTCCAAAGTCCAGATCTGCAAGGTGCGGCGCCCCGCGGAACGGCTGTGAAATGGCGAAGGACCCCGCCGGGATTCCTGCCCTTACCTCATCCTTGCCCCGCGGCGGGGATCCCGCCGCCGGGAAGACCCCTCTCCCCACTTGAAAAAGTCCCGAATGCGGGGCATGTTATATGGGGGACATAAAACAGGGGTCCCCGACGGGAAAAATGAGAGAACTTTTCTGCAGACATACGGATCTTGCTCCGGCGCGGACGGCGATCCTTCTGAGCGGCGAGGGGAGCAACGCCGAGGCGATCCTCCGGTACTGCCGGTCCGGGAAACGGGCCTTTTCGCCGGAGCTCGTCGTGACCGACACGCCCCTGAGCCGGGCGCGGGAGATCGCCCATGCGGCGGAACTGCCGCTTCTGCTGTCGGATATCCGGGCCTTTTACGCCTCTTCCGGCGAGGAGAGCATCCGCCTGGACACGCCCCGCAGGCGTGAACTGCGCCGCGCGTGGAGCGACGGGCTCGGCCGGGAGCTCGACCGGTACGGCATCGAACTCGTGCTCTTCGCGGGCTTCATGCCCATGACGAGCCTCACGGAGAAATTTCCCTGCCTCAACGTCCATCCGGGGGACCTGACGGTGACGGCTCCCGACGGTTCCCGGCCTTTTGCCGGACTGCATTACAAACCTGTGGAGGACGCCCTCTGCGGCGGCATGACATACCTGCGCAGCAGCGTGATCCTGGCCCAGCCCTACGCGGGGGACGGCAAAAGCGACATGGATTCCGGTCCCGTGATCGGGGTCTCGCGCAAGATCCCCGTCGAGATCGCGCCGGACACCCCGGAGACGCTGTCGGAACTCCGGGCCTCCCGGCAGGGGGGAAGTTCCTCCGACCGGCTGCGGCGTCTGGCCGAAAGCCACATCCGGCGGATGAAGCTTCTGGGCGACCATGTGATCTTTTCCCGGGCCGCCGAGGACTTTGCCCGGGGGCGCTTCGCCCTGGACGACGGCGGCGGACTGCTTTTTTTCGACGGCGGCGCGTGGACGCCCGTCCTGTCGGTGACATATGCGGACGACGGCGCAATGCCCATTTCAAGAGAGACGAGAGGAAGGGAAGAATGATGCGGAAAGTCAGAGTCGAACTCGGCGAGAGATCCTACGACATCACCATCGGTTCCGGCGCCCTGTCGGAACTGCCGGAGGGGGACGGCAAACGCACGCTTCTTGTCATGGATTCCACGGTGAAGGCGCTGCACGGCGCCCGGATCCTCGCGTCCCTCGGCGGAAAACCGGAGGAGGTCTTCACCTTCCCTGCCGGGGAGGCTTCCAAAAGACCCGAGACCGCGGTGGATATCTGCCGGTTCGCGGCGCGGCTCAAGTTCGACCGGAAATGCCGGTTCGCGGCCGCGGGCGGCGGCGTCACGGGCGACCTCGCTGGCTTCGCCGCCGCGGTCTACATGCGGGGCATCGAATTCATCCAGATCCCGACAACCCTGCTGGCCGCCGTGGATTCCGGTGTGGGGGGCAAGACGGGGACCGACATCCCCGAGGGCAAGAACCTCATCGGCGCCTTCCATCAGCCCGCGGGCGTCTTCACCGACACCCGGCTTCTGGCCACGCTGCCCCCGGCGGACTTGCGCAACGGTCTGGCCGAGATCGTGAAGACCGCCGTGATCCTCGATCCGGAACTTTTCGAGCTTCTCGAAAGGAACAAAGACCGTCTGGTTTCGTCCCCCGATCTCGAGGAGCTGTACCCCGAGATCATCCGCCGCTGCTGCGAGCTCAAGGGAAAAGTCGTCTCCCGGGACGAAAAGGAGAGCGGACTCCGGGCCGTCCTCAATTACGGGCACACCTTCGGCCACGCCGTGGAACTGCTGAGCAGCTACACGCTCCCCCACGGTCAGGCGGTGGCCGTGGGCATGGCGGCCGCGGGGGAGCTGGCCGTGCTCCGGGGCGTCTGGAAGCGGGAGGACGCCGACCGCCAGAACCGCCTTCTCGCCGCCCTCGGTCTGCCCGTCAAGGTGCCCCCCCGCTGTCTGGCCTGCGACCTCGTGAACGCCATGCGGGGCGACAAAAAGAACGTCGGCGGGGCCATCCGCGTGGTCCTCTGCTCCGGCATCGGCTCTTCGAATTTGCCGGAAGCCGCGGACGAAAAGGAACTGCTCGCCGCGTGGGAGGCCATCCGATGACCGACAGGGATTCCTGCATAGCGCTCAACATGATCTCCGGCATCGGATTCGTCCGCTTCACCGCGCTGGAGAAGCATTTCGGAAGCGCCGGCCAGGCGGCGGGGAAAAGCGTCCGTGATTACGCCGGAGTCCCCGGTATCAGCGCTTCCGTCGCCGAAGGACTGGCTTCCGCCGACTGGCAGCGGATGGCCGACGCCGAGAAGGAACTGGCCGACAGGACCGGAGTGCGCATCCTCACGCTGTACGACGATGCCTATCCCGAGATATTGCGTCAGCTTTACGATCCGCCGCTGTGCCTGTACGTCCGGGGGCGCTTGCCCCGGTTCCCGGGGCGGTCGCTGGCCATCGTGGGCAGCCGCCGCATGTCCCGGTACGGCGAGGGCATGACCCGTGCCATCGCCGCCGATGCCGCGGCCGCGGGCTGGTGCGTCGTCTCCGGGTTGGCCTACGGCGTTGACACGGTCGCCCACCGGACGATCGTGGACTGCGGCGGCGTTACCGTGGCCGTCCTCGGCGGGGGGCTGCTCCACGTCCACCCGCAGGAGAACGTGCCGCTGGCTCAGGACATCGTCCGCACCGACGGCGCCGTCGTCAGCGAGTTCCCCATGGATTTTCCCGTGAGCCGGACGAGCTTCCCCCGGCGCAACCGCATCATCGCGGCGCTGACCCCGGGGACGCTGGTCGTGGAGGCGGGCGTCAAGAGCGGCGCCCTGCTCACGGCCCGGGCCGCGCTGGAGATCGGACGCGAGGTTTTCGCCGTCCCCGGACAGGCGACCAACGAACTGGCCCGGGGCTGTCATCAGCTCATCCGCGACGGCGCGGTCCTCACGGAGTGTTTCGAGGACATCAGCCGCCAGCTGGACGCAAGTTACCAGCCCGGCCTGCTGCCCGAGGAGGCCTTCCGCGACAAGGCGGCCGTTCCCTACGCCCCCGAGTCCGTCTCCGATCTGGATCCCGTGCTGGCGGAGGTATTGAAGTGCATCCCGGGTTCCGGCGCTTCCGTGGAGGAGCTGGCCGAGCAGACCGGCATGGACACGGCGCGCCTCGCCGCCGCCCTGATGCAGCTTGAATTCAAATTTCTCATCAAACGGGGGGCCGATCTGCTCTATCGGCCGGAAAGGTAGGATATCATGGCCGACTGCTGTTCATGCGGGAATCACGGGGAGCACACCCACATCCCCCTCGCGGATGTCATCAAAGAGTGCGACAGGTTGTTCAATCAGGAGAAGACCGAGGAGCTGGGCGAGTATCTGCGCTTCTGGCGCCGCCGGGCCGCGGAGGCCGGAGACAAGAAGAGCGAACTCTCCCTGCTGAGCGAACTCATGGGTCACTACCGGATGAACGGGGACCTGGAGCGGGGACTCCCCGCCGTCAGGGAGGGCTTCGCCCTCATCGACGAACTGGGCATCGGCGACACCGCCGGCGCGGGGACCATCTACCTCAACGGCGCCACCGCGCTGCAGGCCTTCGGTCTGGACGGCGACGCCCGCAAATTCTACCAGACGGCCGAGAGGTGCTACCGCAAAAACCTGCCCGAGGACGATCCGAGGTTCGCCGGACTCTTCAACAACATGGCCACCTCGTATCTCGACTCCGGGGACTTTTCCGGCGCGGAAAACTGCTACCTCAAGGCGCTGGAGATCCTCGAAAGGACCGGCAATCTGATGGATTCCGCCGTCACGTGCGTCAATCTGGCCCAGCTCTTCGACGCCCGGGATCCCGAGGATCCCCGAATCGAGGAATACCTCGACCGGGCCATGGCGTTTTTCGACTCTCCGGAAGCGGTGCGCGACGGGTATTACGCGCACACCTGCCGCAAGTGCGCCTCCGCCTTCGGCTACTTCGGCCGCTTCATGGACGAACAGGAATTGAACGCGCGGGCGGACCGTTTCTATGCGGGGTCTTGAAGAATCCAAAGCCTATTTCCTCGCCTTTGGGCGAGACTGGTTCGAAGCCCGTCTGCCGGAGCTGTTCCCCCGCTTGGCCTTCGGGCTGGCCGGGCACGGTTCTGAGTGCTTCGGCTTCGACGACGACCTCTCCCGGGACCACGACTTCACCTGCGGCTTCGCCGTGTGGCTCTCGGATGAGGACGAGGAAAGGTACGGCTTCGAAGTGATGCGCGCCTATTCTTCTTTGCTCCGCGAGCACGCTCCCGGGGACGCGGGGAAAAGCTCCAAACTGGGGGAGTCCGAGCACGGCGTCCGGCGCATCCGGGACTTCTACCTGCGCCACATCGGCCTGCCCGGCGCCCCGGAAACGTGGCAGCAGTGGCTCTATACCCCCGAACACGCCTTTGCCGAGGTCGTCAACGGCGAAGTTTTTTTGGACGGGCCGGGGACCTTCTCCGCCATCCGCAAAGAGATCGCCGAGGGCATGCCCGAGGACGTTCGCCTCAAAAAGATCGCTTCCCGCGTCGTGACTATGGCCCAGACCGGCCAGTACAATTTTTCGCGCTGTTCCCGCCGCGGGGAACACGGGGCCGCCGCGCTGGCTCTCGGACAGTTCGTCACCGCCTGCGGCTCTCTGGTGTTTCTGTTCAACCGCCGGTTCTGCCCCTACTACAAGTGGATGCTCCGCGCCATGAAAACGCTCCCCCGCCTCGGGGAACTGGCCCTCCCGCTGGAGTTCCTCCTCTGCGACCCCGCGCCCCCCGACGAAAAAGCCGCCATGATCTCCGACATCTGCGCTCAGATCGCCGCCGAACTGGCCCGTCAGGAGCTTTCGGACGCGAAGGACGACTACCTCGAAGCCCACGCCTTCGAGATCATGAAAAAGATCCGCTCCCCCCATATCCGCGCCCTCCACGTCATGGAGGGCTGATTTTCCGATAAGGGACGGGTGTTTTTGGGGGAAGGGAAAAACTTTTTTTCGCGTGAAAAAAAGTTTTTCCCTTCCCCCAAGCCCCTATCCCTTTTCAAAAAAAGCGAGGTATTTTGAGGAGAGAGGGGGATCAGAGCCGGCGCAGACCTTCGCCCGTGAAGTTGAAGGAGAGCACGGCGATGAAGAGGGCCAGTCCGGGGAAAAAGGTGAGGTGCCAGTTGTCCAGAGGGTTGTCGAAGGCCTGCCGGAGCAGTCCGCCCCAGCTGGGCGCGGGGGGCTGGACCCCGAACCCCAGAAAACTCAGCGAACTCTCCGCGAGGATCGCTCCCGCCACCCCGAAGGTGAAGGTGATGAGGATCGGCCCCATGATGTTGGGGAGCAGATGAAAGAACATGATCCGCCCGGCGGGGATCCCGGCCACTTCGCAGCTGGCGATGTAGGGAAGTCCGCACTGCTTGAGCGTCTCCCCCCGCACCAGAAAGGCCAGCCCGATCCAGCCCGTGAAGCCGATGACGAGGATCACCACCGGCATGGACTGCTCGAACTTGTGATCCCCCAGAATGGACATCAAAATCAGCAGCAAAAGAAAGGTGGGGAAGCAGAGCAGGATCTCCACGAGGCGCATGACGCAGAGATCGAACCACCCCCGGAAATACCCCGCGGTGAGCCCGACGAAGGTCCCGATGGCGAGGGCGATCAACGTGGAGATGATGCCCACGGCAAGAGAGGCCCGGGCGCCGTAGACCAGACGCGCGGCGGCGTCCCGTCCCACGTTGTCGGTCCCGAGGATATGTTTCCACGACGGCGGTTCGCAGGGCTCCGCGACGATCTCCAGCGGTCCGTAGGGGATGGGGGCGAAAACCGCCCGGGCGGCGGAGTCCGCCGCTTGCCGGTAATCGGTCTTGTCCACCCGGGGCGGAACGAGAAAAAAGGGCAGAAGAAGAAGGACCGCCGCCGCGGCGAGGAGCCGCCGCCTTTTCCTGAGGAGCAAAACCAGCGGCAGCAGCAGCGCCAGATAGTTGAAAAGCTGATTGACCAGCCGTTCGCCGGTGTCCGGGGCGAAGAGATAGCGGAGAAAGGGCAGGCTCCACCCCTCCGGGCCGCTGAGGAAAAAGGGCCTGCCGTTGACGAGGAAGGGGGCGTAGAGGGCGGGGATCAGCAGCAGGGCGATGCCCGCCGCCCCCGCTGCCGCCGCGGGGCTGGAGAAAAAGCGCCTGACGGGCGAGGAAAGGGTCTCCTGCGGGGAACTCACCTTTTTCCCGCCCCTAAGCCAGAACGGCCGCGTTGAATTCTTCGATGAGCTCGTCCAGCTTTCCGATGTCCCGGTGGACGGACTCCCAGGTGTTTTCCGGATCGTACCAGAGGGCGTTGAGTTCCGAAGCCGCGTGTCCCTGCTGTTCCACCCAGGTGTAGTATTTGAGGTTGTGGATCTGCTTGCGCTCGGGGTAGGTGAGCTCCTTGACGTAGTCCGTGCCCGCGCCCAGCATGGAGCGGGCGTGGTCGGCGGCGGCGCGGCAGAGCGAGTAGGGCCCCTCCGCTTCCGCCAGACCGGCGATCCGCGACTTGTAGAGGGCCGCCGTGTCGGTGAGCACGGTGCAGAGCACGTCCTTTTCGCTCAACTCGTAATACTTGGCCATCTTGATGCACCCCAGCACGTTGGCGATGCCGGAGATGCCGAAGACGTCCAGCGCGTCGACGAATGCGGGATCGAGTTTGGCCTCCTCCTTGAGGTAGCGGCGGCCTTCCGGATCGTTGAAGAGCCGTAGCAGCCGCATGGGATCGGCGTCGTCGATGCAGATCACGTTGTCGGTGTTGCGGATGTTGTGGATCCACGGCACGTGCCGGTCGCCGATGCCCTCGATGCGGTGTTCGCCGAAGCCGTTGTTGAACATCGTGGGGCACTGCAGAGACTCCACCGCGGCGACTTTGATGGCGGGATGCAGCTGTTTCAGGTAGTCCGCGCACCCGATTGTCCCGGCGGAACCCGTGGCGAAGCAGACCCCGGCAAAGCGGTCGCCCGGCCGCGCCAGAAGCCGGAAGGCCTCCTCCGCCGCCGTTCCCGTGACGTGATAGTGCCACAGATGGTTGCCCATGTCGTCGAACTGGTTGAATATCACCGCATCCCTGCGCGTGCGCTTCAATTCGTTGACGCAGTCGAAGACGGCTTTGACGTTGGAGTCGCCGCCGGAAATGCGCAAGGTCTCGCTGACGATGCCCGAGAGCCATTCGAAGCGCTCGCGGCTCATGTTTTCGGGCATGACGGCGATGGAGTCGCAGGAGAGGATCCTGGCGTTGAACGCGCCGCCCCGGCAGAAGTTGCCGGTGGAGGGCCAGACGGATTTCTGACAGGTCGTGTCGAACTGCCCCGTGACGATCTTGGGGACCATGCACCCGTAGGCGGCGCCCACCTTGTGGCAGCCCGTGGGGAACCACTTGCCCGCAAGACAGAGGATCCGCGCTTTTACTCCGGTCAGCTCCCGGGGGAGTTCGATGACGTTGGGCGGCCCGTAAAGCCCCCCGGACTCCACCGGTTCGTTCTTCCACGTGATCCGGAAGAGGTTGACCGGCGAAAAGGCCTGCATGGCGGTTGCTTTGAGCCGCTCGAGGATCCTGCCGGGGACCCGCTTCGGATCCTTGAGCTGGGCGATGGTGGGCAGCACGATGCCTTTTTCCCGCGCTTTTTTGATATTGCGGTCAAGCACTTCCCTGTCGATCGAAAAGTCTATCATGATTTTCCTGCTTCCTCAACTGATGCACATAATCGCTTCACAAGCATAATGTACACGTTCTCCCCCCACTTCGCAAATCCCGCGGCGAAAAAAGCGGGGCCGTTTCCGCAAAGGGCCGGATAGGCCGGACAGATCGGATAGGCAGGGGGCCGTGGGAGGCGGGGGGCGTTCACTTCTCCGCGGTGTACATCACGACGGAGGAGATGAAGACATTGGAGACTTCCGACGGACGGCGCTGCTCGGGAGCGCACCAGAAGAGCTGCTCCTCGCCAAGCGTAACGGGCGGCGTTTCGATGAAGACGTAATTTTTTCCGCGGCACTCCGAAACGGCCACCGTTCTCGTGTAGATGTTTTTTTTGTTCTTCGTATCGTACAGACCGAACGAAAGCGCCTTGCCGGTATCGACGGCGGCGTCGCACCGCACTTCCGCTTTGAAGATCCATTTCTTGCCGGACGCGGCATATTCTTTCCCGAGAGTTCCCTGATACGCCCAGTTCTTGTGGGTATTGGGCATGCGGAGCGTTTTCCCCGTGAGCGCGGCGGGATCGTTCTCGTAGAAGCACCAGTTACCGACCCGGTAGTGGATGAAGAACGCCGGGGAGAGATGATCCCACAGAACGCCGGGTTTTTTGACGGCGGGAGCGATCCGGGCGATCTTCTCCGCGGGGATGTCAAACGCGGCGGCCAGTTTGTCGCGGAGCTGCCCGGCGTGTCCGGCAAAAGGCACGTGTTCCCGGAACTGGATGGGCTTCCACCGGGCGCTCTCCCGGATGAACTCCTCCGCCAGAATCATGATCTTTGCGCGGTCTTCCCCGGAGGGAACGCCTTTTATCCTGTCCCGCTTCAGTTTTGCGGCGACGGCGTTGAGGTAGGCATAATCGAGGGAAAGCCTGTCCCGGCGGACGCGCTCGGAGAACACGGGGAGACCGGAAACCGCTTTTTCGGCCTCGGCGTAGATCTTTCCCGCCTTGACGATATCGTCGTAAGTCAGCCAGAAATCGGGCGTCGTGTATACGGTGGGCAGTTTTGCGCCGGATCTCTCCAGCGTATCGCACATGAAACGGATGTACTTCAGGAGTCCCGGCCCCGCCGGACCGTAGTAGCCCGAAAAGAATTCCTCGGCCAGTTTTTTCTCATCGCGGCCCGGATCCCACAGCAGTTTCTGGAGCACCCAAGCCCGCGGACGGACGAAATCGCCGATGGAACAGCCGAAATCCCCCTGTTCGAAGATGCCTATCGCGTTGTTTTTGATGAAAAATCTCAGATCTCCGGCGAGATGACGCCAGTTGGGATGCGGATAAACGTAGTTTTTGAAATTGGCGACGTAGTTCCAGATGAATATCTTCGGGGAGATCCGGCTCCAGCCGCGGAGACAGGAACGGATATTTTCGTTGTTTTTTCCGGTTTCCAGAGATTGAGCGTAATCGGCGCCGATGGGGCAGAAGAGGATGACGACGTTGTCAGCGGGGACGGTCTTCTTCGGCGGGACGAGCGTTTCGTGATAGGCCAGCGTCTGCACCAGCATATGGGGATATTTTTCCCGGATCCCGGCCGCAACCTGATTGACGAAACGCAGGTACAGACCGGAGGCATTGTCCTCCTTTATCACCGCGGAACAGGCCGCGCATTCGCACGGGATCTTCTTGTCGGAGTCGTTCATCGACACCGAAATGATCGGGTAATCCGGGTTTTCGGCGATCTTCCGCAGGCAGATCTTCGTGAACTCGGCGGTCATCTCCCGGTTGGTCAGGCAGAGCTGACAGTCGTTCCCCTTCCGGCGTTTTCCGCCGATCAGCGGAAAGTATTCCGGGTGTCCGTCGAAATATTTCGACGGGGGCATGAACTGGTTGAAGGTGTGCACCTTGCCGATGACGCGCATCCGGTTGCCGTAACCGTCGGGAACGTACGAGAAGAAGTCGTTGGCCTTGTTCCGGGCGGCCTGAATGCCGGACGCGGCCCGGTAAAAAGCCCCGCGGCTGATGAGCACGGGGCTGTAGACAAGATCCCGGGGGACTACGCCGAACGTCCGGTACTTGGGGATGTACGCTTCACCCTGCGTCCACCAGCGGACGCCGCAGTAATCCTCCAAAAAAGTATAGACCGCGTAAAGCGGTCCGGAATCGGCCTTGCCGTTGAGAAAGATATCCCGGTTGCGGAATTTGACGGCGACCGTGTCCGGCTTCGCGCCGGAGAAAAAGGGATCCGGAAACACCTTCTCCGCCGCCCTGACGGGACCTATGAAAAAGGCGGGCTCCCCCCGGTGCCGTTCTTCGCCGATGACGGGAAAATCGGCTCCTGTCATGAGTTTCAGGTGTGAAGCGAGTTCTCCCGCGGCGGTCTCAAGAGAGGGCTTTTTTTTTTCGGGCAGAACGATCACGTAGCGGGTCTGCGCGTCTTCGGAAATGACGAGGGCTCCCTCCGTCGCATCGCGGCGGATCTCCATGAGCAGATCAGGCCGCGGCGTGACCTTTTTCCCTCGGTGGATGCCCCGGGGGATCTTGCAGTTGTCTTCCAGAAACCGGTAGACGTTTTCCAGGAGTTTGCGGGTCTTCCCGGCGGTGATCCAGACGTTCCCCTTCCGGAACATGATGTCGGAGGGGGGAGCCTGGAACACTTTTTCGGCCAGGGGCCCCTGACCGACGAAAAGGGCTTTTCGGCCGCGGAGGGCCCGTTCGTCCACGATCGTGAACTTTGCCCCGGTCGCGGCGTTCAGGTGCTTTTCAAGTTCGCTCGCCGCCTGATTGATCTCGCGGGTGGTCTTCACGGGGACGATGATGACATAGAGGGGTTGCCCGTTCCTGCAGAGCGGCAGAGTGTCGGTGTCGTACCGTGCAGAGGCTTCCCGCGGGACCGCCGTGCCGGCCCGGGAAACTTTCAGCTCCGGGATCGACGGATTTCCGAGTTTGGGATTCCGGTTCCACGCAAGTCCGCAATGTTTGAGGAGAAAGATCCCCGCCGCCCGCTGGGGATCGGCCTTGGGGTTCGCGCCGATGAAAATGTCTTTGCCGCGGAAGAACACCGGAGGGGCTTTTGCGGGATCCGTTCCCGCCTGTGCGGCGGTCTCGACCGGGCCCACGAACACGGCGTCGCGGTTTCTGCGGTTTTTCTCGTTGATGATGGTTAAGTCCGCGCCGGTCGCCGCCTGAAGCTGGAGTTTGAGAAGCGAGGCCGCCCGGTTGTTCTGCGCGGACGATTTGTCGGGAACCACGATGACGTAAGCGCTTTTCCCGCCCCGGACGAGCACCAGCGGCTCATCCTCCGCCCAGAGCAGCCCGAAAAACAGAACGGAAAGGATCCACAATTTTCTCATCGGTCACGCCTCCTGCGAAAAATTGACTTGAAAAATGATTGCGGAAGAATCCGCCGCGCGGCATATCCGTCAGCGGTCGGTGAAGGAGTACCAGAGGCCGTAGAAATTTCTGACCAGCCCGCTGGAAACGTTGCCGGCGACGAAGAGCAGATTCGCCTTGCCGCTGTGCCGGTGGAGCACCTGATTGCCGGCGCCGTCCTCCAGCCCTTGCGACAGCACGGCGTTCCCCCCGTCGGCCATCATGATGCGCGTCGAAGGCAGATAGGCTTTTTTCAGGTTGATGGAGGTGGAACTGCCCTCGGTCCCGCGGTGCTTGGTGACGCCCGCGTAGTAACTCACGCCGTAGTCGGAACAGCCGCCGCCGAAATTGTTCCACGCGGCCGCGTCGAACCAGCCGCCGGTCGGGCTGCCCGAAGCGAAATGACCGTTGGCGGAAGGACAGCCGAGAGATTGGAAGAGCTGTTTGTGCCACGGACTGGTGTAGGCCGTGCTCGTCGTGCAGAGCAGCGTCCCGTGGGGCGACGGGATGTACCCCTTCTTGACGAGGGGGCCCACCCAGTAGCGGTCGATGTACGAGCGGCCGCCGCCGAGGGTATAGGGCATCCAGCCCGCGTTGTCGTCGACGTAAAAGGTCATCACATTTCCCAGATTTTTCAGATTGTTGATGCACGTGGCGCTGCGTCCGCGGTCCCGGGCCTGCTGGAGGGCCGGCATCAGCATCGCGGCCAGGATGGCGATGATCGCGATCACGACCAGCAGCTCTATCAACGTAAACTGCGATTTTCTTTTCATGGTTCCCCTCCCGACAGGTAAAGATTTTGCGGTCTCCAATGGCACACTGTCCTTAATAGACAACGGTCTTCGGATAAAATCAATGCATTATTCAATCATTTTTTTAAGAAAACAGTCAAAAGGTGCGACGGCGTTTTCATCGGCTGTTGACTTTTGTTTTTTCGGTGCTATTTTAGCCTCCGGGACGAAGGAGATGCCCCATGTCGAACACACCTTGTTTGAAAAAAGAAGAATACTTTTCGGGGACGCCGGATTTTCCGCTGAGAGTTATCGTCCGGTCTCCCCAGCCTCCCGGTTTTTTTCACAGGCACGAATTTTTCGAGTGCGCGTTCATCTCCGCCGGACGGGGGCGGCACCGGAGCGGCGGCAACGCGCCCGTGGAGATCTCTGCCGGAGACGTTCTCCTCATCCCGCCGGACGCAAGACACGGGTATGCGGAAACCGAGGATATGACCGTCATCAATCTGCTCTTCGACGCTTCGCATCTGCCCGCCCTGCTGATGGATCTCTGCTCCCTGCCGGCCTACCGGGAGCTTTTCGTCCGGGACGCGTCCCACTACAAAAACAGGGACTACCCGAAACTGACCCCGGACCGGAAGATCTTCGACGAGATGAAGGAGTATCTGCTGCGCATGCTGGAGTCGGACCGTCTCCCCTGCGGCCACTGTTACAAACTCGGGCTTTTCATGGCGCTGATGAGCCGTCTGTGCTGTTTGCCCCGTCCGGAAGGGGCGGGATCGGCGGAACTGCCGCGGGACATCGAACGGCTGTCCGCCTATATGCAGCGGAATTTCGGCCGCGAGATCTACATCGGCGATTTGCTGGAGGTGTCGAACATGTCCGAGGCGTCGCTTGCGCGGCACTTCCGGGCGGCGTTCGGCGTTTCGCCCATGGCGTATCTGCGGAGGATCCGGCTCACCCATGCCGCGGAACTGCTGCAGAACACCGATCACTCCCTGAAGGAGATCGCCGAGGAAACGGGATTTTCCTCCGTCTCGTATTTCTTCCGTCTCTTCCGCAGATTCTACGGCGTGACGCCGCAGGTCTACAGGACGGGGGCGGACAAGACTTCCGGCGGAGATCCGAAGGACTGACGCCCGCAAGACACGATGGGAGAAGCGTGAAATGATCACGGAATGGATCGAACGGCTGTACGCGCAGCCCTTTTTTTCGACGGTGACTTTCGGTATCATCGCCATGGTCATCCACGGGTCCAGCTGGTGCCTCGTCGGTCTGGTGATGGGGGAATCCCCCAAAAAAGGCGTTTCTCCGGCGCTGGTCCAGCTGGGCGGGTCGATCTTTTCCACCGCCGCGGGGCTGGTGATCCTGTCGTTCACCGGGAAATTCTCCCATGCCCCCTGGGGCGTCACCGCGGCCGTCATGGCGGATTATTTCGTCATCGGCGTGATGAATTTCATCCTCATGGAGCTGATGTCCTATGCGATGCAGAGAGGGCCCAACGGCGTGATCTGGTCGGTGATCCAGTCGGCGATGATCTTTCCCTTCGTCTGCGGGGTCCTGTTCTTCGGCGTGAAGATGAATTTTCTCCGCGGACTGGGCGTCGTTCTGCTGCTCGGCGCGCTGGCCTGTTTCGGCCTGTCGAAGGACAACTCCTCCCGACCGCGCTGTTCCGGTTCCTGGCGGATCCCGGCCTTTGCCGGTCTGCTGCTTGCGGGCATCCAGCAGAGTCTGGCGACGCTGCCGTCGTACTATCCCGTTGCCCGCGAGGTTTCCAGCATCACGCGTACGCTTTCCGCCGGATCCGGCATCATGGCCGCCGCCATCGTTTACACCCTGCGCCACATGACGCCCGAAATGCGGGACCAGATACGCAACAGCTTCCGCAACAAAACATTGCTGAAATATATCATGATCCTTCAGGGCTTCGGTCTGTTCTTCGCCTACGCGCTTTTCTATCCCGGACTGGATACGATGGCGGCGAACGGTCTCGGCGGCATGTGTTATCCGATACTGGTCGGCTCCTGTATCCTTTCCTTCACCGCGGCGAGTCTGCTGATGCTGAAGGAAAAAATGCGTCCGATCCAGCTGGGGGCGCTGGTCTGCTGCGTTTCGGGGCTGGTGCTGATCTGCATGAAATAAGTCCGAAGATCCATCGGAACAAGTTCATATCGAAAGGAAAAAAATGTCGAATCTCAATGCAGCTCTCGCCTTTTTCGCCATCACGCCGGAGAATCTGGCACCTCTCATCAGGCGTTTCCGTGAAGTCGGTCTCTCCCGCTTCTTCATCGGAGGGGTCGATGCGATCTGGGAAACGGAGGATCCGGCGTCCCATCTTGCGTGGCTGCACACGGTGATCGGGCGCGTCCGCGATTCGGGGATCGAACCTGCGATCTGGTGCAGCGGTCTGGGTTACGGTCCGCCGCGTTCGCCGAAGTTCCGGCGGATGTTCCCGAATCTCCTGACCATCACCGGTTTTTCCGGAAACAGAAACGATGCGATCTGTGTGCTGGACAAAAAGTTCCGAAAAGCGTACCTCTCGTGGATCGCCGCCTATGCCCGGTCCGGAGCCGCCCTGCTGATGATCGACGACGATTTCGTGCTGTCCGCCCGGAACGTGTTCGGCTGCGCCTGCGCCGAACACCTGAAACTGCTCGGCGAACGCGCGGGACACGAGGTCACGCACGAGGATCTGCGCAAGGCGTTTTCTGGGAAACCCAACGATCTGCGGAACCTTTTCCTCCAAGTCCAGGGGGAGACGGTCCTCGACTTCTGCCGCGACATCCGGGCGGCGGCCAACGCCGTGTCGCCGGATTTCCGGATCGGACTTGCGGCCAGCTACACCCACTTCGACATCGAAGGCGTGGACATCAAAGAGATGATTTCCATCCTGGCGGGCAAGAACCGGCCGCTGCTGCGGCTTTCGGGGGCGACCTACTGGACGCTGCGGGCCTCCCGTCTGCATCCCGGACGCCAGTCCCTCGGCGCGATACAGGAGACGATCCGTTCCCAGCGGGTCTATTTCGACGGTTTCGACGTCGAACTGCTGGACGAAAACGACTGCCATCCCCGGGATCACCGCATCGTTCCGGCCTCCCTCGTCCAGCTCTACGACCGCATCTCCATCGCGGACGGTATCGAGATCCGTTTCAAGTACATGTTCCAGTACCTCTTCTGCCCGCCGCTGACCCACACGGGAAGCGCCTACCAGAGGGCGCACATGCGCGATATGGCCTGGGACGACAGTTTGAGCGAGATCTTCCATGGCGGATACGCCGCGGGCTGGCATGTGAAACAGGTCCAGCAGGTCATGCGGACGGCGGTCCTGCCGGAAGATTTTGCCGGGGACGAAAAACTGATGTCCTGGGGCACCCAGAGCCGGGCCGGGGCCTTTCTTGTCTCCAACTGTCAGAGCACGACCTACGTTCCCGACGGCGACGGTCCCGTCGCGGCGTTCTGGGAAAATGCCCGGCATCTCACCCCGGAGGAGCTGGACCGCGGCGTGCTGCTGGACATCACCGCCGCGCGGATCCTCGCCGAAAAGGGGATCGACGTCGGACTGCGCAAGGTGGAAGCCGCCGGTTCGCCCTCGGAGGAGACGTTTTGCGATACCGGAACGACCTACCGCAATCTCTGGGAGGAACAGGGCAAGTTTTACAAGGTGACGGTCGACCCCCGCGCCGAGATCTCGAGCATGTTCCGTTCCGGGGACGACGAATTCCCCGCCTGTTATTTCTATACCGCTTCCGACGGTCGGCGGTTCGCCGTTTACACCTTCGACAGCAATACGCTGCACTATACGCCGTATCTCCGTTTCGGCGCGGTCCTCTCTCCCGGCCGCCGGGAACAGCTGAACACGCTCTATGGCAAACTCAGCGGCCGCAAAGCCCCCATCCGAACCTGCGACGACATCTCGCAGGATTTCTACATCCTCGCCAAACGCAACGGCCGGGGAAATCTGGCGGTCCTTTTCTGCAATATCTTCCCCGACACGGCAGATTTCCTGGAATTTCGCCTCTCCGTTCCCGGGAAAATCCTCAAAAAAGTGCACGGCGAAGCGGAGATACAGGGGGATCTGCTCAAAGTCGCCGATATCCCGCCCTACGACTGGTGCGCCTTCGAGATCGCCGACAACTGACCTGACCCGGTTTCCGCAAGAGGGCAACAGGCCGGACAGACCGGACAGGGCCGTGGGAGCCCCGATCATTGCCGGCGGCCCCGCGCGTCTCCTCAAAACACGCCGCTTTTCTCGAAAAGGAAGGGGGTCCGGGGGAAGGGAAAACCTCTTTTCACGTGGAAAAGAGGTTTTCCCTTCCCCCGGATTTTCCCTGCCACCTTATCGGGCGAGGATGAGGTCGGCGGCGGAAGAGGCGCGGCCGCGGAGGGGGAGGTCGGCGGCGGCCCGGCGGGCGAGGGAGGCAAATTCTTCGCGGCGGGAAAACCAGTCCCGGATCGCCTGTGTGAAAATTTTTTCGTCGAAGGGTTCGGGGAGGACGATCCCGGCGCCGGAGTCGCGGACGAGGGAGGAAAAGCCGCAGATCCCGGAGCAGATCACGGGGAGGCCGCAGCCGAGGGCTTCGGCGATGACGGTGCCTGTGGCCTCTTTGCGGGCGGGATGAAGGAGGACGTCGGCGCTTTGCAGAAAAGTCTCGACGTGACGCCGGGGACCGCGGAAATGACAGCGGTCGGCGATGCCGAGTTTTTCGGCGGCGCGGCGGGCTGTATCGGGAGCGCTGCCGACGAAATCCAGGCGTAGGCGGGCGCGTATTTCCGGGGGGAGCGCGGCGCAGGCGGCGAGGATGCGGTCGCCGCCTTTGAGCTGCCACTGGGCAGCGATGAAGAGGGCGGCAAATTCATCTTCGGGGATCCCGAGGGCGGCGCGGCGTTCCTTGCGGAGGGCGGGAGAGGGAACGTCGAACTCCGGCCCGTTGCCGGGGCCGAGGTAGAAGAAGCGTTCCTCCTGCGTGCCGTAAGTTTTCCGGAACTCCTCGCGCTGGCGGGGATCGATGTAGAGGATTTTCGTGGAGGACTTTGGCGAGAAGATCTCCCTTTCGAGGGAAGAGAACACGCGGTAGCGGGGAAGCATTTTCAGCAGAAAGGCTCCTCTGCGGCGTTCAAGAGCGGCCGCAAAGCAGTCGTCGGCGGCGAAATAGAATTCGCACCCGCCGAAGCGGTTGAAGGCGACGCGGACGTCGGCATCCGCTGCGGCCTTGCGGAATTTGCGGGCGAAATCGACGGCCCGGGCGTGGCTGGTCCCGCCGTCGACGTCCAGTTCGACGACCCGGATGTTTTCGGGCCGTGCGTCGTCGCGCCACTCGCCGGTGAATACCGTCACCTCCGCGCCGCGCGAGGCCAGTTCTCCGGCGATCTTCATCATGTCGCGCTGAAGACCGCCGAAGGGGAAGTAGACGAAGATCCCGAGGGCGATCTTCAATGTTTCAAGTCTCCTTTGAGGTCATCGATCCTTTCACGGACCATCATGGTCAGGATGACGACGACGAAACCGGCCAGCAGATAGGCATAGTCGAGATCAAGTCCGACGCCCGCGGGCCCGTTGTGGGCGGGGGAGATCCAGAGGATGTAGGTGATGACGACGAAGGAGATGAAGGCTCCGGGGAGCCAGGCGATCCAGATGCTTTTGTTCCGGACGCCCAGCCAGATGGCTCCGGCGGCCAGGGTGCACGAGGCCAGCACCTGATTGCCCCAGGCGAAGTAGTTCCAGAGCTGATTGAAGGTGGAGGCGCTCAGGTTGGACCACCAGAGCAGCAGCGCGACGATGACGATGAGCGGCAGACAGAGGATCACCCGGTTGGCGATTTTTTTCTGGGGCATGCGGACGATCTCGGCGAGGCTCAGGCGCAGGCTGCGCATGGCGGTGTCGCCGCTGGTGACGGCGAGGATGATGACGCTGACGACGGTGATGGTCCCTGCATATTTTCCCAGGAAGAATCCGGTGATGTCGCCCAGCACCTTGCCCGGCACTTTGGCCATGAGCTGGGGAAAGAGGTTGTAGATCATGAGGGCCGCACCGGCCCAGATCATGGCGATGAATCCTTCGACGACCATCATGCCGTAGAAGGCGGGGCGGGCCTGTTTTTCACTGGCCATTGTGCGGGCGATGATGGGGCTCTGGGTGGCGTGGAAGCCCGAGAGGATGCCGCAGGCGATGGTGACGAAGAGCATGGGGATGATCGGCTGTCCCTTTTCCGCCGAGAACATGCGTTCCCTGAACGCGGCGGATTCATCCAGCAGCTGGGGGGCGTTGATAAGTTTGACGATCATTCCGCAGAAAACCGCCAGCGTTCCCAGAAGGAGCAACGCGCCGAAGAAGGGGTAGCACATGCCGATGATCTTGTCAACGGGGAAGAGTGTTGCGACGATGTAGTAGGCGAAGATCACCGCCACGGCGATCCAGAAGACGGAACGGCCGGGGATCATGCCGCCGACCAGCTGGGCGGGGACGTTGATGAAGACGGCGACCACCAAAAGCAGCAGAAAGATCATGAATGCCGAAAAGAACACGGAAAACCTTTTGCCGATGTTCTCTTTGATGATCTCCGGCAGGTTGGCGCCGCCGCTGCGCAGGGACATCATGCCCGAGAGGAAGTCGTGGACGGCGCCGCCGATGATGTTGCCGACGGGGATGATGACGAAGGCGATGACGCCGAACTTGATGCCCAGGATCACGCCGATCACGGGACCGATCCCGGCGATGTTGAGCAGCTGGATCAGCATGTTCTTCCAGTGGGGCAGGATCATGAAATCCACGCCGTCGCGCAGGGAGACGGCCGGTGTCTCCCGGTCGTCGGGTTCGAGGGCTTTTTCGACGAAACGCCCGTAGACGGCGTAGCCGCCCAGCAGGATCAGAAGACCGATGATGAAAAGTTTCATTTTGACTCGCTCACCGCATCGAGAATGACGACATCTTCCACGGGAACATCCGCATGCATGCCCCGCCGGCCCGTGGCGACGCCGGCGATCTTATCCACGACATCCATGCCGGAAACGACTTTGCCGAACACGCAGTAGCCGTAATGCTGGGGCGTGGGCGCGCGGAAATCCAGAAAATCGTTGTCGACCAGATTGATGAAAAACTGGCTGGTGGCGGAGTCGACGACGCTCGTCCGGGCCATGGCGACGGTGCCGCGCTTGTTGGAGAGCTGATTGGCCGCTTCGTTTTTGACGGGGGCGCCGGTGGGTTTCTGGTTGAAGGCGCGGTCCATGCCGCCGCCCTGGATCATGAAGCCCGGGATGACCCGGTGGAACAACGTCTCGCGGTAGAAGCCGGACTCGACGTACTTCAGAAAATTCTTCGTCGTCAGCGGGGCTTCCTTTTCGAAGAGTTCGATGACGATGTCGCCGAAATTTGTTTTGAGTGTGATCATACCTTTCCTCCAAAAAAGTCAAGATCGGAAAACCGGAAAAAGAGAGACCGGTTTTTCGCATCTCCCTGAAAAAACACATCCCGCGGAGGCGGGATCCCTTTCGAAACCGCCCGCTTCCCGCGGGAAAGAACGTACCGCAGAAGACTTCAGAAATTCTTGCCGAAATTCACGACGCCGTTGGGACGCTTGCCCTCCGGATACTTGGCGCTGCCGTCGGGGTTGACGATCCGGCAGGAGAGGAAGATCAGCAGATTTCCCTTCTCCGCCTCGGTGTAACGGGACTGGAAGAACCGTCCGACCAGAGGCAGATCGCCGAGGATCGGGATCTTATCGCAGCAGGTTTTGGTGAGATCCGTGGCGACGCCGCCGACGAGGACCGTGTCGCCGTCGTAGACCCGCGCCGCCGTCGTGATGGCGCGTTCGTTGAAGATCGGCATCTTGTAGTATTCGCCGTCGTCGAGGGTCCCGTCGATCTTGATCTGCCGGGCATCGAACACCATCCAGTCGACGAAGGTTTTGATGGGGGGCAGTTTGACGGCGACTTCGACGACGCGGTCGTCGATGATCTTGGGCTGGAACTGGATCCTGACGCCCAGATAGGTCTCTTTTTCCAGAGACGGCTGGGGCGACGAACGGATGGTCAGGGTATCGCTGACTTCATCGTCGCCGGTTTCCCAGTCTTCGGGGAAGTAACGCAGCGTTCTCATGACGACGGTGCCCAGCTGGTTGTTGCGCACGGTGACCCGGGGAGAATAGAGCACGTCGCCGCTGTCGGCTTGGTTGAGGGCGAACATGCTGGCGACCACGCGGGTCCCGTCGCTGTTCTGCCACACGTAGCTGAGCTGGGAGTCCGCGACGGGGCCGTTGTACCGCGTCTGGGCGTCCTTGGGACGGTAGTAGCGGAGAAGGTTGTTGTTGCTTTCGCCGATGATGGTCTGGGTCTTGAGGTCGCCGTCGGCATTGGTCGTGGCCGTGTTGGCGTTCACGGAGTACTGCCAGTTGAAAGCCAGCTCGTTGAGGTCCTTCTGGGAGAGCTCGACGACCTTGAGCATCACCTGGATCATGGGTTCGGCGTTGTTGTACTCCTCTTCGAGGAATTTCTCGGTCTTCTCGAGATTTTCCAGCGTGTTGGTGGCGTAGACGCAGCCCAGGTTCTTGTCGTAGACGACGCTGGTCCCGGGACCGTAGGAGATGTTGTTCTCGACCAGGCTGTTCTTCAGGGCCTCGTTGGAGGTGAAATCCTTGATCTCGACGTTGAAGACGCGGGTCTCCATGTCGCCGAGAGAGACGTTCTCCGGAGCGATGATCACATAGTGATCGGTCACTTTGAACTTGATCCCGTACTGTTCCTTGAACTTGCGGAGCACTTCCATGACCGAGCGGTCCTTGAGGCTGAAGCTCACGGTCTTCTCCGGAGGCGGTTCGGCGGCAGCGCCTTCGTTGCCCGCCGCGCCGCCTTCACCGCCCTCGGCCGCGGCGGGAGCCGCCGCAGGAGCCGGTGCGGCCGCCGCGGGGGCTTC
>JAFSTC010000096.1 GCA_017450705.1 Lentisphaeria bacterium | reverse complement strand
GGGGGAGGGAAAAACTTTTTTTCACGTGAAAAAAAGTTTTTCCCTCCCCCGGAACGACCGCGCCCCCTTCGGTTTCACCGGCGCGGGGGAAAGGGGAGCCAGAGGTCGGAGCGCAGGGCGGCGCGGAGCAGTGTCAGGAGCAGGGCGAGGTAGAAGACCAGTTCCGCCGCCTCTTCGAGGATGTTGTTCTCGCAGGCCTTGTCGATGACGAGTCCGGCCGCCATGCTCAGGACGAGGAACAGGAGATTGACGGCGGGGATTCTTCCCACGCGGAGGAAGTCCGCCAGGAACAGATGGAGGCGGTTCCGGAAGAACCAGACGGCCATGAAGACGAGGTAAGCGATGACGAGGGGATCGACCCAGGCGGCGTAGGGCACTTCGTCCCAGCGGAGGAATTCGCCGGGATGTTCGGGGTCGGGGTAGAAGATCGTTTTGCCGAAATTCGTTTCGCGGAGCATCAGGAGAAAGAGGATGAAGGAGAAAAAGCGGAAGGCGGGTTTGTGGCGTTTCGCCAGCCAGCAGGCGACGATCCCCGCGCCGGCGAGCGCCAGCTGGAGATTTTCGATCGGGCCGTTTTCGTAACCCCACTCCACGGGGAGATACTTGCCCGCGGGCCAGACAGCGGCGGCCAAAAGGATGCAGAGGACCAGCTCCGGATAAAAGCGAAGATCAAGCCTGTTCCGCAAAAGATCGGAGAACTGTTCCGCAAACAGCCTGCCGAGGGCGGTGAGCCGCCCCCTCACCCCGGCCCCTTTGTTTCTTTCGTTATTTCTTTCTTTCTTTCCACGCCGATCCTCATCGCTCTTTCAGAGTTCGGATATCCTTCTCACGACGATGCCGATCCACGCCAGATCGCCCGGGGTGAAGGGGATGATCTGGCCTTCGGGATTGTCGCTGGTGAGGAGCAGATGGCCTCCCTCCCGGTGAAACCGCTTGCAGACGACGTTTTCGGGGAAGCGGCCGCCGTCGACGAATTTCGCGACGACGATCTTGTTGTTGGGCACGTCGTCGAGGGAGACGACGGGTTCGACCAGAATGATGTCGTCGTCGAAGATCTTCGGCTCCATGGAGACGCCGCAGACGCGGAAGGCGAGGGTGTCCTTGCGTCCGCCGATGGGGACGGGGACCGTATCGGTCAGCTCGGGATCCCACTTGCGCACGAGGGTGTTGTCGCTGGCGGTGAGCTGAGCCAGCGAGCTGGCCGCGTTCGCCCAGTTGACGATGGGGATCGGACGGACCAGCTGGCCGCCGTTCCGGAGAAAACCGAAAGGCATCAGGATCTCCCGCTCCGCTTCGCTGATGGGAGCCGCGGCCGGATCCAGCTCCAGCGCGGAGAAGATCAGCGAGAGCAGATCGGGGAACCAGTTCAGCTCGCCCGCCAGCAGCCGGGTCACGGTGTGGACCGAGTCGTATCCGGCGGCCCGGGTCAGGTCCGCGGGCGTGGTGATGGCCCGCCGCATCATGCCGTCCTTGATGAATTCCCGCAGTTCCGGCGTGTTGCGGATCGTCTCCGGGGCCCGGGGCGGCACCTGAAGCTCCAGATGTTTTGCCAGCTTCTCCCAGTTGGCGTCGCCGATGGAGTTCACCTTGCCCGAGAGATAGCGCGAAATGTTGGCGGCGTCGATGCCGCATCTCCGGGCGAATTCGCCCGCGCCGCCGGAGCGTTCCGCCGCTCTCCTGATCTGCTCTCTGAGCGTATCCGTTATTTTCATGTCCGTCTCCTCGTTCTTCGATTAACTTAACCTCGAAATGCAGCTTTGCAAGTTTTTTTTGAAAAAAAGCCGCGTTTTTACTTGAAAAATTGCATGCATGCAACTATATTGATAAAAGAGGCGCCTCAGATCCCCCTTTTCGGAGGGGGAGGGTTTTTTTTGTCCTTTTTATTGCATACGTGCAACAGAAAGGCGTGTCAACATGCATCGGAGAGTTTTATGGAAAGAATCGCGGATCCGCTGGTGAGTGCGGCGGGGAGAGTTTATTCGCTGAAGGGGCTGAAACGGCTCCTGGGGGCGGTGACGAAGGACGGGGGAGCTGTCATGGCCGGAAAAACAGGATCCGGCGGGAAGGAATCTGCACAGTGGGAAAATTTGAGACAACGGTGGTCCCCGAGTTCGGCCGCATCCGGAAAAGGCTCGAAGAGGGCGCGTCGGCCGGTGAACTGGCCGCAATGCTGAACATATCGGTATCGACCCTGAACCGCTACCGGCGGCAGCATCCGGAATTCCAGCGCCTCTTCGAGGAGGCGAAGGCCGCGGCCGACGATCTGGTGGAGGCCGCGCTGCTGCGCCGGGCCACCGGCTACGAAAACGGAGACGGCAAAGAAATTCCTCCGGACGTCCGGGCCGCGGTCTTCTGGCTGAAGAACCGCCGCCCGGAGAGCTGGAAGGACCGCAGGGAGCTCAAGGTGAGCGATCCCGTGACCGTCACGTTCAAACCCGAGGAAAAGGACCTTTGAAAAGGAGGGACGACATTTTGACGAACAATCTTATATTCAACCGCCGGCATCCGGAGTACGCCGCCTCCGAGCAGGTCTGGCGGCGCAGCGCCGCGGCTTACTCCGGCGGCGGAGATTACATCGACCAGGCGCTGATCCGCCACGTTTCGGAGATCGACATCGAATTCGCCGAACGGCGGAAAAGGGCTTATTACTTCAACTACCCCCGGGCCATCGCGCGGCGGATCACCCAGTACGTGCTGGCCGCGGAGCCCCTGCGCCACGGGGGCGATCCGGAGCTTATGGAGGACTTCAGCCGCACGGGACTGCGGGTCAACGAAGTCATCCGCCAGCTCTCCACCCTGGTCAACGTCTACGGCCGGGCATGGCTCCTCGTCGAGACGCCGAGCTTCACGGGACGCGTGGACCTGGAACGGGCCCGCCGGGAGAGACTGCGGCCCTACTGCCGCGCCCTCTCCCCCCTGCAGGTGGTGGACTGGGCCTACGGGAACGACGGCCGGCTACTCTGGATCCTGACGGCGGAGGAGGTGTTCGACAACAGCGACCCCTTCACGCCGCCCGTGCGGGCCCTGCGGCGGCGGCTGATCGAACGGGACCGCTGGCGGCTCTTCGAATCGGATCCTGCCGGCGTCCGGGAGATCGCGGGAGGCGTCAATCCGGCGGGGGAGGTCCCCGCGGTGGAGGTGGCCGAACCCGACGGCTTCGGCCTGGAATCCCGGCACTGGTTCGAGGACGTGGTCCGGATCAGTGAGGCCATCCTCAACAACGAATCCGAGGCCCAGATGAACGTGGTGAAACAGATGTTCGGCATGCTGGTGGTCTCCGACGCCTTCGTCCGGGGCGGCCGGAAACTCAACAGCACCGGGAACGCCGACGGGAATTTCGCCGCCACCGTGGCCCGCTCCGCCGCCATCGTCGAATCCGTGGAGGAAAAGGGGATCAGCCGCTTCATCAGTCCCAGCGGCGTGGAGAACGCCGCCATCCGCGCGGAGAACGTCAGCCTGAAGCGGGAGCTCTACGACGTGGTGGGACTGGCCGTCCAGTCCCCGGGACGCGAGGCGCAGACGGCGGAGTCCAAGGCATGGGATTTCCAGAACGTCTGCCAGTTCCTCGCCGCCCGGGCGGATCTGCTGGAACAGGCGGAAAACGCCGCGTGGCGTCTCATGCGCAAATTCGATCCGGGCGTCAAAATACCGCAGATCTCCTACAACCGCAAGTTCGCCGTCCGGGACCTGGCCGGGGCCATCGAAGGGCTGCTGCGGCTCAGGGAGTTCGATTCCGGTCCGGAGTTCCGCAAGGCGCTGCGCCGCTCCGCCCTCGACCTGCTGGATGCCGTCGGCAGCGTCGGGATCTCCGACCGGAACAAAATTCTCGAGGAGATCGAACACGGCGGAATGAAACAGAAAACACAGGAGGAAAACACCGGCAAATGAACTACACACCCCTCATAAGAAAACTGCTGGCCGGAGAGGAGCTCAACGCCCTCGAACGCGCCGAACTCGCGTCCTTCGACGCCGATGCGCTCATCGGGGAAAAGGACGCCGTCTCACGGGAACGGGACCAGCTCAGGACCGAACACCTGTCGCTCAAACGGAGCCAGAGACTTCAGGAGGTCGCCAAAAAATACAACTGCGGCGATCCGGATTTTCTCGACTACGTCGCCGCAAAACGGAACGTGGATCTGGATAACGAACAGGCCGTCGGCGAGCTCCTGGAGGAGATGCGGAAAAACAGCCCCCACTGTTTCTACTCGCGCATCCAGAGCGGCGGCGGCGCCGTTTCCGCTCCGTCCCGCCCCGCGGACCGCCCGGAGGAGCCCTTCGAACAGGACCGCATCGGCCGCATCGCCGTCCGTCTCGCCGGGATCCCGGAGAAAAGTTTCTGACGCCATCACATCACCCAACAAAACAAGGAACAGGATCTTATGCTTTACACCTACAGTTTCGCCAACGTCCGCCGCGACCTCTCGGACATCCTCTCAACGGTCATCCGGGACGAACCGCGCTTCATCAGCAACTTCCGGAGGACCGCCGACGCCACCTCCCAGAAACACGAGTGGCTCGAGGACCAGATCTCCGGCCGCGCCGTCACCGCCACCGCCGCGGATGAGGGCGTCATCACCCTGAGCGCCGCCGACGTCGTCAAAATCCGTGTGGGGACGCTCCTCACCTTCGACGGAGATCCCGCCCTCTTCGCCGTCGCCGCCATCAGCGGGACCAGCGTCACCCTGACCCTTGCCGCCGCCAACGGCAGCAGCCTCACCGCCGCCACGATCCCCGCCGCCGGAGGCGTCTTCAAAATCGTCTCCACGCCCATGGAGGAGGCCACCGTCAACGGCGACGGCGAGGAGAATTACGCCCTCTCCGGCGTCAACTACAACTGCACCCAGATCTTCCGCAAGGAGATCGTCCTCTCCGGCAGCGCCATGGCGGTCGGCGTCTACGGCAGCGCGGACAACCAGCTCAACCGCCAGACCGCCGTGGCCCTGGCCGACCTCTCGAGGGACCTCAACCGGGTGGCCCTCTTCGGTCGCCGGGTCGTGGCCGAGAACGGCGTCCGCGGCGAGGCGGGCGGCCTCTACGCCTTCGCCACCGGCAGCGGCGCGCTGGAGGTCGCCGCCTCCGGCGCCGTGCTGGACAGCTACCTCGTCAACGACGCGGCCCAGCTGGTCATGGCCGAGGGCGGCGAACCCATGCAGATCCTCTGCAGCCCCGGTCAGGCCCGGGTGCTCTCCTGCGAGTACAAGGACCGCCTGCAGGTCCTGCGCTCCGACGACCGCCGCGGCGCCTACGTCGCCACCATCGTCAACGAGATCAACGGCCGCGGCCTCACCGTCATGGCCGATCCCGACGTGCCCGATACCGATGCCTGGCTCATCGATCCCAGCGGCTTCGGCCTGGCCAATCTGCGGGGCCGCGCCATCTCCGACGCCGACTCCACTCCCAAGGGCTTCGACGGCATCCGCCGTACCGCTCTGGGCGAGCTCACCTTCGAGTTCAAGAACGCCAAGCAGCGCTGCTGCCGCGTCAAGGGACTCGCATCCAGCGCCACCGCCCTGGCCGGACTCCGCGCCGCCTGATGAGGTCTTGACACCGATTTCCGGCCGGAGAGTTTTTTCCGGCCGGAAAACTTTTCACAGAGGAGACAACCCAATTGATATCGCTTGAAACCGCACGGACCTATTTCGGCAGCCACCTGCTGGGCGAGGTCTTTCTCGAGAGCGGCGAAACGCTGATGTCCGCCGCTCTGACCATGGCGTCGTCGGATATCGACTGCCGCCTCGCCGCCCCCGCGGAGGAAACGGATCCCTGTTACATCGCCGCGGTCTGCGAACAGGCCGTCTTCCTGCTGACCCGCCGGGAGCGCCTGGCGGACAATCAGACGCTCCTTTCGGAGTCCGTCGAGGGCCTGGGCAGCCGCAGCTACTCCGCCCCCGAAAACGGAGACACCGTCCTGGCGCCCCGCGCCAAACTCTATCTGGCAAGTCTCAACGCCGGAAAAACCGCCAAAATCACAAGAGGATGAACTTTCTTATGCCCGAAAACGCACCGCATTGCTATGGAAAATATCAGGCGGCGGCCAGATGCCGCGACTGCCTTTACGAGGGTTCGTGCAAATACTACACCTCCTCCGCTCCGGGACTGGACCGGGGTTTCAAATTCACCAGCGTCGAGTGTCTGGGAGACTGGTCCGGCAGACTGGCCGATCCCGCCCCCGGACCGGACTGCCAGGAGGACGACGGCGAGGAAAAGATCGGCCTCGGCGAACTGGCCGCCTTCCTCCGCTACCTGATGGAGCTGGACACCTACACCTTGGAGATCCTGCGGGAGATCATCGCCCCCTCCTCCGGCAAACCCTGCACCGTGGCCGATCTGGGACGCCTTCACGGCATCAGCCGCCAGGCCATGCACCGCAAGATCTTCAGGACCATCCGCCGCCACCCGGAACTGGGCAAGATGCTGCGGTCCACCCTCAGCCGCATGCCGCCCCGCAAAACGGCGTGACATCGGTCCCGGCGATGAAAAAAACATGGCGGATTTTGCGTACACCCCCGCCCAGAAGAAGGCCCTTTCCCTGATCTCCGGCCCCGCCGAAAACATCATGCTTTTCGGCGGCAGCCGCTCGGGAAAGACCTTCGTCCTGTGCTGCGCCCTGGCCGTCCGCGCGCTCAAGGCCGCAGGGAGCCGTCACGCGGTCATCAGACGCCACTTCAACGGCGTCAGGACCGCCGTCGGCATGGACACCTTCCCCAAGGCCATGAAACTGCGCTTCCCCGAAGTGAAGTACGTCTGGAACAAAACGGACAACATGTTCTCCTTCCCCAACGGCTCCGAGATCTGGCTGGCCGGTCTCGACGACGCCCAGCGGGCAGACAAAATTCTGGGCAAGGAGTTTGCGACGATCTACTTCAACGAGTGCAGCGAACTGGACTACGCCAGCGTCACCACCGCCCTCACCCGGCTGGCCCAGAACGTGCCCGGTCTGCGCAACAAGGCCTTCTTCGACTGCAATCCCCCCTCGAAAAGCCACTGGACTTTCCGCCTCTTCGTCGAAAAAACCGATCCCGCCGACAGGACCGCCCTCGTCCGCCCCGAAAACTACGCGGCCCTGCGGATCAACCCCGCCGACAACGAGGTCAACCTGCCGCCGGGCTACATCGAAAACACGTTGGCGGGACTCCCCGCCCGCCAGCGGGCAAGATTCCTCGAAGGCCGATTTTCCGACGAATGCGCCGGAGCCCTGTGGAAACAGGACGAACTGGACCGCCACCGCGTCATCTCTCCCCCCGAACTGGACCGCATCGTCATCGGCGTGGATCCCGCCGTGACCGCTACCGGTGAAAGCGACCTCACCGGCATCGTCGCCGCCGGCCTCGGTTCCGACGGACGCGTCTACGTCCTCGAAGACCGGTCCTGCCGCGCCACCCCCCTGGAATGGGCCAAAAAAGTCGTTGCCCTCTACCACCGCCTGGAAGCCGACCGCGTGGTCGCCGAAATCAATAACGGCGGCGACCTCGTCGAAAACCTCCTGCGGGAATTCGACCCCGATATCAGCTTCCGCGCCGTCCGCGCCACCCGCGGCAAAATCGTCCGCGCTGAACCCGTCGCCGCCCTCTACGAAAAAGGAAAAGTCTCCCACACAGGCACCTTCCGCGATCTGGAAGACGAACTCACAGGCTACGTCCCATCCCTGTCCCGGAAATCCCCCGACCGCATGGACGCCCTCGTTTGGGCCGTCACCGATCTCCTCCGCCCCCCGCCCCGCCTCGTCACCGTCTGACCGCCATGTTTTCGAAAGAGACGGGGGGAACCGGAGGAAGGGGAAAACTTTTTTTCACGTGAAAAAAATTTTTCCCCTTCCTCCGGACCTCCATCCCGGTTCAAAAAAAGCGGGGTGTTTTTGTGGGCG
>JAFSTC010000095.1 GCA_017450705.1 Lentisphaeria bacterium | reverse complement strand
CGGGGAGGCGAGTGGGCCGGAGGCACGCGGGCTTCGGGCAGAAAGACGTGTTGCAAAATAAATGCCTTCTCTTCCCGTTTTTCTACGGAAAGAGAAGGCACATATTTTGCAACGGTTTGCCGCCGGGGGGACGAAAAGTCGCTCACGCGATTTTCTTCCCCCCGGACCCCCTTGCTTGTACTGTTACTCATACGAAACCCGTATGGAGACAATGAAACCGCGGAGGTTGCATTTGCCGCTGAGCTGCCCGACAGC
The DNA here is from genome assembly GCA_017450705.1 of Lentisphaeria bacterium. Taxonomy (GTDB): domain Bacteria; phylum Verrucomicrobiota; class Lentisphaeria; order Victivallales; family Victivallaceae; genus UBA1784. Next base: position 18,329 of record JAFSTC010000095.1, on the reverse strand, counting down.
AACTCCGTCGGCGACTTCTTTGCCCGCGGGCCGCTGTGATGCCCCAACCGATCCGCCGCGTCACCATCCGTACACATCCGTACACATCCGTACACACCGCAGCTTTTTTCGTTTTTTCCCTTGCATTTGCACAGAAACGGCGATACGTTACCTTACGCAAATATTTCGACCGGCAAAAACTCGGGAGACAGTGAAATATGGCTTATTACGTTTCCAGTGGCGTGACCTCCGCCGGGGTCGTTTTGAACAATAATTATATGTATGTTTCCAGCGGCGGCACGGTAAATCAGACCACCGTCAATGGCGGCCGGGTGTATGTCTCCAGCGGCGGCACGGCCGACGGCACCACAGTCAGTTCCCGCGGCAGGATATGCGTCTACCCCGGCGGTACAGCCGACGGCACCACAGTCAATTCCGGTAGCGTGATATACGTCTACAACGGCGGTACAGCCGGCGGCACCACCGTCAATTCCGGCGGCAGGATGCAGGTCGAAAGCGGCGGCACGGTCAACAGCACCACAGTCAATCCCCGCGGCAGGATGTACGTCGAAAGCACCGGGTCGGCCTGCGACATCATCATCTCCGCCGGAGGTTGGCTGGCAAACTTCAGTTGGCGGGATGATCGGCACCTGGATTCCATTTCAAACGGTTCTGTGACGATTGCCGACAACGTGACCGTGGTGGGCGATAAAATGCATGTCTCCAGCGGCGGCACAGCCTGCGATACCATTGTGACCGACGGCTATATATACGTTTCCAACGGCGGCGCGGCCGACAGAACCATCCTCAGTTCAGGCGGCACTATGTCGGTCATGCCCGGCGGCACGGCCGACAGCACCACGGTCGACGTAAGTTACATGAGTGTTTTCGGCGGCGGTTCCGCACGCAATGTCATCGTTTACCACGGGGGAGTGGTTTATGTTGCAGGCGGCACAGTCACTCATTCGATCGCCACCGGAAATCACGCTTTCATCGGCGTCTCCGCTTCCGGAACACTGGAAAGCGCCGTCGTCAAAAACGGCGCGGAACTGTCGGTCCTGAGCGGCGGGATCATCCGATACGCCGCGGCACACAATGCCGGACACCTCCGGGTCGAAGATGATGGGAAACTCGAATCCGCCTCGGCGGGCGACTGGGGCGTGATCTACGTGCTTCCCGGCGGGAGCGCGGACGACGTCAGCGTCGACGAATGCGGGGAACTCCATGTGGGGCTCGGCGGCACCGCGACGCGGATCCGCGAGAACGGCGGATACGTCGAGATCGTCGACGGCGCAAAAGTGGAGTTCGTCGGCAACACCTTTTCGTGCTTTGTCCTCACTTCCGGCAGCATGACCCTGCACTCGGGGACCACCGCCGCCGCAGCGGTCGTCAGCAACGGAGCCGTCGCTGTCTACGAGGGCGGTGTCCTCCAGTCGGCCGATATCAAAAAAGGTGTCCTAGAGATCCGCAGCGGCGGAAAAGCCACGGGGCTTCTGACCGTCTCCGACGCCGCCGTGGTCTCCGCGGGCTCCGGGGGCGTCATCGACTTCGACATCTCTTCGGTCTCTCCCGGGGCCGCCCCCCGGGTCAACGACCTCTCCCTCGTCGAAGGAACTCCCGACTTCACCCTCACCGTTGCCGCCCATCAGGCCCCCGGCACCTACGCCCTCGCAGGAAATGTTTCAAACTTCGACCAGATCATCATCATCGTCCACGCCGATACCGGGGCGGAGCTTGGAAATGTCTCCCTCGGCTCCCCCGCCACAGTGGGGGGACAGACGTACTCGTTGGGCCTCGCCGATTCCCTCCTCTCGCTCACCATCGAAAACAGCGCCGCCGTCTCCGGACTTCCCGGCGACCTCAACGGCGACGGGCGGGCGGATGTCATCATGTCCATCACCGAGTCCGGCCACGGCGCGGAGGGGGCGACCGGGGCCTGGCTCATCCAGTCCGGCCAGACCGCCGCTTGGGGCGATTTGAGTCAGCGCAACAAGGGCTGGGAGATTTTCGGCACCGGCATCTCTTCCGCCGGGAAATCCACCAATGACGTCTACGTCAAGAGCACCGGCAACGTCATCGGCGCCTGGGTCACCAACGACGCCGGCAACGTCACGGGGTGGGAAACCGTGGGCGAATTCGACGGCGACACCCAGATCCTCGGCCTCGGCGATTTCAACGCCGACGGCCAGAGCGATCTTCTCTTGCGCAACGTCAACGGCGCGGTGGGGTGCTTCTTCACCAGCGGTCCCACAACCGGCTGGAACTACTTCCAGAGCCTCGGCGACGAATGGAAAATCACCGCCGTCGGCGACCTCAACGGCGACGGAAGAGACGACGTTGTCCTCAAGCACGACGCGGGCTTCGCCGGAAGCTGGCTCACACAAAGTGACGGCACCATGGCGTGGGCCAATCTCGACACCCTCCCCGAAGGCTTCGCCATCATCGGCGCGGGCGACTTCGACGGCGACGGCGTGGACGACGTACTGCTGCAAAAGGGCACCTACTACGGCGCGTGGCTTGTTGAGGCCGGCAGCGTCAAGAGCTGGTTCGGTCTCGGCGACCTGGGCAGCGTGACCGTCGAACAGATCGCCGACTTCGACGGCGACGGCAAAGACGACCTCCGCATCCGCACCGCCGCGGGCGACTTGGGCGCCCAGCTCGTCAAAGGCGCCGACACCCTCCTGTGGCGCTATTACGGTTCCGTCGGGGAAGAGTGGAGCACCAGCCTCGCCGCAATCTGACGGACGGGCCTCTTATTTCCGGCGCGTCCCCTCAAAACACCGGATTTCCCCTCGCCTTTCTCAGGACCGGAAAGGTCCGCGGAAGGACTTCGGAGTGGCGCCGTGACACTCGCGTTTTACGGCGAGCATGAAACCGTTGGCGGAGGAGAAGCCGACCATTTCGGCGATCTCTGCTACGCTCCGGTCGGTGGACTTCAGCAGCTGGATGCCGTGCCGGAGCCGCCGCACCAATTGATAGTGTCCGATCGAGACATTCATTTTCTTGCGGAAAGTCTGCCGGAGCGTACTTCCGGAGACGTGAAGTTCCTTCGAGAGTTCGGCCAAAGTGACGTGACGGTGGCGGTTGGCGGCAAGATAGGCCGTGATCCGAGTCAGCAGCGGCAGTTCCGCGTCGGAGAGATGACGGGCCCCGAGTTCTGGCGCGGCGATGCTCTGGATCTGTCTCAGAAGAATGGCGAAAAGGCAGACGGTCTCTTCGGCAGCGGCGAAATCGCCGTCGAGCCACTTTCGGAAACAGGAGACCACGGCGCGGAGCGTTCCCTTTTCACGGCGGGCCAGACGCCATGTCCGACCGGAAACGTCGAGGAGACGCCGGTCCTTTTCGGGAATGACGAAGGAGGCCAGCAGCGATTCGAACTGGCGGTACTGTTTGCCGAAGGCATGCCGAGAGTAAGGCGGAATGAGGATGATCTCGCCCTTTTCCAGGGTGTATGAGCAGTCGTTGACATGGACCACACGTTTTCCGGAGATCATGTAGACGAAAATGAAGGACTCGTGACAGAACACCCTGTCCCACAGCGCGTAAGATCCCCCGTCATGGTAATACAGGCTGAACCGCTCCGGCATCAGCGGCGGAACGGATGAAACGCCTGTCCCATAAAAATTATTGGTGTGCGGCAGAGTTGAACAGATTTGGCTGAACGATCTCATAGGTCCCTCTGGATTTCAATATATCCCTCCTGCCTGAATTTTCAAGACATCATTGCGAAACTTTTGTCATTTCATTCGTTATTTATGTCATTTCGTTCGTTGCAAAAGCCGGCGAACCGCGTTATCTTATCGGCAGCAAAAACAGTCGAAACGGATCCGCCTGCGAAAGCCGTGTCATGCGCGAAAAAAAGCGTTTTGTTCCGGTTTCGGAAGAGTCGGCGTAAAACGGGGAAAAACATGAAGTTTCATTTGATCCTGCTGGTCGGAGCATTCCTTGCCGGAGGTGCGTCCGCGGAAACGAAGTATACTGGATGGCGTCTGACTCCGGATGCGGAGAAAAAGCTCGCAGAATATTCCGCCGCGAGCACCGGCTGCCGCCTGAAAAACAACCGGACGGAGTTCGTCACCCGTGCCCAGTTGAAATACACTTTGAGCAAGGATGACTATCTGCACCGCTGGTATGACCGCCCCCTTTATCAGAACAGCGGACTCGCACATGCCCGTAAAAAAAACATGAAGGTCAGTGATGCGGAAGCGCAAGCTCTGAAAACCGCTCTCGAACGAGGTAAAATTTCCGGCATCGCCTCGCTTCTGCACACTTCCGGACGTACCAGTTTTTTCAAGACCAGTCTGGACAACCATTTGAGGCTGCACGGGGAACTCGGGGCGCGGCGTTCCGCTGCGGCGATCAACAGGGCTTATCTCCCTATTGCCGGAATGATGCTCGCCGGGCCCAATGTTTTCCGTTTCAACGGCAAACCGCTCATCTCCTTCTATCCCGCAGCCGTCGATGTCAGTTACATCAAAGACATACGTGAGGCGTTTCAGGCAAAATTCGGAAATAAATTCAATCTGGTCCCTTATGTGCCGTTTTATGACAAACACAAGTTCAGCAGAGCCGGGGACCCGTTGAAAGCCGCCGATATCGATGCCATGGCGGAAGCTCTGCGCAGTCAACTCCGGATCAGCGACGGGATCCTCATCTCCGGTACGCACTTTCTCCGGAGCGGCGGCAGGACGGATACCGCGTTCGGCTTCAAGGTGATGATCCCGATCCTGCACAAGATTTTTTCCGAACCGGAATTCAAGGATAAATTTCTTGCCTACGGATTGATCCAGGGGCACGAGAACCAGTACCGCTGGAATTTCACCCGCGATTCCGAAGGTGTCGCGACCCTGCGCAGAGAACTGGAGTTTGTCGCCGCGCTCCGTCCGGACGTCTGTCTGCTCACGGAGTGGGACGAAGTCAATGAAAACACCTGCTACCGGCCCATGGTCAATACCGGATGGAGTTCGCTGCGGATGGTGCGGTACTTTTCCGAAAAGATCCGGGGAGAAAAAATCACGTCCTTCCCCGGCGACGACCTTTCCGTGCCGAACCTGATATTCTCTTACCGCCGGCGCCTTCTGGCCGGAGAAACGGCCGAGTATCAGGTTTCAAACATTCCCGACCAGACCCCGGCGCGGGAATACCGGATCACCCTCATACTCACCGACGCCAAAGGAAACGTCGTCAGACGCTTTGCCCCCCGGAGCCTGAAATCGACCGAATGCGCCGAGACGACCTTTACCGCGCCCGCGGCGGAATTGCTCAAATACCAGCTGGTGAAGCCCCGTCTGGAAATCACATGGAAGGGCGGCCGATACACCCCGCCCGACAGTTTCTGGGCACAGGAGCTGCGGGCCGACTGGAATCAGGACTGGCAATGGGCAAAACACCCCCTGCGCGAACAGCTCTGCGGCATCAGGGCCGATTACACGATCACCCCTTACGAAAACGGCCTGCTGCGCCTGAAAGGGAAAATCACCGGTCCGGTCCCGCTGGCTCAGGCGGAAATCCTCGACGGCAGCGACACTGTGTGGATGGCTGACAACCGTCCGGGCCTGCGGGAAACCGACGACGATGCGGTGATCCGTATCGAATTTCACGGCCTCGCCCGGTTCGATTTCAAAGCGTCCTTCGACCTCAGGAGGGCGCCCGGCGCAAGAACCGGCAGCGGGAGAAAATTGCCATGGACATTCAAAGAGAACAAATGGAATTCCAATTTTTCGCGTTCCTTTTATCTGCGTCTGCCGAAGAAGGAAATCGATGAAGCGGTTCTCGACATCCGAGTTCCGGGGATTTTCAATGAAAACATTCCCGTAAGGGAAATCATGAAGAAACAGATCGTGGGATATTATGCGGGGAAGCACGGACTTCACATGGTCCTGTCGCGCTACAACAGCCAGTATCGGATTCCGGAACATGTCAACCGCAAGGAAGTCTCCTTTGATTTCTTTGTGCTTCCCGCCGATCCGAAAAAGAGCGTCTTTTCCGCTCGTTGCATCGATCAGAAAGGCAACACTTGGCGTGGCGCGGAAAAGTCTCTGTACACACCCTCCGGAAAGACGAGGATCTTTACCGTTTATGATAAGTCCGCCGGACGTGTCGTCAAGGTCTCGGCCGATGAAAATCTGCTGACTCCGATGATCTTCGATTTTACTCCCGGCAGGGGAACCGTCGTTCCCAATTCATCAGGACGCAAATACTATGCCGTCATGAACGGCTGTACACCGCTGGCATCCGGTATCGGGTTCGGCGGTTCCCGGTACGGCTCCCTGATGTTCGATGCCCTGCTGAAGGGAGGAGAGTATCCTGAACTTCCCCGCAGGATCCCGGAAGACGGCGGTACATGGAGCATGGAGTTCGATAAACGCTCCCATCTCTCGCTCCCGATGCAGGTCGTTCCGATGTACGCCGGATACAAAGTTTCCATGAAGATTCTGGTCCCGGAACTTTCCACGCACGAACAGTTCATTTTCGGCTCCGGCAGTCACGGCTTCATGCTTTCCGTCTCAAATGGCAGGCTCCGTGCGCAGATGTTTCTCGGTGTCCGTTTCGACGCCACCGGGTCCGGACTGGTTTATGCCGAATCCGCGGGTAAGCTCATCCCCGGCAAGTGGAACGATGTATCCGTCCTTTTCGATCAAAAAACTTTTACCGTGTATCTCAATGGCGAACCCGGCGAGCCTGTCGGGGTCACCGGCAACCAGATGCGCCCCAAGGCCGGAATTCTCGGCGGCGGCGAAGACCTGAAAAGCTGTTTCACCGGGAAGATAAAAGATCTTTCCATCAATGTCTTTTGATTCGAATGACAATACGGGGAAAGGAAATTGATCATGAACATCCATTCATTGTTGAAACAAAAAACGGAATATCGTTTTACTTTGATAGAGCTCCTGGTCGTCATAGCCATCATCGCCATTCTGGCCGCCATGCTGATGCCGGCGCTGAACAGCGCGCGGGAATCGGCGCGCGGAGCAAGCTGTATGAGTAACATGCGGCAGTTCGGAAGCGCGTTTCAGATATATGTCAACAATACGGGGTATTACATCCCCTACATGAATGTCGCTCCGGCCGCCAGAAAGCCCGCCAGCGCCTATTACTGGACCGGCTACTTTCATGACAACGGATTCCTGCCGCTGAAAGTGTTTTCCTGCCCGTCGCTGGTTCCGGGAGCCGCGAACAAACCGCAGGATCTCTACGATTCGAAAACCGGCAATATCGAATACACGGGATACAGTTATCCCTACAAGAACATCGGCTGCGCCAGATATGTCCGCGGCGTGGACAACGGGAATGCCGTTGTGTCCAAAAGTGTGCTCAAAAGTACCAATGTGCGTTTCCCCTCGCGAATGTACGCCCTGCTCGACGGCTGGGTCAGATACGGCAAAGGCGGCAGTCATGGTTCTTTCCGCCTTTCGAACAACACGGACTATCTTCTCTCGCAGGACAACATCGGTTCACCTCATCCCCGGCATAATCAGAACGTCAACATCCTTTACGCCGACGGCCACGCCGGCGCAAAGAAGGTCACCAATCAGGCGAATCCCTATCCGGAACTGGGCGGCACCAGCTGGAAAGCCGTTCACTGGTCCGGCTGGTGATAACGGAACGTTCCGGACAGATCAGCAGGAGGAAAAAATGATCGACCGCACCCACATCGCCGCAGCAATTCTCGCCGTGTGCGGAGTGCTTCAGGCCGGATTGCCGGAAAATTGGCAGGTTTACTGCTTCAGCCACGAAAATGCATGGAAACGCGGACCTCATGTGCCGATCGTTGCCCGAAACGGAGTCGTCACCATTGGGAACGGGATCACGAACCCGTTGGCAGTGAGGGTAAAGGACGGGGTCTTCGATCTGGAGAATATCTGCGGCAGATCCTGCAACAGCGCCGTGCTGGTCTGCCGTACGGCGTCCGCAGCGGACCGCCGGACCTGGTTCGGGGTCGGCGGTCTGGTGTTTGCCGTCAGAGTCAACGGAGAAACGGTTTATGACTTCACCGGCAAGGGGCTTGGCAATGACTACGACCCCGTCACGGCGGCCGATCATGTTTTTCCCGTCGCGTTGAAAAAGGGAGACAACGAGATCCAGATCGAAAGCTGCCGCAGCAGCTGGAAACTCGATTTCTGCTACGGAAAAAACCGCAAAAACTCGTGGCGTCTGGCGATCCGGGAACTGCCGGACTATCAGCCGGTCAGAGCCGGGCTGGCCCATCCGGAACTGCTTTCCCGGCCCGACATCGGTTCGGTCGTGATCTCTTTCATCACGAAAGCCCCCGTTCCTGCCGGAGTGGAGTATCGCCTCAAAGGGACCGCGCAATGGCGCCGGGAGTGGGATCTCGCTGGTGACTGCATCCTGCGTGAAAAATCACGGTTCCACCGCATCCGTCTGTCGGGACTGCAACCGGATTCCGACTATGAATACCGACTGCTCCTTCTGGAGCCGCCCGCGGGAATGGAGGGGTTCAGACGACCGCTGTGGTCGCGCCGCCCCTACAGGGAGATCCTGTTGCCGATCAAGAGTTTCCACACCTTCGGCAACCGTCCGGATTTCAGTTTTTTCGTGCTGGGCGACACCCAGCTGTCGCTCTCCGCGGGGTGCAAAACCGTTGTTCAGCGGGCGGAATATATGCGCAAAATGCAGGATATGCCCGCCTTCCGGGAATCCGATTTCGTCGTGCACGCCGGCGATCTGGACAGTTACTCGAACGACCTCGAAAAGACCTGTTTCACGGACTTTTTCGATTATTTTTCCGCTCCGGATCGGGAACGGCCGCTGCAGTGGGTCTATCTGCGGGGAAACCATGAATTCTGCGGCATCGCCGCGGAAGACTGGTATGACTGTTTTCTCTTGCCGGGCGAAAAGACCTACTACGCCTTCCGCCGGGGAGAGGTGCTGTTCATCGTGCTGGATTGCGGTGATTTCTTCAGGGCTCCGAACGAGGCCTACAACGGTCCGGTGCTGAAACTCGACACCCTCTTCGAGCGCCAGAGCCGCTGGCTCGAAACCTTGCGGCGAACTCCGGAATTCCGCTCCGCCAAGTTCAGAATAGTCCTCTCCCACGTCGAGCCCCAGATCACAAAGGACATCATGTCCGAAAAGATGCGCCGGATGACCGCCCCCCTGCTGGACGACCAGACCCCCGAAGGACGGATCCACCTCTGGCTCTGCGGACACGTCCACAGATACTGGCGGGCAAACCGCGGCTCGGATGAACTCATCGCCCGCGATCCGATCGGGAAATGGAGCCTTTCCCGCGCACCCGTCACATGGGTCTCGGTCGATGCGCCAAAAAGCAACTCCGCCAAACCCGACTTCAGTTATCTGGCAGTCCGGGTAACCCGGGATGCCATCCGGCTCACCGCACTGGATGAAAACGGCCGCGAATTCGACCGCTTCTCCATTGATCCGGAGGGAAAAGTGACCGAACTCTTTCAGAGTCCAGAAATCAAGCACTTCCGTCTCGCCTCGAAATAGCGCCGCAGCAGCGCCATCCTCCCTCAAAATACGCCCTTTTTCTTGAAAAAAGTGAGGGGTCCGGGGAGAGAAAAAAACTTCTTTTTCAAGCGAAAAAGAAGTTTTTTCCTCTCCCCGGGTCTTCCCCCTCCGCTTTTTACGAAAAATCAGCGGAGGAGTTCGGAGAGGAGGACGCGCAGGGCTTCGATGGCGCGCAGGAAGCGGTTGGTGCGGAAGCGGATGGCGCCGCGGGGGCAGTGTTCCTGACAGCAGCAGCAGCGGATGCACTCGGTCAGTTTGAACTTGGGTTTTCCGTCGACGATCTTGAGGGACTGCGGGGGGCACATCCTGGCGCACAGGCCGCAGCCGACGCACTTGGAGGCGTCCAGTTCGGGGCGGGCCAGCAGGCGGTTTCTCATGATTTCCCGCAGGCCGGGGGGCAGGTCGAGGCCCCACTGGGAGATGAGTCCGGGGGGATCAGGGCGGACGAGGGGCTGCAGGCGGGGGATGTCTCCCGTACAGGCAAAATCGCAGAGCAGTCCCCGTTCCTTTCCCCGGGTCACGGTGAGCAGATCGTCCACGCCCAGCAGAGGCGCGGTCGCGGCGTCGAGGGCCAGCGCGTCGGAGGACCCGGCGACGAAGCCGCAGAAGACCGGCGTCCCGCTGCCCGGACCGTTGCCCTCCATGGCGATGACGCCGTCGAGAAAATTGAATCGAGGTTTGACTTCGAGGTAGAGGTCCAGCAGGAAGTCGGCGAAGAGGGCAAAGTCCCGGCGGACCTTGAGGTGCCACGCCAGACGCTCGCCGCCGGAGATGAAGCCGAAGAGATTTTTGACGGCCAGTGTCAGGGTCATCATGCCGTGGGTCTTGACCTTGGCCAGGTCAGCCACGAAGTCGAAGTCCAGCCGTTCCGCGGCGAGTTCGGCGTTTTTGAAGACGGCGGACTCCGGCAGACGGCAGTCGCGGTAGTCGGCGAAATTGGCGAACTCGACGCCCATTTGCCGCAGTTCCTCCGCGATGCCCATGTCTTCGAGGATCGCAGGCGCCGAGCGCACGGCGGGATTTTCCATCACAGCCACGCGGGAGGCTCCGGCTTCGACGAAGAGCCGGGCGGTCTCGACGATGAAAGCAGGGTTGACGCATGTGGGATCATTGGGGTGTTTCCACGCCAGCAGATTGGGCTTGAGCAGAACCGAGCGTCCGGAAACGCCGCCGCTGGCCTCCAGCTGGGGAGAAAACACCTTTTTCAGTGCGGCGCGCAGTTCGTCGCGGTCGTAGCTTTTCGCCCGGGCGAATGTAACGGTTATGGACAAAACTCCCTCCTTGCGTCAGATGTCCTTAATGTAGCCCGCCCCCGGGCGATTGTCAAGACGGCGGCTTGATTTTTGGTGCGCGGGGGGTTATCTTATAACTTGCAGAGTTTTTTCCATCGAGGGAGGGATCCATGCTGAAACGATCTGCCGGAGCGCTGCTGCTGCTCCTTCTCGCCGGGGCGGGATGCCGTTCCGTCGGCAACAACTATCTCGAAGCGAGGGATTTCGCGGATTTCCTCAAACGGGACGGCGTCCCTGTGGAGAGCGTGAGGATCATCCCCCCCGAACCCTTCCGGGCCAGCAGCGCCGTGGCCATTTTGGTGGGCAACTCCGAGATCGGCGTCTACAAGTACGACCGCACAAGCGAGATGCAGAAGAAGCGCCTGGAACAGATCGAAAAAACCGGCCGCGCCTACATCACCGGGATCCCCTACCCCGTCAAGGTCTACGGCTCATTCATGATCTTCGGGCTGGAAAAAAACAAACACAAACGCGCCATCCTCGATACGCTCAGGAAATTCCGCTGAAAAAGCGAAGCGGGCGGACCGGCTTGACGGCGGCGTTTTTACGTGATATATTGTTATATTGTATGACAGAACATGATTTTCTTGCGGGCCGGCCTCACCCTGAAGCGGGCCCGGGACGGAAAATTCAGAGAAAGGAGCGGGGAAAATGAGTTGGAAAAAGCTGGTCCTTCTGGCGGCGGCCGCACTGCTGACGGGAGTCGATGCCGCGGAGTGGAAACTCAAGGACGGGACGGGGAACGCGACCGCCAAAGACAGCGGCGGTGATTCGCATCTGGCCCTCAAGGGAAAAGTCTCCTGGGCCCGGGAGGACGACCGGAGCTTCTTCCTCAATTTCTCCGGCGGCACGGCCGAATGCAGGGCTGACGGTCTCTATTTCCCCGACGGCATGGTGCTGGAGGTCTTTTTCGCCCCCGATCTGGCCCGGGGAAGAGAATGGCTGCCGCTGGTGACCTGCGGCGACACCTTCAACAGCAGTTACTCCGTCTGGGTGCGCAAGAACGGCCAGCTGCTGGTCTGTTTCCCCGGCACGAAGAATTTCTACAACCTCATCGACGCCAAACTGCAGAACCTGCGGGACTACGAGCTGCGGGTCGTCCGCGGCGAAAACCGCGCGCAGGTCACGCTCAACGGCAAAGTCGTCGCGGACTTCCCCTCCGCGGGCAAGCTCACCCACAAGCCGGGCGAGCTCTTCCGCCTGGGCAGCACGCCCAAGTGGCTGTATTACGGCAACATCTACTCCGTCAAGATCCAAAATTTCCGCAAGGGCGCGTTCCTTGCGCAGGCGAAGAAGGAAAAGACCTTCCCCGCCTCGGAGATCCAGCCGGTGCCCGGCGTCACGGATCCGGAGGGAACGGTGGTTTTCAGCGAATTCGAAAAGTTTTCGCCCAAGCCGGTCTTCACGCAGATCCCCCACCGCTGGCGGTGGGTCTACCGCAAATTGCCCTTCTTCCCCGGTTATCCCGGCGTGCTGATGAGCTCCAACAACACCGAGGAGTTCCCCCTCACCTACGCCCCCGGGCTCTCCGGGACCTATGACGTGTATCTGGGGGTGCGGGCCAACACGCTCCCCGTGGACTTCATGATCTCCGTGCCCGACCGCGAACATCTCTACCGGGTCCAAATCGGAGAAGCGAGCAAGACCTATCATCCCAACACCGAGGTCAGGATCGCGCGGGACGTCAAGATGGACGGGGCGAAGATCACCCTCTATCCCGGCGGCTGGATGTTCCTCGGCTACATCAAGTTCATCCCCTCCGCCAACCGCCGCAAGGTGGATTACCCCGCGTGGAAGTGCGTGAGCGTGACCCGCAGCGACAAGACTTTCGCGGAGCTGATGCCCGAGATCATCCGAAAGAAGATCGACAGCGGCTATCTCCGGGAGCGGAAATTCGTCGACGACCGGCCCGTGCCCGAGCCCGGTCCGCTGTCGCGCAAGCTGGGGTACCTCGTCAACAAGCAGGACTGGATGGATCTCTGCTTCTCCAACAGCAAACCCGCCGCCGCGCCCGAAAATATCGCCCTGACCGTGAACGCCGCGCAGGGCGAGTTCGAGCCCGCGAGCTTCAGCGTCCACGGCCTCGAGGACTGCGGGGAACTCACCCTCACCGGGGCCGACGGTCTGGAAAAGAAGGGCATCCGGGGAGACGCGGCGGTCGTGCTGGAGATCCCCAAGCGCACCACCAACATCTACGGTCCCTCGGAGTTCATCCGCGGGCCCCAGTGCCTCGAACGCACCAACGTCTGCCGCCTCGAAAAGGGCCAGACGAAACAGTTCTGGCTCACCTTCAAGGTCGGCGAAAACGTGAAGCCGGGGAGCTACACCTGTGAGCTCGCCCTGACATCGGCAAAGGGAAAACGGATCATCCCGGTCACGGTCAAAGTCCGTCCCTTCAAACTGGATCCCGTTGTCCGGGAGCGGACCGGGTTCTTCAGTTTCCCCGGCAGCTGTCAGCTCTACCCCGGACTCGTCCGGGAAATGGCCGAACACGGCTGCAACACCATGCACCTCACCATGGGAACCGACGTCATCGTCCTTTCCAACGGCGGGGTTGACTGGAAACGCTCGCCCCTGCCCGGCATCGCCCGGAACATGAAAAAATACGGCATGAAGGCCATGCTCATCGCCACGGAGCAGCTGGCGAACATGTTCTTCAAAGATCCCGACGGAGCGGCCCGGTACATGAGGACCGTCCGCGAGATCATGGCCCGCGCGAAAAAGGAGAACTGGCCCGACGTGTACTTCTACACCTGGGACGAGCTCCCGAGCAATCTGCACAACAAGGAAAAGGCCCTCTGGGAAGTGCCCCTGCTCAAGAAGTGCGGCGCCCGCCTCTGGAACTCCCATCTGTGGTACAAGACCACCCGGCCCTGTCAGGACGTGGTCGACAAAATAGCCCCCTGTGTGGACGCCTACGGCCTGCGCTACAGCACCCGCAAGCTCTGGTACGTGGACGAGTGGCCCGAGATCGCCGAGCGCTGCGCCCGGGAGGGCAAGGAGCTGTGGAGTTACAACATCGACAACGCCATCGTCTTTTCGAAGCCCGCCGCCCGGCGCTTCGCCATGGGCTGGTTCTTCCGCACCATCGGAAAGGGGGCCAAGGGACAGCTGATCCACTGCTATTTCTTCATCGACGGCTCGCCCTACACCGAGCTTGACGGCGGCACCGGGGAATCCGTGGACTGGTGCTACAACCTGCCGCCGGATCCCAAGCACAAGGGCGGCTTCATCATCAACTACGAAGCCATGCGCGAGGGCGTGGACGATCTGCGCTACATCATAACGCTGGAGAACCGCATCGCCGCCGCGCAGAAAAAGGGCCTCGCCCGCGAAGCGGCCCGGTCGGCAAAAGTGCTGGCCGACTTGAAAAACAGTTTCGATTTCGGAGAAAACTTCCGGACAAAGAGCGTCTTCCTCGACTCCCATTTCGAAAAGAAGTGGGACAAGGACGGCAAACGCTGCTGCTCGGGCCGCCTCGAACTGCCCAACGGCTGGAGCTTCGAAGACTACCACGCCGCCCGGGAGAAGATCGCCTCCGAGATCGAGAAACTCGACAAACTCCTGTGACGGAACGGGAAGACCGGGGGCGTTCGACGCCCCGGTCCTCTCCTACCCGAGACAAAAGTCCGGCCGTGCCGACGGCCGGCTTTTTTGTTTTGCTGCGACGACCCGGAAGGACGGGTAATCGGCCCCAGGGGCTTTCGCCAGCCGGATCTTCACAAGTCCCTCCCGGGGCGTCGCATCGAGAGTACAGAAGCCCTCCGCATCGAAAACACAGTCCCGGCGGACGCCGTCGATCTCGACGGAAAAACGCTTTTCCTCCGCTTCGGGATCGCTCCGGAAGAGGACTTCCGCCGCCTCCCCGGGACACACGAGCTCCAAGTCGATGAAGCCGTTGGGGAAGACTCGATTCCCCGCGTAGCGGACGGGAAAACCGTTGAGCAGCCGGGCGTGGGAGCCGTGCATGTACCGCCCGCAGCGCCAGTCGTCGGCCAGACCGCCGCAGACGACGCAGTCGCAGGTCCCCGGCGCGTACCGATCGCGGGCGGAAAACTCCGCGGCATACTCCTGCGGCAGCAGCGAAACGAGAATGTGCAGCGGCTCCAGATAGGCGTCGCGGACCGTCTTGCCGCGCCGGAAGAGGTCGTGCCCCATGCCGTTGACGAACTTGCCCGGCTCCGCGGACTCTTCCAGCGGGGTCTCCGCAAGGTCGGCAAAGAGTTTTTCCGCCTCGGCTATGGCCAGGGTCAGGCGTTTCGGCTCCGGGGCGTGACTCTCCATATCGTCGAAATAGGCCGCGACGCAGCGGCAGAAGGCGCGGACGGCTTCGGTTGCGGCGCAGGCGTTTTTCCAGAGCCGTTCCCGCCAGACGTATTCGGCTTCGTACCCCGGCTCCCGCGGCAGGGCCGCGAGGCGGGCGAGACCGGCTTTCGCGAGGGAAACCGCCGCGTCCTTTTCGGCCAGAAGGGCCTTTCGGCCCGGCGTACGGTTGGCGCTCAGGATGGACCAGATCCCCTGCCCGAGGTGCAGATCGATGTTTTCTTTGAAGAGAGCGAAGGCGTACCCCGCCTTCGGGATCCGGAAATCGCGGCTGATGGGGAACTGGTGGAAGATGACGTTCCCGTCGAGAAAATGGGTTTTCTTTACCACGCTGAAGCCGTCGAGCCCCAGATCGAGAAAGGTCATGCGGGCGGAGCCGGGGTAGTGCCGGTCGGCCCACTCCCGGCGGATGTCCTCGGCGGTCACGTCGGGGTCGTCGACGGCCCGGGCGTAAGCGTAGAGATTGATCTCGTAGGCGTCGAAGACGGAGTTGCCCACCCGGTCGAGGCGGATGGCGTAGCGGCTGACCCCGGCGGCCTGACCGTTGCGGACGTAGCGGACGATGTTGTCGACGTTTTCCGCCGGGAGGAACCCCGCGCCGAGGAACTCCCCGAGACAGTCGCACTCCGCGCCCAGCGTCGTCCCGGGGACGGCGCGCAGAAAAGGATTGACCGGCAGAAAGGGGTCGAAGTCGTAGGGCGTGATCTTGGTCTCGATCTCGAAGGGAAACTTTTTCGCGGCCGCCGCGCCGCCTGAAATGATGTCCTCGTAATCCTGCGCGATGGAGCCGAAGGAGCGGAGGACGAAGTGGCGGTTCCGCTTGCGCAGTTCTTCGGCGAAGATGGAAACGATCCGCTCCACCACCTTGACGGGCGGGAAGTCCTTTGCATTGGAATTGTGGATCACGGAGTAGTCGGCTTCGGTCAGCGTCAGGACCAGCCCGTCCAGTTCGGGGACTTCGGCAAAGGTCCGGTCGATCTTGTACCGCAGAAGGGTCCCGAAGGCCTCGCCGAAAAAGTCGAATTCGCCGTTTCCGTCCAGCAGGGAGGGGAGATCGGTCAGCAGGCCGTCCGGGACCATGACCTCGCGGTGCCAGTAATAGACGGGTTTCCCGGCGGCGTGGGCGATGTTCAAAACTTCCCGGAGCGTCTCCCGGTTTTTCAGGATGGCCGCCCGGTCGATCTTCGCGGCGGCGTGGGGAAAATCCTCGTAGAGCAGAAGTCCGTCCATGCCCCCCAGCAGGGAGTGGCAGGCGGCGCAGATCTCGAAACTGTCCACGCGGTACTCCGCGCTCTTTTGAACCACCCGGCGCATGTAATCGGGGTCCAGAGGCGTCGGATGCATCAAACTCCAGGTGATCTCGGCAGTTTTTTTCATAACTCGTTTCCTCGAAATTCCGTTGATGTCGCGTCGTCGTTGAATAGACACGTTCCCGCCCGATTTGTCAAGCCCGGCGGCGGAAAAAGTGGGGCCTTTTCGCCGCGGGATGCCGGAGATTTTCCCCTGCCCTACGCCTCCCTTCCGGCCGCTTTGCGGCTGCGGCGGCGGAATTCGGACGGGGTCATGCGGAAAGCCCGCCTGAACTTCTTGCACAGATAATTGCTGTCGTAAAAACCGCAATTCAGGGCGATGACGCCGATCTCCGTGTCGTCGGTCAGCAGCTGTTCCTGCACGCGGCGCAGACGGATCCCCATGAGATACTGCATGGGGGATTGCCCGATTTCCTGCCGGAAGTGGCGCTGGAAATTGCGTTCCGACATGCATGACACGCGGGCGAGTTCGCTCAGCGTTATCTGCTTCTGAAAATTTTTGTTGATGTAGCGCAAGGCGTTCTCCAGCATGAACCGGGAGTGTTCGGACTTTATCTGCATGCTCCCGGCGCGGGAAATGATGCTCAGGGCCTCCATGAAGAGCCCCATGGCGTAAAACATCGAACCGGGGCGGATGCTTTTTGTTTCCTCGTCGATGCGGCGTATCACGGAAATGATCTGCTCCAAGATCTCTTCGGGCAGATGGACCGCGGGTTTTGCGGAAATGTACGATTCGCCTCTGCCGGGGAAAAACTTGCCGAAAAGGGAGAAATCCCCGCCGTCCAGCTGGGGGACCGGCAGTTTGTCGCTGTCGAATATCAGATTCAGAATCCCCGCGCCGGAAGTGCGGTCGTAGCCGTGGACCGTCCCGGGCTGGATCACCAGAACATCCCCCTTTTCCGCTTCACAGGACTCGTCGCCTGCTATGTGCAGCGGCCTGCCGGAAGTGATGATCACCACTTCCATGAATTTGTGGGCGTGAAAGAGCTTTTCCGGGTGTCGGCCGTCGATAAAGCGCACGGCCAGCGGCAGCCGGCCGTCCTCGACGAAAAAGGACATGTCCGCGGTATATTTTGCTTTCATCCCGCCCTCACTAAATGCGTGTTTGTCGTAAAAATACTATTTTATGTCGAAAAAGTCAAGGCGGACGACCGAAAAAAAGCGTATATTTTCAGCAGTATCGTCACTCGCAACTTTGCGCCGACGGCGTAGAACAACAAAAAGAGAAAGGGCTCAACATGAAGGATCGGCATTTTTTCACACTCATAGAGCTGCTCGTCGTGATCGCCATCATCGCCATTCTGGCGGCGATGCTCATGCCCGCGCTGCAGCAGGCGCGGATGAGGGGACAAAGCGCCAGATGCCTTTCCAACCTGAAACAGCAGGGCGTCGCCGTCGCGCTCTATGAGGATGCCAACGACGGATATTTTCCCGCTACCGCTTCATCGGAAGAGCGGACAAAAAACGGATGGTACGGCTTGATCAACGGCAAGTATCTTACATTGAAGTTGATAGACTGCCCGGCGGACGCCACCCGCACGCCGCTGAAAGATTTTAAACACTGGGACTGGATGCCGGAGGAGGATCGCAAGGGCTTCAACCGCAGTTACATTATCGATGCATACCTGGGACAATTTATGGGCAGCCTTCAGCCCGCCTACAAGCAGGGAAAAATGAGATCGCCGTCCCGGCTGGTTGCGATATTCTGTTCCGACCCCCACCTTCTCAATGGGCAGACGACCCAGCCGAATTGCTGGGCAAGAGGCGACTGCAATTGGGACAATCATATCAACCCCGAAAGTGACGGCACGGCGGCCGGGCTTGCCGCACACGCCGGCAAACGCAACATTCTGACGATGGACGGCGGCTCACGGGCCATTTCGCTCACAATGGACAAAGAAACAAACTATGCGGCGTTCAACTGGCATGGCGG